>JBFIHA010000021.1:0-49640 GCA_041602035.1 Gemmatimonadales bacterium | reverse complement strand
CCACGGCCCGTCGGCATGCGGCTCGTTGGGTTTCGCGTTGGCCGACTCGATGTATGCGGATCACGTCATCGTGGTGACGGACAATCTCGTTCCGTTTCCATGTGTACCGTGGCAGGTCCAGGGGAACAATGTGGATTTCGTGGTCGAGATGGACTCGGTGGGCGATCCATCGAAGATCGTCTCGGGGACCACGGAGATCACCCGTAGTCCAGATCGCCTGCTCATCGCGGAGTACGTGGCACGGCTGCTCCGCGATTCGGGTATCATGCGTCCGGGATTCTCGTTCCAGGCCGGGGCAGGGGGCATCGCGCTCGCTTTCGTGCAGTACCTCAAGCAGATGATGCAACAGGCCGGGGTCCGAGCGCGGTTCGTTCGCGGTGGCTCGACCAGGTACCTCGTTGACCTGCTGCAGGCAGGGCTCACCGACTACATCCTCGACGGGCAGACCTTCGACCTCGCCGGTGTGCAATCGATCGCCAGTGATCCGCGCCACGTGCCCACGTCCCCGTTCACGTCATACAACTTCCATGGCAAAGGGAACTTCGCGTCGCTGGTGGATGCCGTGGTCCTCGGCGCTACCGAAGTCGATATCAACTTCAACGCCAATGTCGTGACTCACTCCGACGGGTTGCTGCTCCACGGGATCGGCGGATGGCAAAACTGCCTCACGGCGGGGTGTACGATCCTCGCCGTTCCTTCGTTCCGAGATCGCATTCCCGTGATTGTGAACGAGGTCACGACCATCACTGGTCCGGGCGAGCTGATCGACGTGGTGGTCACCGAGCGGGGCGTCGCGGTCAATCCGCGGCGGCAGGACTTGCTCGATCGGCTGCGCGGCTCGGATCTCCCACTGAGGCCGATCGAAGCGATCAAGGACGACGTCGAGGGAATCCTGGGCGGGCCGCCCGACAAGCCGACCCTCACCGACGAGCCGGTGGCCGTGGTGAAGTGGGTGGATGGTACGGTGTTGGACACGGTGTGGCGGGTGCCCGAGTAATCGGGACCCGTGGCCAAAGGTGAGCGTTTCTATCGGATAACGGGCGTGTCCGTGTTCCCCTCGCCAGCGCAGCACCGACCCCGTACCGGCTTCGTGCTGCGCTTCAGGCGACTTTCACGGCCTCTTCACGCTCGTCACCTCCTTTATACAAGGTCGATGGCTCTCATCGACGCTCCCCGCATCGGAGGCGAACGCGCATGGCTGGCATCGTTGGCTACGGGGCGTTCATCCCCCGCAATCGGATCACTGCCGAGGAGATCGCCACGCAGTGGGGCAAGGACCCCAAGGCCATCCGCCGGGGCCTGCTCCTCGAAGAGAAATCCGTGCCCGGACTCGACGAAGACACGATCACGATCTCGGTCGCAGCGGGCCGAGCGGCCCTGGACCGTGCCGGGGTCGATCCCCAACGTGTCGGTGCGCTCTACATCGGATCGGAATCCCATCCCTATGCGGTGAAGCCCAGCGGTACGGTGGTGGCCGAGGCCCTGGGGATCGGTCCCGAGGTGCACATCGCCGATTTCGAGTTCGCCTGCAAAGCCGGCACGGAGGCCATGTTTGTCGCGTTCGGTCTGGTCGAATCGGGCCGGGTCGAGTACGCGATAGGGATCGGGGCCGACACCTCCCAGGGGGCGCCGAACGATGCGCTCGAGTACTCGGCCTCAGCCGGTGGCGCGGCGTTTCTCTTCGGCCGACAACACCCGCTGGCTGACGTGCTCGAGACGTACAGCTATACCAGCGACACGCCCGACTTTTGGCGTCGCGAGGGCGAGTTCTATCCACGACATGGCGGTCGGTTCACGGGCGAGCCGGCGTACTTCCGACACGTGACGGCGGCGACACGGGCCATCCTCGAGAAGACGGGCCTCGAACCGGCAGCGTTCCGCTACGCCGTGTTCCACATGCCCAACGGCAAGTTCCCGCTGACGGTCGGCAAGCAGTTGGGGTTCACCCGCGAACAGCTGGAGGTGGGGTGGATCGTGTCGACGATGGGGAACACGTACTCGGGGTCGTCGCCGACCGGGCTCGCGGCCATCCTCGACGAGGCGGAGGCCGGTGATTTGATCCTCATTACGTCGTTCGGGTCCGGTGCCGGAAGCGACTCGTTCGTGTTGCGAGCCACGGATCTCCTGGCCGATCGGCGGTCACGGGCACCGACGGTTCGGTCGATGCTGGACGGCCGCCGACGGTACCTGACGTATGGCGAGTACGCCAAGTACCGCGAGAAGATCATTCTGAACGCCTGACGGACCGAGAAGCACGGGGGACGGAGTATGCGAGACGTCGCAATCATCTCAACCGGAATGACGCCGTTCGGCGAACTGTGGCAGAGCGGGCTGCGCGAGCTGTTCGTGCAGGCCGCGCGAGAAGCGCTGGCCGCGGTGGGGTCGCCCCCAGTGGACTCGATCTACGTGGGGAACATGTCCGGTGGGCAGTTCGTCGGGCAGGAGCATCTGGGTCCCCTCATGGCAGATCAGCTGGGCCTGGCGGGCGTGCCCGCGACGCGGGTCGAGTCGGCCTGCGCTTCGGGAGGCGCGGCGCTCCGGTGCGGGTTCCTGGAGGTCGCGGCGGGAGCGAGCGACCTCGTGCTGGTCGGAGGCGTGGAAAAGATGAACGACGGGGTTGACGTGACGAGCGTGCTGGCCTCGGCGGCGGATCAGGAGACGGAGGTGTACCACGGCATTACGTTCCCGGGCTTGTATGCAATGATCGCCCGCGCCCACATGGCCCGCTACGGCACCACGGAGGAGGACCTCGCGGCGGTCTCGGTCAAGAACCACCGCCATGGCGCCCTGAATCCCAGGGCGCAGTTCCGGGGCGAGGTAACGGTGGAACAGGTCATGACCTCGTCGATGGTGGCCGAACCGCTGCGCCTGCTGCATTGCTCGCCGGTGAGTGACGGGGCAGCGGCCGTGCTGCTGTGTCCCCTGGAACGCGCACGGGAGTTCACGGACGCGCCCGTCCGCATACGCTCCAGCGGTCTTGCGACGGCACCGATGGCGCTCGCTGACCGTGGCGATCCGACCTTCCTCGACGCCGTGAGCTTGGCCGCCGGCCGAGCCTATAAGTCCGGCGGGGTCACCCCCTCGGACCTCGATGTGGCAGAGGTCCATGACTGCTTCTCGATCGCTGAGCTGTGCGTGCTGGAGGCGCTCTGCCTCACGGAACGTGGATCAGCAGGTGAGCTGACCCGGGCGGGCGAGACGGCGCTTGGCGGTCGTATTCCCGTCAACACGAGCGGAGGGCTCAAGTCCAAGGGCCACCCTGTGGGCGCGACCGGTGTGGCACAGGCCATCGAGATCGTCGAGCAGCTCCGTGGTGAAGCGGGAGAGCGCCAGGTTCCTGGTGCGACGATCGGCCTGGCGCAGAACATGGGCGGGTCGGGCGCCAGCTCGGTCGTTCACGTTTTCGAGAGGGTGTGACCATGCCGAGTCCCAGATACTGGAGAGCGATCCCGAGTCGATACCGGTTGGAGGCGGCGGCGTGTCGGGGGTGTGGGCGGGTGGTCTACCCGACGCGATTCGTCTGTCCCGCGTGCGGCGGTGTCGAGTTCGATGCGACTCGCCTGTCGCCCCGCGGACGGATCGTCACCTCGACGGTCGTGCACATCGCGCCAACCGACCTGCAGATGGAGGCCCCGTACGCGATGGCGGTGGTGGAGACGCCGGAAGGGGCGAGGCTGATGGTGCAGGTAGCGGACTGCGACCCGTCGGATGTCGTGCCGGGAGCGGAGGTGACGCTCGAGTTCCGCCGCATTCGTCGTGAGGACCACGGGGGGATCCTGTGCTACGGACACAAAGCCGTGCCAGTCGGTTAGCCGCTGAATTGGGCAGGAGGTGCCGATGAAGAAGGTTCAGGTCTGGGCGGAGTTGAGTGACGACGCCTACCACGCCTACGAGTGCGAGGCCCGGCGGCAAGACGTGGCCGTCGAGAGCCTCATCGAGCAAACGGTCAACTACCTGCTCAAGGAGCTGGAACGGGAGGAGAAAGAGGACACGAGCTTCATCGTGCCTTCCTGAGCATCGCTTTGGTGAGTGGGCGGAGGGGCAGACAGCCCACGTCCGAGAATAGTGCGAGCGGGGGTGTCTCATGCCGGACTTGCCATTGGACACCGACGAAATTGCGATCCTGACGGATGTGTTGGAAAGCTACCTGTCCGATCTCCGCATGGAGATTGCCGATACCGACCGGCTCGACTTTCGTGAGAAGCTGAAAGTGCGCAAAGCCGTGATCTTGAAGGCGCTCAACGCGCTACGTCGCTAACGAGCACCGCGGTCTGTCTCCGCGTCATTCCTGAGACACGCCTTGCCAGTCCCCCAGACTGAACGCGACATTTCGTCGCAATGAATGCCGAGCAGTCCCACGCCGTCCTCTCTGGGCGCGAGCGCCGCGTGCTGGCGGCCGTCTGCGATACCCTGCTGCCCCCGCTGGCGTCGGAGGACGATCCCCACGGCGCGTTCGCGACCGGCGCTGCCGAAACCGGAACAGCCGGTCGCGTCGAGCGGCTGATCAAATCGCTCCGAGACCCGGACAACCGGCGGGCGATTCGATTGGTGCTCACGGTCCTCGAGTCGCGGATCACGAACGTGACGACCGCGGGCCGCTTTGCCCGCTTCACGGCACTCGATCGCGAGGGTCGTGAGGCGGTGCTGCGGAGTTGGGCGCTCTCTCGGGTGCCGCTCCGGCGGGCGGCGTTTCAGGCCTTGAAGCGGCTGGCGCACGTTGCCTATTTGACCTGGCCGGCTCGGGACGGCTCCCACCCCGTGTGGCAGGCTGCCGGCTATCCAGGTCCGCTGCCGCCTCCCTCTGAGGAAATCCCGGCGCTCCCCGAATGGTCGGTAGGGAAGGACGGCCGCGTCGACTGCGACGTCGTGGTGGTTGGGTCCGGCGCCGGTGGTGGGGTCGTGGCGGGTGTCCTCGCCGAGGCTGGGCTCGATGTGGTAGTGCTCGAACGGGGTCCGAACCCGAACTCGAAAGACCTCACCCAGGTCGAGGGGGACATGCTGGGTTCGCTGTATCTCGACGGCGGTCTCATCATGACCCGCAGCGGCTCGATGCCTATTCTCGCCGGGAGCTGTGTCGGGGGCGGCACCACGATCAACTACACCACGAGCTTCCCGCTGCCCGAGGCGACGCGAGACGAATGGGATCGCAAATCTGGCCTGTCGCTCTTCTCCACGCCACGGTTTGCCGAGAGCCTGGAGCGCGTCTGCCTCCGACTCGATGTCGGGACGCGATGGACCACGCCAGGCGTTCGGGACCAGATTCTCGAACGCGGATGTCGTGCCCTTGGCTGGCACGTGGACCTGATGCCGCGGAACGTGACCGATTGTCCGGAAGGACTGGAATGCGGGTACTGCGGGTACGGGTGTCGGCACGGTGCCAAGAACTCGACGGCGCGCACCTACCTGGCGGATGCGGTCCAGCGCGGGGCGAGACTCGTGTCCGGCTGTACTGTCGACCGCGTGGTCATCGAGGCGGGGCGTGCCGTCGGGGTTTCAGGCTCGGTTGCGGGTGCGGATGGACGGGTCGGGCGCGTCACTGTGCGTGCCCGCGCCGTGGTTCTGGCCGCCGGCGCCGTGTACACGCCGGCGATCTTGAAACGCTCCGGTGTCTCCAATTCAAATGTCGGTCGGTGGCTCTACCTCCATCCTGCCACGGCGCTGCTGGGGCGGTTTCGTGAACGGGTGGACCCGTGGTCGGGTTCACTGCAAACCCGCTACTCGGATCAGTTCGCCGACCTGGATGCTGGGTACGGTGTCAAGTTCGAGACGGCGCCGGCGCACTTCGCGCTTGTCGGAAGCGCCTTCGGGTGGGACGGTGCTCGGCGCTTTCGGGAAGATGTGACTCGTCTGGGTCACGTCAGTCTGGTGGGGGTGTTGCTTCGCGACCGCGACCCAGGCCGTGTCGCCGTGTCGCGTGGTGGGATTCCTCGCGTCCACTACGAGCTGTCGGACTACGACGTGGCCCATGTGCGACAGGGCTTCCTGGGGGGCGCCGAGGTGCTGGCCGCCGCGGGCGCCACCGATCTGTTCACCCTGCAGACACCGCCGGTGCGCATCGGGCTCGCCAACTCGGGGTGGCGAGAGCGCTTCCGCGCGTCGCTGGATCGCGCCGGCTACCGCAAGTGCCGGATGTCGTATATCACGTTCCACCAGATGGGGAGTGCGCGCATGGGCGCCGATCCCCGGCGGTCGGTGCTGAACGAGCTGGGTGAATCGCACGAGGTGCGGGACCTCTACGTCGCTGACGGCAGCACGTTCCCCGCCTCCAGCGGCGTGAACCCCATGATCACCATCATGGCCGTGGCGGATCACGTGTCCCGAGGACTCGCCGAAGGGTGGTAGGCTCCGTCCGTTCTGGGTGTGCAAGTTCCAGCGGCCGGGACGTCCTTCGGGGTGAGGCTCGGTTCAAGGAGACTACCATGTCGCATCGTATCAATGGGTTAGGTGCAGCAGTCCTCGCCGGCGGGGTGCTGGCCGGGATACTAGTCCTCGGGGACGCGCACACCGCCCAGGCGCAGGCCGTCCCCGTGCTGCGATCCTCCGCCCAGGATCGCCAATCGGTGACGATCACCGTGTACAACCAGAACTTCGGCTTGGTCCGCGAGGTCCGGGATGTGACCCTCACGCGCGGGCAGACACAACTCGAGTACGGCGACGTCGCTGCGAACATCCAGCCCGAGACGGTGCACATCAAGTCGCTGGGGCGGGCGGGGTCGCTCCGGGTATTGGAGCAGAACTACCAGTACGACTTGCTGAATCCGCAGAAACTGCTCGAGAAGTATGTCGGTCGCATGGTCAAGGTCTATCGGTACAACGAGCGAACTGGCCGGGACGAAGAGTTCGAGGCCGAAGTCCTCTCGGTGAACCAGGGGCCGATTCTCCGCATCGGCGACGAGATCACGTTCAACTTCCCTGGCCGCTTCTCCTTCCCGGAGATCCCGGACAACCTGATCGCCAAGCCCACGCTCCTCTGGCTGCTAGACAGTCGGGATGCCCGCCAGCGGCTCGAGGTCTCGTATCTCACGAACAACCTCAATTGGCAGGCCGACTACGTGTTCGTGATCAACGAAGACGACACGCGTGGCGACCTCACGGGGTGGGTGACCCTCACGAATCAGAGTGGCGCGAGCTACCAGAACGCCCAACTGAAACTGGTAGCGGGCGACGTTCAGCGCGTGACACCTCGGGCCAGGCGGGAGATGCAGATGGACGCGATGCGTGCAGCTGTCGCCCAGGAAGCCGCCTTTGTCGAAGAGAGCTTCTTCGAATACCACCTGTACACGTTGCAGCGTCCCACGACGCTGGCGCAGAACGAGCAGAAACAGGTGACGCTCCTCGAGGCCCCGGGGGTTGGTGTGCAGAAGCGCCTGATCTTCTATGGGCAGCCGTACTACTACCGAGGATCCTACGGTCAAGTGATGGCGAACCAGAAGGTGGGCGTCTACCTGGACTTTCGGAATAGCGAAAGTAACGGATTGGGGATGCCGTTGCCGAAGGGGATCGTCCGGGTGTACAAGGCAGACGGGACTGGCGCGCAGCAGTTCATCGGCGAGGATCAGATCGACCATACGCCGCGGGACGAGCGGGTCCGAATCAAGATGGGTGAGGCGTTCGACGTCGTGGGCGATCGGCGGCAGATGGAGTATCGAGTGATGAGCAGCTGCGTCTCGGAGAGCAGCTGGGAGATCGAGGTGCGAAATCACAAGGACGACGCGGCGGAGGTCCAGGTCGTCGAGCCGGTGGGTGGGGATTGGGAGATTCTGTCGTCGAGCCACGAGTGGCGACGAGTGGATGCGCGGACCTTTACCTTCACGGTCAACGTTTCGGCGCGCGGCAATGTGCAGATCGAGTATCGCGTTCGCGTTCGGTGGTGCTGACGACGACCGTACCCGAAAATACCGGTAGGCTAAGAAGGGATCTGGGACGGCTCGCCTGCGCGAGCCGTTCTGGCGTGTGGCCGGTGCCTGTTGGACCAGGGAGCCATCGTTATCTTAGGCGCTCATCCTCCCCACGAGCCCCAGTATGCCCGACGCGGTTCCCGATGCCCTCATCACCGAGCCCACGGCCGTGTTCGCCTGGCTGGCCGCGCTCGTCGCCGGGATCTTCTGGCTCAGCAGCCTGCCGCGATTGAAGAAGCTGTTCGAGCTCACGCCGCCGGTCATCTATGCCTACTTCGTACCCGTCATATCCACCACGCTTGGAATCACCCCTCCGGCATCGACGGCGTACGACTGGATGGTTCGCTATCTGCTCCCGACGGCCCTCCTCCTTCTGATGGTCACCGTTGATCTCCGGAGCCTCGTCCGCTTGGGACCGATGGCGCTGTTCATGCTCGTCGCGGGCACGACGGGCATCCTCGTCGGAGCGCCGTTGGCCCTGATCATCTTTGGGCCCTTCCTGCCCGAGGAGTCGTGGAAGGGTCTGGCGGCGCTCTCGGGAAGCTGGATCGGTGGCTCTGCCAACATGATGGCCATCGCCCGGAGTGTGGGCACGCCCGACTCCTTGCTCGGCCCAATCATCGTGGTGGACACCGTGGTCGGCTACGGGTGGATGGGGGTGCTCCTTCTCATGAGTGCATGGCAGCACACCTTCGATCGCCGAACGGGGGCCCGAACCGCAGCCATCGAAGCGACCAATCGCCGACTCGCCGACATGCACGCGCACCGCCACCCGCTGGAGCTGTGGCACGCGGCCGTCCTCGTCGGACTCGGCTTGGGGGGTGCGGTCCTCTCTGTCGCGCTGGGACAGCAGCTCCCCGTGCTGGGAGATCCCACCATCATCAGCCACACTACCTGGGCGGTCCTGATTGTGGTGACCGGAGGTCTGCTGCTCTCGTTGAGCCCGGTGGCCAAGCTCGAAGAGGTTGGCGCCTCCCGGATCGGGTTCACCGCCCTCTACCTCATGATGGCGGCCGTTGGCGCCCAGGCCGATCTCAAGGCGGTGCTCGAGGCCCCCGCGTTCGTTGCCGCGGGGGTGCTGTGGATCGGCGTACACGCCCTGGTGTTGTACATCGCTGCTCGGCTGGTGCGGGCGCCGTTGTTCTTCGTTGCCACCGCGAGTATGGCGAATATCGGCGGCCCCGCTTCGGCGCCTGTCGTCGCCGGCATCTACCACCCCGCGATGGCGCCGGTCGGGCTTCTCATGGCGGTGGGGGGCTACATCCTCGGCATCTACGGCGGACTGGCCTGTGCATGGATGTTGAGCCTGATCGGCGGGTAGGCCGGCGCGGCTCCGCAAGCTAGAGGTACGGTGCGGCGAGTCGCGCGATACCGTCGCGGAGCTTGATATGCAGTGGCCGGGTGTTCACCTCGCCCGTCGTGACTTGGTGTGCCCGTTCCAGCTTCCGGTCGACGAGTGCGTGGAGCGCGCGCGCCAGCGGCACGTCATAGCACTCGACGCCGACTTCGAAATTGAGCCGGAGGCTACGCGGGTCCCAGTTTGTCGAGCCGAACAACGCCCAACCATCGTCCACGAGCATCAGCTTGGAGTGGTCGAACGGTGGGGCCGTGTAAAACACCCGACAGCCGCGCTGGAGCACCTGCCAGAGCTGCGCGGTGGACGCCCACTGGACGATGGCCAGGTTGTTGACCTCGGGGAGCAGGATCTCTACGCGGACGCCCCGAAGGGCGGCGACATCCAACGCACTGATCAAGCCTGCATCCGGGAGGAAGTATGGCGTGACGATGCGCACGGACTTTCGGGCGCATGCCAACGCGCCCATGAACACGAACCGCGCCTTATCGAGGTTTTCGTCAGGCCCGTCGTTGATCCCCCGGGCTACCACCGTCCCGGCCGGTTCCAGCGTCGGAAACCACACCTCGCCAAACAGTCGCTCGTGAGTGGTGAATGCCCAATCCTCGGCGAAGGTTCGGGTCAGCTGTGCCACGACCGGACCGTCCAGCCGGAAGTGGAGGTCCTGGACCGGACGTGCCGGGTTCCGGGCCAGTAAGCTCCCCTCACGGATGTTCATGCCCCCGGTGAAGCCGATGTGGCCGTCGACCACCAAGATCTTGCGGTGCAGGCGGAGGTTCATGTACGGCATGCGCCACGGCAGCACGGTGCGGCCGAAGAGTGCGACCGGGACATCACGGCGTTGGAGATCCCGCACGATCGACGGTCGGGAGTAGCGTGCACCAACCGTGTCGATGAGCACCCGGACTTCGACGCCACGGTCCACCGCTCGCTCGAGGGCATCCAGAAACAGACGCCCGGCCACGTCGTTGTCGAAGATGTACGTACTCAGCGCGACGCTCGCCGTTGCCCGGTCGATGGTCTCGAGCATGGCGGGGTAAGCCTCGTCGCCGTCCGCGAGAGGAACGACCGCGTTGCCGGTGCTGAGGGGTGTGCCGCTCACACGATCGACCAATCCAGCCAGGGCTTGGAGATGCTCGACGGCGGTCGGGAGTGGACTCCGTTCGGCCACCGCGCCGACCGCGGCGAAGGCACCGGAGGCGAGCAAGGGATGCTGCGACCGCTGCTCGACGGCTTGGCGTCGGATGCGATTGATGCCGAACAACGCGTAGAGCACGGCGCCCACGATCGGCGCGAGCCAGATGAGCCCCACCCATCCCACGGCGGCTCGGCTGTCCCGCTTGTACAGTACCACGTGTCCGGAGGCAATTGCGGACAGCAGCAACGTCAGAATCAAGGCGGCGACGTTCCAGATATCGCCCAGAATCCGGATGACGGAGAGCACGCTTCAAAAGTACAGCAGTCGCAGTCCGGGGGAACGGTGTGGAACGTGTGTCGTCCAGACGGACGGACGGCCTCAATCGGTGAGGGTTGCCAGGAACCGGCCGAGCTGCTCCAGCACGATGTTCCCACCGCTCAGGACGGACACGACCCGATCGTGCTCGCGAATGGGGATTTGCCCGCCCAGGAGTCCAGCGGTGCCCGCGGCACCTGACGGCTCGGTAAGGAGTTTGGCGCGGGAGAGGATGGCACCCATGGCATGCACCATGGCGTCGTCGGACACGGTCACGACGTCGTCCACGTACCGCTGGACGAGCGCGACGGTGAGGGCGCCGGCCATGGGTGTGGCCAGTCCGTCGGCGATCGTGTGGATACGGTCGAGGTGTACGGGCTTCCCCGCGTCGAGGCTCCGGCGCATTGCCGCAGCTCCGACCGGCTCCACCCCATAGATTCTGACGTGGGGTCTTCGCTCTTTGACCGCCGCTGCAAGACCGGCGATCAGACCCCCTCCGCCCACCGGAATGACGATCGCCGTCACGCCATCCAGTTGCTCCAGGATCTCGATCCCGACCGTGCCTTGCCCTGTGACCACCCGCTCGTCGTCGAATGGGTGAACGAACGTGAGGCCTCGCTCCTGCTCGAGCTCGTGCCCTCGACGAAATGCCGCCGCGAAATCGCCATGCAACAGGATGTCAGCGCCGTATCGTCTGGTCGCCGCAATCTTGGAGCGCGATGCGCTTTCCGGCATCACGACCGTTGCCGGCATGTCGAGGGCTCGCGCGGCCCAGGCAACCGCCTGCGCATGGTTGCCTGCCGAGACCGTGATCACGCCCCTGCGACGCTGGGCGCCATCGAGTTGTGCGAGGAGGTTGAAAGCGCCACGGACCTTGAACGATCCGGTCTTTTGCAGATTCTCACACTTGAAGAAGAGCCGGGCCCCGATCTCGTGACCGAGAAGCGTTGTGGTCTCCAGCGGGGTTCGATGCACACGCCCGGCGAGCCGCGTGCGAGCATCGTCGAATGCTTGGGGCTGCACCTGCCTCACCGCCCCGCTGCGGAGCACCGCATGTACCCAGCCACCTGCACCCTGGGCCCTACTGGCGCTGGATCTGCCGCCGCATGGCTTCCTGCATCGAGATCTTGGTGAACCCGGCAGGCGGCTGGAAGAGATCGTCGGATAACGGTGTCCGCTCGATCGAGACGAGTTCGGCGATTGAGAGCTCGTACTCCCAGTCGCCCTCGAGGGATACCGTCAGGACCGGAAAGCCGTACTGCAGCACCCGATCGACCGGCGCATCGTCTTCTTCTTCGCTCATCGATTCCGAAAGCTGTGCGAGGCGAGCGAACGATGCCTTGAGATCCTCGAGCTCGGTTGTCAGCCACGCCATCGCCACCGTTCCTGTTTCGTCCTTCGAACGGTAGCCACGGCAGCGAATGCCGTTGATCGTCCGGGTCTCTCCCGTCGGCTCGATGGTGACCTCCACATCTTCGTCCGCGTGCAGGTCCCCCCCCGGATCGCGGACGTCGTCCGGTTCCGCGGTCCACTCCACGTACAGCTGCTGATCGGGCTGGATCAGTCGGTAGAAGCCTCGCTCGTAGTCGACGAGCAGATAGCCTTCAGCGTCGTCCACCATCCCCGGCGCGGTGCTGCGCAGCATCGACCCCTTCATGTAGTACGTGACGGCATAGTCGCTGATGTCGATCTCCGCCCCCTGCGCCTGCTCGAGAAGACGCTCCACTGACAGGGCGAAGAGCCGATCCCGGTCGCCACCCAGCCGTTGGAGAAGGGGCTCGGCCTCGAGCGTGATCTCGCGCATGGTGATCGTGCCCTCGAAGCCCTGGGCCAGGGCTCGAGGAGCCGTGAACACGACCAAGACCGGCAGCGCGAGGCAGGCAATGGCGCACAGGTTACTCATGGAAGTGCTCCGGAACTGGGGACGGGGATCCGTCAGGCATGAGGTCAGAGACCTCGTACCTGACTTCTTCGACCACTTGAATCAACGAGTAGTCGATCGTGACGCTCGTCGGATAGTGCAGATCCGGATGGTACGCGACACCGATCAACTCTGCCTTGCCGTCAATTGCCTCCTGAAGCGCATCGAACAGCTGATCGATGGTGAGGTACCAGCGGTGGTACTCCGCCGGGACCGGGTCTCCAGAGCTCTCGAACACCAGCATCGAGACGGTGTCGTCGACCACGGCGACCCGCGTCGGAACGTCGACGATTCCCGTGCAGACGCAGCGCACGGTCATCGTGTAGCTGTAGTCGGCGTATCCGAGGCTCTCCCAGGCCGTGCGCTCCGCAGTCAGATCCTCCTGGAGAGCGCTACCGGGTTCCAAGAGGGAGCATCCCGCTACGGCCAATGCAGCCCCGAGGACGAGCGCCGTCATGTTCGTGCCGCGTGTCCGTCGCGAGGATGCTGACATGCCGCACACTCCGTGCCGTTCGAGGGGTCGATGGGATGCGCTCACCGCCCCACCGCCGTCCGGCCCGGGCGCGCCAGATCCGCTTCCGCCGCGAGGTAACCGAACGCGGGCCACTCCGGCCCGCTGAGAATCTGACGAAACACATCGCGGGCACGGTGCGGCTCACCCCCGTACAAGTACCAATTGCCGATCCCATAGGCAACGGTGGCGCTCGTCAGGCCATCGGACGCCCATACCGAATCGAGCAGGGCTCCCGGCCCCGTCGCCCCTTTGTACATCATGAGGAGACGGTGATACGAGTGGTTCTCAATGATGTCGAGGTCCGCGACGATCGGCACCAGCACCTCGGCCGCCTCCGCGTCGCGTCCGAGCCGCCGCAAGGTCATGTACAGCCAGTGGCTCGTGGCGACGAGCATGTCAGGGTTGGTTGCATACCGGAGGCACTCGCGGTAGGCACTGGCGGCGCGCTCGAAGTCACCGCGGAGATAGTGCGTCAGACCGAGGTGGTACCAGATGTTCGAATGCAGCGTGCTCGTGGGGATGCCGCGGTCGTTGGGCAGCCCGTCGGGTTCGATCTCGTCGGGAATCCCGGCGGTGAGGCGGGTGGCTGTAAGCAGATCCGCCAGCGCGTCGTCAAACGACCGAAGGGTGAGGTATCGATGCCCGCGATGCCGATAGAGCCGCGGGTCGTCCGGAAATCGGTTGATGCCACCCGTGTAGACCTCGATCGCTTCTCGGTACCGGCCAAGGTAGGCCAGCCGCCGACCGACCCAGATCAGGGCGTCAGGATTGTCGGCGTCACGGTGGTAGGCCAGCGTCGCCGCGGTGAGCGCTGATTCTCGGGCTGCCCGCACGGTGGAGTCGAGGGCCGGCGTCCGTAACGAGTCACCAAGTAGCGAGACGGCCTCCGCGCCAGGGAGAGGGTGCTCCCGTACCAGCGAGGAGTCTGCCGAACACGCGAGCAGCAGCGCGACCAGGGTGACGCTTCGTAGTGCGTGAGCACGATCGGTCATCGTCTACTGCTCCGTGTGTTGGCTGACCTCGATGCGGCGCTCTACCGTCACGGACGGCCCGCCGTCGATCATCACTTGGAGCCGCAGTGTGAACGAGCCCATTTCGCCCTCTGGCAGCTGCACGGCGATCGCGAGGCCCTCGCGGGCATCGACGATGGGACGGTCCCACAGCATCCGCACGGTGGGCTTATCGCGCTCGGCGAGACCGATCGACTCGACGACGCGCCGCAGAAATCCCTTGCCTTCCTTGACGACCGTGAGCGCGAAAGGAACGAGGTGACCGCTCGCTCCGTACACCTCCCAATACACGTGAACCGGTCTCCCGGCCGGGACGGTTGTCGACGGAAGCGCTCCGTCGATCGCGGCATCGCGCGTGCTCGGCAGGGCCTGCTCTGGATCGACCAGGAGGAGATCGGAAAGCGCGATCGTCCCGGGTTCGATCGTGGACACGTCCAGCCACGCGCGTCGCCTGGCGGCGATACCGTGGCGCAGGTTCAGTGCTTCGAGGCTCAGGATCCCGGAGTGGGCCGGTGCCGTGAGCGCGAGCCGCGACACGGTCGCCGTGCGCCGGTCGCGTACGATCGTGACGTGGTCGGGGGCGGGCGTCAGCGCGAGCGCGGCGTGGCCGAATGTGGGAGCCAGCTCGCCATCCGACTCGGGGAGCGGGAGTTCGGTGGCCGCGACCACAACGATCCCCTCGTCGCGGCGAAAGACGGCCACCTGTGCGTCCAGCAGCTCAAACCGGCGCGCATACGCCGCCGCGTATCGCTCCCGAGCACGCTCGTCGTCCAGCAGCCAGTCATCCCAGGCAATGGTGTCGGGGGCGACCGCCAGGTCCGATGGTGGCATGAACGGCCGCCCACCCGGTCGTTCGTGACCGATGACCGAGGGGTCTCCCACGCCGCCATCGCGCAGCTCCGCCTCCCAGCGTTCGGGCCACCCATACCGCAGCACGAGCTCGCGATAATCGGTCCCCCAGCGAAGGCCGTGCGGGGTGTCGGTGTGCTGGTAGAATCGGTCCATGACGTTTCGGGCAAAATGCTCCGTCCGCCGATCGTTGCCGGGGATGGCATAGAAGGGATCGGCGAGCCAGAACAGACGATCGTTGAGCGTGTCGCGGTCGCGACACGTGGCGTCACGGTATTGTTTCGCCGTGTCGCCGGTCAACAGCAACGAGAGATCGGTCCAGGCGCAACGCTCCTCATCGGGCATGATCTCGAGACCGGCGGCGAACAGCGAGTCAGCGACATCGTACTGCTGTGAGAGATGTGCCACGAATCCCTGCAGCATGAGGCACCACCACGGAGACGACCCACACGAGTTAGCAGCCCGATACGCATCCTCCATCCGCCCGGCCTCGACGAGGTAGCGCACGACCTGGCCGGCAAGCCACTCACTGTTCGGGTGCAGCGTGCGGAGCGAGTCGAGGAAGGCAATCAATCGAGTGCGGCCCTCGGCGATCTCGCGGTCCTCGACGCCGGGCCCCCGCGCGGAGTCGTCGTCATCATGGAAGTAGCGAAATCGGCCGATCCGTTCCACGCGGCGGTCCGTGCTCCGTTGGGTCGCGCGGGGCAGCAGCCAGCGCCGCAATCGCTCGAAGTCCCGTTGTGCGTCGACGGCATCACGCAACGCGGCCACCGAGTCCTGGGACGGCTGCTGGCCGTCCTGCCCGGCAAGAGATGCCGGCGTGGCGGCAACGAGGGCCACCGCCACGCCCAGGCGTAGGATCGGTGCGCTCACCGCGTCACGCCACGCTGGCGTCGTCGGCGATGCCCACCACCCCGCTCGGTCTTGAACTCCTGGTCGAGAAACTCCTCGCAGTACATCTGGATCACTTCGAAGAAGTCGGACAGGGCGAGCGGCCCGATCGATACGTCTAGCATGCCAACGCAATGAATGCCGGCGAGCCCACGCCGGAAGTGTATGTCAACCGTGACGGGCCAGCCAGCCAGCCGCGTGCCCGAGTGGCGGCGGGGGGAGGCCGGATATCCGACCTCCCCCCGCGGTGTCCCGGCCCGTCTCGCCTAGAAGCCGGGGATGAACGAGAACTGCAAGTGACCGCCGCGCTCCCGGCTGAACGGGTACACGTAGTCGAGCTCGACGATCATGAAGCCAAAGACATTCATCCGCAGCCCGACCCCGGCGCTGTACACCGGCGTCCGCTCGCCGCCAAGGAAGAACGGACGGAGGAGGTCGCGGTCGGTAGGATCGGTGACGTCACCCGCTTCCCACCACGCCAGACCGGCGTCGCCGAAGAGCACCATCTCGATCGGGAGGAACCCGAAGAGCCCACTGCCAAGTCCAAGGAGGCCGAACGGCGGGAACCGGAGCTCGAGGTTGCCCACGAGCATTTTGGACCCGAACAAGTTGGTGTAGTTCGGGCAGGACCCGTCGGCGTTGCACTCCTGGAAGAAGTCGAACGACCCGTATTCGTACCCGCGCACCAGCCCGTCGTAGCCGAGGAACAGCGGCTGCAGGCGGTTGGAGTCTTCCGCGTCCGGGCCGTACCGGCCGAAATGCATGAGTCGCGCGGCGATCGTGAACGGTCGGGCCGGCATGAAGTACCGTCGGTAATCGGCGACCGCGTCAAAGAAGTCGATCGTGCCGACGTTCGCCCCCACCTCGAGTCGGTACCGCTGCCCGAGCAGCGGACTCGCCACGCCCCAGAGGGAGTTGTCGTACACCAGGGCCGCGCTGGCCTGCGCGAGGTTGATCGCGTCCGGTGCCGGGAGGTTCGCCGTGGAGTCGATGACGAGCTGGCCCACCTGGTTGATAGCTCGGAGTTTTTCCTCGATATCGTAGGTGACGTTGAGCACACCCGCGCTGAACTCAATACGCTGCGGCCGGCTCAAGGGATAGGCCGCCATGCCGCCCAACGACCGATTCGTCTGGCGGAACAGGATCTGCTGCTCCACCAGCACCGGTTGGCCGTTGAAGGAGCCCTGACCGTAGGCGACCTGGCCGAAGAGATACGGGATCTGCTGAAACGCCACGCCCCAATTCAGCCGCCGGGTCAGGTTCGTGTACCCCACGAGTGCGGCGATGTCCTTGAACGTCCCCTGCACCTGGAGCGCCGTCGCGAGGTTGTGATTGCCCAGCATATCGCTCCAGAAGAGCGACGCGCCGCCGGCGATGTACGTTCCATACGAATCCGCTCCGACCGCCAGCGACGGTTGGCCAATGTAGTCGAGCGCGAACCGTGTGCGGTAGGGGTCGCGGGTGTACGTGGTCGTATCGCGCGGGAGTCCGTAGAAGGCGTTGGCGAGGATACTGGCTACATCGTCCGTGAGGCGATCGGTCGGCGGTAGCGCCGCCGGATCGTCGATCCCCTCGAATGGGCCCTGCACCGAACCGCCCGCCAGCACGTCCGGCCGGTCGAGGTAGTAGATCGCGTTCATGTCCTGCCGATACACGCTCATCGCGATCTGTCCGGTCCGCGCCGCCACCGACAGCGTCGGACTCAGGCCCGTGATGCCGCTCACGCCCGTGTAGAGGTTGGTCACCTGGAACAGCTCGCCGCTCTCCCGGTGCAGCCGGTAGACGTTGGCGATACCGTTGTGGTCCGACACGAAGTACAGGCTCTCGCCATCCGGAGACCACTGTGGGTTGATGTGCTTGCCGCGGTCGAACGCCTCCACCGGCTGCATGTCGCCGGTCATCGGATCCACCAGCGCGAGCGCGTAGTTGCCGTACAGGAGACTGGAAAGACCGGAGGTGAACCGGTCGGTCACAACGGCGATGGTGCTCCCATCCGGTGACCATGCCGGTTGAAGCTCCGCGTAGGCATCGTTCGTGAGCCGACGCAACTCGCCTTCCTGCAGGTCGTACACGAACAGGTCGGAGAGGCCTCCGGCGAGCCCCGAAAAGGCGATAGAGCGGCCGTCCGGAGACCAGGCGGGATTGTAGACCTCGCCAATGTCTTCGAGCCGGACTTCGCGCTCGATCTTGCCGCTCTCGACGTTGGTGATGGTCAGGACAGGTCGTCCTTTAGCAATCGCGGCGAGGACGAAACGCTGCCCGTCCCAATCCCAGGCACCGGCAGAGTTGATGAATTGAATGCTCTCGAAGTGCGGATCGACAGCCGTCTTGGTGATCTTGCGGATGATCTTGCCGGTCTCGACGTCAGCCAGGAACACATCGATCGAGAAGAGGTCCTTTTCCGAGAGGAAGACGAGCTTGGAGCCGTCCGGCGAGAGGGCGGGTGCCACGTTGAGGCGGCCCCCGCTCAGTTCCTTGGTGATGAGCGGCCGCCCGTAGTCGGCGGCAGTGCTCGTCTGCTCCGTCAGCGGTTCGTAGGCCTCCTGGAGTGCGCGATGCCACCCGGCGACCACCGAGTCGGGAGTCGTACCGAGCACACGCGAAAACGCCATCGCTGGGCTGCTCGACGTGCGCGATGCCTTAAGAATCCGTCCCACGGCGTCGTCGCCCCAACGCCCTGCCACGTACGCCCACAGCGAATGGCCGTACCGGTACGGGAAGTACCGCGGGTCGGCGAGCTTACTGGCCGAGGGGAGACCGGTCTTCACGGCATCCCGCATCCACATGGCCGTGTTCGGATCGCGTGGGCCAATCGAGAGGTACTCGGCCATGCCTTCGACGAACCAGAGCGGGAACCGCATGACCGTGGGCACGCCTGCCAAGGCGATCCCGCCGCCCTCCCCGGTAATGTCGAACTGGAAGGCGTGGACCAGCTCGTGGCCAAGCACGTGATCCGTCTCAGGCAGGGGCCCAGCGAACGGCAGCACGATGCGGCGCTTGAGGATCTCGGTCACGCCGCCGGTCGCCTCGCCAAGATCGCCCTGCAGCGTGTTGGTCTGCCGGAAATGGGGGGAGCTGGCGTAGAGGATCAGAGGTTGGCGATTCGACAGGTCGTGATTGAGCAGGCGGGACAGACGCGCGTACCAACGCTCGGCCATCAAGACGGCATATTCGATGCCGGGTAGCTCTTCTTCATAGTAGTAGATGTCAAAATGCTCGGTCTTGACGATCTTGAAATCGAAGTCCTCATACTGGACCTTGTTACGACCGAAGTACTGTGCCTCGGCGATCTGGACCGCACCGCCAAGCGCGAGCAGTGTGGTAAGCGCCGCCAACCCTAAACGTCTAATGCCCCGCATCGCACGCTCCCCTCTTCGTTTCGGGACCATTCCTTCTCATGTAGGACAACCGATGTCCCGAATTTGTTCCGCGCACGGAACCGGGACCGCGGCCGAGCAGAGGGAAACACCAGTCGTCGCGCACCTCGGGGCTCGGGGCCCCCTCACACTCGGGGGAAGGTAGCGCCGCCATGCCCCAGCGGCGACCCACGCCCATGCCGAGAGCGGTGGCCCGCGAGGCAGCCCGCCGCCTTCGCGCGCTTGCGGACCCCGCCGTCGCCGCGGGCGGCAGGCGGTTCTTTACTCGCCGAGACGCCATCTGTCTGTACGGTGTGACAACGGCTGCCGTACGTGGCTTGGCGAGAGAGATCGCTCGCGAGGTCCGGCTGACCTGGTCCACTCGGCACGCGATCACCTTGTGCAATATCCTGATCGAACATCGGTGCCACGAAGCCAAACTGGTCGGCATCCTCGTCCTGGGTCGCTTTTCGGCCACCTATCCGCGGACATTGCTCGGCACGGCCGCACGCTGGATTCGTGCGGGTCACGTGGCGAATTGGGCGGCGGTGGATGCGCTGTGTGCGGAGGTCACGGCACGCCTCGTCGATCGCCATCCGGAACTCGCGCCGCGTGTGACTGCCTGGAGCCGAACTCGGAACCGATGGATGCGGCGCGCGGCGGCGGTCACCTTGGTGCCGCACGCCAGGAGCGGGGCGCACCTCGATCAGGCCTACGCTGTCGCCGACCAGCTCATGAGCGAGCGGGAGGACCTAGTTCAGAAAGCGTGTGGCTGGCTGCTCCGTGAGGCGGGGACGACCGACGCAGAACGGCTGGTCGTCTACCTGGTGCGGCACGGTCCGGCGCTGCCGCGGACGACCCTCCGCTACGCGATCGAACGCTTTCCACCGGGTCGACGTCGCCAGCTGCTGCGTGCAACCCGCGCCCGCCCCTCCGGGTGACCGCGTTGCTCGAGGCAGCGTTCGATCCGCGGTGGTGGCTGGTTACATTTGCCAGCCGGACACCAGCCACGTGAGACCGGGAGGTTTGGGGAATGGCGGAGCAAGGGCATGGGACAACGGTGACAACCAGATCGGGCGGCCGGGCCAAGACCGTGGTGCTGTGGATCGTCGCCGCGGCGCTCATGTTGGGGGCGGCCGCCTTCCAACGACTCACGGGCCCCACGGTGGCCGTGCGCGGGTCGTTCGAGGTGTCGGGCACGGTCTACCGCTACCGCCTGCCACGCTCCGGTTGGTCGTACGAGGACCGCCGCGTGAGCATCCCATTCCCCGGTACACCGCTGGTCGGGACGCTGTACTACAAGCGCTATCGGACGGACGACTCGCTGACCGCGGTTCCGCTCGTACGGGATGGCGAAACGCTCGGGGCTCGCCTGCCGCGGCAGCCGGCTGCGGGAAAGCTCGAGTACCTGCTGGTGCTGGATGGTCCGGATGGCCGGATCGATCTCCCGGGTGGTGATGCCACCGTGGTTATTCGGTTCAAGGATGCCGTGCCGCTGTTCGTGCTGCTGCCGCATGTGATCTTCATGTTCTTCGCCGTGCTGTTTGGTCTCCGAGCCGGGTTGTCGGCCCTCCTGCAGCCGTCCAGCATGCCTCGGCACGCCTGGGTGGCGCTCGCCCTCATGACGGTGGGCGGTATGATGCTCGGGCCGGTCGTCCAGAACCTGGCGTTTGGCGACTACTGGACCGGGTTCCCCTTCGGATACGACCTCACGGACAACAAGACCCTGCTCATGTGGGTCGTGTGGGTGATGGCGTGTGGCCTGCTGCTCGCGCGGCGGGTGTCGGAGCGGCAGCGGCGAGGAGCGGTCCTCGTTGCGACGGTCGTCATGACGGTGGTGTATCTCATTCCGCACAGCCTGAGGGGCAGCGAACTCGACTACCGTCAACTCGACCGAGCCGCCGAGTCCAGCGAGGCAGCGCCACCGCGATGACGCGCACCGGCAGACCCGATGCCGCCCCGTCATCGGATTAGATTGCGACGCGCTCACTCAGCAACGCCAACAGGAGACCACATCATGCCAACCAGTTCAGCCACTGCCACGTGGAACGGCGTCCTGCGCTCTGGAAGTGGCGAGTTCCGCGCTGGGTCGGGTGCCTTCAAGGGGCCGTACACCTTCGCCACGCGGTTCGAGGGCACCAAGGGCACCAATCCCGAGGAACTGATCGCCTCCGCGCACGCTGCCTGTCTCAGCATGGCGCTTTCTGCCGCTCTCGAGAAGACCGGTACGCCGGCGATCCGGATCACGACCACGGCGGCCTGCACGCTCGAGATCGTCGAGGGAGCAGCGAAGATCACCAAGATGCAGCTTCAGGTGCGAGGAATGGTGCCTGGCCTCGATCAGGCCGCGTTTGCGAAAGCTGCCACGGATGCCAAGGACAACTGCCCCGTGTCGAAGGTGCTCAAAGGGAACCTGACCGTCGAGCTGGACGCCGCACTCGACCAGTGAGCGTCGAGGTCCCGCAGCGAATCCACCGCGGCGAGCAGGAGGTCGTCGTCACGTGGGCGGATGGTCACGCCAGCCGGTTTCCTTCCCGCTGGCTTCGCCTTCGCTGCCAGTGTGCTGGGTGCATCGAGGAGATGTCCGGGCGACCCCTGCTCGAGCCCGACACCGTTCCGGGCGACGTTCGGCCGCTCGCCATCACGCTCGTCGGCGCGTACGCCATCAGGGTGGCCTGGAGCGACGGGCACGATACCGGTATCTACACGTACGAGTGGCTACGGTCCGTATGCCCCTGCCCGCAGTGCCAACCTGCCGGCGATCGGGGCTCGGTGGCGTAGCCGGGTGACGACCCTCCACCAGAATCCGTCGGTGTAGCGCTCGATGGATCCGGTCTGCCACACGCTCGTTGGCGCCAGCCTCGCCGAGTCGGGCCTCAAGCGCCGCACGGCGCTCGGGACGGCAACGCTCCTGATTGCCGCCAACCTCCCGGACGTGGATGTGCTGGCGTATGCCTACGGACCAGTCGAGGCGCTGTGGTTCCGTCGGGGCGTGACCCACGGTGTACTGGCGTGGATGGTGTTGCCCTTCCTGCTCACGGCCGTGATGGTCCTGTGGGATCGTGTCGTGCGTCGTCGGGGAGGGCGTCTACCGAAGACGCCGGTCATCTGGCAACAGATCCTGCTGCTGGCGTTTCTTGGTGTGGCCAGCCATCCGCTTCTGGATCTGCTGAACACGTACGGCATCCGACTGCTGATGCCGTTCTCCGACCGCTGGTTCTACGGCGATACCCTGTTCATTCTCGATCCATGGGTGTGGGTGATCCTCGTGGCTGGTCTCTGGATGGCACGCCGCAGGCGAAACACGACTCGGCCTGCGGTGTTGGCGCTTCTCACACTGGTTGCGTACGTGGGGATCATGGCGGCGTCGAACGTTGTCGCCCGGCGAGATGTCTCGGAAGCCCTAGATGCGTCGGGGTCCAGCCGGCCGGATCGCCTGATGGTGGCTCCGGCTCCGGCCAATCCGTTCGAGCGCCGGGTCGTCGCCCAGATCGGCGACGACTATCGCTTTGGGCGGTATCACTGGTTGCGGGCTGAACGACTGGAGATGCTGCCCCAGATGCTGAGCGCCGAACCCGCTGACTATCGAGCGGCGGCCGCCACTCGGGGACCCAACGCGCGGATGTTCCTGAGCTGGGCCCGGTTCCCTTTTTATGAGGTTGGCGGCGTTGGTGAGGCGACGGCGGTGTACATCGGAGACGCCCGGTACACGCTGGATCCCGTTGGGTCCTGGGCGAGCGTTCGCATCGACCTCGGTGGACAGTGAACCGAAAGCGCACGGGGGCGACGCCAGTCAGCGCCGCCCCCGAGCTGGTGCCCGGAACCTACCCGTCGCGGTCAGTCGGGCACGGCAGCGACCGTCACCTGACCCCAGGGGGCCGCCTGCTCCCGGTTGTGCCGCTGGACGCCCTCACGTGCGCCGTTGATCCCGCGAAGCACACTGCGCTCGAATTCCGGAGTCAAGGCGGTTGCGTCGGCCCCGAGGGAAAGGGAGGCGACAAAGTCGTTCAGATAGCAGCGCCGCTCGGATGCGCTGCCGTCCTTCCTCGCAAACATCCTGTTGTGCACGACCTCCACATCGACGCGCAGGTAATCCCGATACCGGAACACCCGGGCCACAGCGTTACCGCGGCCGACTCCGTCGGGAAAACGCACCGGAACGATGCACCGGAGCCCAAACTCCTCGGCCTCGGTCGCAACGATGTCGTCGGGAGCCGCTCGCTGGAGCAGGGCAGTCACCGCCGGTGCGAGCCGCTCGACGCCTTCGTCGAGCCGCTGATAGACGAGCGATGAACCACTCTCGATGCAACCGTTCATGACTGACTCCGCGTGCACTGCTGGTTTCGCGGTATCCGATGGCGTCTCCAAATGACGCCGCTCGTGCTTCCCGACAAATATAAGCGCCAAAACCATGCCAGGGTTCCTCGGCCAGGCCCTACCATGGTAAACCATTGAATAACATGCGCTTACGTGGCCATCCGCCGCCGGTGGGAACACCGGATGTCGAACCCGCCGTCGCAGAATGTCCTAGCGGGCGCACAGATGCGACGCGACGGGGGACACGAGGTGAGCGCCGTCACGTCAGCGCCCTGCAGCGGTGATCTCCGCGGCGCGAAACAACTCGTCGGCGGCCTGAAGAATCTTGCCACGGAGCCGCGGGGGGTATTCAGGATGCTCGTCAAGGAACTGTCGTACGGTCAGCGCAGCGGTATCGGACGAGTGACCGTCCAACAGCGCGTGAAGCCATCGGAGCGGGAAGAAGATGTCACCTGTGCGTTGCAGCTCGGTGACCAGCTCGAGTCCCGGACGCAGGTAGCGCCCGGCTTGCCCCGCGCGGAGTGGATGGTTGAGATACTGCATGGCGTCCAACACCCAGGCCTCCCTCTCCCGGTTCTCGAGGTCGAGAAGGCTTTCGAACACCGAATCGCGCACGGCGCTGTCCAGTGACAGGGCTCCCATCACGAAGGCAAAACGCGCACGTCGATCCGGATCCTCAATCCGTCCCAATTGCCGCTCCAGGATCGCCGCCGCTGCTGGAACACCGCGTACGGCTAGTGCCTCGGCCAGGGCCGTGTATTGCCGCTCGCCGATGGGAAGACCGGGAATCGCGTCTCGTTGATCCCAGACACGCGCCAATTGCTCCACCGCGGCGGTGGTCAGCGCGACCGACACGAATGCGTCGAAGAATGCTGCCCTGAAGCTCACGGTGGTGGACCGCTCGACGCCGTTCCACAGCGCCTGCTCGACGGCCGTCGCGCGACGGCCGCGCTCTTCGGGGGTCAAGAGCCGCCAGTACGTTGTGCGTGTGAGGCCAAGGAGTTGCGCCACGATCTGCTCGTTGGGTTCCGTGGTCAGGGCGGCCACGGCGGCGTCGAGGAACCTGCCCGGCGCAAGGTCGCGGTACAGGACGCTCTCCCAGAGGGCATTCCAGGCCACGCTGCGCACGACGGGGTCAGCAAGGCGTGCCGCTGCTGCCAGGAGGTAGTCGCGACTGCGCGCGTCGAGTCGGACATGCGCGTAGCCCACCCCATCGGCGGTAGGCAGGACGAAGCCGTCGGCCGGGAGGCCGGTGGCGTCCGCCGCGTCGGTCCGTGCCGAACGAAGCCGAAGAGGTATCCGGCGCACTGTGCCGGTGGTGCCGATCGCCACGTCGAGGGACTGATCCCAGCGCCGGCCCCGGCCCGAAGGATCGGACGCCTCGATCGTGAGGCCGGATACACGTCCGTCGGGGCCGATGGTGAGCTGAGTCTCGATCGTGGGCCGACCTGGCTCGTCGACCCACACGCGGCTCCACGCTGCCACGTCCTCCTCGGTTAGCGGATCGAGTATCGCGATGAGATCCGACCATGAGGCGTTTCCGAAGACCGCCTCGCCCAGATACCGCCGCAACCCGTCGCGCAACACCTCCTCACCGATCAGCAACTCGAGCTGACGCATCACGATCGGTGCCTTCTGATAGATGATCGCGCCGTAGAGCGTGCCCGCCTCGCTGAGGTTCTCCAGCTCCTGCCGGATCGGATTCGCGCCGGCGGTGCGATCCACGTCGTAGGCCGCAGGGTGGTGAGCGAGGAAGAACCGCAGATCGTGGTCGAGGGTCGGGAACGCCGGATTCGCGATCTTGGCCGCCATGAAATTGGCGAAGACCTCCTTCATCCACACGTCGTCGAACCACCGCATCGTGACGAGATCGCCAAACCACATGTGGGCGGTCTCGTGCGCGATCACGCTGGCACGATCCAGCTGTTGGATCTGCGTGGCGGTCTCGTCGAGCAACAGCATCGAGGCGCGATAGAGGATGGCGCCGGGATGCTCCATGCCCCGGTACTGGAACGACGGGATGGCGACGAAGTCGAACTTCTCGAAGGGGTAGGGGATGTCCGTGTACGCTTCGAGCCAGCGGAGCGCGTCGGCATGGAGATCGAAGACGGCGTCGAGGTTGCGCTGGAGTATGCGGCGGTCGGCCTCCCGGTGGTACAGCCGCATGACGCGGCCATCCCGCACGGCCTCCTCCACCTCGAAGCGTCCCGCTGCGAAGGCGAACAGATACGTACTGATCGGGAGCGTTTCGGCATACCGGTAGGTGATTCTCGGTCCCATGGAATCGATGGCGACCGCCGCCGTGTTGGCGACCGCGAGCCATGGCGCCGGGACGGTCAGCGTCAGGCGGAACCGGCCTTTGAGGTCGGGCTGATCGAAGCATGGGAGTGCGGACGACGCGCGGTCGGGGACGAACAACGAGTAGAGGAAGTCCTCCTGGCGATTGAGTGCCCCGTCCCCGGCCACGAAGGTGACCGTGATCTCCTTTTCCTCATCGCCGAGCTGTGCGGCCGGTACGATGATGTGGCCATCGCGAACCTCGTACGCGATGGGCCGATCGCGGGACGTCACGCCGGAAATGCCGTCCGGTGGTCCCGTGAAGTCGAGGACCACCGGCTGACGATCGTCTTCGAGGTGGAATTGGACGGTGACGGTTCCGGTGACTGGTGAGTCACGCTCGGGCGGCACGGTCAGGTTCACCGTGTAGCGCACGGCGCTCATGGTGGCGGCACGATGGCGGGCGAGCGCCAGCGAGACGCCAGGCGACGTGTCGACCGTGCCGCGGTGGCACGCGGTCAGCGTGAGCGCCGCGGCCATGACCCCCGGGAGCCGGAGCGAGCGGAGGGACATGGGTCGGGGGGTCACGCCCTGGCCGACCGGGCATGAGGAGCGCTGGCCTGGCCCGATCGGCAGCCTCGTCGTACAATGCACGCGTATATGACACCTCCAGCCGGCACGACGCTGCCAGTCCAGGACGCCCATGGGCGCTGGCTCAACAGTCTCCGGATTTCGGTGACCGATCGCTGCAATCTGCGCTGTCGGTACTGCATGCCCGAGGAAAGCTATGTGTGGCTGCCGCGGGAGTCGATTCTTCATTTCGAGGAAATCGATCGGCTGGTGCGGGTGTTCGCGACCCTGGGCGTGGACAAGGTCCGGATCACGGGCGGTGAGCCGTTGCTACGCCACGATCTCCCGACCTTGATCGGACTGCTCAAGGGCCACCGTCGCGTCCGCGATCTCGCCATGACCACAAACGGGGTAATGCTGGGGCAGCACGCCGAGGCGCTCAAGGCCGCTGGCCTCAGCCGCGTCACGGTCAGTCTCGACACGCTGCGGCCCGAACGCTTCGAGCGATTCGCGGGACGCGCCCGGCTCGAGGACGTGCTGGAGGGCATCGATGCCGCGCGCGCGGCGGGATTCCGGCGCACCAAGGTGAACGCGGTCATCGTCCGCGGCTTCAATGACGACGAGCTCATGGATCTGCTGGAGTTCGGTCGGGAGCACCGTCTCGAGATTCGGTTCATCGAGTACATGGATGTCGGCGGCGCAACACGATGGACCCCGGCGGAGGTCGTGCCGCGAGCCGAGATCCTCGAGCGGCTTGAGGCACAGTACGGCCGGCCAACCTTGCTGCCGGATCCGGCGGACAGCCGCGCGCCTGCTGAGCGCTTTGCCCTCCCGGATGCCACCACCTTCGGCATTATCGCCTCGACGACCCGCCCGTTCTGCGGTATGTGCGGGCGAGCTCGGCTCACCGCAGACGGGGTGTGGTTCATGTGTCTCTACGCGGATCAGGGCACCGACCTGCGGGCCCTGCTTCGGGGCGGTGCATCGGACGACCAGATTGCCGCCGCGGTCGAAGCAGCCTGGCGAACGCGCACCGACCGCGGCGCGGAACAGCGACTGTCGTCCGCCGATCGCGGACCGCTCCACCAGGTGGAGCGCCTGCGTCAGGATCCCCACCGGGAGATGCATACTCGAGGCGGGTGACCGACGGCGAACGCGAGGTGCGCTCCGTGCCGGGCCGCATCGAAACCCAGAACCGACACACGGGAGCGTCATGATATGTCGTATCGTGCTCTGTTGATTGCGTCCCTGCCTGTGGTTAGTGCGGCGTGTTCCGGGAAAGGCCCGCCGCCGGATTTCGCGCCGGACCCCGGACTGGTGGCAACCATCGCCGAGATCCGCATGACGACGGCAACCGACGTCATTTGTCCTGGGCAGACCGTCCGCGCCGATTACGAGGCGGTGCTCCGCGACGGGACGGTGGTGCCGTTCTCCCGTTCCTACGACAAGGACCGGCCGCCCGCCCTCCACGTGGTGTTCCTCAATCGGGTGAGCCGAGAGGCCGTGAGCCAGGAGGACGGTGATTGGAGCACCGACCCCAATCCTCTGATCAGTGGAATGAACGGGTTCGAGCTTCGGGTGGAGCTCAAGGCCCGCCCCGAGTTGTCAGACTCGAAGACGGTTGCCCCGGAATATTCGTGTCTGCGGCATGTCTTCCGCTTCGTCGGCGCGACCGGCCGCCGGGGTGGCCCCGGGTTCTCGGGGCCCGACGTGTTGCTGCGGCTCGGCGAACTCCGATCCCCGTTCTACGAGCGGCTGCTGGTGCTGGGGATCGAGGTGGGCGATGCACCGCCGTTCTTCGTGTTCCAGGATGCGGAGGCGGTGCCGCCCGCCGACTGGTTCGTGATCGAGTCCGTCGGCGGACCTGGGGGCCGAGGGGTGTCCGGGGCCGATGGGGCTGCGGGTGCTAAGGGGGCCGATGGCTGTCCCGGCGGTCGAGGTGGGGCCGGGGGGGCCGGAGGGAACGGCGGTCCCGGTGGCCCCGGTGGTCCCGGCGGTCCGATCACGATCATCGTGCCGACGGATCAGCCGTTCCTGGCGGGGCTCGTGGACGGCCGCTCACCTGGGGGACGCGGCGGGTCCGGTGGGTCGGCCGGCGAGGGTGGTCCCGGTGGAGCGGGGGGCACCGGCACCGTTGTTGATGGTCGTCGCTGTGGGGATGGGGCTGCTGGACCGGCTGGGCGTGACGGAACCGAGGGACCGGATGGGCCGCCCGGGACTCCTGGGGTGCGACCTCGCGTGATCACGGTGAGTGCGTCGGACGTCTTCGGCACGAGGACTCCCGAACAGCTACGGGCGCTTGTAGATTTCACGCGCAATTAGGAGCCTTTTCATCGGGGAGCGGGAAGTTGGGGAGTGGCTCGCCACGAGGTAGCGGTGTGAAACGCGCGGTCCGGATGTTCACGCGGTCCGCGACCGTGGCGGGCGTCCTCCCAACCTCCCTCTCCCGCTTTTTCTCGATACCCTCCGCAGCACGTGAGGAGACCCACTCGTGATCGTTTCCGTTCCCAACGAATCTTCCACCGGCGAACGACGGGTGGCGCTCACGCCCGACGTGGTGAAGCGCCTGGTGGGCCAGTCGGTCGAGGTGCACGTCGAACGCAACGCGGGTGCCGGCGCGGGTCATGCCGATGCGGCGTACGAAGCCGTCGGTGCCGCGATCGTGAGTGACCGCGATGCGGTGTGGCGGCAGGCCGATGTGATCCTCCGCGTTCAGCGTCCGCGGCTGGCATCCGAGGGTCGTGACGAAGTCGCCCTGCTTCGGGAAGGCGCTGTGCTCATCGGCATGTTGCAGCCCCTGGCGAACCGGGAGCTGGTCACGGCGCTCGCCGCCCGGAAGGTGACGAGCTTCAGCCTCGAGCTGTTGCCCCGGATCACGCGCGCGCAGAGCATGGACGTGCTCTCCTCGATGAGCACCATCGCCGGATATCGCGCCGTGCTCCTCGCTGCGTCGCTCAACGCCAAGTTCTTCCCGATGCTGGTGACGGCGGCGGGAACGATCGCTCCCGCGAAGGTACTGGTGATCGGTGCGGGCGTGGCGGGACTCCAAGCGATCGCCACCGCCAAGCGACTCGGGGCCGTGGTGCAAGCGTTCGACGTGCGGCCGGCCGTCAAGGAGCAGGTCGAGAGCCTCGGGGCGAAGTTCGTGTCGCCCGATGCCGGCGCGCTCGAGGCGGAAGGAGCCGGCGGGTACGCCAAAGAACTGTCCGAGGACCAGCACCAGCGTGAGCTGGCGTTCCTGCACGAGCACGTCAAGAAGGTCGATGTCGTCATCACGACCGCGTTGATCCCCGGCAAGCCGGCCCCCAAACTCATCACGGAGCAGATGGTGAAGGACATGCCGGCAGCGAGCGTCATCGTCGACCTGGCGGCTGAGGCGGGCGGCAACTGCGAGCTCACCCAGGCCGGCGAAACACTCGAGCGGCACGGTGTGACCATCATCGCCCCCTTGAACCTGCCGGCCGGCATGCCGGTCCACGCCAGTCAGATGTACGCGAGGAACATGCAGGCCTTTCTGGGGCTGCTGATCGACAAGAACGGCGCGCTCCAACTCAACTTCGAAGACGAGATCGTCCAAGGGACTTGTGTGACGCACGAGGGCAAGATCGCCCACGACCGCGTTCGGCAGGTCCTCGAGGGAGGCAAGCGTTCATGATTGAGGAACTGGTCGGCCTATTGGTGGTCTTCGTGCTGGCGATCTTCGTCGGCTTCGAAGTGATCACCAAGGTCCCCCCCACGCTGCACACGCCCCTGATGTCGGGGTCGAACGCGATCTCGGGGATCACGATTATCGGCGCCTTGATCATGGCCGGGCGGAGTGACACGAGGATCGGAGCGATTCTGGGCGTCATTGCCGTCGCCTTTGCCATGATCAACGTGGTCGGCGGCTTCATGGTGACGGATCGCATGCTCCAGATGTTCAAGCGTAAGCCGGAGGAGCAGCGATGACCGCCGCCCTGTCGAATCTCGCGTACCTCCTCGCGGCCGTCCTCTTCATCTTCGGCCTCAAGCGCCTGAGCTCGCCCGCGACCGCCAGGTCCGGCAACCGGATTGCGTCGCTGGGCATGCTGATCGCGATCGTGACGACCCTCGTGTTCGAAGGTATCGTCACGTGGCCGATGATCATCATCGGCATGGTTGTCGGCTCTGCCATCGGTCTGATCTTTGCCAAGACGGTGAAGATGACGGCGATGCCGCAGATGGTGGCGTTGCTCAACGGCTTCGGGGGCGGCGCTTCGGCCGTGGTGGCGAGCGCGGAGTACGCTCGGTACATCAGCGTGGGCGGCGAGATCCCGCTCAACTTCGGGATCGCGATTCAGCTGAGCATTCTGATCGGCTGGCTCACGTTTTCGGGCAGCGTGGTCGCGTTCGGCAAGCTGCAGGATCTGGTCACGGGTCGTGCCGTCACGTATCCACTGCAGAAGACGCTGAACGCCCTGCTGCTCACGGGCATGCTCGTTCTCTTGGTCTGGCTGGTGGTCCGGCCGGACAACGTGCCGTTCTTCCTGGCCCTGTCCGGCCTGGCGTTCCTGCTCGGCATTCTGTCCGTCATCCCGATCGGCGGGGCGGACATGCCGGTGGTGATCTCGCTGCTCAACTCCTACTCCGGATTGGCCGCGTCCATGACGGGGTTCGTGATCAACAACGAGGGTCTCATCATCTCGGGCGCGCTGGTCGGTGCCTCGGGGCTCATCCTCACGAACATCATGTGTAAGGCGATGAACCGCTCGCTTGCGAACGTGCTGTTCGGGGCGTTCGGATCCACCGTCCAGGAGGTCGGCGGCGGCGGTGACGGCGGCGAGAAGGCGTATCGATCGTTGAGCCACGAGGATGCCGCGACCATGTTGGCCTACGCCAAACAGGTCGTGATCGCCCCCGGCTACGGGCTCGCGGTGTCGCAGGCCCAGCACACGGTGCGGGAGCTGGCCGATATGCTCCAGGCACGCGGGGTGAGCGTGAAATACGCCATTCATCCCGTGGCCGGCCGGATGCCGGGACACATGAATGTGCTGTTGGCCGAGGCCGACGTGCCCTACGACCAGCTGTACGACATGGACCAAATCAATCCGGAGATGCCGCACACGGATGTGTCGGTGACCGTGGGGGCCAATGACGTCGTCAACCCGGCGGCCCGACACGATACCACGAGTCCGCTGTACGGGATGCCGATCCTGGATGTGGACAAGGCCCACCACGCCATCGTCATGAAGCGGAGTATGCGGCCCGGATTCGCCGGGGTGGACAACGAGCTGTTCTATCTCCCGAATACGTCGATGCTGTTCGGTGATGCCAAGGATTCGTTCAAGAAGCTGATCGAGGCGGTCAAAGAGCTGTAGCCGCGTCGGTCGGTGACGTGCACGCAGCGAGACGCGCGCACTCCGCAGCGGGGTCTCGACTCGCGACGGGTCAGTCGTCGGGCTCGACGGGCCGCCGATCGCGCTTTTTCTGGGCCTGACGACGTTTCGCGTCGAGCCGCGCGCGGCGAGTGGCCCGTGAGGGCTTCGTCTTCCGTCGGGGCTTGGGCTCGGCAAGGGCGCGGTCGACGATTCCCTGGAGCCGCTCGAGTGCCGCCAGGCGATTCTGATACTGACTGCGTCGGGCCGCAGCCACGACGCGCACCACACCCTGTCGATCGATTCGCGAGGCGAGACGTTGCCGCAGCCGTTCACGCTGCCTCTCGCTCAGGCTCGGGCTCGTCGTCACATTCCACCGCACCTCGACGCGGGTGGAGGAGGTGTTGACATGCTGGCCTCCCGGCCCGCCTGAGCGGGTGGCCCGGAACTGGAGTTCCTCGGGGGGAATGGTGAACTTCATTGCCATGGAAGATACGCGCGGACCCGGCGCGGGGGGTCTGAACGATTGGGTGGGGGCGGGTCGTGGCTGACTCGGGAGCTGACGGCCGACATCTCGCGCTCGTGCTCTCAGGAGGCGGGGCGCGCGCCGCCTATCAGGTCGGGGCCCTGAACGCCATCGCGGAGCGGTTTCCGAGCCTCTCCCTCCCGATTCTCTCCGGGGTGTCGGCCGGCGCGATCAACACCGTCTACCTCTCCGCGCACCAGGGGACCTTCGCGCAGGCCGCCGCCGCTCTCCGCGTCGAGTGGGGGCGTCTCACCCCCGACCGCGTGTTTGCCATCCGGCCGATCCACCTCGGACGTGCGGTCGCTCGATGGTTCTTCAACATGTTGTTCACCCGCGAGCGGCCGAATCCGTCTCTGGAGGGGCTGATGGACATGGTGCCGCTCCGGGGCTTCCTCGCAGCCTGTATCGATGTGGCCGGGATCCAGCGCAACATCGACACCGGTCGCCTCCGCGCCGGCGCCGTGAGCGCCACGTGCTACTCCACCGGGCAAACCGTGACCTTCGTGCAGGGCGCCAGCGATCTCGCGCTGTGGGAGCGCCACATGCGAGTCGCCGTGCGGACGCAGATCACCGTGCAGCATCTCTCGGCGTCTACGGCCATCCCGATCATCTTTCCGGCTGTAAAGATCGGGGAGGCGTTCTACGGTGACGGCTCGGTGCGGCTCACCGCGCCGCTCGCACCGGCGATTCACCTCGGCGCGCACAAGATTCTGGCTATTGCAATGCGCGCCATGCCCCCGGCACCGGGCTGCGAGGCGGGCTCGGAGTCGTACCCGGTTGCCGCCGAGGTCTTCGGGATGTTGTTGCATTCGATCTTCCTCGACTCCCTGGACGCGGACGCCGAGCGACTCGAACGCATGAACGCGCTGCTGGCCGCATTGCCCCCGGGAGCCACGCCGCCCGCGGGAATGCGCCACATCGACCTGATGTTGCTGCGCCCGTCCAGAGATCTGGGCCAGTTGGCACGAGATCACTCGCTCGACCTCCCGCGGATGGTCCAGTTCGTGGTGTCGTCCCTGGGTGGGGGGCGGGAACGCTCTCCAGACTTCATGAGCTACCTGATGTTCGAGCCGAGCTATACCGGCACGCTGATGGAACTCGGCTACGATGACACCGTGCGGAGGATGAGCGAAGTGGAGGCTTTTCTGGAGCGACCCTAGCCTTACGTCCTGTTCTTCTTAGCCCCCTTCTTCGCCGGGGTCCCTCTAGTCTTCTTCGTCCCGGCCCGCTTGGTCACGGTCTTCGTCGTCGTCGTTTTTTTCGAGCGCTTCTTTGCCGCAGTGCCATGCTTTCTCGTCGGCTGCTTGGTCTTCTTCTTCGCGAGCGCTCGCAGGACGTAGGGGAGAATGCCGCCGTGGCGGTAGTACTCCACCTCGACGGCGGTATCTAGCCGCGCCACTACCTCGAACGACACCGTCGAACCGTCAGCTCGTTGGGCCGCGACCCGCACGGTACCGCCCGGTGTGACGTCAGCGCCCGCCATACCGGTCAGCCCGAACACCTCTCGTCCGGTCAGTCCCAGGGACGCGGCATTCTCTCCGTTTCGAAATTGCAGCGGGAGCACACCCATGCCGATGAGGTTACTGCGATGGATGCGCTCGTAGCTCTCGGCGATAACGGCCCTGACGCCGAGCAGTGTCGTGCCCTTGGCCGCCCAGTCCCGAGAACTTCCTGATCCGTACTCTTTGCCCCCGAGGACGAGGAGCGGCGTGGCCGCCTGGCGATAGCGCATCGCCGCGTCGTAAATGCTGGTGACATCGCCTGTCGGGAGGTGTTCGGTCCAGTTTCCTTCTTTGTCGTCCACCAGCTTGTTGCGGATGCGGATGTTCCCGAACGTCCCTCGCATCATCACATCGTGATTGCCGCGACGTGATCCGAACGTATTGAAGTCGACCGGCTTCACCCCACGACCGATGAGCCACGTGCCGGCGGGGCTGTCCTTGGGGATTGCCCCGGCGGGCGAGATGTGGTCGGTGGTGACGGAGTCCCCGAGCCAGGCCAGCACTCGGGCACCCGCAATATCGTGGACCGGGGGCGGGTGCGCCGTGATCCCTTCGAAGAACGGCGGGTTGGCGATGTACGTGGACTGGGCGTCCCACGCGAATCGTCCGCCGGCCGCTTCCGGGACGGGAATCGCCTTCCACTGGTCGTCGCCGTCGAACACGCCGGCATACTGTTTCTCGAACATCTTGGGTGATACGGCTCGTTCGACTGCCTTCCTCACCTCGCGCGGTGTGGGCCAGATGTCCCGCAGGTACACCGGCGTGCCATTCGCCCTGGTTCCCAGTGGATCGTCGGTGAGGTCGATGTCGATCCGGCCAGCGAGAGCGTACGCCACAACGAGCATCGGTGAGGCGAGATAGCTGGCCCGGACCAGCGGGTGAATTCTCGCCTCGAAGTTGCGGTTGCCGGAGAGCACGGCGGCGCAGACCAAGCCATGCTGCGAGATCGCCTGTGCGATGGGCTCCGCGAGTGGTCCGCTGTTGCCGATGCACGTCGTGCAGCCGTAGCCGACGAGGTGGAAGCCAAGTGTCTCCAGCGGCTTGGTCAACCCGGCGGCGGCGAGGTAGTCGGTGACCACCTTCGATCCCGGAGCGAGGCTCGTCTTCACCCACGGCTTCCGTTCCAGCCCCAGCGCGACGGCCTTCTTGGCCACGAGTCCCGCGCCGATCATGACCGACGGATTGGACGTGTTGGTGCAACTCGTGATCGCGGCGATCACCACGGAGCCGTCATGTAGGTCGAATCGACTGCCTTCGTACTCCACGTCCGCGGCGACCATGACGTCCGTCCCGCCGGTGGTGGCCACGGCCGGTGATTGGCCGCCTTCCCCGGACCAGCGCGCGCCCTCGCGTGGTGGAACTTCCCGCGCCGCACCGGCCGGGACGAGATTCGGAAGGACCTGCAGGAACGTCTCTTTGAGCTCGCCGAGTTTCACCCGATCCTGGGGTCGCCTGGGCCCGGCGAGCGACGGCTCGACCGAGCCGAGATCCAGCTCCAGGACGGCGGAATACTCGGGGTCGGGTGTGGTCGGTGTGTGGAACAACTCCTGTTTCCTGCAGTATCGCTCGACCCGGGCGACCAGGTCGGGGGGTCGGCCGGTCCGTTCGAGATAGCGCAACGTCTCGGCATCGACGGGAAAGAATCCGATGGTGGCCCCGTATTCAGGGGACATGTTGGCGATGGTGGCCCGATCGGCCAGTCCCAACGTCGAGAGCCCCGGGCCAAAGTACTCCACAAACCGTCCTACTACCCCGAATTTCCGCAGCATTTGCGTCACGGTCAGCACGAGGTCGGTGGCGGTCGCGCCGTCCGGGAGCTGCCCCGACAGCTTCATGCCGACGACCTCGGGGAGCTGCATGAAGTAGGGCTGACCGAGCATCACCGCCTCGGCCTCGATACCCCCTACGCCCCAGCCCACCACCCCGAGCCCGTTGATCATGGTGGTGTGGGAGTCTGTGCCCACCAGGGTGTCGGGAAACACCACTGTCGTTCCGCCGCTCGTCACGCTCCGTACGACGCTCGCGAGGTACTCCAGGTTGACCTGGTGCACGATGCCGGTCCCGGGCGGGACAACCCGGAAATCGCGGAACGCTTGTTGGGCCCACCGCAGGAGCTGGTAGCGCTCGCTGTTGCGTTCCATTTCGCGCTCGACATTGAGGCGAAACGCGGTGGGCGCGCCGAAGAAGTCCACCTGCACCGAATGATCGATCACCAGATCGGTCTGCACCAGCGGATTGATGAGATCTGGATCGCCGCCGAGCTCGGCGATCGCGTCGCGCATGGCCGCCAAATCGACGACGGCCGGCACACCGGTGAAGTCCTGGAGCACGACCCGTCCGGGCATGAACGGGACCTCCAGGGACCGATCGGGCTCGGGCCGCCAACCGGCAACGGCCGCGACGTGATCTTCGCCGACCACGCCATTCCCCGCATGGCGCAGGACGTTCTCCAGCAGCACGCGGATCGAAAAGGGCAGACGATTCAGGTCGGCGAGGCCGCGTTCGGCGAGCGCACCGAGCCGGTAGTAGGTAAGCCGTCCTTCGGGGACGTCGAGCGTTGATCGGGCACCGTAGGGATTCGTCATATCGCGCGATCGAACTGGAGTTCAGGTTGTGAGAAGTGATTAACAGTAACACGAGTGCGCGCCGCAGTGGAGCGCATCGCCCCGGCGCGATACCCTGCTCGCGTGGGCCTGAGCGCTGAAAGAGGCGGCCCCCACGCCGTCGTTCCGACGTTGGGGCCGCCGAGCGGACTGCGGTCCGCTATTCACCCGTAGTCTCTGGAGCGCCCAACCCGTGTCCCACTGCCCAGAAGCCGCGGGTCAGCGGCTCGTGGCGCATTCAGACACCTCATCCGCTGCGAAGCGCCTGCTGCCTCGAGCCTCGAGAGGTCCCCACACCACCCACCATCGGACACGGATCCCCCTCGAACGCACCGTCAAGATGCGACGGCGTGACTGAAGAGACGATGAAGTGAACGTGAATTGGGCGGCCCTGCCGTGTGAGGTGCAGGCTGCTATCTTTGCAGTCGCCGCCGCCTGTATTCCGGGAGATCCGCCCCCATGAGCGACACGACCGTCGCCGCTCGAACCGCGTTGGATCAACTCTGCATCAACACTGTCCGCACACTCGCCATGGACGCCGTGGAACGGGCGCAGTCGGGACATCCCGGTGCGCCGATGGGGTTGGCACCGATGGGCTACGTGCTGTTCACGCGGCACCTCCGTCACAATCCCGCTGATCCGTCGTGGCCGGGGCGCGATCGCTTCGTGTTGAGCTGCGGGCATGCGTCGATGCTCCTCTACAGCATGCTGCACCTGAGCGGCTACGATCTGTCGCTCGACGATCTCAAAGAGTTTCGCCAATGGGGAAGCCGGACACCGGGACACCCGGAGTTTGGGGTGACGCCGGGGGTAGAGACCACGACGGGACCGCTGGGGCAAGGCTTCGGCAACGCGGTCGGCATGGCGCTGGCCGCCGCGCATCTCGGTGCCGCCTTCAATCGCCCGGCTCACCGGATCGTGACCCGGCACGTGTACGTTCTGCTCAGTGACGGGGATCTCATGGAGGGGATTTCCCATGAGGTGGCGTCCTTGGCGGGGCATCTGCGGCTCGGGAATCTCGTCGCGCTGTTCGACGATAACCGGATCACGATCGACGGACCGACCGCGCTTGCCTGCAGCGACGATGTGGCACGTCGGTTCGAGGCATACGGTTGGCACGTCCAGCGTATCGATGATGGCAACGATCTCGACGCGATCGATGGTGCCCTGGCTGCCGCCAAGGCAGAGACCGAGCGACCGTCGCTCATCATCGTACGCACCCACATCGGGTTCGGCAGTCCCAACAAGCAAGACACCGCGGCGGCGCACGGGGCGCCGCTCGGTGCCGATGAGGTCCGGCGCACCAAGGCCCGGCTGGGGTGGTCGTACGACGAACCGTTCACCGTGCCGGCGGAGGCCCTGGCGGAGTGGCGGCAATGCGTGCCCCGTGGTCGGTCCCTCCAGGCCGAGTGGGATGCCGCCGTGGCCGCCCATGCGGAGGCGGACCCAGAGGCGTCAGCGGAGCTCCGGCGCCGGCTCGAAGGGAGCCTGCGAGAGGGGTGGGAAGGGGTTCTGCCGGAATTCACGGCAGCAGACGGACCGATGGCCACGCGCGGGGCGTCGGGAAAGGTGCTGAATGCGGTGGCGGCGGTCATCCCGGAGTTACTCGGGGGGTCGGCCGATCTCGCTGGGTCGAACAATACCCTCATCGCGGGCGCCGACGACCTGAGCTCGGACCGGCCCGGTGGTCGAAACATGTACTTCGGCATCCGCGAGCATGGCATGGCAGCCATCATGAACGGCATGGCCCTGCACGGGGGCATCATTCCCTACGGCGGCACGTTCCTCGTGTTCTCCGACTATATGCGCCCGGCGATTCGGCTGGCCGCCATGATGGGCCTGAAGGTCATCTATGTGTTCACGCACGACTCGATCGGGCTTGGGGAGGATGGGCCGACCCACCAGCCAGTGGAGACGCTGACGGCGCTCCGCGCGATTCCGAATCTCACGGTGATCCGTCCCGGCGACGCCGCCGAAACCGTCGAGGCGTGGCGGGTCGCGCTCCGCCATCGCGACGGTCCGATCGCACTGGTGCTGACCCGGCAAAAGGTGCCGGCGCTCGATCGTGCCAACCTGGCCGCTGCAGGAGCGCTCGGTCGAGGCGGCTACGTGTTGTTGGACGCAGGGGGCGGCTCGCCGGAGGTTATCCTCCTCGCCAGCGGGTCGGAGTTGGCGATCGCGCTCGAGGCCGGTCGTCAGCTGTCGGCCGCGGGTATCCCGACCCGTGTGGTCAGCGTCCCGAGCCTCGAGTTGTTCCGCGCGCAGTCGGATGCGTACCGACGAGCGGTGCTGCCGCCTACCGTTCCCATTCGCCTGGCGGTCGAGGCGGCGGACATGACACCGTGGTGTCCCTGGGTGGGCGACCGCGGTGACGTTGTCGGCATGCGGTCCTTTGGCCGATCTGCGCCATCCGAACGCCTCTTCACGGAATTCGGCCTGACGCCCCAGCACGTTGTCGCGCGGGTGCATCGGCTGCTCGCGAGATGATTCCCGTCGCCCAACTTCAGTCCGCCGTACGGGCACGCATCACCCGCCTCGATCGGGAGCGGGTGCTCCCCCGTTTGTGGGAAGCAGACCCCGCCGTGTGGCGGGGCGGTCCCAGCACGCCGGAGCTGGCCGACCGCCTGGGATGGCTCTTGGTAGGATCGCTGGTTACGAGCGAGCTGGGAAGCCTCCGTGGCTTCGCTGATCAAGTGCGGCGCGACTCTGACCGTGTGGTGCTCCTCGGCATGGGCGGCTCGAGCCTCGCCGCCCAGGTCCTGTGGCAGGCGTTTGGGCGGCGGCAGGGGTGGCCGGTGTTTCGGATGCTCGACAGTACGCACCCGAGCGCTATTCGGTCGGTGGACGCGGATGGCGACCTCGCGAACACCCTGTTCATCGTCGCCAGTAAGTCAGGCACAACCATCGAGACCGACGCATTCTTCCGATACTTTTGGACGCGATGCCAGGGACGCGGTGATCGTTTTGTGGCCATCACCGATCCGGGTACCCCGCTCGAGCGCATGGCTCAGGCGCGTGGGTTCCGCCGCATCTTCCGTGCGCCGCCTGACGTGGGCGGCCGGTTCTCGGCACTGTCAGTGTTCGGCGTACTGCCGGCCATGTTGTTCGGCGTGCCCGTCGGACGCCTCCTCGAGCGTGCCGAGCGGATGGCGCACCGGTGCGGGCCCACGACCGCGATCGCTGATAACCCCGGCGCGGCCCTCGGGGCTTCCATTGCCGAGGCCGCCCTTGGCGGACGCGACAAGCTGACGTTGTTGCTCCCGGATCGGCTCGGGGGATTCGGATTGTGGGTGGAGCAGCTGATTGCCGAGAGCACCGGGAAGAACGGACAAGGCATTCTGCCGGTGACGGACGAGCCCATCGGTGTGGCATTACGGCATGCGGAGCAGCGCCTGTACGTGGCGATCGAGATGGGTGAGGCGTATCAGGGATCCTGGAGGGCGCAGCTTGGGGAGTTGGAGGTGCGGCGCCACCCGCTCGCTCGGCTGCGTCTGGACGATCCGTACGACCTCGGCGCCGAGTTCTTCCGGTGGGAGATGGCCACGGCCGTCGCGGGCGCCGTGCTCGGCGTGAACCCGTTCGATCAGCCGAACGTGGCAGAAAGCAAGGCGAATACGAGCCAGCTGCTGCGAGGTGGGCAGCGGTTTACCTCGCCGGTGCCGCGACGGGCGGACCTGCTGGCGTTCTTCGACGCGGTCCAACCCGGAGACTACGTCGCCGTGCAGGCCTTTCTTCCGCCGAACGAGCACAGCGACCAGAGCCTGCGCCGCGTGTGTGCGGCCCTCAGGGACCGGTTGGAGGCGGTCGTAACGACGGGGTACGGTCCGCGCTACCTGCACTCCACCGGGCAGTTGCACAAGGGCGGGCCGCAGCGCGGTCACTTCATTCAGATCGTGGGCCCGGTTGAGGATGACGTCGCCGTCCCCGGCACGGACTACACGTTTGGACGGCTGATCGCCGCGCAGGCGGCCGGCGATTATCGGGCGCTCGTCGACCGGGGTCGCCCAGTCATTCGAGTGGACGATCCCGAAGACCTGCTCGCGCTGATGTGACGCCGATGGACGACCTCAAGCGGCGCGCGGCGGAACAGGCAGTGACGCAAGTGGCGTCGGGTATGGTTGTCGGGCTGGGCACCGGCTCCACGGCAGCATTCGCCGTCCAGGCGATCGGATCACGGCTGGCCCGAGGTGACCTGCGCGACATCGTAGGCATTCCCACCTCGAACCGCACGAGGCAGTTGGCGCTGGAGTGCGGCATCCCCCTCACGACCCTGAACGAGCAACCATCCGTCGACCTCACCATCGACGGCGCGGACGAGGTCGATCCCCACGGAAACCTGATCAAGGGGGGTGGGGGTGCCCTGTTGTGGGAGAAGATCGTCGCGACGGCCACGCAGACCTATCTCATCGTGGTGGATCGATCCAAACTCGTCCCGATGCTTGGTCGACGGGTCCCGCTTCCAGTGGAGGTGATGCCGTTTGGGTGGCGAACGCATCTCGAGACCGCACGGGCGCTGGGGGCAGAACCGGTACTGCGGATGCGCGATGACGCCGAGCCGTTTGTGTCCGATGGCGGTCACTACATCCTCGACTGCCGTTTTGCGGAGGGTATCCCCGACCCCCATCTCGTCGACCGTGAGCTCCGAGCGCGGCCGGGCGTGGTCGAGACCGGGTTGTTTCTGGGCATGGCGCCGGAGGTGATTGTGGGCGGCCGCGACGGGTCATGAAACGCTACGCGAGCATCGTCGTCGGGGTTCTGGTGGCGGCGGTCTGTGTGCGGCTTGGTGTTTGGCAACTGGATCGGCTCGCGCAACGACAGGCTGCGAATGCCACCCTTAGGGCCCAGCTCGAGGCGCCTGTCCTCGCGGTCGACACCACCACGGCTTGGCGCGACCCGGCGGCCGCCGACGTCTTGCGCTATCGCCGAGTGACCGGGACGGGCACGTTCGACTTCGACCGCGAAATCATCGTCATGGCGCGCGTCCACCGTGGCGTGCCCGGTGTGCACGTCGTGACACCCCTTAAGATCGGTGACAGTCTTGCCATCCTGGTTGAGCGGGGGTGGGTCCCCGCTCCGGACGGCAAGCGGCCCGCCATCGATCTCGCTGAGGTCGCCCAGGAGGGCGTGATCGTGTCGGGCGTGCTGATCCCTCCCAGCGAAAGGCCGATGGAGCGGGCTGACCCGGGTGGGTGGCCGCGGTACGTGACGGCGCTGAATACGTCGATGCTCTCGGCCGAGTATCCGTACGCCGTGGCACCACTGACGCTGCGACGCGCCGAACTCCCAGCGGCCGCACCGATCGCGATGCGTGCAATTCCCCTCCCCCCAATCACCAACGGTCCGCACCTGTCGTATGCGGTGCAGTGGTTTGCGTTTGCCACCATCGCGCTGGTGGGTTCATCCATCCTGTTTCGGCGGCAGGGCAAGCAGCAGCGCGGCCTTACCACCGCTTGACACCATCCGCGACACCGCGCACACTCGCGTAGCTCGCGACTCGCATCCCGCACAAGGAGCCCCTCGTGTACACGAGACGCGGTTTCGTCCGATCGATGTTCGGCGCGGCGGCGATCACGTTGCCCGCGTTTCGCGACGACGGCCTGGACAGGATTGCCGTGCTGGACGGCGCAGCGACGGGCAGAACGCCTGAAGATCTCGCGCAGGACGAGAGTTTTTGGCTTCAGGTACAGCAGGCGTTCACCGTAGACCGAACGCTCGTGAACCTGAACAATGGTGGGGTGTGTCCCAGTCCCCAGGTGGTACAGGATGCGCTCCGGCGGTACCTGGAGTTCTCCAATCAGGCGCCAGTGTACACGATGTGGCGCATCCTCGAGCCTCAGGTGGAAGGGGTACGGCAGCGGCTCGCGAGGGAATTTGGATGCGATACCGAAGAAATGGCGATCACGCGCAACGCAAGCGAGGCGTTGGAGATCGTTCAGCTGGGAATTGATCTTGGGCCGGGCGACGAGGTGTTGACCACCGACCAGGACTACGGCCGGATGCTGACGACGTGGGATCAGCGACGCCGACGTGACGGGGTCGTAGTGAAGTCCGTGTCGTTTCCAGCTCCGCCTCCGTCCATGCAGTTCCTTGTCGACCTATTCGCCAACGCGATCACGCCGCGCACCCGCGTGATCCACTTCTGCCATATCACCAATCTGTCCGGGCAAATCTTTCCGGTTGGTGAGATCTGCCGAGTGGCTCGGGACCGCGGGATCCCCACGATCGTGGACGGCGCGCACGCGTTTGCCCACTTTCCGTTTACCCGTGACGACCTCGAGTGCGACTACTACGGCACATCGCTGCACAAATGGTTGCTTGCCCCGCACGGCACTGGGTTCCTGTATGCCAGGCGCGAGAACATCGGCAAGATCTGGCCGTTGATGGCGGCGCCGGAGTCCATGGACGACAACATCCGCAAGTTCGAGGAGATCGGCACACACCCGGCGGCGAATCACAACGCGATCGCCGAGGCGCTCACCTTCCATCAAGGGATCGGCGCCGACCGCAAGGCGGCCCGCCTCCGCTACCTTCGCGATCGGTGGATGCGCCGTCTCGAGAACCAGCCGGGGATTCGACTGCACACGAGCTTCGATCCCACCATGGCGTGCGGGCTCGCCAACGTCGGCATCGACGGCGCCGATCCCAGTGCGTTGACCGCCCACCTGTGGGAGCGCTTCAAGATCATCGTTACGCCCATCAACCACCCGGCCTGCACCGGCATTCGCGTCACCCCCAACGTGTACACGACGCTGGAGGAAATCGACCGGTTTGGCGATGCCATGGAGGGGGTGATCCGGCACGGACTGCCGGCGTAGATCGCCGATGCCTCACACGTCGGGCGCATCCCAGGCGCGACGTGTCGCGATCGATAACCGACGTCAACCGACGAGGGGTGCGAGACCTTCCCGCCCCACGGCGCCGACAGCCGTCTTCACCAGCTCGCCCCGCTCGAACCGCCCAAAGAATGGGATCGACCGTATCCCGTATCGCTGGCCTATGCGCGGCGACCGGTCGGTATCGACTTTGGCGACCAGCAGCTTGCCAGCATGTTGGGCCGCGATCTCGTCCAGGACGGGCGCCATCATGCGACACGGTCCGCACCAATCGGCGTAGAAATCCACCAGTACGGGCACATCGGCCTTGAGCACACTCGTGTCGAAATGCTCCTCGTGGATCTTGACGGGACGATCGAGCAAGAACGGCTTGCCACATTCCGCGCACTTTGGACGCTGCTGCGATGCTTTGGCCAGATCGATGCGATTCAGCGTATCGCAGAACTGGCAGGCCAGCGTCACGTGCGCCATGGTAGCCCCCCTGTCCAACGTTCCTTCGCGAGTGCGCCGGTAGGGATGTCGGCGTGTGCTACTGCTCCCAAAGATAATACCGGCGGAGGACCGCCTCGGCGGGCTTTCCCTGCGGTGTGAAGTCCCGGGCGGTGTCGGTGTCACGCCGATCCAGCGGCCGCCATTTCCACCAGTAGAAGCCGCCGAACCACGGTTCACGCCAGAAGGCTCGGAACGCTGCTTCGTACGCGGCCCGCTGAAGCTCGGTGTCCACGGCGCCATCCGCGTCCCACTGCCACGGGTGGACCGTGGCCCCCGTGTGTGACTTGTAGCCGATCTCGGTGAACAGCACCCGCCGTCCAATCCGCGCGCTGAACGCCTCCAGCCGTTGACGGATGGGGTGCCATGCCGCCGCGAGCCGCTCCAGCCGGCGATCGCTCCCCGGTTCGCCCAGCTCGAAATAGGCCTGGATCCCCGCCATGTCCACCGCGTCCCACCATGGGACCGTGTCGAAGTCGTCCCAGTTGGCTGCATACGTGAGCCAGCCGCCGAATCGGTCCCGCACGAGGGCGGCCAGCTGCCGCCATGTATGCTCCCGCTCCACGGTGCCGCGGAGCTCGGTTCCGATGCTCAGGCCGGCGGCGCCGGCAGATTCGGCGAGCTCGGCATACCGGAGCAGGAACACTTGATAGGCGCCGAACCACTGGTCCCAGGATGCCTCGTCAACCATGGCAACCTCTCCACGCCAGTGACCGTCGACGAAGTCGGCCAGCGTTGGAAGTACGAGGACCTCGAGTCCGACCTCCCGTGCCCAGCGCACCATCGTGCGCAGTCCCTCGTCGCTGATCGACCAATCCTGGTGGCGCTCCGTGATCGGTCGAATCACGGGTGCACCATGATCTGGCATGTAGGCGTAGGCGAAGAGCGCAACATGTGAGGCGCCGAGTTCCGCAAGGGCGGCAAAATCACGGCGCGTGGGTCTCGCGCCAAACCCGTCGAATCCGATCCCGCGGTGTGGTAGCAGGGCGGGCGGTACGCGATGTTCTCCGGTGCAGGCGGCCGCCGCGACGACGGCTGCGACGAATGTTCGGCGACGCATGGTACTGTCCAAGGTACCAGAAGGTCGGCGGACGTGCGGTCAGGGCGCCAGCTGGTCCAAGGACATCATCAACGTGAACCCGGCGATGAACCCTATGGTGGCAACGTCGACGTGTCCGCTTCTCGTCGTCTCCGGCAGCAGCTCCTCGACCACCACGTACAACATGGCGCCCGCCGCAAAGGCTAGCCCGATCGGCAGCGTGACCGTGCCGAGCGCGACGAAGGCGGCGCCTGCGACGGCCGCCACGGGCTCCACGGCAGCCGAGAGTTGGCCGTACCACAGCGCCTTGCCGCGGCTCATACCGTCACGTCGGAGGGGGAGGGCGATGGCGAGTCCTTCGGGGATATTCTGGAGTCCGATGCCCAGTGCCAGGATGAGCGCGGGGCCAAGGTCACCCTGCCCGAACCCCAGTCCTACCGCGAGGCCTTCCGGGAGATTGTGGATGGTGATTGCGGCCATGAGCAACGCGGACCGGCGCCAGGTCACGCTCGGTCCCTCTCGGTACGCCTCGTTGGGGAACTCCGGGTGGAGATGAGGCACGATCCGATCCATGGCGTACATGACGGCCGCGCCAATCATGAGGCCCGGCACCACGCGAAGCACGCCACCCGCGGCGAGTGCAGGAACCAGGAGCGACCAGCAGGCTGCCGCCACCATGATGCCGCCAGCCGCCCCCATCATCGCATCCATCGCGCGACGGTTGACCTGCTTGACGAAGAGGACAGGCAGGGTGCCCAGCAGTGTGAGGAACCATGTGCCGAGCCCACCCAGGGCCGCTTGCTGTACCCTCGACAGTGACGTGAACCAGTCCCACATGAGGTCCGCACTCCTGTGATGCGCGTGGTGCCGGTTGTTTAGTGAAGCGAGAGTGAAGGAATCGTAAAGCCTTCTCTAATGGCGCATTAAGACCCCTGGCCGTACTTGACCGGTTTCTCTCCCTCCCCCAATCTGTTCGTTCGGGGCCACAGGAAGGGTGCCGTGTCCAAATACAAGGGCCGAAAGATCGGGTCGAAGAAGCTCAAGCCGGAGAGCATGATGATGAGCTACGGGTATGACCCGATGCTGTCCGAGGGGGCGATCAAGTGCCCCATCTTCCAAACGTCCACGTTCGTGTTCAAGACCGCCGAAGACGGCAAGGCGTTTTTCGAGCTCGCGCTCGGCCTGAGGGAAAAGGGGCCGACCGAAGAGCTGGGGCTCATTTACAGCCGCCTCAACAACCCCGATCTCGAGATTCTCGAGGACCGGCTGACCCTGTGGGACGAGGGTGACGAGGCCGCCGTCTTTCAGAGTGGCATGGCGGCAATCACGACGAGTCTGCTCGCCTTCTTGCGACCAGGCGACGTGTTGCTGCACAGCGATCCTCTGTACGGGGGCACCGACTACTTCATAAAGCACTACCTTCCGGAGTTTGGTATCGACGTGGTCGGCTTTCCCGCGGGCGTGCCAACCAGTGAAGTGACCGATGACGTACGTCGCCGGGTAAACGAGCGTCGGGTGCCGGTTGTCCTGATCGAGACCCCCGCGAATCCCACCAACCGGCTGGTGGATATCGCGAGCACGGTTGCCCTGGCACGATCGCTCGGATCTGGTGGCGACGTGCCGGTGGTGATGGTCGACAACACGTTCCTGGGGCCCCTGTTCCAGCACCCGCTCAAGCACGGCGCCGACCTCGCTCTCTACTCCGCCACGAAGTTCCTCGGCGGGCACAGTGACGTCGTTGCCGGCGCGTGCGTCGGTCGCGAGGACGTCGTCAAGCGCATTCTCACGCTCAGGACGTTCATGGGCACGGCGGCCGATCCGTGGACGGGCTGGCTGCTGCTGCGCAGCCTCGAGACCCTCAAGATGCGGATGACCGCTCAAATGAAGAACGCCCAGTACGTGGCAGCGTTCCTGGCCGAGCATCCCAAGGTGCGACGGGTGGAGTACCTGGGGTTGTTGGCGGAGAACGACCCGATGTACTCGGTGTTCCGCAAGCAGTGTCTGGGCCCGGGTTCGCTGATTGCGTTCGAGATCGAGGGCGGCGAGAAAGAGGCGTTCGCCTTTCTGAATGCGCTCCAGCTCGTCAATCTCGCAGTGAGTCTTGGCGGCACGGAGTCCTTGGCGGAGCATCCAGCCTCAATGACCCACGCCGATGTCTCGCCCGAGGATCGGGCGGCCATGGGCATCACGCCCGCTTTGGTGCGCATCTCCGTGGGAGTCGAGCACTATGAGGATCTGATCGCCGACATCGAGCAGGCGCTCGACGCGGTTGGTGGGAGCGGAGTTGCTGCACGGCCAAGGCAGGCCACGGCGGCACGCTAGGTCGCGGCCTCGAGTCCAAACGCAAGCGCGCGCCGTTGCATGGCGCGCGCTTGTCGTATCCCCCTGGGTGCGGTACCCAGCGTCGGTCTGAGGCTGTTCAGTTCGTCAGGCTGTGCCCGCACATCGATCCGCCGATAGCGAAGGTCGTGAAGTTGATGGACGCGTCGACAGCGCAGGATCCCGCCCGACCGTCGTCAGCGCTGTAGAGAAACCCGCCCTTCATGTCGTACGTCCCCGACACCTGCATATCAGCGCCAATGGTGATGTCTCCGCTGATCTTGATGTTGGGGTCGCCGTCCACGGTGAACGTGATCGTATTGTAGACGATCCCGCAGTTGCTGATCTCCTCCGTGAGGCTGAACTTGATGCCGGTCGCCGTCTCGTCAGCACTGCCCGATACGGTGACGGTGCCCCCTGCGGGGCACGAGGCCGAGCTGGTTGGGATCGGGACCGCGAGTACCTCGGGAGGTGAAACGGTGGCCGGGGCGCTCGGTGATCCCAGCGCATTGGCAACCGCGGTCTGCAGTTGGGCAAAGATCTCCGCGGACTCCTCCTGCGTGAGTAGGTCGCCGCTGTTGGTGCCGATGTCACTTCCGCACCCTGCGAGCACCAACGCCAGCGCACACACGGTGCCGGCCAATCGGGTGATCCGTTGCATGTCTCCTCCACGAGGTTGGGGCCGGCCCCTATACTGATAGTGAGAGAAGATAATTGGTGTGACGATCATCACTCCCCCGACGAAGGCGTGGGGGCGCCGAAGTGCTGATCGGTGAAGGTGTGCCGGTGGTGTGGCGTGTCTATGGCCGCCAGCTGGGCTGGATGTCTTGAACGACTGATATCCCCGCGGCGCCGCGACCGGCAATGCGCCGGTCCGTGCGGTAGGTGGCCGCCGTGGTCGTGCTCTTGATGGCGTAGATCAGCAGGTTCCCCTGGGCGTCGAACCCGGTAAGGACGATCTCCGTCCCGTCAGGTGACCAGTCGGCCCCCAGAACTGATGTATCGAAGTCGCACACCGCTTCGTCGGTCACCTGCACCTCATTTGACCCGTCTACGTTGACGCGCCACGCGTCGATCGAGCAATAGCCGGCCGCCTCGAGGTTGCGGGCGAAGAGGATCTGGCTTCCGTCCGGAGAAAAGAGTGGTGCGACATCCTCGTCCGGCCCGAACGTGAGCTGGGTGAGATTGCCGCCCGTGCGCGAAATGGTGTACAGCTTCTCGATGAACGTCTGGGGATCCGCGGCGGAGAACACCAGCAGGTTCCCATCGAATGACCAATCGAGGCCGTCCACGATCAGGAGCGGCCCGGTTCCCACATCCATGAAGTCCGGGGACAGTGGTTGCACATCGGTTCCGTCGAACAGCGAGGTGTAGATCCGGCTCGTACCCGCCGAATCGCGCACGAAGGCGAGCCGATCCGGATTCTGGGGATCCCAGGCGAAGTCGCCGGGACCGGTGTTGCGGTTCGTCCGGTCGAAGTCCGTGACGAACACCTTGCCGGTGCCGTTTCCGATTCCTTCGAGCGTGGGAATGGGGCCGTCTACGTTCGGGACGACACAGACGTCGATCTCATTGAAGAGGTCGCCGCACTCGAAGGCCAGATGCTTGCCCGTCGGGTTGTACCGTGGGAACCACGTGCTCGTGTCGGCGCTGGATGTCAGGTGGGCCAACTCCGCTCCATCGGGTGAGATGACGTGGAGTTGGTTGGCCACGCCGAAGCCGCCACCGGCTGCATACGTGATCCGAGTCCGATCCGGCGACCACCGTGGGTTGGCGAAGAAGGCCCCTTCGGAGGTGATGTTCACGCGGTTGGTGGCGTCGGGATCGGATCGGAAGATGCCGAACGCTCCGCCCACCGAGTCGCCCGCGAAGAGGATCTGCTCGGGGGCTGGCGGCGGTCCGCCTACGACGAGCGCCAGCTCACTCGGCAGCCACACCGTGTCGAGCGTCAGCCCTCCGCCAAGATCGAGACCGTTCACCGAACTGAAGCGGCCGGTGCTCCCGGTGCCGAACGTGAGGACCGTGAAGCTGTCACCCACGGCGGGGGTGAAGGTCGTCACGACATCTAAGATCCCATTGAGCGTCACCGCACCGCTGACGTTCAACTGGTCGTAACCCGTCCCGGCTGTCGTCCCCGCCAACTCGATATTGAACGTGCTTGCCGCCGACTGCGTGAGTGATGGCGCAGTTATGCCGAGTGAGCCCGGTGAGGTTCCCGGGTTCACGTCACCGTCGAATGCGCTCACCGTGGCGGTCGTGAGGTCGAGCGTGCCCGAGCCCTGCAGCACGCCACCGGCACCGTGGGCGAAACCACCAGTGATAATCGAGGTTCCAGCGTCGACGATCAAGGTGCCGGAATTGGCCAGCGTCACATTGGCATCCAAGACCGACGCGCCGCTAAACTGCAAGGTGTCGCCGGCCGGCACCGTGAGCGTGATCGGGACACTGCCAGCCAGCGTCGCACCGCCGAGCATCAGTGTCAGCGGGCTCCCCTGCGTGAAGTTGTCGGCCAAGGTCGCCACCCCGCCGTCGAAGGCCAGTGTTCCGCCCGAGCTGGGTCCGTCACCGAGCAGGAACGCCCCGCTG
>JBFIHA010000020.1:0-49969 GCA_041602035.1 Gemmatimonadales bacterium | reverse complement strand
TGGACGACATCCAGGTGACGCTGCTGGCCGCGGCCCGCGAGCGGCGCGAGGCCAATACGTATCGGGGTGTCGACCAGGGCCAACTCATCGAGATCATGGAAGGGCCGGGAGGCTTGGCGTTCGGTGGCTACTGCGGCTCCACCCACTGTGAGATGGCGATTCAGGAGCGCACGAAAGCCACCACGCGGGTGTTGCCGGACAAGGAGTTCCGCTCCGATCCGGCCCCCGCCACGTGCGTGTGGTGCGATAAGAAGGCGGTGGCGGAGGCGGTGTGGGCGCGCGGCTACTGACCGAACGCGGCGCGCTCCTCGACGAGATCGCGCGAGCGGTCGGCACGCCGGTCTACGTCTACGATGCCGGGCATATCCGCGCGCAGTACCGCGCGCTCACTGCCGCACTCTCGAGGGTTCCGCATCGCGTCTTCTACTCGGTCAAGGCCAACAGCAATCTCGGCGTGCTCTCGGTGCTGGGTGAGCTCGGTGCGGGGGCCGATATCGTATCGCTCGGCGAGTTCATACGCGCGCGCCGGGCGGGCTTCCCGGCGGCCGACATCATCTTCAGCGGCGTTGGCAAACGACCGGACGAGCTGCGGCGAACCGTCCGGGACGGGATCGGCCTCGTCAACCTCGAGTCGGCGCAGGAGCTGGCGCACGTCGCCGACCTGGCCGCCGCTCTGAAACATCCGGTGCGGGTGGGGATTCGGGTCAACCCTGACGTCAGGACCAGGACGCATCCGTACACGCAGACGGGCGACGCGGACAAGAAGTTCGGTGTACCGATTCCGCAGGTGCTCGATCTGGTTCGACAGGCGCTCGCTACGCCGTTCCTCCGCCTCGAATCCGTCGGGATGCACATCGGATCGCAGATCTGTGATCCTCAGGCGTACGTCACGGCGGCCTCACGCATCGGTGACTTGGTCGTCCAGGTGCGCGGACTCGGTGTGGAGACGCTTCGGGCTGTCGACGTGGGTGGGGGACTCGGCATTCGCTACTCGGACGAGTCGCCGCTGGAGGCCGAGGCCTTTGCGGAGGCGGTGATCCCGCTCGCCCAAGCCACCGGCCTCACCCTGGTCGTGGAGCCGGGCCGCTACTTAGTGGGCAATGCCGGAGTGCTTCTTGCGCGCTGCCTCTATCGCAAACGGGCCCTGGGACGGACGTTCGTGGTGCTGGATGCCGCCATGAATGATCTCCTGCGACCCAGCTTATACGGCGCGGTGCACGATATTCAGGTCGTTGGCCGCGAGCAGCCGGCGCAGCCCACCGATCGTGAGCGAGTGGACGTGGTCGGGCCAGTGTGCGAATCCGGAGACTTCCTGGGCCTAGACCGCCACCTGCCCGCGGCCCAACCCGGAGCCCTCCTCGGCATTGGCAGTGTCGGAGCGTACGGATTCTCGATGAGCTCGACCTACAACTCGAGGCCGCGTGCGGCCGAGGTACTGATCGACGGTGATCGGTGGGCCGTTGCGCGACGCCGCGAGTCGTTGGACGACCTCATGCTCGGCGAGCGCACGGCCGGCGAGATCGAGGCGGCCGGAGCCTGGCGGGACGCGGTCCCCGTGGCACTCAAGGCACCATGACCACCCTGGCCAACGGTATCCTGGTTCTCGACTACGGTTCGCAGTACACCCAGCTCATCGCGCGCCGCGTGCGGGAGGAGCACGTCTACTGCGAGATCCACCCGCCACCAGAGTCGGTGGATGCGGTGCGAGGACTCGGACCGCGCGGCATCATCCTGTCCGGTGGCCCGAATTCGGTGTACGATCCGGCTGCGCCCCAGATTGATGCGCGGATGGTCGAACTGGGGATTCCCGTCTTGGGCGTCTGCTACGGCATGTACCTCGTCGCGCAGGCCGCTGGCGGGGTGATCGAGGCCGCCTCGGAGCGCGAGTACGGCCGGGCCGAGCTCGAGGTCTGCCTCGCTGGCGATCTCTTCGCCGGGTTCGAGCCCGGTGAGCGCATCCAGGTCTGGATGAGTCACGGTGATCGGGTGGCTCGGCTGCCTTCCGGTTTCGGCCTGATCGGGTCGAGCCGCAACACTGCCATCGCTGCATTCGCCAACCCAGAGCGCCAACTCTACGGCGTCCAGTTCCACCCCGAAGTGGCGCACACCCCACGGGGGGGCGAGATCATCAGGAACTTCCTGTTCGGGATCTGCCGTTGTTCGCCCGACTGGACGGCGGGGCACTTCATCAAGGAGCAAGTGGCACAGATCCGGGAGCGCGTCGGCCCCACCGCGCGGGTCATCTGCGGTCTCTCCGGCGGCGTCGACTCCGCAGTGGCGGCGGTCCTCGTGCAGCGGGCCCTGGGAGATCGGCTCACATGTATCTTCGTCGACAATGGGCTCCTCCGGCTCCACGAGCGGGAGCAAGTGGAGCGGGTGTTCCGGGCGCATCTCGGCATGGATCTGCGTGTCGTTGAGGCGGCCGACCGTTTTCTCTCACGACTGGCGGGTGTCGAGGATCCGGAGGAAAAGCGGCGGATCATTGGGCACACGTTCATCGATGTCTTCGAGGATGCGGCGCGGCACGTGGGGGACGACGTGGGGTTCCTGGTGCAGGGAACCCTGTACCCCGATGTGATCGAGTCCGTGTCGCCGCGGGGGGGACCGTCCGTCACCATCAAGACCCATCACAACGTTGGCGGGCTGCGCCCGAACCTCCCGTTCGAGCTGATCGAGCCGCTGCGCGAGCTGTTCAAGGACGAAGTACGACAGGTCGGGCGAGAACTCGGGCTGTCAGGGGAGATCGTGGGCCGTCACCCGTTCCCGGGCCCCGGACTGGGCGTGAGGGTATTGGGAGTCGTGACCCCAGCGGCGCTTGATATCCTGCGGGCGGCGGACGCCATCTATCTCGAGGAGATCCGGGAAGCCGGCGTGTACCACGAGATCTGGCAGGCCTTCGCCGTACTGTTGCCGGTCCGCGCCGTCGGAGTGATGGGCGACTCCCGGACCTACGAGAACGTGGTGGCACTGCGGGCCGTCACCAGCACCGACGGGATGACGGCCGACTGGTACCCGTTCCAGGCGGAGCTGCTCGCCCGTGTCGCCAATCGAATCATCAACGAGGTGGACGGAGTGAACCGCGTCGTCTACGACGTCAGCTCCAAGCCCCCCGCCACCATCGAATGGGAGTGAGGCCTACGCGCCCTTTTCGTCGAGGAGACTCAGGAACTCGTCCGGTGCCTTGAGCCCCGTCAGCCGGTTGGGCACGTCGGGCTCCTTGGCAAACTGCGCGATCTTCCCGAGCACCGGCAGGTACTGGTTGGAAACCTCGAGTGGGGGTGCGACGATCAAGAAGAAGTTGTAGACCGGCTTCTCGTCGATGGCACGGAAGTCGACTCCCTCGAGCTTCCGGCCATAGGCGACGCGCAAACGCTGCACGACCAGCGAGCGACAGTGAGGGATGGCGATGCCTCGGCCGATGCCCGTCGAGCCGAGATTCTCCCGTCGCTTCAACATCTTGTACAACATGGCCTCGGACTTCTCGTCGAGCTTGAGCAGCGCGATCAACTCCTTGAGGATCTCGTCCTTTTCTGTCGCGTGCAGGGCGAGCGATATCGCATCGGGTGCGAAGAACTCTCTCAGGTGCATTGCAGTAATGTCGCCGTGTCAGTGACCGAAACGGGGAAGTCTAACCGCCGGCCGCTGGCCCTGTCAAACGCCTGGTTGTTATGCCGGAAGGGGACCATTAACTTCGCACTCATGACGTTTCCCTATGCCGTCCGGTACCGCGTTCCGTTGTTCCTCGCTCCCATGGCGGGGATCTCGGAGCCCCCGTTTCGGCGGGTATGCCGGTCGTTCGGCGCGGACGTGGTGGTGTCGGAGTTCCTCTCGTGCGAGGGCCTGCGGCGCGGGGTACGGAGCGTCCATGACGGCGCGTACTTCACCGAGGAAGAGCGGCCGATCGGCATCCAACTCTTCGGAGCGGACCCGGACGGGATGGCGGAGGCGGCCGCCCTGGTGTCGGAGCACTACACGCCCGACTTCATCGACATCAATTTCGGGTGCCCGGTGAAGAAGGTGGTTCGCCGCAATGGTGGCTCAGGCTGCCTCAAGGACCTCGGGCTCGTGGCGCGCATCATCCGAGCGGTCAAGGACGCCACGGGGCTGCCCGTGACGGTCAAGACGCGATCCGGATGGGACGAGCAGCGGCGTGATCCGGTGGAGATCGGGCTGCGCTGCCAAGACGCCGGTGCGGGAGTCCTCACGCTGCATCCCCGCACGCGGGTGCAGATGTACCATGGTGAGGCCCGATGGGAGGAAATCGCTCGCGTGAAGGCGGCCCTCGACATCCCGGTCGTCGGCAACGGCGACATCAAGACCGCCGACGATGCGTATCGCATGTGGCGCGAGACGGGGTGCGACGGGATCATGATCGCGCGCGGGAGCTTTGGGAATCCGTGGATCTTCCAACAGGCCCGCGCGCTGCTCGAGGGACGAGAGCCTCGCGCTGCCCCCGGGGCCGCCGAGCGGTTTGCCGTCGCGCTACGGCACGCGGAGCTCCAGACCCGCATCCAGGGGGATAGCCGACGGACCGCCCAGGAATTCCGCAAGCACCTGGGCTGGTATACGCGTGGGCTTCCCGGCGCGGCGATGCTGCGCGACCGCCTCCATCGGATCGAATCGATGGCCGAAGCCGAGCGAGTGTTCCGAGAATACCTCGAGCCATCGCGGGCCGTCGGATGAATCGGGAGCATCTGGAGCGCCTGCTGGCGGACGTCGCCCAGGGCGCCGTGTCACCCGTTCAAGCGATCGAACGGCTCGCCGCATTTCCGGTGGAGGGGCTGCCTTTTGCCCAGGTGGATCACTATCGCTCGGTGTCCCAAGGATTTGCCGAAGTGGTGTTGTGCCAGGGGAAGTCGGTGGAGCAGATCCTGGGTATCTGCGAGAGCCTGGCGCGAGCCAGCGGAAGCTTCCTGGCCACGCGGGCTGACGCGGACGCCCGTCAGGCCCTCGTGGGTGCATTCCCGCGGGCGCGCGTCAACGTCACGGCGCGAACCGTGTTCCTGGAGCCCGAGCCGCCACCGCTCGCGGCCGGCCGGGGTACCATCCTCGTGGTCACGGCGGGCACCAGTGATCTGCCGGTGGCTGAGGAGGCCCTGGAGGTGGCACGGGCCCTAGGAAACAAGGCGGAGCTTCTGGTGGACGTGGGGGTGGCTGGCATTCACCGCATCCTGCGGCACCGGGAGGCCCTGCGTTCGGCCTCGGTGGTGATCGTCGTGGCCGGCATGGATGGTGCGCTGCCGAGCGTCGTAGGAGGGATGGTCAAGGTGCCGGTCGTTGCGGTTCCGACGAGCACCGGCTACGGCGCCTCGTTTGGAGGCGTGGCTGCCCTTCTGGCCATGCTCAACTCCTGCGCTTCCGGCGTGGTGGTCGTGAACATCGACAACGGATTCGGGGCTGCCGCGGCCGCATCACGCATCAACCAGTCGATGAGCCGGCCCGAGGCCGGACCTGATGAAGTACCGTAGGTGCTTGTCTCTAACTGGCTGAAGGAGATATCTTTAAGGCGAACACAGAAAGGGGGCGACTGGCTTCGACGGGTCTGGTGAAGATTCCGAGGCGTGCCCAGGTTCCCGGTACCCTGGCTAAACCACTGGGACAACGCACAACTGCCAATACTGATTTGGCTCTGGCTGCCTAAGCTTCGCGCTTAGTGCACCTGCCCGCGTGGCAGCTCGGCCCAAGGCGGCGCGCGGGTATCGCAAAATCGGGCTGGTGACGCACGAGGCTCCTGCGTGCGTCGCGAGATCTTAGGGGAGCTCGTCCGCGAGCCGGGGGGTTGCGACCCGACGCGCGGAGACCACAATCGCAACCTACGCACGTAGGCTTGGTTTTGGATCGAGGCTCGGACCGGGGTTCGATTCCCCGCGCCTCCATGGGCAGGATTCCTGCCACTTGACCGTTGGCACGGGAGCGCCAGTTCCGTGAGCTACTTCGCTCCACGGGTGCTCCCGTGCCGATTCGTTTTTTGCCATACCCCTTTTGGCACCGTAGAGTCCGGTGGATTGGGGAGGGGCGTTTCCGACCGGATCGCTATCGGTGACAGTGACCGGGGCGTATGATGCTGTGATGGCGGAGCCGCATATCCCCAGCGCCTAGGGCTGGTGCTTGCGCTGTGGGATCGCTGGAGACCGTGAAGGGGGTGGACCGTGTTCCATGAGGTCGTGCTGCCGTTGCTGGGAATGGGGATGGGGGTGTTCGTGCTCTTCAACGGCTTCCGCATCGCCCGTCGCGCCATAGACCAGAAACATGAACGAGACCTGGCGAAGGCCGGCGGAGCAGCCCCAGGCGAAGTGGGGGAGCTGCGTGAGCGCGTCGAGCGTCTGGAGGAAGTCGCCTACCGGGTGCAAGAACTGGAAGAGCGCCTGGATTTTACGGAGCGCGTGCTCGCCAGCGGGCGCAAGCCAACCGCTCCCGACGGGAGCATCTGATGGGACAGGGGTCGGGTCTGTGTTCCGCCCCCGTGACCCTTGCCGATGTGGCACGCAGTCAGGATACCGGCGATCCGTCCCTCCGGGTGCCAGCCCGGCGGATGATGCGGCTCCACAGCATGTGGAAAACCTGCCACGACCGACCGTAGATCTCGACTTTTTCGCGAGTTCTCTGCTTCAACGCATTGAAAACAAAGTATTTAGCGATCTATCATAATGTTGCACATGAGGTGTGGAGAAACCGCGCAATTGCAGGTCCGTATGTCGAGTGGTCATGTCGCGGAGGCGGGGCGGGATTGGCTCCGTAGGTCGGTCTGCGCTCCGTGCCATCCAGACAGGTGCGCGGTGCGCTACGTGGTGGTGTCCTCCGACGGCCTTTGGGGGAGGAATCGAGGGTTGCGGCCCGCATAGTCTTTCCGTCGAGCCACCTCGTGGTTGAGCCATTCGATCACGGCGGCGTACCCTTGGCTGGCGGGGTCGTGGCGGAGATAGTCCGCGACCACGGCAAGCACCCGGAACCGCTGCTTGAGTTGAAACGTGAGGGTGGGGTCGGTGCGACGGTGGTTGACCACGTCGAGGACGTACTCCTCCGGTGGTATCAGGTGCGCGACGCTCCCGTACCCACGCAGCCTGGCGCCCGCGCGGATCCGGAGGAGCTTGAGCCCCCGGACCAGCTCGCGCCGTGCGGCATAGAGCGCACGGCCGATGCCCAGCCGCTGCCGAGACGGATCGACCATCACCTCGGCACCATACAGCGTGTGCCCAGTCGGATCATGGTTCGTGAACATCCCATGATCCGTCATGTCCCGCCAATTCATCTCGATGTCATAATCGTCCCACAACACGATCAGGCTGGCTGCCATGCCGACCACCTCGCCGGTCCGCTCATCCTCGGCGACGAGTTGCCCTTTGGGGAAGGTGTGCAGATGCGAGGTCAGTTGGCGCTCCGACCAGGGGGTGCTGCCAGGGTAGACCACCTGCGACAGTGCGATGATCGCCGGGAAATCCGCCTCCCGGGTGAGGCGGACGCGAATGGGCACCCGCTCGCTCACAACGTCACGATCTCCGGGTCCGCGACGAGCTCCGCGGTGCGGCGGGAATCCTCGAGCGGGAGGACGGTTCCGGTCGTCCGGCTGCTCTCGATCGTCTCGAGGTTCAGCTCCCCAATGATCATCATCTCCTGGTTGGGATTTCCTTCGGCCAGGATCCCGTCACGAGAGAAGGGGAAGTCGCTCGGCGTCAGGATCGCTGCCTGACCGTAATTCAGGTGAACCGCGGGAACCATCGGGAGGGATCCCACCGTGTGCGACTGGATCACGTACAGCTGGTTCTCGATGCTCCGGGCGTGGGCGCAGTACTTCACCCTCAGGTAGCCCTGCCGGTCGTCCGTGCAACTGGGCACGATGAGGATGTGGGCTCCCTGACGCGCGGCCGCCCTGGCAAGCTCCGGGAACTCCACGTCGTAGCAGATGGTGATCGCCATCCGGCCGAACTCGGTCTCGAACACCCGCAGCTTCTCTCTCGCCGAGACCTTCCAGTCCTCGTTCTCGAAGCGCGTCATGTGCAGCTTGCCCTGGATCCCGAACTCGCCGGATGGGCCGAAGAAGTAGCTCTGGTTGTAGACGCGGTCATCCTTGGGGTCGAGCACGGGGATGCTCCCGCCTACCACGTAGAGTCGGTATTGCCTGGCAAGGCCGGCGAACATCTCGGTATACCGGGAAACCTGCGCCGCGAGGTCGCGGATTTGCTCGACGATGGGCCGCCGGACGTTGCCGAGCGTCAGGAGCTGAACCGTGAAGTATTCGGGAAAGACCACCAGGTTACACCGGTAGTCCGCCGCGGTCTCCACCAGCGCTTCGACCTGGGCCTGGAAGTCCTCAAACCGTGACACCGGACGAATGAAATACTGGAGCGAAGCCACACGAAGTCGTTGCATGGATCTCGGTTTCGGTAAATATTCGGCTGTGATGCCGGACGCGCGCCACCGGCCCTTGATGCGGAACCTGCAACCTAATGTGTTGGAAGAGGTTGTGGGAGGGGGTGGAGCGTCAGAGGGCCCGTGAGGGGCCCTCCCGAGCATCGCTCACCGGGGATGTGACAGGGCGGCCTGCGCCGCAGCCAGCCGGGCGATCGGGACGCGGAACGGCGAACACGACACGTAGTTCAAGCCCGCGCGATGGCAGAAGGCGACAGAGCGGGGATCCCCTCCGTGCTCGCCGCAGATCCCGATCTTGAGCCGCGGGTTGGTCTCGCGGCCCTTCTCCACCGCCATCAGTACCAAGGCACCCACGCCGCACTGGTCCAGGGTCTGGAAGGGATCGTCCGGAAGGATGCCGCCCTCCACGTAGGACGGGAGGAAGCGACCCGCGTCATCTCTGGAAATGCCGAATGTGGTTTGCGTGAGATCGTTGGTCCCGAACGAGAAGAACTCGGCCACCCCTGCCACCTGGTCGGCGGTCACGCACGCCCTGGGGATCTCGATCATGGTCCCGACCACGTAGTCCACGCGTTGGCTGCGTGCGCGAAAAACCTGTTCGGCCGTGGCCCGGACCAGGTCGGCCTGTCGGCGGAGCTCCTCTACATGCGAGACCAGCGGGACCATCACCTCCGGATGCACCTCCACGCCGTCAGCCGCGACCGTGCAGGCCGCCTCGAAAATGGCGCGTGCCTGCATCTCGGTGATCTCGGGGTACGTGATACCCAGGCGGCAGCCCCGATGCCCCAACATCGGGTTGGTCTCGTCGAGGGTTTCGAGCGTCTTGACCACGACCGCGGGATCGAGTCCGACGGCCTTGGCCACGCTCGCGGCCTCAGCGGCATCTCGAGGCAGGAATTCGTGGAGCGGGGGATCCAGGAGACGCACCGTGACCGGGTAGCCGTCCATGGCAGTGAAGATCCCGATGAAGTCTTCCCGCTGCATGGGGAGCAGCTTGTCGAGGGCGCGTCGGCGCTCGTCGACGGTCTTCGCCAGGATCATCTCCCGCATCGACAGAATGCGGTCGCCCTCGAAGAACATGTGCTCGGTGCGGCACAGTCCGATGCCTTCGGCCCCGAAGCGGCGCGCCCGCTCGGCGTCGCGAGGCGTATCGGCGTTCGTGCGCACGCGCAGCGTCCGACGCTCGTCGGCCCAGTGCATGATCTGCTCGAAATCCTCGCCGAGGCCAGGTTCGACCAGGGCCGTTTGTCCCATGATGACCCGTCCGGTCGTCCCATCGAGCGTGATCCAATCCCCCTCGCTCACTGCCGCCCCATCGACCTCGAATCGTCTCGCCGCCTCATCCACGACGATGCCTTTCGCACCCGCAACGCAGCTTTTCCCCATGCCGCGGGCCACGACCGCTGCGTGGCTCGTCATGCCCCCCCGGGCTGTCAGAATGCCCTTGGCGGCTACCATGCCGTGGAAGTCGTCCGGGCTCGTCTCCCGCCGCACCAGGATGACGGAATCACCGGCCGCGGCGCGCTGCTCGGCGCGGTCGGCGTCGAACACGGCTTTGCCGACGGCCGCCCCGGGCGACGCGGGCAGTCCGGTGGCAATGACCTGCAGTTGAGCGTTCGGGTCGAGGGTCGGATGCAGCAACTGGTTGAGCTGATCGGGATCCACTCGGTGCAGGGCTTGGTCCGGGTCGATCAGGCCCTCGTGGACCATGTCGACTGCCATCTTGACCGCTGCCTTGGCGGTCCGCTTGCCCCGCCGGGTCTGCAGGATGTAGAGCGTGCCACGCTCGATCGTGAACTCCACATCCTGCATGTCTCTGTAGTGAGACTCGAGGACGTGACAGTACTCCTCGAAACGACGTGAGCTGTCGGCGGACCACTCCGCCATCTTGGCGATCGGCTCGGGGTCACGGATGCCCGCAACGACATCCTCCCCCTGCGCATTGATCAGGAATTCCCCGAAGATGGTCCGCTCGCCGGTCGAGGGGTCGCGCGTGAACGCCACGCCCGTCCCGGAGTCCTCGCTCACGTTGCCGAACACCATCACCATGACGTTGACGGCCGTGCCGAGGTCGTCGGGAATCCGGTTCACCCGACGGTAGTCCATGGCCCGGCGGCTATTCCAACTTCGAAAGACGGCTTCAACCGCGCCCTCGAGCTGCGCCCAAGGATCATCCGGAAACGCGTGGCCCGTCGCCGATTCCACGATGGCCCGGAACGCCTCAGTGAGGGCCCGAAGGTCGGCCGCGGCCAGATCGATGTCGCGCTCCACGCCTCGCGCGTGCTTCAGCCGCTCCAGCTCGTGCTCGAACGGGTCGCCATCTCCCGCGCTCTTGATCCCGTACACGACATTCCCGTACATCTGGATGAAGCGGCGATAGGAGTCGAGCGCAAAGCGCTCGTTCCCGGATTCGCGCGCCAACGCCGTCACCGTCCCCTCGTTGAGTCCCAGGTTGAGGATGGTATCCATCATTCCCGGCATCGAGAACTTGGCGCCGGAGCGGACGGACACGAGCAGCGGGTGTTCCGACCCGCCGAACGTCCGGCCGGTGAGCGATTCGAGCTTGGCGATCGCCGCGCGGATTTCTGGCTTGAGTGACTCGGGGAAGCGCCGTGTGGTGATGTAGTTGACGCAGAGCTTCGTCGATATCGTGAATCCCGGCGGAACCGGGATGCCGAGGTTGGTCATCTCGGCGAGGTTCGCTCCCTTGCCGCCGAGCACGTCGCTCATTCCGGCGTGCCCGTCGGCCGTCCCTCCTCCGAACATGTACACGTGCTGCATAGCGAACCCCCGTGCGAGCGCAACCGCCTCAATGTGTGCGCCGGACGTGAAGCCACTGTGAAGATTCGGTGCACGTCCCGTCTGGCTCGGACCACATGCCCAGCAAGGACTGTGCAACCGCTGCTGGGCTGGCGGGAAGCGGGTCTAGTCGATCAGGGCCGTGGCGGGCGGCGAGGCCGCGTGTTCCGGCTGGGAGCCGGTGCTCGGCAGGCCGGTTGGATACGCGCCGGAAAAGCAGGCGTGGCAGAAGGTCTCCGGGTCTCCCCCGGCTGCCCGGAGCGTCCCGTCGAGGGAGAGGTAGCCCAGGCTGTCCACCCCAAGCTCCCGTTTGATGTGGTCCACGGAGAGACGGGAGGCAATGAGTTCGCCGCGGGTCGGTGTGTCGATCCCGTATACGCACGGGCCGGTGATGGGTGGGGACGCCAGCCGGAGGTGCACCGACTTGGCGCCGGCCTGGCGGATCATCAGGATCAGAGCCTTCGACGTGGTGCCGCGCACCAGCGAGTCGTCGACCACGACCACGGCCTTGCCCTCGATCACCTCGCGCACCGGGTTGAACTTGATGCGCACTTTGGTGGCCCGATTCTCCTGCCCAGGATTGATGAATGTGCGGCCGACGTAGTGATTGCGGATGAGGCCGTGCTCGAGCTTGAGCCCGCTCCCCTCGGCGAATCCCAGCGCCATCGCGTTCGAAGAGTCGGGGACCGAGAACACGCAGTCGGCACCCGGTGCTGGGTGCTCCCGGGCGAGCTGCCGGCCCAATTCCCTCCGCACCCGATCCACCGAACGCCCGAACACGACGCTGTCGGGCCGTGAGAAGTAGATCAGCTCGAACACGCAGCGCCGGTGGGGTTTCGCTGGCAGCGGTGGGAGGTCGACGAGGCGTCCATCCTCGATCTTGATCCACTGGCCCGGCTCGAGTTCGCGCACCGGCGTCGCGCCGACAATGTCCAATCCGCACGTCTCGGAGCTCGCTACCCAGCCGGTACCCAGCCGTCCCAGCACGAGCGGCCGAAAGCCCCGCGCGTCCACCACCGCATACAGCGCTCGCCCCACCGTGAGCAACAGTGTGTAGGCACCCTCGGCCCGTTCCAGCGCGTCGAGAATCTGGTCTTCGGGCCGTCGGGCGTCTGATCGGGCGATCAGATGGATCAGGGCCTCCGAGTCGGACGACGACTGGAAGATCGACCCCGTACGGACCAGGTCGTCGCGGAGCTCCCGCGCGTTGGTCAGGTTGCCGTTGTGCGCGAGCGCGAGCGGGCCCCCGTGATAGTTCACTACGACCGGCTGTGCGTTGCTGCGGACCGAGCTACCGCTGGTGGAATAGCGTGTGTGGCCGATGGCGACGTCACCCGGGAGCCGCTCCAGCGCGGCGGGCTGGAACACGTCTTGTACCAGCCCCATGTCTCGGTGCACGCGAGCCGTGCCACCGGCGTCGATGCTCACGATCCCCGCCGACTCCTGACCACGGTGCTGGAGGGCGTACAGCCCCAGATAAGTCAGCTCTGCTGCGTTTCCGAGGCCCGAGACCCCGAACACTCCGCACATGGACTGTCTCCGCCACGAATGCCAAGGCGGCCAATTCGAAAATCGGCCGCCGTCACATGTCCCCGCTGCGACGCCACCACCCGCACGGCGTCGGGGACCGAGCGCGACGCCGCGACGCTCAGCTCGGTCCGACCCCCTTCATGATCGATCGGAAGATGTTGATCACGCCCGCGTCCTCCCGGCGGAGCAGGTCTTCGGCCTCACCGGCGTCCAACCACATGCCACCACACGCGGAACAGCGGTCGATGTCGATCCCGTGGTAGTTCTCCGTCGCGAGATCCATCCCGCACTTGGGGCACTTCATGTAGTGCAGCTTTTTGGCCGCCTCTTTCGCTTCGCGCTCTTTCTCCTCCCGGCGTGCCCGGACCAGCTCGGCGGACTGCTTGGCGAAGTACTCGTCCTCGTTGCGGCTAGGCTTGTCGACCATGTTGCGATCTCCTAGGTCTGCTGCCCCGGAAGGGTCGGCATAGCCTGCCGTCCCGGCGGCGATGACGACGCGCCGTCGTACACGTGGCCCTGGCCCCTCACGATCGCGTCGACGACCCGTCCTCCGTCGAGGAACACGACGTCGAAGGTTCCGCAGGTCACTTCGCAGCCGTTGCGGAAGTACAAGTAGCCGCGAGCACCCACGACGCGCTCGGCGACTGGCGGTCCCCATACGCCGACGACGTCGTCACGCGTCATGCCTTCGCTGACGGTGCCGGTGTGCACCGGCGTCCAGGGTTCGTCTGCCAATGCGGCCCTCGTCTGGGTGGGCCGGGTCTGCGCGGGCGTCTGGGCCGGCGAGGTCGTGGGTTGAGCTGCCGGGGGCGGTGTGGCCGCCGGTTGCGCTGGAGCGGCCTGCTCCGGCGCGGCCGCCGGTTGTCCGGGTGGGATGTCTTCTTGATCACTCCCGCAGCCAGCCAAGGCACCGGCGAGCACGGCGGCGAGTGCCAACGTCGGCCATCTCATGGAGGTTCCTCCCAGGCTCGAGATTGTCCGTCCAACCCCTAAGATAGCACCTTTTGGGTGAAGCGACCTATCCCCCTCCGTCACAATGGCTTGGCCCCGGCCCCGCTACCCCCGCTGGGCGGGCGGTTCCGGGTCCTGGTGGTGATCCCGAGCATGCCGGTTCCGGATCACGAAGGGCAGGTGCGTGGCCCGGGTGGGCGCCTCTTCGTTCTCGTCGCCGCGCTCGAGAATCCCCAGCACCGCTGCGCGCACCATCCCATACGTCAGATAGGTGATGCCCAGCGGAAAGAAGAACACGTCGCGGGACCAAATCCCGAACGCCAAGATCGTCAGATTCGTGGCGAGTCCCAATACGCCGCGCACCGATCGCACGCCGATTCGCGGCACTCGCGCGTACTGCACGTTGCTCACCATGGCCAGCGAGAGCGCGATCACGAGGAAGATCAGGATCTGGTTCCACGGCAGACCCGCGAGCTCGCTCTGGAAGACCGCCGTCTGAGAGAACGGGTAGAACGTGGCCAGCGTCATCCCGGCGGCGGGGGACGGCAGTCCGGTGAACCCCTTGCGCGGGCTCTCGCTCGGCGGCTGCACGTTGTACCGCGCGAGCCGCAGCGCGACGCAGACCACGAAGCCGTACAGGAACACCCAGGCGAACTGGCCCTGCGACGAGAAGTGCAGGAAGTACAGCAGCATCGCCGGGGCCACGCCGAAGCTCACGAGGTCCGTGAGGGAGTCCAATTCCGCTCCGAAGCGCGACCCGGTCTTGCTCATCCTCGCGGTGAGCCCATCCATCATGTCCAGCACACCCGCGATCACGATCCACCAGCTGGCGCGATAGAACTCGCCCTGCGAGGCGAGCACCATGGACCAGATACCGAAGAACAGATTGGCGAGCGTGAATATGCTGGGGACCACGATCACCACCCGGCCCATTCGTCGCCGCTGTCGCTTGCGTTCGCTCATGGCACCCACTCCGCGAGGATCGTCACGCCAGCCTTGGTGCGGTCGCCCACCTGCACGCACGCGCGCGCGTCCAGCGGCAGAAAGGTATCGACACGGGATCCGAACCGGATGATCCCGAGCCGCTCCCCCTGCCGGGCGACGTCGCCGATCATCCCGTCGGTCACGATGCGGCGGGCGACGAGACCCGCAATCTGTCGCACCAGTACCCGGCCGCGCCCCGTCTCGAGCCCGACGGACGAGCGCTCGTTCCGCTCGCTAGCCTTCTCGAGCGTCGCGTTGAGGAAGGCGCCAGGCTCGTAGGTCCGATGGGCAATCGTCCCATCTATGGGGTACCGATTCACGTGCACGTCGAACACGTTCATGAAGATCGACACCCGGATCGCGTCCCCCTCCACGAAGGTCGGTTCGGCGACGGTGACCACGGCCACCACTTTCCCGTCGGCCGGTGCCAACGCAAGCCGATCACCGCGCGGCCCGGTCCGCTCGGGGTCCCGGAAGAACCATGGGACCCAGGCGGCCACCGGTGCGGTGACGCCCGCCACGGTCCACCACCATCCTCCCAGGAGCGCTCCGACGCCCACACCGACCGTTACGAGCCCCAGGCCCGCGACCACAAACGGGCGCCCCTCAGGGGCGAGCCTCACGCCGCGCCGGGAAGCGGCCGGCCGGTGATGCGGCGGAACGCGTCGATGTAGCGAGTACTGGTGGCCTCGACCACCTCCGGTGGTAGCGGTGGCGGTGGTGGATCCCCGTTCCATTTCCCGGCCCGCCGCAGGCCGTCCAGGTAATCCCGCAACGGCTGCTTGTCGAAGCTCGGCTGGCTGCGGCCCTCCTCGTAGCGGTCCGCCGGCCAGAACCGCGACGAGTCCGGCGTGAGCACCTCGTCGATCACGAGCAGGTTGCCATCGGCGTCGTGACCGAACTCGAACTTGGTGTCGGCGATGATGATGCCGCGCTTCAAACTCCTGGCGGCCGCGGTGCGGTAGATCGCCAAGCTCACATCATGCAGCCTGGTGGCGAGCTCCTTGCCGAGCGCGCGTTCGACCGTCGCAACGGTCACGTTCTCGTCGTGGCCGCTCTCGGCCTTGGTCGCCGGAGAGAAGATGGGGGGCTCGAGCCTGCCGCTCTCGCGGAGTCCTGTGGGCAGGGGGTCGCCGGCCAACGTGCCCCGCTCCCGGTATTCCTTCCAGGCCGAACCGGACAAGTAGCCGCGGATCACGCACTCGAAAGGAATGGGCGTGGTCCGGCGGCACAGCATGGCGCGCCCCACGAGCGCCGACCGATGGGCCGCGAGGACCGGCACCCGCTCCACGATTTCGTCCGCGTCACCAGTGAGGAAGTGACTGTCGCAGACGTCGCCCAGCTGGCCAAACCAGAACGCACTCATCTGGGTGAGCACGGCGCCCTTGTGCGGAATGGCCTCGTCCATCACCACATCGAAGGCGCTCACCCGATCGCTCGCGACCAGCAGCAGGGTATGGTCGTCCACCACATAGACCTCTCGCACCTTTCCCTTGCGGAACAACGGCAGGGGAAGTGCAGTCTCGCGCACGGCACCACGGTTCATACCGTCACACTCGCTTCGTGGGTCGTCTCGAACGGCCGAAGGGTCTCCAGAGTGGATGACACCGGTCCGTCGAGGAATTCCGTAACTTGCTCTGCGGCACGGCCGACGTAGCGTGCGGGGTCGAGCTCCGCTCTGAGCGCGGCTCCGTCGACCGCGGCGAACGCGGGGTCCCGCGCGAGACGATCGATGAGATCGTTGGGCGCTCCCTCGGCGACCGCCTCGCTCACCGTCCACGCATGGCGGCGGATGACCTCGTGCAGGGCCTGTCGATCACCACCAGCCGCGACGCCCAGCATGAGCCAGCGCTCGGTGGCCATGAACGGCATCACCTTCGCCACGTTGCGGCGGACCACCGGCTCCACCACTTCCAGTCCGGACGCCACGTTGGTGGAGAGCACGAGGATCGCGTCGGCCGCAAGAAAACTCTCCGGACTCGCGAGGCGGCGCACCGCGCTGTCGTCCAAGGTCCGCTCGAGCCACTGTGCCGCCGCGGTATGGTGGGCCGACGCCAGCTGGGACAGCAGGTGGCGAGCGAGCGCCGTGATCCGTTCGGCCCGCATGGGGTTGCGCTTGTACGGCATGGCGCTGGATCCGACCTGGTCGCGCTCAGCGGGCTCGAGAATCTCGCCCTCGTGCTGAAGCAACCGCACGTCGGTCGAGAACTTCGCGGCCGATTGCGCGATGCCGCCCAGTGCATCGAGTACCCAGCTGTCGACCTTACGCGTGTAGGTCTGCCCGCTCACCGGGATGGTGCGGGCAAAGCCGAATGCCGCCGCCATCCGGCGATCCAGCTCCTGGACTTTGGCATGGTCACCGCGAAACAGCTCGAGGTAGCTCGCCTGCGTTCCGGTCGTACCCTTGCAGCCGCGAAACGGCAGGTCCTGGGACAACCGCTGCAGCGCGACGGTGTCGAAAAGGAAATCTTGCAGCCACAGTGTGGCCCGCTTGCCCACTGTGGTCAGCTGCGCGGGCTGGAAGTGTGTGTAGGCCACGGTCGGCGTGGCCCGGTGTCTAGCGGCGAATCCCGCTTGGGCGCGGATGACGGCAATCAGTCGACTCAGCAGCAGGCCGATCGCCTCGCGCATGAGGATCAGATCGGCGTTATCCGTGACGAATGCACTCGTTGCCCCTAGATGCAGAAACGGTCGCGCGGCGGGCGCCTGATCTCCAAAGTGATGGATGTGCGCCATCACGTCGTGTCGCAGGCGGGTCTCGTAGCGTCGCACGTCCGCCGGGTCGGCGTCCTCGACGTGGGTCCGCATTTGCGCGAGGGCGTCGTGGGGAATGTCGAGTCCCAGGTCGCGTTGGGTTTCGGCCAGGGCGAGCCACAGTCGGCGCCACGTCACGGTGCGGTGCCGTTCACTCCACAGCGCCTGCATGGCGGGTGAGGCGTACCGTGTGGCGAGGGGCGTCTCGTACCGATCGGGCGCGCTCACCGAACGTAGAACTCGGTCCAGCCGATGCTGCCGCCGCGCTCCACGTACACGCGGATGGCGGTGCGGCCCGCGGCGCGACGGAACACGTCCTGGACCTGTTCGGCACGCTCGATCCGCTGGCGGTTGATCTGTACGATCACGTCGCCACTCCTCAGCCCCGTGGTCCGGGCCGTGCTGTCGCCGATCCGATAGATCAACGCACCGGTCTCGCTCTGGACTTGCCGCTCCTGGCGAATCGGTCCCGACACGGTGATGAGTTCCATGTCACCCAGGACCGCCACGCGCTCGGCGTTCGTCGTGGGGAGATCGCTCACCCCGATCCGCACCCGTCGGTCGCGATCGCCGCGACGGACCACGGCGTCCAGCGTGTCGCCGGGACTCACGTCCAGCTTGACCGCTTCCCAATCGAGAAAGGTGCGGAGCGGCCGCCCGATGGCGGACACCAGTACATCACGCGCGCGAACGCCCGCCGCGTCAGCCGGCCCGCCGGGCGCGACGTCCGTTACCTCGAGACCACCCACCCGCTTCCAATCCCGCACGCGGTCCGATCCGGCGACGGTCACGCCGAGCCAGGAGCGTCGCACGGACCCGAAGCGCTCCAACTCGGAGGCCACCCGCAGGGCCCGCTCGATGGGAATGGCAAAGCCGATCCCGACCGACTCACCTGTGCCAGAGAAGATCGAGCTGTTCACGCCGACCACGTCGCCGGCCACGTTCACCAGCGGCCCTCCGCTATTGCCGGGATTGATGGCCGCGTCGGTCTGGATCATGCCGACGTAGACCGTCTGGTCGCTGCCGGACGGCTTGAGGTTGCGTCCCACCGCACTGATCACGCCCGCAGTCACCGACGGTTCCGTGTTCCCGAGCAGGTAGCCGTACGGGTTGCCGATGGCGACCACCCACTCCCCGATCATGAGGTCTGTGCTCTGTCCGATCGGCACCGTGGGGAGGCCGCGGCCGTCGACCTTGAGCACGGCGATGTCGGTGTAGGGATCCTCACCAAGGAGCGTCGCCGGATAGTCAGAACCGTCCCGCGTGGTGACGATGATCTCGGTAGCGCCGGCGGTCACGTGCTGGTTGGTGACGATGATGCCGTCCGGGGAGAGGATGAATCCGGAGCCCAACCCCTGCACTTGCCGCTCGTAGTCCCGGGGCACGAAGAACCAGTCGAACGCCGAGCGGGTGGTGCGACGCTCTCGTCGGGTCACGTTCACGGATACGACTGCTGGCGCGACCCGGTTGGCGGCAGCCACGATCGCCGTGCGGCGCGACGCCGACACACTGTCCGACAGGACTGCGCGCTGGCCCCGCGTCCCGACCGATGGGACCGGTTGCCTGATCGGAGGCGGATCGGTCGCCTGCGCCGCGGCACGGGGGGCCGAATCCCCGCACCCGATCAGGATCACGACCCCAATGGCAAACGGCAGTCTCACGCGTTGACTCGAGATTTCGCGACCAGCTTGCTCCAGTCGTTGAGGAACTGGTCCAGTCCACGGTCGGTGAGCGGATGCAGGAGGAGCTTGCGGAGCACGTCGGGCGGCATCGTCGCCGCGTCCGCACCGGACATGGCAGCATCCGCCACATGACGCGGGTGCCGGATGGATGCGGCGAGGATCTTCGTTTCCAGGCTGTAGTTGTCGAAGATGATGCGGGCCTCCCGAACGATCTCCATGGCATCGTGCCCAATGTCATCCAGCCGACCGAGGAACGGAGACACGTACGTCGCGCCGGCTTTGGCTGCTAGCAGGCACTGCACCGAACTGAATGCGAGGGTCACGTTTACCTTGATCCCGTCCGCCGTGAGCCGGCGAACGGCCACGAGGCCGTCTTCGATCAAGGGGACTTTGACGATGATGTTCTCGGCGAGCCGGGCCAGTGCGCGACCCTCCTCGTACATGCCGTCGGCGTCCACGGCCACGACCTCGGCGCTCACGGGCCCGTCCACGAGGGAACAGATCTCCTTGAGGACGTCGTTGGGCTCCACGTCACCCGCATGCCGGGACATCAGCGTGGGGTTGGTGGTCACGCCGTCGATCAAGCCTGCGCGCGCGGCCCAGCGGATGTCGGAGAGATCTGCAGTATCGAGGAAGAATTTCATGGTGTCGAGCCCTCGTCGAGTTGGGGATAGCGAACGTGCAGCAGGTACAGGCCGTGCGCCGGTGCCGGTGGGCTTGCCTCGCGATTGTCGGCGGCCCCGAGCAGCTGTGGCACATCGTCAACCGGCCGCCGATCGCGCCCAATGTCCACCATCGTGCCTACCAAGAACCGCACCATGTTGTGGAGGAACCGATCGGCTTCGACGGTAAAGATATACCCGTCACAATCGTCCCGCGCGGTCCATTCGGCGACGGTGAGGGTGCAGCGGTAATGGGGCTTGACCTGGCCCCGCGCCGAGAACCCCTGGAAGTCGTGCTCACCAAGGAGGTGCACGGCGGCAGCGTGCAGGCGGTCAGCCGACAGAGGCGCGCCGAGTGCCCATTCGTAGGGGCGGCGAAACGGAGAGTTCGCTGCTGGATCGCAGCCAATGACGTAACGGTAGCGGCGCGCGATGACGGAGCGACGCGCGTGGAACCCGGGCGGTGCCCGACCCACGCGAGCGACCCAGAGATCGTCGGGCGTCAGGGCGCGGAGCGCCCGCTCCAGCTCACGAGGATCCCAATCGCGGGGCAGGGCGAAGCTCGCGACTTGCCCGAGCGCATGCACACCGGCATCGGTGCGGCCGGCGGCATGGGTCGCCACGCGGCGTCCGGCCAGGCGCTCGAGCGCCGCCTCCAGCTCGGCCTGCACGGTCCGGTGCGCGGGCTGACGCTGCCAGCCTGCGAACCCGTGGCCCACGTAATGAAGAATGACGTAGTAGAGCGCCGCCGCCATGCGCCGCCAAGTTAGAGAGGCACTCTCTCACCAGCAAGTGAGACAACAACTTGGCGGCCGGTACTGGCCGTCATGCAGGGCCAGCGCCGACGTCAGTACTTCCGGATCACACCGACCACGATACCCTGGATGAGCACGTTGTCTTCGTGGATGCGGATCGGGCGCACGTTCTCATTGGCGGGTTGGAGCCGGATCCATCCGCCCGCCTCGCGGTAGAATCGCTTGACGGTGGCGGAGGTGTTGTCCACCAGGGCGACCACCATCTCGCCGTCCGCCGCGTCCTGTCGGCTGTGGACCACAACGAAGTCGCCGCTTTCGATATGCTCGTCGATCATCGAGTCACCCCGCACGCGCAGCACATACGACGAGCCGCGCCGTGGGATGAGATCGACGGGAACCGCAATCGACTCCTGATCGACAATGGCCTCGATGGGTTCACCAGCGGCCACCTGTCCCAGGAGCGGCAGCTCGATGGCGCCAGTCTGGCCGGGGAGCGGCACGACCTCGATTGAGCGGCTCTCGTTATGGGCGCGCTGGATGTACCCTTTGCGCTCGAGGTTGGTCAGGTGCTCGTGAACGGTTGCCAACGACCGAAACGTGAAATGGTCGGCGATTTCCTCGAACGACGGCGCGTAACCGTGCTCGGCGATGTACTCCTGGAGGAAGTCCAGGATTTGCTTTTGCCGGCGGGTGAGTGGCATGCCGAGCCTCCCCGGGGAGTCCAAGCACCGAATAAAGTCCGAATCGAATCTACCCGAATACACCCCGAACCGCAAGCAGGGGAAGCTGCGGGTTTCGGTCAGGGCACGCGGCCGCTGGGCGCGCCGCCCGCCGGATGCGGTATTCCCGTGCCCCGCTTGACGTTGCCACTTGCGCAACCCGACGCCGTTGCCCTAATTCCCGGTGGCCGCCGGCTGCTCACGCCGGCCGTGCGGTGGCACGAGCCGCCGGTATGTCCCCGGGGGCGGGATCCGGGCGGCCTCCCGGTCTGACACCCGCAGAAGGAACGCGTGACGACCCCAGCGCAAGAGCACGAGGCCCAGGCCATCGCAACCGTCGAGAATCTCGTCCAGGTTCTCGTCAAGGGCATGCGTGCCATCCAGCTCTACCTCCCGAACAACCCGGTGTACCAGCGCGCCGTCAAGAACATTCAGTCTGCGTTCGCGGAGGTCTGGGAGGAAACGATCGACCTCACGCTCGAGGTGTCCGAAGCCGCGCTCACCTGGGAGGGCCGGGAGGTCCTGACGCAGGAGAGCAAGTCCGATAGCCTGGCGTGGATCCTCTTCAAAGACGGTGTTCGCTCGGTGACGTTCCAGCAGGGCGTCGAGGAGGAAGAGATCGTACGACTCCTCACGGTCATCCACCAGGTACGAACGCTCGATGCCGAAGCGGCGGACGATCTGTTGACGCTCCTGTGGGACCAAGATTTCCAATTCATCAAGTACGACTACGTCGAGCTCGGGATGGACGAGGTACCTCCGCTGGCGCCGTCGGAGGAGGACGAGGAGGTAAAGCAGGAAGACGTTCGTCAGCAGGTCCAGGAGGAGGCAGAGGAGGAGATGGCGCCGACCGTCATCTCGATCGACGACTTCGACTCGACCCTGTACTTCCTCGACGACAAGGAAATCCGCTATCTCAACGACGAAATCGAGCGGGAGTACAACCAGGATCTGCGGTCCAATGTGTTGTCGATGGTGTTCGACCTGCTGGAGCTCCAGACCTACAGCACCGTGCGGGCGGAGCTGCTGTCAATTCTCGACAACTTCATTCCGTACCTGCTTGCCGTTGGCGACTTCCACGCGGTGGCGTATATCCTGCGCGAGATTCGGGTCGTGATGGAACGCGCTCGGGAGCTGCTCCCCGAGCACCGGGAGACGCTGACCCAGCTCCCGGCGCGCCTCTCGAATCCCGAGGCCCTGGGCCAGCTCCTCCAGTCGCTGGACGAGGCCGCGGTGCACCCCACCGAAGAGGAACTGGGGGAGTTGTTCCGGGAACTTCGGCCCGAGGCGCTCACCACCTTGTTGGCCTGGTTCCCGCGCCTCTCGAACGAGCGTGTTCGGTCCCTCCTCTATGCGGCAGCGAAGCGGTTGGCGCAGGCGTATCCCGACGAGTTAGTGAACGCGCTCGCGGCCGAAGACGAACAGGTGCTGCTGGAGACGACCAAGCTCGCCGGCCAGCTCCAGCTGCCTCCGGTGGTTCCCGGGCTCGGAAACCTGCTCGATCACGGGAGCGTGGCGGTCCGCCGAGCCGCGGTCGACGCGCTGGCCAAGACCGGGACGCCAGGTGCCATGCAGCAGCTCGAGCCCGCGATCGAGGATAGTGACCGTGACGTTCGCATTGCCGCGGTGCGGATTCTCGGGCGCAAGCGGCATCCCGGCGCGATGGCGACGGTGCAGGCCGCGGTGGACGGGAAGACCCTCCGCGACGCGGATTTGACCGAGAAGACCGCGTTCTTCGAGGCGTACGGCCTCTTGGCCGGTGCCAAGGGGATGGCGAAGCTCGCGGCGTTGCTCGAACCGCGCGGCTTGCTACGACGCAAAGAGGACCCGCAAATCCGGGCCTGTGCCGCGATGGCGCTGGGCAAGATCGGGACGCCGGAAGCGCGGGATGTGCTCGCGCGTGCTGTCGGCGACAAGGATCCGCTGGTACGCAACGCGGTGAACCGGGCGCTCGAGGGCGGGGCACAGGCATGAGCGAGCCCAATGCGGGCCGCGGCCGCTCGATGGCGGACACGCTCCAGAGCACCGAGCGGGTCCTGCGGCAAGCGGGTCGGGACTTCCTCGTCCACTTCTACGCCGCGCTCCGCAGTCTCAAGCTCTATCCGGTGGAGAACGAGCAGGTGCAGCGCGCGCTCGATGAGGTGACGCACTCCGCCAGCGCCCTCTTGAACGTCGAGGAGGAGTTGGAGGTACGGGTCGCAAGCGAGTTCATCTTCGTCAACGCCACGCGTCTGCGCCTTGGACTCGACAACTTCGCGTCCTTCAGCCACGTGCTGACGACCCTGCGCCAATCGGGCGTGGGGGTGTTTACCGTAGACGGCGAGGTGCAACGCCGCGACTGGCAAGTCTTCATCTCGCTGCTGCTGACGTTTGCGAGCCGCGAGGCCGCGCCGAACAAGTTGTTCGAATTGCAGCAGAAGCTCGTTGAGGCCGGGGTGCAGAGTATCGCCGTGGCCGCGCCGATCGAGGCCGACGATGACCTGGAAGACGAGGAGAAGGCCAAGGAGGTTGCCAAGCGCACCTACGAGCGCACCGTGGCGGTCACCAAGGAAGTCGTAAGCAGCGTGCGTATGGGTCGGAGTGCGAGCGTCAAGAAGGTCAAGCGGGCGGTGCAGGGTATCGTCGATCAAGTCTTGAAGAACGAGGTCTCGATCATGGGCCTCACGACGATTCGCGACTACGACGAGTACACGTTCGTTCACTCGGTGAACGTCACCATCTTCTCGGTGTCGATCGGAAAGCGCCTAGGGCTGACCAAGCTGCAGCTCTACGATCTCGGGCTCGCCGCGCTATTCCACGATGTCGGAAAGAGTCGGGTGCCGCTGGAAGTGCTCAACAAGACCGGTCCATTGGACGACGACGAATGGCGGATCATGCAGGCGCACCCGTGGCTGGGTGTCCTCACCCTGTTCGGACTTCGCGGGTACGGCGAAGTTCCGTATCGGTCGATGATCACGGCGTACGAGCACCATATGAAGACGGACCTGACCGGGTACCCGAAGACGTTGCGGCCCCGCACCCTGTCCGTGTACTCCAAGATCATCGCCGTGGCCGACGCGTTCGACGCCGCGACCAGTCGACGCGCCTACCAGACCGTTCCGCTGCAGCCTGCGGAGGTCCTCAAGGAGATGTGGGAAAACCCCCGTCGGGGACAGGACCCCGTCCTCGTGAAGGCGTTCATCAATCTGACGGGGATCTATCCGGTCGGCACCTGTGTCATTCTGGACTCGTACGAAGTCGCCGTCGTCCACTCGGCGAATCCCGATCCGACCCAACTCCACCGACCCGTGGTGCGAATCGTGATCTCGCCGGACGGTGCCAAGATGGGCGACGGTGTGCTGGCGGACCTTGGCGAGGCGAACGGTGCGGGCTCCCACAAGCGATCCATCATCAAGGTGGTCGATCCCGATCGGTTGGGCATTCGGCCGTCCGACTACTTCGTCTGATTGCTGGAAGCTTGGCGGTGACCGCACGCGACTGCATCTCGCTCATTGGCATGCGATTCCACACACGGGTGGGTCTGCTGCCGCACGAGGAATCCGTCCCCCAACCGCTCGAGCTCGACCTCACGGTCTGGCTGTCCTTGAAGAACGTGGGCGAGACCGACTCGCCAAGCGACCTCCTGGACTACCGGCAGCTCTACGACATCGTCGCCGAGACCGTCGGACACAGCCACCATCGCCTCCTGGAAGCGTTGTGTGCCAAGATCGCCGACCGCGCCCTGCAGGTCGCTCCCGTTGAGCGGGTCCGCGTCGCGGCGCGCAAGCCCCACGCACCCATCGACGGCCCCCTGGACCACGTCGAGGTCGTGATTGAGCGAGACCGAGCGATCCCACGCGCCTGAGTGGGCCTACGTGGCGCTTGGCTCGAATCTGGGGGACCGTCACGCCGCCTTGGGTTTGGCGCGTGCCCGTCTGGGTGAGCTCCCGAGCACCGAGGTCGTTGCCGCCTCGGCGGTGCAGGAAACCGATCCCCTTGGCCCCGCGGACCAGGCGGCGTATCTGAACCAGATGGTGCTGCTCCGGACCCGTCTCACCCCGCACGAGCTGCTCCACCGATGTCAGCAGATCGAACTGGATGCGGGAAGGGAGCGCGCACGCGAACAGCGGTGGGGTCCCCGAACGCTGGATCTCGACATCGTGCGATTTGGTGAGCGCGTCGTCGACGCGCCAGACCTGCAAATTCCTCATCCCGAACTGGCCAACCGACCCTTCTGGCGCGATGGGTTGGCAGCATTGGCTCCCCATGTGTCTGACGGGTGGCCGGAGACCTGATGTCTACCGGTTCGCTGGCCCTCCCCGCCTGGGCACAGGTGAGCGACGCGCGTCGCGCGCACGTCGAGCGGGTGGGTGCGTTACTGGTCGCGTGGGGCGACGTAATGGCGGTGGATCGTCCGGAGCTCGACCGGTGGCTGCGAGCGGCGGCGTTCCACGATGCCGTGAAGGACGCGCCACGGGCGATGTTGCGAGACCTGGCGACCGATGCGTGGGGGCTCGACAAGCTGAGACACGGGCCCGCGGCGGCCGAGCTGGCACGGCGGCACGGCGAACGGGACCAGGGTGTGCTCGACGCCGTTCGGTACCACTCGGTGGGTTTCGCCGGGTGGGATCGCGTCGGGAGGATGTTGTACATGGCGGACTACCTCGAGCCGGGACGCCGCCACCAGCCCGCGGAGCTTCGAGAGCTGGCGCCACAAGTGCCCTCGAATCCCGACCACGCACTCCGTTCCGTGGCCCAGGCCCGCATTGTGTACCACGTGCACCGGGGCAATCCACTCCTTCGCGACACAGTCGAATTCTGGAACGCGCTCACATGCGGCGCCTAGGGGCCGCACTCGTCGTTCTTCTCGTCGCGGCGGGTGCCGGATGGTGGCTCTACCGCGCTCGTGGGGCCGACGGTCCGTACGCGATCCCGGGTGAGGGCGAGCGTGTCGTGGTCGAGGTGGTGAATGCGACCGGCATCGATGGGCTGGCGCGTGCGGTGACGGGACGGCTTCGGGAACGGGGCATCGACGTCGTGTCGGTGTGGACCGGGTCGAGCGACACCCTCACGACGACGATAATCTACCTTCGCCGCGGGGACCTGCGATTCGCGCATCGGGTGCGCGATGCCCTCGGGCTGGGCGAGGTCCTCGTGGCCGAGGACCAGACGCTACTCCTCGACGTGAGCGTCCATCTCGGGCGAGACGCTGCCGAGCTGGTCGGTCTCGAGCCGTAGTTGGCCGCACGCCGCACTGATGTCCAGCCCGCGGCTCCGCCGGACGGTGACGGTCACACCCTGGGCGCCGAGCCCAGCGGCAAAGGCCGCAATGCGGGCGTGGGGTGTGGGGCGATAGCCGGGCGCTCCACCCGGATGCAGCGGCAGCAGGTTGACGAGCGCACCGGAGGAACGCGCGAGGTTCCCTAACGCCCGCAGATCGCGGTCGCCGTCGTTGATCCCGTCGATCATTACGTATTCGAGCGTGACCCGCTTGGGGAACCGCCCCAGGACGACCATGACGTCGGCGAGCGGATACTTGCGTTCCACCGGCATCAGCGAGCGCCGCGTGACCGGGTCGGCCGCGTGCAGGGACAGCGCGACGCGAAACTGCTCGCGGCGCGCGGCCAGCAGCTCGAGAGCCGGCACGAGTCCCACCGTGCTCACAGTGATGTGCCGGGCGCCGATGCCAAACCCAGCCGGCGCGTTGAGGATGGTCAGCGCCCGATCGACGGCCTTCCAGTTGTGCAGCGGTTCTCCCATGCCCATGAACACGACGCTGGTCGGCAGGCCGAGCCCAGGATCGAGCGCCAGCTCCCGGACCTGGGCCACGATCTCCCACGGGGCCAGATGGCGAACGAATCCCATGCGTCCGGTGGCGCAGAAGACGCATCCGAAGGCACACCCTGCCTGCGATGAAATGCACAGCGTGCGGCGCCGACCCTCGGGGATCAGCACTGATTCCACCGCGTCACCGTCGGGGAACTCCCAGAGGAACTTGATCGTCCCATCGCGCGACGTCTGGCGCGCCCGCTGGATGGGACGCGCCAGGGGCCACGTCGTCTCCAGGGCATCGCGAAGGGCAAGCGGCAGATCGGTGGCCTCGCTCCAGGAGGCAATGGGTCGCTGCCACAGCCGCGGCACGATCTGGCGCACTCGGTAGGCCGCTTCGCCGCGATCGCGGAGCCAATCCTCCAGCGCGGTGGCTGCCGCGTCGGGGGTGAGGTTCAGGAGCTGATCGCTCACGGCTCGATGTCGAGTCCGATGCGGAACGTGCCCCCGAGATCGTTGAGACCGAACCCATGAGCGAGCGAGACCAGGTAGGCGCCGAATCGGAAGCCGACGGCGACGGCGGGTCGCCAGTGGCGGCTTCCGTATCCCGACTCCGCGGTCAGCGCGGCATCGACCAACAGCCGCTCGCTGAACACGGCGCCGAACCCGAGCGTGTGCTCGGGATCGCCGGACGCCCGCAAAGTGAATCCGTACCGAGCCGTGAGCGCCGTGGCGACACCGGTGAGCTCGATCCGATCGACCACGCGGTATTCGGCGGCGGCAAAGTAGTCCGTCGAGGGTTGATTCGAGAAGCTGATAGGAAGCAAGTGCGTCGCGGCCACGAGGCGGAGGCGTGGCCACGGTGCGAGCCTGATTCCCAGATCGAGCGTGACTCCCTGCTCGTCGATCACGTCGAACCGCGAGTCGTGGAGCAACAGGGTCGCTCCGATGTCGATCCACGGCACGCCCGCACTCACACCCACGCCAACGAGCTGCTCGTACACCGGAATCGATCCCTCCTCGCCGTCGGGCGACGTCGTCGTCCGCACGAGATCCCGCACCTGCATCCGGCCCAGCACGGCGCTCGCCCGAACCCCGGCTGCGACGGGAAGACTGCCGCCAAACAGGATGCCCGAGACCCCGAGAACGTTGGAGGTCTGCATGACCTGAGCGCCGATACGGAGGCCGGAGATCGAATCCGTGCTCCCCATCGCGCCCGGGTTCCAGAATGTCCCGGTCGCCCCGCGGTGGAGCGGGGCGGGGCGCGCCAGGGCCCCGGCCGCAACGCGCCATAAGCCGGCCGAGGGCGGAGCCTGGGACAAGGCAGGGAGCGGCGCCAGGAGGATCGCTGGCACCAGCAGGGTCACGGTGCGCGGCACGACCGAAGGTTTGCCGGCTCCGGAGATCGTGTCAAGGCGCAGCTTGCTGCCCCTTCTCAGCGCCATTATGTTCAACCAGCGACGAGACTTGGGTGGTCCGCAAGCCATTGAGAATTCGACCAAACGGCCCCATCAGGAGCCCTCGCTCCTCTTGAGAGACGGGATCACCCCAACCGCTGGGCGCGATTCACCGGGCGTCCCTCCGCTTCCCTTCCAGGCTTCCATTCCGAGCCGGCACCCCGTGGACTCGGGCCGGTGGTGGGTGCGCTCGGGTCGGCGTCTCAGCGCCCGGAGCCCAACGGGAGGCCAATGAGCGCGACAACACTACGCACCCACCGCTGCGGGGCCCTTCGAGCCGAGCATGCGGGCAACCGGGTTCGCCTTGGGGGATGGGTGCATCGCCGGCGTGATCTGGGGGGTCTGATCTTTCTCGACCTCCGAGATCGTGATGGGCTGGTCCAGGTCTCGTTCGGGCCGGATTGGTCGTCGCCCGACACGTTGGAGGTGGCGATCGACGTCACGACGGAATCGGTGGTCCTGGTCGAGGGGGATGTTCGCCTCCGCCCCGACTCCGCCCGCAATCCGGAGATGGTGACGGGTGACGTCGAGGTCTTGGGCCGGCACATCCGAGTGGTCGGCCCCGCGCAGTTGGAGGCGCTCCCCATCCCGGTGTGGCGGACGAAGGGTGAGGACCTCCCGGCAGAGGAGCTGCGCCTCATGCATCGGCACCTCGATCTCAGGCGTGCGGAACTGCAACGCAACATTGCGTTGCGGCATCGCCTGCTGCAGCGGGCCCGCGCGGCGCTCTCGGCCCAGGGGTTCTACGAGGTCGAGACCCCCGTGCTCACCAAGCCCACGCCGGAAGGCGCGCGAGACTATCTGGTGCCGTCCCGCGTGCATCGGGGGCAGTTCTACGCCCTACCCCAATCACCTCAGCTCTACAAGCAGCTGCTGATGGTGTCGGGGTTCGACCGCTACTTCCAGCTCGCCCGGTGCTTCCGCGACGAGGATCTCCGCGCGGACCGTCAGCCGGAGTTCACACAGATCGACATCGAGGCATCATTCGTCACGGCTGAAGACGTGTATGGTGTTTTGGAGGAGCTGTTCGTATCACTGTGGGACGAGGGCGGGCACACGGTCGCTGGTCCGTTTCCTCGGTTGGCCTATGCCGAAGTGCTCGATCGCTATGGGACCGACAAACCCGATCGACGGTTCGGACTGGAGCTGGAGGATCTGTCGGAGCAGCTCACCGGACGCGGGTTTGCGGCGTTCGACGACGCCCGGTCCCGGGGCGGACGCGTCCGAGGCATCCGCGTACCCGGCGGAGCGGCCCTCAGCCGGAAGCAGCTGGACGGGTTGACCGCGTCGGCGAAGCAGGCCGGAGCCGGCGGGCTGGCCAGCCTGAAGCATCTGGGGGGAAACCTCACGGGACCGCTCGCCAAGCTCGACGGTCTCACGCCCGAGTCGGCCCGCCTGGCCGATGGCGACCTCCTGCTGGCCGCGGCCGGACGGGACGCCGTGACGGGGCCGGCCCTCGACACGGTGCGGCGCCAGGTCGCGCGCGCACTGGATCTCGTGCGACACGGAGAGCACGCATTCTTGTGGGTGGACCAGTTCCCTCTGTTCGAGCGCGATCCCGACACCGACGCGTGGACCGTGGCACACCACCCGTTCACCTCGCCGGATCCGGCGGATCTGGAACGGATGCTGGCCGGCGAGCGGGACGGTGTACGCGCGCTGCACTACGATCTCGTGTACAACGGCAATGAACTGGGGAGCGGCTCGATCCGGATCACCGATCCGCGCGTCCAGCTGGCGGTCTTCGATCTGCTGGGCATGGGCGAGGCCGAGGCGCAACGGCGATTCGGGTTTCTGCTTCGCGCGCTGCGTGCCGGCGCCCCGCCGCACGGCGGCTTCGCCGTGGGCTTCGACCGCGTGGTCATGCTCCTGGCCGGAGCCGAGAGCCTGCGCGACGTCATTGCGTTCCCCAAGACGACGGCGGCGCGCGCGTTGTTCGAAGAGGCGCCGACCACCGTTGATCCCGCCGAGCTGCGCGAGCTCGGCATCGCGGTCGATCGCCCATGAACGACAAGGTTACCCACCGGATCTCCATCGAGGGCGCGGACCCGCTCGCGCTGGCCGGCGTGAACGACGGCAATCTCGTGGTGCTCGAGGAGGGAAGCGGAGCGCGGGTCACGCTTCGTGGGGAACAGCTCACGTTGTCGGGCGAGCTCGAAGCCGTCGAGCGCGCGTCGCGAATCGCCACGGCCATGGTCGAACTCGCCCGGCTCGGAGAGCTGCTGAGCCAGGACGACGTGCGGCGGCTGATCACCAATGGGGTTGACAGCTCGCAGGCCATCAGCAACGGCGACTTTCGGATCGCGCTGCCGGGCATGCGCAGGGCCGTGCAGCCCAAGTCTCCCGGGCAGCGCGACTACGTCGCCGCGATGCGGGAGAACGAGATCGTGATCGGGATCGGTCCGGCCGGGACAGGGAAGACGTATCTCGCTGTGGCGATGGGGGTGGAGTCGCTGACCCGAAAGCGGGTACGCCGCCTGGTCTTGGCACGACCCGCGGTGGAGGCCGGCGAGCGGCTCGGCTTCCTCCCGGGCGACCTTCAGGCGAAGGTCGATCCCTACCTTCGGCCGCTGTACGATGCCCTCGAAGACATGATGCCGTTCGACCGGATCCAGCGGGCGCTGGAAACGCGCACGATCGAGATCGCCCCACTCGGCTACATGCGCGGTCGTACGCTGCAAGACGCCTTCGTCATCCTCGATGAGGCGCAAAACGTGACCGGCATGCAGATGAAGATGTTCCTCACGCGTTTGGGTCTGAACTCGCGGGCGGTTATCGTAGGGGACAAGACGCAAATCGACCTGCCGCAACGCGAGGAATCGGGCCTGATTCAGGTCGAAAGGATTCTACCGGGAATCGACGGCGTCGCATTCTGTTACCTGGATGATCGTGACGTCGTGCGGCACCGGCTGGTCCGGGAGATCATCCGTGCCTACGCGGAGGACGAGGACGCATGAGGGAGCGCGGGCGATCCACGCTGAACCTGGAGCTGATGCCCAGTCAGTTCCCCAAGGAGATTGCGTTTCACGCCCTGCGGTGGGGGCTCCTGGCCGCGTTGGCGCTCCTGACCTACGTGGCGTATCCGTTCGCGAGCGGGTTCGAGAGCCCAGTGCTGCAGGCTGGCGACGTCGCGAAGAACGAAGTCATCGCGCCATTCGGGTTCCTCGTCCTCAAATCGCCCGCGGAGATGGAATCCGAGCAGCGCGCCTACGAGGCGGCTGTCCTGCCCATCTACGACCACCGGCCTCGCCGCGCGGATTCGGTGGTCGCGAAAGTCGACTCGCTGTTTGCCAGACTCGCTCGGGCGCAGGCACCGGCCGAGCGGATCGAGGCGGGCCAGGCGTTCAATGTTCGCCTGACGACCGAGGAGGCAGAGTACATGGGGACGGGCCGACGTCTGTCCTCGTTTCGGGATGCGACGAAGCAGCTGCTCAGGCGTGAGCTGCGACAGGGCGTGGCGTCCTCAGCCGAAGTGGAGAGCGAGACCGCACAGTTCATCATGGTGCGGCGCAACGGCTCCGAGAGCACGGCTCGTCGGGACACCATCCGCGTGCTGGAGCAGCTCGGAAACCGCCGCAACGCGTACCACCCGGATCCAAACTCGTCAGTCGGGGATCTCCTGTTTCTCAAGTTGGTCACGCAGCTCGCCGAGCCGACCCTGGTCAAGAATGTGGCGGCGTCGGCACGGGAGCGGGAGCTGGCGAGGGCCGCGGTCGACTCGGTCAAGGACAGTGTGCGCGCCAACGAGCGAATCATCGATGCGAACGAGGTGGTCACGCCGGCGGTCGAGGAGCGGTTGTTCGCTCTTCGAAGGGAGGTGCTGCAGCGCGGTGGCAGCGGCGACGGGCGCTTCGGGGGGACGGCGGGCCAGATCCTGACGAACGCGCTGCTCCTGGCCATGTTCTGGCTCCTCTTGATGTTTTACCGCCCTGCGATCTACGAGAGTGTACGGCAGATGGTGGTGCTGAGCCTCTTCTTCGCCATCGTCATCGTGGGGGCGGCGATTCTTCAACGGTTCATTGCCGATGCGCCGGAGCTGATCCCGGTGCCGTTCGCGGCGATGCTGCTGACGGCACTGTTTCGAGGGCGGGTCGCGATGGTCGGCGCTATGGTGCTCGCCGTGTTGATCGCCTCACAGGCGGTGTACGACACCGACGCGCAGTTCATCGCCCTCGTGGGTGGCGTGGTGGCGGCGGTGAGCGTACGCAACGTGCGGCGACGCGATCAGTTTCTGCTTGCCGGGGCGCTGGTGACCGTGGGCTACCTGTTGGCGGGGCTGGCCGTTGGCCTTCGAATGGACTGGTCGCTGGCCGATATCGGGGTCACGGGCATCCGAGGGGGCCTGAATGCGGTGGCATCGGCGGCGCTGGTGTCGGCGCTCCTCCCGGCATTCGAATCTGTCGGCGGGCTCACGACCGACCTCACGCTGCTCGAGCTTTCCGACCCCGATCGGCCGCTGCTCAGGCGCCTGGCAACGGAGGCGCCAGGCACGTACGCCCACAGTGTCTCCATGGCGAACCTGTGCGAGGCCGCCTGCAACGCCATCGGGGCCCACGGCCTGCTGGCGAGGGTCGGGTGCTACTACCACGATGTCGGCAAGGTGAAGAAGCCGCAGTTCTTCGTGGAGAATCAGTCGCCGGGGGCGAACCCGCACGACAAGCTCAAACCCGAAGTGTCAGCCGGCATCGTGCGCAATCATGTGCGCGACGGGCTGCAGCTGGCCGACGAGCACAAGCTCCCGGCGGTCGTGAAGCAGTTCATCTCCGAGCACCACGGCACGATGGAGATCACGTATTTCCTTGATCGGGCGAGAAACCGGGACAGTGGGGACAAGGTCAACGCGGACGAGTTCCGGTATCCCGGACCGAAACCGCGGTCGGTCGAAACCGCCGTGGCCATGCTGGCGGACGGCGTCGAGGCGGCGGTGCGCGTGCTCGACGACCCGACGCCCGAGAAACTGAACGATGTCATCGAGCACATCATCGAGCATCGCATCTCCGTGGGACAGATGGAGGAGGCGCCGCTGACCATGGCACAACTCTCCCGCGCGCGGAACGAGTTCATTCGCGTGCTGGGCGGCGCGTTCCACAATCGCATCGACTATCCGGCCTCGAGCGGAGGGATCTACGCGGACTGGGAAGCCCGATCGGAGGCGTGATATCCGGGTGGCGAATCCCGAGCTTGCCGCGGAGGCCGACGCTGCGGCGGTCGAGGCGTGGGCCTGTCAGGTGCTCGACGGTGAGGGTCAGGGCGCGGTGTCGCTGAGCATCACCTTCCTGCCGGAAGCGGAGATGCGCCGTCTGAATGCCGGCTCATTGGGCCGAGACCAGGTGACGGACGTGATCGCGTTCCGGCTCGCGCACGTGGGTCGGTTGGCCGGCGACGTGTACGTCTGCCCGGCGATGGCCCGGCAGGCCGCGGAGGCGGAGGGAGTCGCGACCCGCGAGGAGTTGCTTCGGCTCGTCGTGCACGGCGTGCTGCACGTGGTGGGACACGACCACCCCGAGGGAGAGGAGCGATCGAGATCACCCATGTGGATGCGGCAGGAAGAGTACGTGGCCCGGCTCGCATCGACGCGTGATTCGTGAGCCCTGACACCGTCGGCGTCGTGAGTGCCGCCGTGGCTCTTGCCGCCGCGTTGTGGGCCGCGCTGCTCGCCGTGGCCCAGGAAGCGCCAACCGTGTCGCGGTCGCTCGGCGAGGCGCCTCCGGCGTCGCGCGATCCGGTTCCCCTGGAACGTGCGCTGCAATCGAGCCGCCTCGGGCTGGTGCTCATCGCGGCCACGGCGGCGTCGGTCTCCGTCCGGTGGTGGGTGCGCCCGCTGCCCGAGGGACTCCTCACCGCGGCCGTGACGGTGGGATTCCTGTTTGTCGTATCCGACGGACTGCCTCGCGCGGCGGGGGTGCTGTTGCCGCGTCTGTCCGCCGCCGCGGCCCCCGTGGCGCGACGGAGCCTGCTCCCCTTCCGCCCCTTGCTCGGCCTCTTGGCGGCGGTCGAGCGTGCCGCCGCGTATCTGCTCCCTCGATCGGTCCCGGCTCAGCCTGTGGTCGGCGAGGAGGAGCGGGACATGCTGGCCGGTGTGATCTCCCTGAGCGACACGACGGTGGCGGAGGTCATGACGCCTCGGCTCGACATCCTGGCCGTCCCGGCCGATGCAGAGTGGCACGAGGTCGTGGAGCAGCTGCGGCGGAGCGAGCACCATCGCATTCCGGTCTACGGCGCCGATCTCGATGACATCCATGGCATCCTGTACGCCAAGGACCTCACCGCCGTCATCGCCGGCATTGCCGAGCGGCCCGAGCACTGGGGGAGTCTCGTACGGCCGGCGCAGTTCGTGCCGGAGTCGAAATCGCTCACGGCTCAACTCCGGGACTTCCAACGGGGCTCGGCCCACCTGGCCATTGTCGTGGACGAGTTCGGCGGGACCTCCGGACTCGTCACGCTCGAGGATGTGTTGGAGGAAGTGGTCGGTGAGATCTACGGCGAATACGACCGCGAAGAGATTCCACCGGTCGTGATGGAGGGGGACGACCGGTTCTGGGTGGAGGGTACCGTCACCTTGGACACGTTGAGTGAGCTACTGCACACCGAACTCGAGCAGGAGGAAGTGACCACGGTGGGTGGACTCGTGTATTCGGAGCTCGGGCGGGTCCCGCATCCGGGTGAGGAACTGCGGATCGGGGACTTCCGAGTGGTGGTGGAGCGGGTCGACCGCCGTCGCATTCAGCGGGTCTACTTCGAGCGCCGGCACGAGGGGGCGAAGGCCCCTGCCGAGGAGCACGCCTGATGGGTTGGCTGCTGGCCGCGGCGGGGCTCATGGTCGCGGGCCTTGGCGTGCTCTCGGCGGTGGCGTCGTCGTCGGTGCATCGGGTCGAGCTGTACCGATGGTCGGCGCGCGGGGCGCCGGACCACGCGGCTGCCGAACGACTGCTCGCGGCGCCGGACCGAATCGTGCGGGCATCCAAGGGGCTCGCCACGCTCGGCATGCTCGTGATCGGCCTCGGCGTTGCCATGCTCGTCGACGGTTTGCCCGTGCCGCTCGCTGTCGCGGCCGTGCTCCTCGTGGCCGTACCAATGACCTTGATGGTGGTGTACGCCTTCCCACGCACCCTTGGCCGATATTGGCCGGAGCGGATTGTGGGGCGGGCGGTGCCGATCTTGTCCCGGCTGGCGCCGATCCTGTCACCGCTCGGTGGCGGGCCGGTGGTAGCGGCGGCCGTGGCCGAGGCCGAGCCGGCAGGCGATCAGGGCGAGGACGGGCGCGACCAGCTCACGGCGTTGTCCGGCGTGCTCGCCTTCAGTGAGCGTCCGGTGAGAGAGGTGATGACTCCGCGAACCGATATCGTCGCGGTCCGCGAGGGCGCCTCACTCGACGAGATCGGACGGTTGTTCGTGGAGTCGGGGTATTCCCGTCTGCCCGTCTACCGCGAGTCGCTGGACCATCTGATCGGCATGATCTACGCCTTCGACATGTTGAAGATCGCGCCGGGTGCCGAGCTGCCGCTCCGACCCATCGCCACCGCGCCCGCGTCAAAACGCGCGTCACACCTCCTGTTCGAGCTGCAACGCGACCGGCGGCAAATTGCGGTCGTACTGGATGAGTATGGGGGCACCGCCGGGATCGTGACGTTCGAGGATCTGTTGGAGGAGTTGATCGGCGAGATCTTCGACGAACACGACGGCGTGGCCGGTGCGGGCGCCGCTCCCGTCCAGCTCATGGAGGTGAGTGGCGGAACACCCGTGGAGGACGTCGTTGCTGCCTTCGATGTCACGCTGCCGGACACCGCCGAGACCGTGAGCGGACTCCTCACCCGCCTCGCGGGGCGGATTCCCAACACGGGCGAACGATACTCCGTGGCCGGCCTCGAATTCGACGTGTTGGACGCCACCCCCAACCGCCTCGAGCGGGTGCTGATCCGGCGTGGACCCGTTCCCATGGTGGCGTTGGGGAGACCGGCTGAGTGAAGCTCGGCGGACGGAGGCTGCGACGGTACTTCTTCACCGGGTTGGTGGTGATTGCTCCGGTGGGTGCGACGGTGGTGGTGCTCACCTGGATGTTCCGCACGATCGACAACATCCTGGGAGAGCCCATTCGCGGGTACCTGGGATTCCGTATTCCAGGTCTCGGGTTCGTGCTCCTCGTGGTCGCCGTCACGGTCGTGGGATGGGCGGTGCACCGAGCAGCGGGCCGCCAGCTCCTGCACTGGTGGAATGCGGCCATGGCGCGATTCCCGCTCACGGGCCGCATCTACAACGCGATGAGCCAGATCGTGCAGTCGGTGATCGGCGAGCGGACCCGATTGTTCCGGCGCACGGTGTTGATCCCGTACCCCACTGACGGGGTGTGGGCGGTCGCGTTCGTCACCAACGACACGGCGCCGGTCATGTCCCGCCTGGTCGGTGAACCCTGCGTGAACGTCTTCGTGCCGACCACCCCGAACCCGACGTCGGGCTTCATGCTGGTGGTCCCGGTCACGCGCGTCAAGGAAGCGGACATCTCCGTCGAAGACGCCATGAAGCTCATCATCTCGGCGGGTGCGGTGAGCCCCAGCGTCGAACGTCCTCACCTGGTGCGACGGGGGCTCGACCTCGACTCGCTACTCAAGGATTCGCAGGGATGACGGAGCAGGCCGAGTACCTGGGCGACCTGCGGGCGCTGGCTGAATCCGGCGACGTCAGCGCGTTCGTCGAACGGGCGCGCGAGCTGCATGCGTCGGACGTCTCCGACGTGCTGGCCGGACTCGACGACGATACTCGGCTCCGGCTCGTCCGAGCACTGCCGCCTGAGATCGTGTCAGAGGCCCTGGCCGAGATGGAGGAGGAAGAGCACCCCGAAGAGGTGCTCGCGGCGCTCGTGCCGGAACACGCGGCTGACATCGTCGACGAGCTGGACGACGACGACGCCGCCGACCTGATCGCGGAGCTACCGGCCGAGGCTGCGGAACGCATCCTCTCCGAGGTCGAAGACCGCGGCGAGATCGAGCGGCTGCTGACCTACGACGAGGAGTCGGCCGGCGGGTTGATGACCGCAGCGGTCGTCGCGATCGATCAAGACGTGACGGCGGCGCGGGCCATCGAGGAGATCCGCCGGCAGGCGGAAGAGATCGAGGAGTTCTATCAAGTCTACTGCGTCGATGCCAGGCACCATCTCGTGGGCATTCTGCCGCTGCAGCGGCTGGTCGTGGCGCGGCCCGATCGGCCCGTGCACGAGATCATGGACCCGCCGCCCGTGGTGGCGTTACCGGAGATGGACCAGGAAGAAGTGGCGCGGTTGATGGCGCGCTACAACGTGCCCGCCATCGCGGTCGTGAGCGACGCCGGCAAACTGCTGGGCCGGATCACGTTCGACGACGTGATCGACGTGGTCGAGGCCGAAAGCACCGAAGACCTGCTCAAGTTTGGTGGGTTGGGAGGCGAAGCGGAGGACGCGCTTGGGGCGGACTGGCGTGACGCGGTGCGGCGCCGTCTCCCGTGGCTCTATCTCAATCTGGTGACGGCCCTGCTGGCTGGGGCGGTCGTGTTTCTCTTCGAGAACACGGTCGCCCAACTGGTCGTCTTGGCCGCCGTCATGCCCGTGGTCGCCGGACTGGGTGGGAATGCGGGCACGCAATCCCTGGCGGTTACCGTTCGTCGTTTGGCGCTGGGGCTGAACCCGCCAGGAACCCGCCTGGCCCACGTGGGGAAGGAAATGCTGATCGGGTTCGTCAACGGGCTCGCGGTCGCCGTGGTGGTGGCAGTGGTGACGGCGGTGCTTGGCTACGGTTGGGGGCTGGGTCTCGTCGTCCTGTTGGCCATGTGGGCAAGCCAGATCTTGGCAGTGGTGCTCGGGGCCGCGGTGCCGCTCATTCTCGATCGGATGGGAGCGGATCCGGCGGTCGCGAGTTCGGTGTTCGTCACGGCCTTTACCGACATTGGCGGGTTCTTCGTGCTGCTGGGTCTCGCAGCGTGGCTTCTGCTGTGATCGTGCACGGAGAGGGGTAGAACGCCTCGTGAGCGTCGAGACGGCACACACCGAGCGTCTGGTCCGGGGGGTCAGCGAGCGAAACGTGCCGGCGCTGGCCCGTGCGATTTCGCTGGTCGAGAACGGGCGCGACGGGTACGAGGAGATCCTGTCGGCGCTACATCCGTCGGTGGGACGGGCCCACCGCATCGGGATCACGGGCCCCCCCGGGGGGGGCAAGTCCACGCTGATCGAGCACGTCGTGCGGGCCTACCGCGAACGCGAGATCACGGTCGCCGTCGTCGCGGTGGACCCGACCAGCCCGTTCACCGGCGGGGCGCTCCTCGGCGACCGAATCCGGATGGAGTCCCTCACGCTCGATCCGGGTGTATACATTCGATCGATGGCCTCGCGTGGAGCCACGGGCGGCCTCGCAACGACCACGCGCGAGGTCTGTGATGTGCTCGACGCCTTCGGTTTCGAGCGGGTCATCATCGAAACGGTCGGCGTGGGACAGTCCGAGCTGGCCATCGCCGGCAGTGCGGACACCACCGTGTTGGTCCTCGTTCCCGAGTCCGGCGACGGCGTGCAGGTGCTCAAGGCAGGCGTCATGGAGATCGCGGACCTCTACGTGATCAACAAGGGCGATCGACCGGGCGCCGACCGGTTGGTGCAGGAGGTGGAGGTCATGCTGGGGATCCGTCGCGGAAACGCGTATCGCCACGTCGGGCCGCATCATGGGGGCCTCGCCGCCGGCGCGGCTCGCGAGCAGACCGACAGGGCGGCGGACGCGTCGTGGTCTCCACCCGTGCTCCAGAGTGCGGCGGTCAAGGGAGAAGGGGTGCAGGCGGTCCTCGACGCGGTCGATCGCCACCGCGCTTTTCTGGAAGGGACGGGTCTGCTGCACCAGCGGCGGCGGGAACGGCTCGCCCAGCACACGCGTGAAGTGGTGAACCGGGCGCTGTCCACCCTGGTGTGGGACCGGTGGAATGGCGAGGCGGTGCTGGCGGCCAATCTCGACGACGTGGTCGACGGCCGGTTGAGTCCCTACCGGCTGGCGCGAAACATCGTTGCGGAATTGCAGGAGGAGCGCAGTCATGGCGGATAAGCGGGCGTTCGACGAGTGGCGGCGGCGATACGAGCGGGACGCCAAGCGCGCAGAGGTGGACTTCGTGACGCAAAGCTCTGCGGAGATGGCACCGCTGTACACGCCGTCGGACGTCGCCGGGCTCGATCCGGACGTGGACTTGGGGTATCCCGGCGTCTACCCGTTCACCCGCGGCATCCACCCAACGATGTACCGGGGCCGCCTGTGGACCATGCGGCAGTTCTCGGGCTTCGGCACGGCGGAAGACACCAACGAGCGATACAAGTTCCTGTTGGAGCGGGGCCAGACCGGGCTGTCGGTCGCGTTCGATTTCCCCACGCTGATGGGATACGACTCGGATCATCCGCGCTCGGAGGGTGAGGTCGGCAAGTGCGGCGTGGCGATCTCGTCGCTGGCCGACATGGAGACCTTGTTCGATGGCATTCCCATGGATCAGGTCTCGACGTCGATGACCATCAACGGGCCAGCCGCGATGCTGTTCTGCTTCTACGTGGCGGCCGCCGAACGGCAGGGCGCCGACATCTCCAAGCTCCGCGGGACGGTACAGAACGACATTCTGAAGGAGTACATGGCGCAGCACGCCTGGGTGTTCCCGGTCGAGCCCGCGCTCAAGATCATCGTCGATCTGTTCGAGTGGGCCACCGAGCACACGCCGCTGTGGAATACCATCTCGATCAGCGGCTACCACATTCGCGAAGCCGGGGCGACGGCGGTCCAGGAACTGGCCTTCACGCTCGCCAACGGCTTCGAGTACGTGGAGCACGGTCTGGCGCGGGGCCTCGACGTCGACCGCTTTACCCACCGCCTCTCGTTCTTCTGGGATGTGCACAACGACTTCTTCGAGGAAATCGCCAAGATGCGGGCCGCGAGACGCATCTGGGCACGCCACATGCGCGAGCGCTACCACGCGAGCGACCCGCGCTCGTGGATGATGCGGTTCCATTGTCAAACGGCCGGGGTGTCCCTCACGGCACAACAGCCGATGAACAACGTGGTGCGGGTGGCGTACCAGGCCATGGCGGCGGCCCTCGCCGGGGCGCAGTCGCTCCACACCAATTCGCTGGACGAGACGTTGGCGCTCCCGACCGAGGACGCGGTCAAGCTGGCCCTGCGCACGCAGCAGGTGCTGGCATACGAGACCGGGGTCGCCAACGTGAGCGACCCGCTGGGCGGCTCGTACTACGTGGAAGCGCTGACCAATCGTATGGAGGCCGAAGCGGAGGCGATCTTCGACGAGATCGGTCGCCTTGGTGGGGTCGTGAAGGGCATCGAACAGGGATGGTTTCAGCGGCAGATTCATCAGAGTTCCATGCGGTTTCAACACGAGGTAGATCAGAAACGGCGGCTCATCATCGGTGTGAACGAGTTCACCGACAGCGACGAGAGCGAGCTCGAGATCTTGACGGTGAGCGACGAGGCGGAACGGCAGCAGCGGCGGGGGTTGGCCGAGCTCAGGGCGCGCCGGGACCAGGACAGGGTGGACCGGGCGCTTCGGGAGCTGGGAGATGCGGCGGTGCGGGATGACAACGTCATTCCGGCGATGCTCGAATGCGCCAGAGCCTACTGCACGCTGTTCGAGATCCGGCACGTTCTCGAGGAGGTCTACGGTGCGTACCGCGAACCTGTCTTCTTCTAGCTCCATGACCCACAAGAACGTATCACTGCGTCCGCCACAGACGGGGCAGGGCGGCGTGCCATCGCTCGGCCCGATTGTCGAGTGGCTGGCCAACCTTGGCGCGACGGACCACTGGGTCGTGTCCTGCTACCTGAAGCTCGAGCCACGTGACCGGAGTCGGGGCAAGTATCTCATCAAGCTCAAGAACCGCATGCGTGACGAGCTGGCGTGGTTCGAGCAACGCGGCGCGAGCCGGCAGGAGCGCGATGTCGTGGAACGCGATCTCGAGCGTGTGCGCGCGTACCTAGAGAATCCTGGGAATCTCGGGCCCGGCCAGGGCATCGCGATCTTCGCGTGCGAACCGTTGAACCTGTTCGAGGCGATCTCGCTCCCCAGGGTGTTCCGCTCTCGACTCCAGATCGACCGCTCGCCACTCGTTCGGGAACTGGCCGCAGTGGACGATGAGTTCGGGCGGGTTCTGTGTGTCGCGCATGACCGGACGAGCGCGCGATTCTTCGAGGTCACGGCCTTCGGGATCGAGGAACTCGCCGGGCTCGCCCCAGGTGATACCACCCGGCCGGGACGGTTTCGCGGCCAGCGTGCCGCGACCGGCACGGGCGCGGGAGCGGGGTCGGCCGGGGAACACAACTTCCACCAGCGCATTCGAGAGGAGAAGCACCGCCACTACGCGTCCATCGCGCAACGGCTGTTCGAGATCTCCCGCGACCGCGCCGTTCGCGGTGTCGTGCTTGCGGGCGTGGGTGCCGACTCGGAGGCGGTCACGCCACACCTGCATCCCTACCTCGTCCCGCAGGTGCTCGGGACGGCGCAACTCAACCCCAAATCGGCCACCGAGCAGGACGTGATGGAAGCGGTGCTCGAGGTGCGCTCCAGATCCGAGCGGGCCGTGGAGGCGCGTGCGGTCGGCCAGTTGCGGGAAGGCCTGGGAACGGGATGGGCCGTCAACGGGATCGACGACGTGCTCACCGCGCTGCAGCACGGCCAGGTCCGCACCCTGCTTGTCGAGCCGTCGGCCGATGCCCCCGGGTACCGGTGTGACCAGAGTGGTCGGCTGAGCCTCCGGAAGACGGACTGCGAGGGGCATGGGAACGCCATCCCCGTTCCGGACCTGATCGACGAAGCGATCGAAGAGGCGCTCCGGCAGGGAAGCACCGTCGAGTTGGTCGAAGATGGTGTTGCGAGGGAGGCGGTTGCCGGGCTTGCGGCACTACTGCGGTTCAAGCGGTAGCGACGGTGCCGTTCGTCGCTTGTCGGGGTTGGGTGATCCCTCTAGCTTCACCGCACGCTCGGGGAAGGAACGGGAGGTGAGTACGCCGAAACCGCCGTCACGAGGACCCATTCGCGTCCTGGTCGCCAAGCCGGGTTTGGACGGCCACGATCGCGGGGCGAAGGTCGTTGCCGCGGCCCTGCGCGATGCGGGGATGGAAGTGGTGTACACTGGTCTGCATCAGACGCCGGAGATGATTGCCACGGCGGCCGTCCAGGAGGACGTCGACGTGGTGGGCCTCTCCATCCTGTCGGGCGCCCACATGACCCTGTTCCCCCGTGTACGTACCCTGCTCGTCGATGCGGGGCGTGACGACGTCCTGGTCATCGGAGGCGGGATCATTCCACAGGAAGACATCGAGCGCCTTCACCAGGAGGGGGTCGCGAAGCTCTTCGGCCCCGGCACGCGGACGCACGAGATCGTGGAGTTCATCCGATCGTGGGCGGAGTCGCGCACCAGGTGACCGCCCGTGACCACGTGACGCATCACCACCGGCTGCGCGACCTCACCGACGAATACCGGGAACTCGCCGTCCGCCTGCAGCAGGGCGGGGGCGCCGACCGGATCCGCCGGCAGCACGAGCAAGGCAAACTCACCGCACGCGAGCGCGTGCACGCGCTCCTCGACCCCGACAGGCCGTGGCTCGAGATCGGCTTGCTGGTCGCACACGATCGCTACGACGGTCAGGCGCCGTCGGCCGGCGTGGTGACCGGTGTTGGGCTGGTGGAGGGTCACCATGTCGTGGTCGTCGCCAACGACGCCACGGTAAAGGCCGGCTCGTGGTGGCCCGAGACCATCAAGAAGATGTTACGCGCGCAGGAGATCGCGATGCGGCAACGCATCCCGATCATCTACCTGGTCGACTCGGCGGGTGTGAACCTGCCGTATCAGGGCGGCGTGTTTCCCGGGCAGTACGGTGCCGCACGGATCTTCTACTACAACTCGATCATGCGCCGATACCTGCACGTGCCGCAGATCAGCGCGGTCATGGGCCCGTGCGTGGCCGGTGGAGCCTATCTGCCCGCGCTCTCCGACGTGGTCTACATGGTCGAGGGCACGTCCTTCATGGGTCTGGGCGGGTCCAACCTCGTGAAGGGGGCGACGGGTCAGGTCGTCGACTCGGAGATGCTGGGTGGCGCCGTCACCCACACGAGCATCAGCGCCGTGGCGCACTACCGCGCGAGTGACGATGCGGACTGCATTCGGCAGATCCGCGAATACGTCGCGCGGCTCCCGGGTGTGCGGGAATCGTCCGCGAACAGCGCGGCGGTTGCGGGATCGCCACCGGCGCGACCACCCGCGGCGCTCTACGACATCCTCCCGCCCGATCACCGCATGGCGTACGACATGCACGACGTGCTTGGCTGCCTCCTGGACGGCGGGCTGCTCGACGAGTTCCAGCGCGACATCGCTCGCGAGATGATCTGCGGCCACGGCGCCATCGACGGTCTGCCCGTGGCGGTGATCGCGAACCAGCGCGGCCTCATCAAAGGTGGTCACGGCGAGCCGCCGCGGATCGGCGGGATCGTGTATACGGAGAGCGCTGAGAAGGTCGCCTACTTCATCGAGACCGCGAGCCGGGAACGCATTCCGCTGCTCTTCGTCCAGGACGTGAGCGGGTTCATGGTGGGACCGGAGGCGGAACACTCCGGCATCATTCGGGCCGGGGCACGGTTCGTGGAGGCCATGGCCACCGCCGTGGTACCCAAGATCGTGCTGACCGTGAACCATGCATCCGGCGCCGGCTACTACGCCATGGCGGGCCAGGGGTTCGATCCGGATTTCATCTTCTCGTGGCCCACAGGACGGATGGGGGTGATGGAGGGCGAGTCGGCCATCATGGCGGTGTTCGGCGACCGCGTGAACGATCCCGATTCGGTCGGCGCGGTCGAGCGCATGCGTGAGGACTACGAGCACCAGCTCGATGCGCGGTTTGCGGCCGCTCGCGGCTTCGTCGACGCGATCCTCATGCCCGAAGAAACACGCACGATGCTGTCCTTTGCCCTCCGCGCCACGCAATACTACGATGGCCCCCATCTCGGCGCCTTCGTGATGCCGCCGCTGGACTACCGCCCGGCGCCACCATGATGCCGTTGCCGCGGTTGGTTGCCGCAGGGGTGACCCTCGCTGTCGCGGCGGGCTGCGCCGCGAACCCGGCTCCGGCCCCGTCCGCGCAGCCCACGTCCGCGGGCGACATCCGGGCCGCGACCGCGTTTGCCGATCGGACCACGGTCGATGGCCGCGAGCCGGCGCTCCCACCGCGCATCGCCTATCTCGCCGGCTTGCTGCCGCTCCGCAGCATCGGCGCCGATGCGTTTCGGGTGGCCCAGCCCACCTACGACGGGCGCGGCGTCCTGATCGCGATTCTGGACAGCGGACTCGATCCGGCGCTTCCGGGTCTCATGACCACGTCCACCGGCGAGCGAAAGGTGCTCGACGTGCGCGATTTCTCGGGCGAAGGACGCGTCACCCTCCGGGCAGTCGAACCGGGGAGCGACGGTACCGTGGTCGTCGATGGTCGAGTGATCAGCGGGTTCGCCCGGGTGACCGCGCTGGCAACCGGGCCGTACTACGGGGGGACGTTCCGCGAGCTGACGCTCGGTGCGCCCCCGGCCGCCGATCTGAACGGCAACGACGCCATCACGGACGAGTACGCGTTGGTGGTGGGAAAGGCGAGTGATGGGTGGGTGGTCGTGGTGGACACCGATGCCGACGGCAGCCTTCAGGACGAGCGGGCGCTCAGGGATTACGGTGTCTCGTTTGAGACGTTCTCGTTCCGCGATCGCGCCGGGACCGTCGGACCGATGAACGTCGTCGTGAACCTGGTCGAGCGCGATGGCCGGCCGGTCCTCGATCTGGTGATGGATAATTCGAGCCACGGGAGCCACGTGGCCGGCATCGCGGCGGGCCGCAACCTGTTCGGCGTGGACGGGTTCGACGGCGTGGCTCCGGGCGCGCAGCTCCTGGCACTCAAGATCTCGAACAACACCCGGGGGGGCATCACCGTATCGGGGAGCATGCTCCGCGCCCTGCAGCATGCCGCCGCGTTCGCTCAGCGCCGCCGGCTACCGCTGATCATCAATCTGAGCTACGGCGTCGGGAACGAAGTCGAGGGTACCGCGGTCATCGACTCACTCGTTAACGCATTCGCGCTTGCCCACCCTGACGTCCTCGTGGTGATCAGCGCGGGCAACGACGGACCCGGACTTTCCACTGTCGGCTTTCCTGGATCGGCCGCCCATGCGCTCACGGCGTGCGCCGTCTTCCCGGGCGTGTACGCCGAAGTGCCGCAGCCCGGCAGACCACCGGCACCCGACGTCCTCGGCTGGTGGAGCGCGCGCGGTGGTGAGGTGGCGAAGCCCGACGTCTGCGCGCCGGGCGTGGCGTATTCCAACGTGCCGCCGTGGCGGACCGGTGAGGAGATCTCGGGTGGCACGAGCATGGCGGCGCCCCAAATCTCCGGCGCAGCGGCCTTGCTTCAGTCCGGAGCGGTGCAGCGAGGCCATCCGGTCAGCGCCATCGATCTGAAGCGCGCGCTGGTCAATACGGCACGGCCCCTGGCCGGGACCACCGTGCTGGATGAAGGGATGGGTGTGGCCGACGTCCCCGCCGCGTTCCACTGGCTCGTCGCGGCGCACCAGACGGCCATCTACGAGGTTGCCGCGCTTTCGACGAGCGATGCGACGGTGAAGGCGACGGCGGCGTACCGCCGAGCCGGCCTGCGGTCGCCGGCCGATACGAATCAGACGTTCCAGATCGCCGCCGTGGGGCGGCAGCCAGCCGCGCGTTTGCTGCTCGTGCCGGATGCCCCGTGGCTCGGCGCCCCACGCGTGATCGAACCCGGTGGTAGCCCGGTGAGGGTGGACGTCACGTACGATGCCGTGGCACTCGCGGAGCCCGGGCTCTACGTGGGAACGGTGTGGGCACTCCCCGCCACCGACACGCTGGCCGGCGCGTCGTTCGGGCTGCGCAACGTGGTCGTCGTCCCCTACGCGCTCGACGAGCCACGCTCGCTGACCGGGATGCTCACCCCGGGCGCGATCGCTCGATACTTTTTCGCGGTTCCGGAGGGCGCGAACGGTCTCCTCGTCCGGCTCGATCTCGCCGGCGCTTCCGACGAAGCGACCCTCTACCTGTTCGAGCCATCAGGACAGCCGTACCGCGGCGGGAGCAGTGCGACGGCCGGGGGGGTGAACGGGTCCGGTGCCGAGATCCTGGCGACGGCCGAAGACATCGTTGCCGGAGTGTACGAGGCGGTGGTGGTGGCGGCGCCCGCACGAGCGGTCACGTATCGGATCGGCGCTGCGATCCCGGAGGCACGAATCGTCTCGGTGTCGAACGATCTCGCCGTCTCGCTCCAGAGCCTCTCCGCCGAGTCGCTCGCGGTGCGGGTGGACGGGGCAATCGTCGGGCAGCGTCGGGCGCTTCAAGTCGAGGGGACCGGTGATCTCGCCTCCCTCATCGAGACGGAGGTCCCGTCGTGGGCGTCGCAGCTCGTGGTCGAGGTCAAGGTGGCGCGTGACAAGTGGCGGGAGCTGACGGACTTCGGGGTCACGGTCTTCGACGCCGCCGGCCGCAAGCTGAGCGACGGCCCGCTCAACTACGCGGTGGGGCGGCAGCGGGTGGAACTGCCTCGGCCGCTGCGCGGCAGCCGGCTCACGGTCGAGCTGCTGCCGGCGTTTGCCGTGGTGAGTCCGCCCATGCGGTGGAGCGCCTCGGTCGCGTTGAGTTTTGTTGCCGACGAGCCTCGCGCGCTCGCGACCGACAGCACGGCACGCGAGCCCGCGCTCCTGCTCGCCCCGCTCGCCACTGGGACGGCGCGGTTCGCGTGGCCGGACGTGGGGCTCGATTCCCTCGCGGGGTTCGACCCGCTGGTCGAGATCAGGGTCGTGCCCGAACGAGGCGCACCAATCGAGAGTTGGCTGGTTCGCCGCCCGAATGGGGTGAGGCCGGTTCCGTGAGTCGAGTGGTGCGCGTCGCCTCCGGGCAGGGGTTCTGGGGAGACTGGCTCGAGGCACCCATCCGCCAGGTCGAGGCCGGGCCGATCGACTACCTCATGATGGACTACCTGGCGGAAGTGACGATGTCCATCATGCAGAAGCAGCGGGCGCGGGATCCGGCGCTGGGGTTCGCGCGCGACTTCGTCCCGCTCATGGAACGGGTGCTGCCGGATGCACTGGCGGGCAACGTGAAGATCGTCTCCAATGCCGGCGGCGTGAACCCCAAGGCGTGCGCCGAAGGGGTGATCGAAGCGGCGGACCGCGCGGGGTGCGCGGATCGCGTCCGGGTGGGGATCGTGACCGGCGACGACATCATGGACCGGCTGGACCAGCTGCTCGAGGCCGGGCACCCGCTGGCCAACCTTGACACCGGCGAGAGCCTCCACGCGGTGCGGGACGTTGTGCAGAGCGCCAACGTCTACCTCGGCGCGTGGCCCGTGGTGGAGGCTTTGAGGGGCGACGCCAACGTGATCGTCACCGGACGGGTGACCGACACGGGACTCACGCTCGCGCCGCTCGCGTACGAGTTCGGGTGGGCGCGCGACGCGTGGGATCGGCTCGCCGCCGGCACCGTGGCCGGCCACATCAACGAGTGCGGCGCCCAGTCCACGGGAGGGAATTGCCTGGTGGATTGGGAGACGATTCCGGATCTCGCCGACCCGGGCTATCCGATCGTCGACGCCGTGGACGATGGATCCTTCGTGGTGACCAAGCATCCAGGCACGGGTGGTCGGGTGTCGGTGGCGAGCGTGACCGAACAGCTGCTGTACGAGATGGGCGATCCGGCCAACTACATCACCCCGGACTGCGTGGTGGACTTCACCAGCATCCGGCTGGAGCAGGTGGGACGGGATCGCGTGGCCGTGACGGGCGTGAAGGGTCGGCCGGCCACCGATTCGCTGAAGGTTTCGATCTCGTACCTGTACGGCTACAAGGCGGTTGGGACGTTGGTGTACGCGTGGCCCGACGCGCTGGCCAAGGCGCAGAAGGCCGATCAGGTGGTTCGCGAGCGACTCCGCCGGCTCGAGCTCGACTACGAGCAGATCCTCACGGAATTCGTGGGCGTCAACGCGACGCACGGCCCGCTTGCCGGGCCTCCCGACCCGAACATTGCCGAGGTTCAGCTTCGCATCGGCGTGCGATCGCGGGAGCGGGGGCCGGTGGAACGGTTTTCCCGCGAGATCGCCCCGCTCATCTTGAACGGTCCACCGAGCGCCACCGGGTTTGCGGGCGGCCGGCCCAAGGTGGAGTCCATCGTGGCCTACTGGCCGGCGCTGATTCCGAAGGCCGAGATTCGGCCCGAGATCGAAATCCTCAAGGCGTGAGGCGCATGGAGATCGCATGGGCGTGAAGCCGCGACGCAAACGCGTTCGGCCGAGCACGGCAACGCGACGGGTGCCGTTGCTCCGCCTGGCCCACGCGCGGAGCGGCGACAAAGGCGACACGGCCAATGTGGGCGTCATCGCGCTCGAGCCGGAGTATTTTCCGATCCTGGAGCGGCAGCTGACGGTGCGACGGGTGGCCGCGCACTTCCGTGGCATGATCGAGGGCAAGGTCGAGCGCTTCGCGCTGCCCAATCTCCACGCGCTCAATTTCCTGCTGCACGGCGCGCTGGGCGGTGGCGGGACGCTGTCGCTCAAGACCGACGCACAGGGGAAGGTGCTGTCCACGGCGCTGCTGCGTATGGAAGTAGAGATCCCGGAGGATCTGGATGTCGGCTGACCGGGTGGTGGCGTCGCTGGCCGACGGCGTCCTGTCGCTCACGCTCAACCGGCCCGACAAGCGCAACGCCATCGACTCGGCGATGGTGGAGGCACTCCTGGCGCACCTCGGGCGCGCCGACCTGGATCCGGACGTGCGCGTCGTGGCGCTGTACGCGGCCGGCCCCGACTTCTGCGCGGGTGCGGACCTGGGCGAGCTGCTCGCATCGGCAGACAGGGATCCGGGCGAGAACGAGAAGGACGCACGCCGCCTCGGTGAGGTGTTCATCCGCATGCGGCGGATCCCGAAGCTCGTGGTGGCGGTGGTGCAGGGGCGGGCACTGGCCGGAGGGTGCGGGCTGGCGTCGGCGTGCGACCTGGTGTTGGCACACGAGCAGGCCAGCTTCGGGTACCCCGAAGTGCGGCGGGGCTTCGTTCCGGCGATGGTCATGGCAATGTTGTATCGTGCGGTAGGCGAGAAGGTGGCGTTCGATCTCGTGGCCACTGGCCGCCTGCTGCGTGCCGCCGAGGCGCAGGCGGTGGGCTTGGTGTCCCGCGTCATCCCGGCCGATGGCTTCGACGATCGCGTGAGCGAGCTGGTTACGGGACTCGCCGCGGGGAGCGGCACCGCGCTCGCGCTCATCAAGCAGCAGCTGTACGCGATCGACGGTCAGAGTTTCGAAGATGCGATTCAGCTCGGCGCCAGCACCAATGCGGTGGCCCGTGCCACGGCGGATTTCAAGGCGGCCGTTGCACGGTTTCTGGACACGTGAGCGTGCTGTCGGAGCGCGGTGACGGAAGGAGGGTCATGCAGCCGAGAATGCGATGGCTGGCGGGCGGGCTCGCCCTCGCGGTCGCCATCGCGTGCAGCGAGACCAACGGACCCGGGGACGAGGGATCGTTCACCGGC
>JBFIHA010000019.1:0-51137 GCA_041602035.1 Gemmatimonadales bacterium | reverse complement strand
CCGTCGCGCTCACGGGCGCTCCAGTCCGCATCTCGATCCACGATTCGTCCGCCACTCGCGCGAACCCGCGGACCGGCACGCCGGACACGTCGGCCACCGTCTTTGCCAGCACTCGGCCGTCCCAGTCCGGTGGATCCAGTATCACGACGATGGGCGCCAGCGCCACTACCGTAATCGTGCGGAGCCGAACGTTGTCTCGCAATTCGGCATCACCGTCCGCGCCGACCCGAAACTCCACTACGTGATTCCCTGGCGCAACGGTCCGGGGTGGGAGCACGATGGACCGGCGGACGGTGGTGGGCCGAGGCGGTAAGTCGAACTGTTGGGCGCGGAGGCGTCGATCTCCGAGCAGAACCTCGAGGCGAACCGGGGCGTCGAGCTCCCCCCACGCACCGATCATCGCCGACGCCACTATCGAATCATCGCTGGCGACCATGGTGGGGAGATCAACGTGCAGCAGTGCGACGCCGGGCACGTCTTCACGCGGCAACACCGCGATTTCGACGTCACGCAGGAGCGGCGGCGGCACGGTCGAGAGATCAGTGAGCTCTCCGTCGGTCACGACCGTGATCGGCCCCCCCAACCCTCGCGCCACCATGAGGGCGTCCCGAAGTCGCGAGTCTCCGTCGAGGGGATCCGCGTCTGCGACGGGCCCGACCGCAGTCCCGAACCCCACGATGCGGCCGCGCGATCCTGCAATCTGCTGCGCGGTGTCCCGCGCGCGCGCCCACTGCCCGCCCGCCGCATCGAGGCTCAGGGATCGATCCAGCAGCACCATCGGTCGGCCGGGAGCGGCCACACCGAGCCACGACGGGTCCAGCAGCAACAGGACGAGGAGTCCAACTCCGGCAGCACGCATCGTGGCGAGGCCGAGGCCTGCTGCACCCAGCCCTTCACGGACCACGTACGCCCACACCCCGAACGCGAGCGCCGCGGCGAGGAACGTGACGATCAGCAGCATGGGTGCGAGGATTCAAGGTATCGGATCACGGGTACCGCACCCGTCGCCTCCGATCCCTCGGCCGTCAGTCGAGTCCGGCCGCGATGGTGCGTGTCGCTGGAGGCGCGAGCAACCGATCGTAGTGGATCTTCAAGGAGTCGAACTCGGCCCGCCGGGTCTTGGGGACCGGCTCGCCTTCACCGAAGCGAACGGCGGTGCGCGGATCGACGTGCCGATCGTTCTTCAGAAACTCGTAGTGCAGATGCGGCGCCGTGGCCAGCCCGGACATCCCCACGTATCCGATCACCTGACCCTGCCGCACTCGAGCGCCGGCGCGGATGCCCGAGGCAAGGCCGCGCATATGCGCGTAGCGGGTCTCGATCCCCTTTGGGTGGCGAATCACCACCACGAGGCCATATCCACCCCAGCGGTTGGCGCGCGCGATCGTGCCGTCGCCGGTGGCCATGATCGGCGTCCCGCTCGCCGCCGAGTAGTCGACACCGAGGTGCGGTCGGCTCTGCTTGAGAATCGGGTGGTAGCGGTTGCGCGAGAACCCCGACGAGATCCGCCGGAACTCGGCGGGATAGAGCTTGAACGCCCGACGCAGCGAATGACCATCGGCTGAATAGTAAGCGTTGAATCCCCGATCGTCGGGCATGAGATAGGCCGAGTTCTCCACGCCACGGGTCTCGATCCGTGCGGCGAGGATGCGCCCGAACCGTACGTCTCCGTGGTCGGAGGTCAGCCGTTCGTACGCGATCTCGAACGTGTCCCCAGGGTAGTTGTCCCGCGTGAAGTCGATGACCCAGCCGAACACGCCGTCAGCCAGCTCCCAGGTCAGGCGGGCGCGCTCGGCCATTGGCAGCACGGCGTCGGGCACCAGCCCCTCGACCGTCTCGTACAGCGACGATCCGATCTGTCCGCGAGCGATCTCGGTATTGACCATCCAGTATATCGGCTGCGACTCACCCAACCATCCGGCTTCCACGTTTCGCGTGAGGCGGAGGATCTGCTCACTCCCCAGGCGGACCGTCACCCGCTCCGGCGCCGGCTCGTTGAGCATGTAGCGAAACTCAAACACCTGGCCGGCACGCACCCGCCGGGGATCCATGGGTTCCGCGGCGTCGAGGAGCTGCAGCAGCTCGGATCCGACGATGTTGTGGCGGGCGAACAGGTGGGACAGTGTCTCGCTGGACTTGAGGGTGTCGCTTCGCTCCTCGTACGCGGTCGTAACGACAAGCGGCGGAGCGACCGGGAGGTCTTCTCCGCCCAGGACGCTCGCCCCAATGCGAATGAGGATCACGCCGGCCGCCAGCCCGGCGACGACGCGAAGCGCCCGGCCGTGCATCAGTCCATCTGACGCCGGATGAAGGTCGGTATCTCCATCTCCCCCACCTCGGCGTCTGGGACGGCCGGCGCCTGACTCGGCTGCTGCATCGGCGTGGCGATTCGCTGCGGTCGCTGCGGAAACGGGAGAACCCCAGACACCCCGGCTCGGCCGAAGGGGCCCTCCTGCGCCGTCGTGACCTTGTCGAAGCCTGTGGCAATCACGGTCACGCGTACCTCACCGGCCATCGCGGGATCGTGCACTGCCCCGAAGATGATCTCGGCCTGATCGCCCGCGGCGTCGTGGATGATCTCACTGATCTGGTTCACCTCGCCCAGCGTGAGGTCTTCGCCGCCCATGATGTTCACCAGCACGCCGGTCGACCCACCGATCGACACGTTGTCCAACAGCGGGCTCGTAATGGCCTGCTGCGCCGCTTCGATGGCCCGGTCCTCTCCGCGGCCAACCCCGGTGCCCATGAGGGCGGATCCGCCATTCTGCATCACCGTGCGAACGTCGGCGAAGTCCACGTTCACGAGGCCGGTGACGCTGATGAGCGTCGAGATTCCCTGGGTTGCGTGCAGCAGGACCTCGTCGGCCTTCTTGAGCGCTTCCTGGAACGGCACGTTCTTGCCGACGACCGCGAGCAGCCGCTCGTTGGGTACGACGATCATCGTGTCGACGTGTTTCCGCATTTCGGCGATGCCGATCTCGGCCTGCCGCATCCGTTTGCGGCCTTCGAACAGGAACGGCTTGGTCACGATACCGACCGTGAGGGCACCGACGTCACGGGACAACTGCGCGACGATAGGCGCTGCTCCCGTCCCCGTGCCTCCGCCCATACCACACGTGACGAATACGAGATCGGCGCCTTCCAGCACGTGCAGCACATCGTCGCGATTCTCTTCGATCGCCTGGCGGCCAATCTCGGGGCGGGCACCGGCACCAAGACCCCGCGTCAGCTTCTTGCCGATCTGGGTCTTGACGTCCGCCTTGTTGTACATGAGCGCCTGCGCGTCCGTGTTGACCGAGATGAACTCCACCCCCGACAGACGCTCCTCGATCATCCGATTCACGGCGTTGCCTCCGCCCCCGCCGATCCCGGCCACCTTCATGCGGGCGTTCTTCGCGATCGATTCCTCGAGTTCGAAGACCATGCGTTCCTCGTAGTCGCCTAAGGCTAAAAGAACTCCTGCAGCCAACGCTTCACCGGACCCAAGACCTTGTCCACCGCCGTATCACCCAGAGCGTCCCCGAGCGAGCGACGCATGCCGTAGAGGGCCAACCCCACGGGCACCGCGTACCGCGGCGCTTGGACGCTATCGACCAATCCCTTGATGCCGCGCTCGGGTACGCCCTTCCGCACCGGCATCGCAAACACCTCCCGACCGAGCTCGACGATGCCCGCCATATGCGCGCCGCCCCCCGTCAGCACCACTCCCGCCGGGAGCCGCCCCGCGTACCCCGCCTGCCCCACCTGATCGAGCACTCGGCCAAAGATCTCGTCGAGTCGTTGGTGGACGATGTGCGCCACCAACTCTCGCTTCGCGTGCCGCACGCCCTGCCCCGGTGTGCCGGGCAGCTCGATCATCTCGTCCGGATCGACGAGCGGAGTGTACGCGACACCCCACCGTTCCTTCAAGCGCTCCGCGTCGGTTTGGGTGACGCTCAACCCGTGTACGAGATCGCTCGTCACGTACGTGCCCGCGCACCGATCCGACGAGAGGTGCCGGAGCTTGTGATCATGGAAGATAGCGACGGTGGTCGAGCCACCGCCAAGCTCCACCAGGGCGCAGCCGAGTTCCTTCTCCTCCTCGGTCAGTACCGCCTGGGCTGCCGCCAGCGGCTCGAGCACCAATTCGTGCACCGGATAGCCGGCGCGTTCAACGGCCTTTCGGAGGTTCTGGGCCGACTGCTTGTGCACGGCCATGATCCGCATCTCGACCTCGAGCCGCATGCCAGTCATACCGATGGGATCGTTGATTCCGCCCTGCTTGTCCAGCGTATACTCCTGGGGAATCGGCAGCAGGAGCTCGTGCTCGTCGCCGAGGCTGACGCTCAGCGCCACCTCGTGCACACGCTTCACGTCCGCAGGCCTCACCTCATTGCCCGCCACGGCTACGAGGCCCTTGGTCACCTGGGTCCGAACGTTTTCGGCGGACACACCGCAGAAGACGCCTGTCACCTTGGCGCCCGCCATGCGCTCGGCATCCCGCACGGCACTCCCGACCGCGCGGGTCGTTTCCTCGATGTCACGCACCACCCCGCGTCGAACACCGGTGGTGCGGGCGAGACCCACACCGAGAATCTTCGTCGAGACCGATCGCCCCTCGCCCGTGACCTCGGCGATTACCGCACAGGTCTTCGTGCTGCCGATGTCCAGCCCGGCGACTACCGATTCACGCTTCACGCTCTCCCCCGACGTACGACGACCCACCCCTCGAAGCGGGCATCGAGCTCCCAAAACGGGATCTCCTGCTGCGTGAGGTGCAGGCGGACGGCCTGGACGGCTCGAATGTGTTCCTCGACGGCGCCCGCGGCCAACAGGACGCGCCGAGTTCCCAGCTCCAGAATAACGGATTCGTCCCGGCCGCGCCGAGCGGCATCCACCTGCTCGAACAGCGTCGCATCCGCCACGCGCACGAGCGTGAGGATCCGCGTGAGCACCGAATCCGGCCGTTCCACAATCGGGAGATCGAATCCAGTCGCCGCGGCGTCGTACGGGAGCGAACGTCCCAACCGGTCGAGTGGCACGAGACCGCTGCTGCCGCGCGCAAACGCCACGGGCAGCGCTTCGACCACGGTGACACGAAGCGTGGCCGGGAGGCGCCGGGTCGCGGTGGCCTCGAGGATTCCAGGAACGGCCTCGGCATGCTGCTCCACCGCACGCAGAGGGTCGAACAGATTGAGGTCGGTGGGAAGCATGAGACCAGCCAGCACCCGCTCCGGCTCCAGATACCGCACACCCACCAACTCGACCTGCCGTACCCGGAAGAAGTCGATCCGCCTGAGTCCCAGCGGCAGCAGAACGTAGGCCAACGCCACGGTCCCGATGCCGAGGGCGAGAAGGGTGAGACGCCGCCTCACGCCGCCGCGCCGCTGAGTTGTCGCATGAGTTCTCGACCGACCTCGGTGATGTCTCCGGCGCCCAAGGTCACCACGACGTCCCCGTCCGTCACCACGGCGGCCACACGGTCGGTCACGTCGCCGCGGACCGGCACCCACTCCACCGCTGCGCCGGCCATGCGCGCAGCTTCGGCGACCAGTCTGCCCGTGACCCCGGGGATCGGCCGCTCGCGGGCCGGGTAGATCTCGGTCACCACCGCGTGGTCGGCCATCGCGAGCGCAATCCCCATGGCCTGTCCCAGGTCTCGCGTCCGGGAAAACAGGTGCGGCTGGAACACGGCCACGAGGCGGGCCTCCGGATACCGCTGCCGCAGCGCACCCAGGGTCGCCGCAACCTCGGATGGGTGATGCGCATAGTCGTCCAGAATGGTCACGCCGCGCACGGTGCCAAGTAGCTCGAACCGCCGCCCCACTCCGGCGAACCCGGACAAGCCATCGACGGCGGCGTCCACGTCCGCGCCGATGGCCAGGGCCGCGCCGACGGCCATTGCGGCGTTGCGGAGATTGTGGAGCCCCGGCACGCGAAGCTCGAGCCGCACCGTCGTCCCATCTGGCAGGGTCAGCGCCGCCGCGTTCCGCTTCGACTCTCGCACGACGTCAGTGAGCCGAAGATCCGCATCCGAGGCCAGTCCCACGGTCCACACGGGGACCGTGACCGCCTCGCCCACGCGCTTGGCCCCACCATCATCAGCGCCGATGAGGACCCGCTCTGCCCGTCCGGCGAAACGGATGAACGCCTCCTCGAGGGCCTCCAGCGAGCCGTAGCACTCCAGGTGGTCGGCTTCGACGTTGTTCACCAGCGCGACGGTGGGCGTGAGTTCGAGAAAGGAGCGATCGTACTCGTCGGCCTCGACGACGAAGAGTTGATCGCTCCCAAATCGGACGTTCCCCTCCCACGCGTCGACCCGCCCCCCCACGAGGGCCGTGGGGTTCCGGTCCGCCGCCGTGAGTGCGTCGGCGACCATCGCGGTCGTGGTCGTTTTGCCGTGGGTGCCCGCCACTCCGATCACCGTTCCACCCTCGACAACCGCCGCCAGGGCGCGGGCGCGCGTGAGGACAGGCAGATCGGCGGCTCGGGCCGCCGCAACCTCGGGATGATCGGACGCCACTGCAGCGGTGTAAATCAATGCCCGGACATCACTTACGTGGCTCGGATCGTGACCCGACAGGACCGTGGCGCCGCGTCGTTTCAGGTCCGCCGCCGCTTCGGGATGGACGTCGCAACCGCAAACCGCAACACCGCGGCGCAAGGCGACGAGCGCTAGCGCACTCATTCCGGCGCCCGCTATCCCCATGAAATGGATGGGTCGGGGATCGTCTGGGGTAAACAGCTGCATTGGTGGGCAGCTAATATAAGGCGATCGCGAAAGTTGCGAAAGGTACTGGACTTAGCTCACTAGGGACAGAATGTGGCGGGCGATGTTTTGGGCTGCTTTCGGGTGCCCCCGCGCCCGGGCGGCGGTGGCCATTCGGGACCGCTCGGCCGGGGAATCGAGGAGCCGCCGAATGACGGCAACCAGGGAGTCGACTCCGAGCCGGTCCTGGCTCAGGTGCACGGCCGCGTCGGCCCTGGCGAGCGCCTCGGCGTTTCTGGCCTGGTGCCCACCGGCAGCGCTGGGGAGCGGAATCAGCACGGACGGTAACCCCCAGGCACACAACTCCGCCGTCGTCATCGCCCCCGCCCGGGCCACAACCAGGTCGGCCGCGGCGTACGCCTCGGCCACGGGGTCCCAGAACGGCCGGACGAGGCACTCGCGCTCTCGGTGGAGCACGCGGAATTCCTCGTACATCGCCGGCCCCGTGCTCCACAACACGCTGTGACGCTCCAGCGCCCCGCCCCGCAGGGCGCCGGCGAGCGCTGCATTGACCGCCCTCGCCCCCTGGCTCCCTCCCATCACGAGAGTCACCGGACGGTCGCTCGGAAGTCCGAGTCGGGCCTTCGCCTCCGGGGTGTCCGGCCGCGGGTCGGGCGGCGGCGCGATCGGGTTGCCGTACTGGCACACCTCCGTGCGACGTCCCGGACGGAGGTGGAGCCTGGCTTCGGGGTATCCCAGGTGAAGCTGCCGAGCTCGGCCCGCCAGCCAGCGCGTGGTAAGGCCGGGAAACGCGTTTTGCTCCTGGAGCACGACGGGCACACCGCTGCGCTCGGCCTGCCAGAGGATGGGCCCTGCGGCGTAGCCGCCGGTCCCCACCACTACCGCGGGCTGCTCGGCCTTCAGAAGCCGTGCGCCGGACCGAAGCACGCGGGCGGCGATCAGCGGCCACCGCAGATTTCGCCACCACGCGCGCCGGTAGAGGGGCTCGACCGGCAGGAGGTGGTACCGGAACGAACGCGTCGGGAGGATGCTGGCCTCCACACCGCGTTCGGCTCCCACGAGGACTGGCTCGACCTCACTGGCCTCCGCACGAAACGCGTCGGCCAAAGCCAGCGCGGGCATGAGGTGACCACCGGTTCCTCCTCCTGCAATCAGGACGCGAATCACGCGCTCGACCCCCGCCGGCCACGGAGCACGGCAATGTTCATCAACACGCCCGTGGCCAGGAACGACACCAGCAACGACGAGCGTCCAAAGGAGATGAACGGCAGTGAGACTCCCGTCGTGGGCACCACGGCCATGGTGACCCCGATGTGGAGCAGAGCGGCGAGTCCGATCATCACGGTGAGCCCGGTAGCGAGCAGCATGCCGAACGTGTCGGAGGCGCGACGGGCGATCCGGAAGCCCAGTGTGAGGTAGAGTCCGTAGAGACCCACCATCACGCACACGCCGACAAAGCCCCACTCCTCACCGATCGTGCTGAAGATGAAGTCTGAGTACGCGTACTGGAGGTGGCCGAGCTTCTGCAACCCCTCACCGAAGCCAACGCCCACGGCGCGGCCCGCCCCCATCCCGATCAACGATTGGTTGATCTGCCAGTTAGCCTCCGCGGCATCGCTTCCGGCACTGAGAAAGCCCACCATCCTGGCCACGCGGTACTGCACGGACATGATTTGATGCCATGCGATCGGCACCGCCACGAGGCCGAGGAGGAGGAAGTGCCCGATTCTCGCACCGGCGGCGAATAACACCGTTCCTGCGATCACCAACAGGACCGCCGCGCTGGAGAGATCGGGCTCGATCACGACCAGCGCCGACAGCGGAACCAGGATCACGAGGAACGGGAGGATCCCACCGCGAAAGCCCCGCAACTTGTCCCCTTTCTTGGCGGCAAGCATCGCGGTCCAAAGCACGACCACGAATTTCGCGAACTCCGACGGCTGAATCCTCCATCCGAACACCTGGAACCAGCGGCGAGCGCCGTTCACTTCCGGTGCCACCGCGTGGGTGAACGGGAGGATGAGCACGAGCAGCAACAGCCCGGTGATACCGAGCAGCGGCCAGCCGAGTGCGCGCCAGCGGCGGTAGTCCACGCGCGCGACGATCACCAGCAGCAGGACGCCCACGATCACGCCGAGAAGTTGTTGGCGCGCGAAGAAGCTCCCGCCGTGCCCGCCCTGCACTGCCCAAATGCTCGACGCGCTGTACACCACGGCCACGCCAAACACGCCGAGGGTCGTGGCAAGGATTCCCAACAGCCGGCTTTCCCAGAGTCGTGCCTCGTCGCGCGCAACCATTACAGCGATTCCACGAGCGCCCGAAAACGGTCGCCCCGCTCTTCGAAGTTCGTGAACTGGTCGAAGCTGGCACACGCCGGCGACAGCAGCACGGCCCCCCCCCGGGGGGCGACCGTGGCCGCACGGGACACCGCGTCGTCGAACCGCTCGACGGACTCCACGAGTCCGGTGGAGCCAAGTTGAGTCAGCAGTTGAGCCGCAGCCTCACCGTACGCGATCACCCGAACGCACCGACCGAGCAGGGGGACCAGCGGGGCGAGCGACTCTCCTTTCGGGTGTCCCCCCGCGATGAGCACATAGGGACGGTCCATCGCGCGGAGGGCGACGGCGGCCGCCGCCACGTTGGTGGCCTTAGAATCGTTGATCCAGGTGACGGATGCCACGGTTCGCACCGTCTCCAGCCGGTGCGCGGGCGGGCGAAAGGTCTCGATACCGTTTACGAGCGCGGCGGGGATGACCCCGGCGGCCGTCACTGCGAGCGCTGCGGCAAGCACATTCTCGACGTTGTGATCCCCGAGCAGCTGCAAAGACGAGCGCGGCGCCAGCACCGCATCGGTCAGCATGAGACGGTCGGACGATCGGTCGAGCCACGCGTCAGCGCGCCCGCGCACGCTGAAACGGAGATGACGGCCGCGAACGCCACGCGCGAGCGCACCGACCGCGGGATCGTCGCCGTTTAGGACCCACACCGACGCGTCGCTCGCGTTGCGGAACAGGAGCCGCTTGTCCCCGTAGTATGCCTCCACTGTCGGATACCGATCCAGGTGGTCGGGCGCCAGGTTGGTCAGCACACCAACCGCGGGCACGAGATGTGGCGAGTCGTGCAGCTGGAACGACGAGACCTCGACCGCGATCCAGGTGGGCCGCTGCGGGTCGTCGACGAGGTCGGTGAGCGGCCGCCCGATGTTCCCCGCGGCGATGGACGGAACGCCCGCCGCGCTCAGGAGGTGAGCGACGCAACGGGTCGTGGTCGTCTTGCCGTTGGTGCCCGTCACGACGATGAGGCTCGCATCGCCCAACGCACGCGCGCCGAGATCCAGCTCGGAGACGATCTCCAGCCCGGCTGCCCGCGCGGCGGCGATCGGAGGGGCGTCCGGAGGCACACCGGGTGAGACGATCGCCGCCCGAGCACGACCGATGCGCACCAGGTCGTGGCGCCCGAGCTCCACTGTGATGCCGGAGGGCAGCTGGCGCACCGCCGCCTCCAGCGCGGGCGTGCGCGCGCCGTCGGAGGCATAGACCGAGAGGCCGTGGCTCGCCAGCCATTTGCTCGCGGCGAGCCCGCTCCGTCCGAGGCCCACCACCGCTACTTCCCCCTGCCGCCACGCCTCCGGAATCATCGGATCTTCAGCGTCGACAACGCCAACAGGGCGCACAGGATGCCGACGATGTAGAACCGCGCGACGACCTTCGACTCGGCCCAGCCAAGCTTCTCGAAGTGGTGATGCAGCGGAGCCATCCGGAATACACGGTGCTGGTTCGCGTATTCCCGACCGCGCGTGCGCCGGCGCCAGCGATAGGCGCCCGTTTGCACGATGACCGAGGTCGCCTCCGCCGCGAACACGCCACCCACGATGAGCAGCAGGAACTCTGACTTGAGCAGGATGGCCACCGTGCCGAAGGCCCCGCCAATCGCGAGGCTCCCCGTGTCGCCCATGAACACCTCGGCGGGATGCGCGTTGAACCAGAGGAACCCGAGGGCGGCACCCATGAGCGCCGCGCAGAACACGGCAAGCTCGCCAGCACCGGGGAGGTAGTACACGAACAGGTATTGGGCGGTATCGGTCCGACCGAACACGTACGCGAATACGGCAAATGCCGTCGCCGCAATGGCGGTGAGACCCGCCGCCAACCCGTCGAGGCCGTCGGTGAGGTTCACCGCGTTGCTCGTGCCCGTCTCGACGAACGCCACGAACGCCACGTAGAGCACCGCCGGAAGCGGGAGGAGCACGTATTTGAAGAACGGCACGGTGGTCGTCGCCGCGGGAAGGTCGCCCCAGGGCGGCCAGAGAAGGAGGTAGGTACCGAGCACAACGCCAAAGGTGACCTGCCCGAACAGCTTGTAACGCGCGACCAGGCCGCGGGCCTTCCCCGAGATGAACTTGAGGTAGTCATCGACGAAGCCGATGCAGCCCATCCACAGGGTCGCGACGATCGCGACCACCACGAATCGGTTCGTCAGTGGTGCCCACAGGACGGCCGGCACCAACGTCGACGTCAGGATGATGAGCCCACCCATGGTGGGCGTGCCCCGCTTCCCCTGGTGCGAGGCGGGCCCGTCGGCGCGGATCACCTGACCGATGTGCCGGCCTCGCAAGTGCCGAATGATGGCCGGGCCCACGACGAACGACAGGACGATGGCCGTCACCGCCGCCCCGGCGGCCCGGAACGAGATGTAGTTGAACAGGTTGAAGACGATGGACTTCGAGGAGAGCGGCGCCAGGAGATGATAAAGCACGGAGTGTCTTTCACCCAGGAATGATGAATGGAATCGCCTGTTCCAACCGCACGCCGCGGGAGGCCTTCACCAGAACGAGCTCGTCGCCCGCGAGGCGTCCGGCCACCTCCCGCCCCAAAGTGGCAGGGTCGTCGGCCACGATCAACCGATCACCCAGCTCCCCGGCCCACGGTTCGAAGGCACTGCCGAACGCTCCGGTGACCGCGACCAGGGTTGGCCGACGCGCCATCACCGAGGCGGCGACCTGCCGGTGTAACGCTGCACTGTCGGTTCCCAACTCGAGCATCGTGCCCAACATCACCACGAGCGAACGAGCGCCGCGCAGCGCGGCGGCAGTCTCGAGCGCCGCCCGCACCGAGTCGGGGTTCGCATTGTAGGCATCATTGATGACAGTGAGCGCACCGTGGTGCATGATCTCACATCGCCCGGACGGCAGCGTCAGCGTCTCGAGCGCCCGGGCGGCGGGCTCGAGGTCGACCCCAAGCTCAACGGCAACCGCGAGCGCCAGCATGGCGTTGTCCACTTGGTGCGGACCGACGAGCGGCAGTCGCACGTCGGCAGTCCGAAACACCACTCGAGCCCGCCCCTCGCGGTCGAGTTCCCACCGGTCCGGGGCGATCTCGGCACCGGCACCCGCGCCCGCCACGACCACCCGCTGGGCGACCCGGCGCGCGGTTCGCGCCAGCTCCGGCGGCGTGGTGCCGACGACCGCGACCGGCGCTCCGTCGAGGAGACTCACCTTCTCCGCGAGCACCCCGGCAAGCGAGCCGAAGCCTTCCAGATGTCCGGGGGCGACGTTCGTGACGATGCCCACCGTCGGCTCGACGATGTCCCGCAACCGCGCTACCTCCCCGGGGATGCTCGCTCCCGCCTCGACCACCAGCGCCTGGGCCGACTCGGGTGCCGCCAAAATCGTCAGTGGCACGCCCACCAGGTTGTTGAGATTGCCCCGCGTGGCGTGGACCGGCCAACGCACCCCGACCACTCGTGCGAGCATCTCCTTGGTGGCCGTCTTGCCGTTGGTGCCGGTAACGGCCACCACCGGGCCCGACACGGCACGGCGCCGATCTCGGGCCAGGGCCCCGAGCGCCGCCAGCGTATCGTCGACCCCGAACCCGAGAAGTCCGTCGGGGAGCGGCGTTCCCTTTCGGACTACGGCACCCGCCGCGCCGGCGGCCCGAGCAGCGTCGAGAAACCGGTGGCCGTCAAACCGCTCGCCCGCGAGGGCCACGAACAGGGCTCCAGGACCGAGCGTTCGCGTGTCCGTGCTGATGCCCGAGAAGCGACAGGGTGGAACCTGCCCGACGCCGAGCACCGCGGCGACACGCTCACTCGTCCAGTGATTCATGTCGCGCCCCCGGCAACCAGCGACCGAACGATGGCGCGCTCGTCGAAGGGGAGGTAATCGTTGCCGATCACCTGGTAGGTCTCATGTCCCTTTCCGGCCAACAGCAGGACGTCGCCCGGCTCGAGAAGGGCCACGGCTCGCGTGATCGCCTCGTGACGATCCGCGATTCGGAGATGCCGGTGTGGCTCCATCCCGAGCTCGATGTCGTCGATGATGCGCTCGGGATCCTCCATGCGCGGATTGTCGGACGTGACGATGGCCAGATCCGCCCCCTGTACGACTGCCCGACCCATCGCGGGGCGCTTTGTCCGATCGCGATCGCCGCCCGCTCCGAACAGGACGATCAGGCGTTTGCGCGTGAGGGGCCGCACGACACCGATCGCCCGCTCGAGGGCATCGGGCGTATGCGCGTAATCACGCAGGATCCGGTAGTCGGAGGCGACAAGCAGCTCGAGGCGCCCCGGAACCTGCGGTGCCGCGGCGAGTCGAGCGGCGATCTCACTGGGGCCAAGCCCCACCCCCCACGCTGCCGCTGCGGCGGCCAACGCGTTCGATACGTTGAAGTCGCCGAGGAGCGGGATACGCACGGAGACCGCCGTGCCGTCGAAGATGAAGGTCGCCTGCGATCCCTCCGGCCCCTGCTCGACCTCCATGGCCCGAACCGTCGCCGACGCGGCACGCCCGAACCAAATGCGGCGCAGGTGCTCCTTGGGCGGTAGTCCCAACCATGCGGGGTCATCGGCATTGACGACCTCCACCCCTCCGGGTCGGACGCAGTCCGAAAGCCGGGCCTTGGCATCACGGTACGCGTCGAACGTGGGGTGATAGTCCAGGTGGTCGTGGGAGAGGTTGGTGTAGACGGCCCCGTGGAGGGTGAGGGTCTCGAGGCGCCGCTGATCCAGCGCATGGGAAGACGCCTCCATGGCCACGGTGCTCACCCCCCGCGCTCGAAGCGCTGCGAGTGCCGCCTGCAACGCCACCGCACCGGGAGTCGTGAGATTGCCGACCCCCTCCAGCGGGGCACCACCACCGTCGAAGGCGCCGAGCGTTCCGATCGAGGCGGCCTCGCCGGTGCCGTTCAAGAGGTGCCGCAGCAAGGACACGGTCGTCGTCTTGCCATTGGTGCCCGTCACACCGACGATGCGCAACCCGTCACCAGGACAGCCGTACCACTCCCGCGCCAGCAGCGCGGCGGCCGATCGACCGTCCCGAACCACCACCTGGGGCACGTCGAGCGCGAGTGGCCGCTCCACCACGATCGCCGCGGCTCCGCGCGCCACCGCGTCCGGCGCGAACGCATGACCATCGGCTGCCGTTCCCACGACGGCGCAGAACACCCCGCCCGGCTGGACGCGACGCGAATCGTCGGCAACGCCGGTGACGTCCATCTCGACTGCCGGTGCTTTGCTGAGCAGTCCCGCCCGATCTAGCGCGGCGACGAGGGAGGTGAGCGTGGTCACGGAGTCGGTGCGCGCGACCGTGCCGTGACGGTCACGACCGTTCCGGTGTCCACAGGCCGTCCCGGCGCCGGATCACAGCTGACGACCGTGCCCCACCCCACCACGCGGACACGCAGCCCCGCTTGGTGAAGCTGTTTCGCCGCTGCGCGCAGCGTGAGTCCGCGGACGTCAGGGACGGAGGGGGAGGGGGCCGAGTCGGGGGCAGCGAGGGGAGAGGGCCACGCAACCACCCACGGCTCGGTTCGGTCGGCGGCCGGAGCCGCGGGAACTTCCACGCTCGATACCGTAAGGCGGCCGCGATCGATGGCACCGGTGCGGGCAGCGAGAACCTCTTCGATGACGCGGCGCGTGAGCGGTGCTGCGGTCGCGCGCGCGTACGCAGCCCTGGGAGCGTCGAGATTGACGACCATCACGAGCTGCGGATCGTCGGCCGGGAAGATCGAGGCGAAGCTCGCCCACACGCGCGGGATGTAGTACCCCTCGGGCCCGGCTTGGCGGGACGTCCCGGTCTTCCCCGCCAGGTGGTAACTGGTCAGCGCCGCGGTCTCACCGGTGCCACCTTCGTACACCACCCCCCGCAGCATCGCTTTGAGCTGGTCGGCGATGTCCGCGCTTACCACCCGGCGAACCGGCCGCGGATGGTGGCGATAGACGACCTTGCCGTTGGCGGCGCGAATCTCCTTGATCAGACTGGGCTGCAGCATGAGACCGTTGTTGGCGATCGCTGCGTACGCCTGAGCCAGCTGCACGACGGTGACCGAGAACTCGTATCCCATGGCGAGAGCAGCGGCTGTCGTCCCGCTCCACTGCGACGGGCGCGGGAGCCGGCCGCGCGCTTCAGTGGGGTACTCCACTCCGGTGGCGCTGCCGAACCCGAAGTCCCGCAACATCTCGTACTGTGCCTCGGGCGTGAGGCGATCCGCAAACTTGACGATGCCGATGTTGCTCGAGACCTGAATCACTTGTTTGAGCGTGAGCCAGCCACTTGGGTGCTCGTCCCGGATCGTTCGGTGCTCGAGCACGAGCGTCCCCTGCTCCGCATAGATACGATCGTCCAGGCTGGCTAGGCCCCGTTGGAGCAAGGCGCCGGCTGCGAACAGCTTCGCCGTGGATCCGGGCTCGAACACATTGGTCAACGCTCCGGTACTGGCTCCGCCGCGGGAGGCCAACGCCAGGATTTCTCCGGTGCGCGGATCCAGCACGGCGACGTCCCCACCCCTGGCGTCATACCGCTCGAGCGCGCTCTCCAGCGCTACCTCGACGATCTCCTGGAGGTCAGCGTCCAGCGTGAGGTGCACATCGTGGCCCGGTACGGGGAACGATCCCAGCCGAGAGGGCGACTCGTACTCGTTCTGGAACCGATCAATGAGGACGACGGCCCGACCGGGCGTGCCGCGCAGCACGGAGTCCAGCTCGCGCTCCACGCCGCCGGCGGGCCGGCCCTCTTCCGCGGGAAAGCCGATCACGCTGCGGCCCAGCGTCGGATGGGGGTAGCGACGGGCCATCTCGGGCGTAAGGTGCACTCCACGGATTTCGCGCAGGGGTCGGACTTGGCGTGCGGTGTATGGCCCATGGAAGTACGCGTACCGGTCCCGAAGGCGGTGGCGAACCCTGGAGACGGGCTCACCGAGTTGTGAGGCGATCAGACGAACATCGTGTTCACGGTTTCGCAGCTCGTTCGGCGCCACGCCGACCCGGTACGCCTGCTCGGTGTACGCGAGGACTTCGCCTTTGCGGTCGTAAATGGTGCCGCGCGGCGCGTCGAGCTTCCTCTCGCTGGTGCGACTCGCCGCGGCGGTCGCGGCATGCCGCTCGCCTTCCAGCAGCTGCAGCTGCGCCGCCCGGATCACGAGGCCCACGAGGCCGAGCACAAACAGCCACTGAACCAACTGGAGGCGACGAATGGGTCTGATCATTGGGTCAACGCCGAACCGTGTCCGGCGCGGCGAGAATCACAATCTCCGAATCTGCGGCCGCTCGCAGCCCCAACCGCTCGACACGATCGCCGAGCACACTACGGCTCTCTGCCCGGCGAACGCGCCGAATCAGCTCTGTTCGCTGGGCTTCCAGATCGGCGCGCTCCACCCGGAGGCTGTCGAGTGTGGTGGCGGCCACTACCGACGACGTCTGTCGCGCCACGACCCAAAAGAGGATGCCGAGGACGAAGACGAGCCACAGCATAACCCAGAGGCGGCCTCTAGGGCGTCGCATTGCGCACGAATCCCCGCAGCTTCGCGCTCCGGGCCCGAGGGTTCATTGCGATCTCCTCCGATGTCGGAACGATTGGCCGGCGTGGGTCGACGCGTCCCAGCGCCCGGCCGCGACAGGTGCATGTCGGTTGAGCCGGCGGGCACACGCAGGACCGCGCCCACTCCCGGAACTCGTGCTTCACCACCCGGTCTTCTCCAGAATGATAGCTAATCACCGCAAGTCTGCCGTCCGGGACGAGGGCCTCGCGCATGGACGAGAGCGCCGTGCGGAGCTGCCCGGGCTCGTCGTTGACCGCCATTCGCACGGCTTGGAAGATCCGAGCGAAGTCGGACGGTCCCGAGCGCGGACCGAGGGCCTCCCGGATGGCATTGACGAGGTCGTCACTCACCGTGAGGGGGCGTTGGCGGCGCCGTCGGACCACGGCCGCGGCCAGGCGGGAGGCCCGGCGTTCGTCGGCGTACTCCCGAAACAGCGCCGCCAGCTCCCGCTGGGAACTCGACGCCAGCAGGTCGGTCGCCGTCGGGCCGAAGCGATCCATGCGCATGTCGAGGGGCACGCCGGGACGGAACGAGAACCCGCGCTCGGCGTCGTCGAGCTGCCGGGAGGACACCCCGAGGTCGAGGAGCACGAAGTCCGGACGGAACACCGCGATCGCCTCCTGCACGGCCTCGTCCGCAAACGCGCCTTTCACCCACTGAATCTCCGGATCGGCCAGCCGGTGTTGCGCCACTCGCAGGGCCGCGGGGTCGCGATCGATGGCCAGCACCGCCGCTCCCTGCGCGCGCAGGCGTTCGGTGTGCCCCCCGTCGCCGACGGTCGCATCCACCGCGCGGTGGCACATCGCCGCCAACTGCGAGACCGCGTCGGCCAGCACGGGCGCGTGATAGGTCACCAATGGGGCACGAAACGTGAGCGACCCCGTGGGGGCACCCCACGGGGTCGTCCGCATCTCCCTCTGTTCTCGGTCGAGCGGGGCTGACGGGACTTGAACCCGCGGCCTCCGGTGTGACAGACCGGCACTCTAACCAGCTGAGCTACAGCCCCAGTCTACAGCAGCGTTGGAATGTAGACGGGGCCCCACCCGAATTCAAGCGCTTAACGGCACTCGAAGGCCCGTCTGAGCTGCGGAATCCGCTGCTCGAAATTCTGAAACTGCTGCATGTACGGGGCAATCCGATCCGCACCCACCCCAGATGCCTGCAGCGCCCGTTTGCCCTGGGCGATCATCTGCGCCTCTTGGTCCACGAGCTGGCAGGACTTCGTCTCGACTACCTGTGGGTCGAACTCGAAGATCCGGAACATCAGCCCGAGACCGAGGAAGAAGTTCGTCTGCTGCGTCAGGCGGCCCTGGAGATCGTTCGCCACCGCCTTTTGCAGGACCGTGACCGCCACCGGAATGACCTTGCGTACCTGCACCAACGCGGAACCCTGTTGATACTGCGTCGCGGCGATGTTCAACAAGACCGCCGTGTCGCGCGTCGCCTGGGCCGCCCGATCCAGAAACTCCAGGCCCTTCCGCAACCGAGCGGTGTCGAGCGGGGTGATCGTGTCGATGGCTAGGTCCTCGAGGAGGACCCGTGCCCCGGCGAGGGCGCTCCGGTAGTCGGTCGGGTCGAGTCGCAGCAGGTGATCGTAGACCCGGACGACCGAATCGGACATGCCGGCCGAGGCGAGCGCGCTCGCATGGGCCCGCAAGAGCGACGCCGAGCCCGGAACCTCCGCTATGGCGCGGGCCGACCACTCCAGCTGCGCGTCGACATTACCTAGGGCCTGGGCCGCCCCGATGATCTGCTGGTAGAACACCGTGTCCTTGACGAGCGCCGAGTCCACTTCGTATTGGGCAGCGAGAGCTTCCAACGCGCAGTCCCAGATCCCGCCTTCGACGCACGCACGCGCCTTGAGCTGCATCATCCCAAGATCACCCGCACTGCGCTCTAGCCAGTCATCCGCCAGCTGTCGGGCGACGTCGAACCGCTTGGTCGCGATGGCCCCTGCCACGACGCCCATGCGCAGATCGCGATTGCTGTTGTCGAGCATGCTCTGCCGCGCGAAGGCGTCGAGCGCGGCCACCGAATCCTTGTTCTGTTGGTGGAGTCGTCCCAGCCGTTCCCAGACCTTCGGCAATAGCGAGTCGCCACGCGCAGCGCGCCGCAGGTAGGCGATCTGGCTATCTGGCGGCTGCCGGAGCGCTTCCGAGACGACCTCGGCGCACATCGCCGCGGCGGGATGGTTGGGATAGATCCTGAATGCGCGCTCCGCCCGCTCCCGTGCCTCGCGGAAGTCCCCGCGCCCCATGCGATCCGAGCACTCGCGGGCGTGCTCCGCAGCGCGGACCTGGTTTTCCATCGTGTCGACGATGGCCTGCGCGAACGACCGGGCCGGATCGCCCGGCGTCCCCACCACCGTGGTCCAGCCCGACAAGCCGGAATTCCCGATATCAACGAGCCGGAAGGTTCCGAGCGGCGTGGGTCCTTCGTGGCTCACCGTGCCCGTGACGTAGACGTCTGATTGCAGCGCCCGGGCGAGCCGCTCGGCGTCGGCCGGGCTGAGGATGGTCGTGCACCGGTACGCCGACTGCTCGAGAACCTCGCAGATCTGGCGGCTCTCGATGACGATCAGCTTGTGCCGCATCTTGTTGCGCAAGCGTGTCCGGACTTCGTCGGCGAGCGTCACGGCGTAGGCGGAGTCGGTACCGGGAGCGGGACTCGGTATGAGAAAGAGGAACCGCTCGTCCGAGCGTGGCAATGCAAGCTGAGCCTCGACCCGCGGCGCATGGCCGGCGAGCAGCACCATCGCCCCCGCCAGGACCAATCCTTGGCGCACTCTCGAAGGTATGAACCGCACGGTTACGACCCTCCCGAGTTCCAGCAATTCACGTTGAGCCTTCCATGGGCGAAGAGGGATTCGAACCCCCGACTTCCTGCTTGTAAGGCAGGCGCTCTGAACCCCTGAGCTATTCGCCCCTCGGCGCCAAGCTCTACAGCGCCAGCCCCAATGGGAACAGAACACAATAGCCCAGAACCAGCAACACGGGGGCCAGACCGGTGGAGCCCTGCGCAAGGAGATAATACCCCACGGCCAGCGCCACGACGGCCGCGCTCAGCAGCACCACGTTCCGACGACGAAACTGCAGCCGCGCTGGCGATCCGACCCTACTGATCATAGACACTCAGCCTAATGGCAGGTTCCATGAGCGTCAAGAATCCCACACCCTCCGTCATGCCTGCGGATTCCACTCGTCGACGGGCACCACCCAGCCGTCGTCCAGCGCCTCCCGACGAAGCCGATCACGATGTCGACGGCGGGTCCATAACGCCACCAGGAGCAAGGCCACGAATCCCCAGAATGCGCTGAGCGACGTGATCAACAGCAGCCAACCATAGCGCTTGCGAAGGTCATTCCGCCAGAGCGTCTCGAACTGCCCAAGCGTGAGCTGGTGCGTGGCTCTGAGGGCCAGGTCGAAATCGGTCGTGCTCCCAAGCGTCGTGAGGAGGGGTTCGAGCCCCCGGTCTCCTCCGAGCCGCTCCAATTGAAGCACCGCGGATGTCGCGAGCGCGTACGACGCCTCTGCCTCAGTCGCCCGGCCGGTGGACCGGAGGTGCCGGTCCAGGTCGCTCAGGGATGGCACGACTCCGCGCAGCAGCGCCCAGTTCACCCGAAGGGCCTCCAAGCGGTCCCATTCGCCTGCGGCCCGGGCCGCATACCCCTCGTCGAACCACCGCGGCACCCGACGAACCACGCTGTGCAGCGCGAGGTGCGCCAGCTCGTGACGGAGCACGCGCTGAAAGTCCGGCGTGGGTTTGAGCACGACCGTCCGCGTCGCGGGAAAGGTCGCCGCGGCGCCCCACTCGGGGATCCGGCCGGCCGTGAGCGAATCGAACTGCCGATCGTTCCCTGCCAGAATGATCCGTACGGGTAGCATCGGCGCGGCGGGCAGCCCTGGCCACCGATTCGCGCGATCCGCGATCTCGGCCAGCGTCGTGGCCGTCCGCTCCGACCCGGTCCAGTACACGACCGTCACGCGGCCCACGTGCACCACGTTGGGTGTCGCGGTCTGGAGCGCGACGAGAAGAAGCGGGACTAGCGTGGGGGCTCCTGCCCGGAGGCAGTGAGCTCGAGCAGTTCCTTACAGCGCTTGCCCCACGGATTGAACTTGTTGGCCTGGAAGCCCCGTTCCCACGTGTCGCGGGCCGCCTCCTGGTCACCAGCGAACCACTGGACCCGCCCCAGCTCATAGTAGGCTTCGATGAGGTTGGGCCCCAGCTTCAGCGTCTTTTCGAAGAACGTCTGCGCGTCATCCAACATCTCGCGGGCCAGATACACGAGGCCCAGGTAGAAGTGTGCGTACAGCGTCGCCTTCTTGTCATTGTCGAGCCGGATGGCCTTGGAGAGATGCTCGATCGCCTCGCCGAACATCCGCTTCTTGAGGCAGAGGTATCCCACGTTGATCCGGGCCAGGGAGTTGGCCGGCTCGCGGGTGAGCACCTTCTGGAAGGTGCCGAGGGCGGCATCGTACTCCTCATGCAGCATCTGAGCCCACCCGAGCAACGACTCCGCCTGGCTCTCGTTGGGCGACAGCGAGAGGGCCTTCGTGAGCGCCTGAATCGCCCCGGGGTAGTCGCCGAGGGCAATCAGGCTCCAGCCCTTTTCGACGAATGTCGACGCGCCGATATGATCCGCATGCACCGGCGGCGCACTGCCGATGAATCCAGGCACCCGGTCGCTCGCGTCGCTCTGCGCCAGTCGCTTGTACTTGTCGACCAGGACGCGAATGTCCTCCTTGAGCGTGGTGAGATCGACGATACTCTGATCCACCATCTTGAACAGCTGAATGATCTCCCGCTTCACCCGCTCCCGGTCGGCGGCGGTGTGGACCTCATCCACGCGACGGGCAATGGCGTCGAACGTCGACCGCAGCGACGTGATCGATCCGTCGGTCACTCGGACCTCCGGCGGCACCCCGGGAGCGCGTCCGTCATGAGAGGGCGCTCACGGTCTCCAAATTCGTACGCGCGAGCTCGTGCTTCGGATTGAGTTCGAGCGCACGGTTCCAGTATTCCGTTGCGAGCTGCCGGTCCTGTCGTTTATAGGCGATGTTGCCCAGCCGGAAGTACACGTCGTCACCGAGCGTCGGTTGGAGACGGACCGCCCGCTGGTAGGCCTCCCAAGCGTCGTCGTAGCGAGCCGCGCGGTAGAGCAGATCACCAAGGTTCTTGGAGACCTGCGGAATCACATGGTCGTCGCCCGCGGACCCCCGGAGCAGTCCGGACGCCTCGTCCACGTCGCCTCGCGTCTCGAGCAAGACGGCCAGGTTGTTGGCGAGCACCACATGGTCGGCATGCGCTGAGAGCCCTTCCCGGAGCAGCGCTTCCGCATCGTCCAGGCGATCCAGCGCCGCGGCCGCGAGCGCGCGCGCCCAGTACCAAAGAGCACTGAGCCGCTGCTCCCCCACCGCGTCTCTGGCCTGGTCCAGCCGACCCACGGCGACTTCGAAATCCCCCCGATGAAGCGCGCCGATGCCCCAACCCGTGAGCACCCGCGGGTCGTTCGGCGCCAGAGCCGCCGCTTCCGAGTACGCGTTTTCCGCCTCTTCAAACCGCCCGGCCTTCTCGTGGCTCAACGCGAGGTTGGAGAGGGCGGCCGCCCGCGGCCCCCCGTGATCCAAGGCCTGCGTGAAGTAGGCCGCCGCCGCCTCCCAGTGGCCCTGTTTCAGCGCAATCAACCCCAGATAGAAGAACGCACCCCCGTCTTCGGGGAGGATCTCGACCACCCGGCGGAACTCCCGCGTCGCCTCGTCGAGCATCGCGGTCCGATAGAACGCGACGCCCAAGTTGCGATGCTCGTCCGCCCGAGCGCCTCCAGCCACGGGAGGTCGCGGCGCCTCACTCCTTCCCGTGCGATGGAGGAACCCCGCGGTGACCAGGCCGTAGAGTGCCTTCCCCACTTCGAATTCCACGAGACCCGATTCGGCGACCACCGCCGACACGTCCCGGGATCCGTCGAGCAGCGGCAAGAGCCGTTCCTGCTCGAGGGTCAGGGTCACGTCGGAACTCGCCACCCGCTCCCTGTCGACCGTGAAGATGATGTCGAACGACGGGATCTTCTTCTCGATGAGACTCCACTCGTCGATGCGGCGTGCGCCCTCGAGCAGCAGCGACTCCGGATTGATGTTGACCTGGAAGTCCTGGTCGTCCGGCCGCACGTCGGTTTCGAACGTGAAGTGGCCCCGCGTCCACGTGAAGAGGTGATAGACGGCTTCTTCGATCTGGACACGGACCACTCTCTCGAGATCACGCTGCGAGATGGATCCCTTCGTGACGAGAATCTCCCCCAGTCGTCGTTCGCGGTGCTTGGACTGCAGCTCGATGGCTTCGGCGAGCTGCTCCCTGGTCACGCGGCCGTTGCGAAGCAGCAGATCGCCAATGCGATCGAGCCGGTTCACGATCGAGGCGTACACGATTCGACCCTTGCCGAAATAGATATAGCCCAGATTGGTCCGGTCGGTGACCGTGAGGCACCCGGTCTTCTGCCCCAGCGACAGGAGCTGGAGCACGTCGGCCAGCGACGCTTCTTTGAGACTGCCCTTGATGGCCACTAGGCGAATTCCTCGATCACACGTTCTTCAGGGGACGGCCACTCCCACACAACCTTTTCGCGACTCCGCACGCTACTGATCGGCGAGATGAGGACCCCACTGGTACGCACGCGACGTGGCAGGCGCGACGTGGCGGGCGTGGTGCCCTCGAGCAGGGCCTTGGCGAACGCCGCGGTCGGGGCCTCGCCCTGCGCCTCGGCCGCGCGAATCACGCGCTGCACGGCATTGAGCACCGCGCGGACGGAGTCAGCCGTCCGATCAGCCAGGTACTCAATCAGCTCGGGCTCCGCGTCCGCATATTTCGCCTTGAGCTTTCGGCGCACGATCCCGGAGCGGAGGTCCCGATCCGGTGCCGTCAGCTCCGCCACGAGGCCAGCCTCCAGCCGCGAAATCAGTCGCGCCTCCAGACCCTCGACGTCACGCGGCAGACTCACGAGCGTGAAGATCAATTGTCGCTGTTCGGCCAGCAGGGCATTGTAGAGATGAAACAGCTCCTGCTGGGATCGCTCCTTCCCCGCGAGGAGGTGAATGTCGTCCAGCAGCAGCGCCGTTGCGGCGCGATACCGCTTGCGCCACGCCTCCACCCGATCCCCATCAATCGCATCCAGCAGTTCGTCGACGAACTGCTGGGCCGACAAGCAGGCCACACGCGCGTCTCGCGTCCCGGCCAACTGGTTCCCGATGCCATGGAGGAGATGCGTCTTCCCCACGCCAGGGGGACCGACCAACACGAGCGGGTTGTACGCCGTGCCCGGACTCGCGATGAGCGCGTTGGCGGCACTCAGAGCCACCTTGTTCGCCTCGCCCGCAACGAGAGTATCGAGCGTCCACGCGCCCGAGGGTCCCGGCGGTGGCCGACCCTCCTTCAGCGCGGTCTGCACCACGCTGTCCGCCTCCTCGAGCCGGTCGGGATCGTAGAAGATCGGGTCGCTCACCCGATTCGGATCCACCCGGGCCATGGCCCGTTGGAACCCGCGCAGCCGGTCGATGTCCCGCTCGTACTCGCGCACCACCCGTTCGACACCCGTCGGCACCTCCTGTTGGAGCAGCGTCTCCAGGCGCGCCGTGCGGTAGCCATCGCCGGCCCAGCGTTTGATCGCCTCGAGTACGCGCTCCCGCCACACCTCCACTTGTTCGTGCACGGTGTGGCTGATACCCGAAAGGAAGTCGGCAAACTCGTCACCCGTGGGCCGTCGCGCATCGGGGATCGGCGGACGGCGTCTGGGCGGCGGTGCCTCGCCCGAGAGGAGTTGGTGGGCGACCTCTCCGGTGAGCGCCACGTCGCTGACCGCCTGATAGGCCACCAGGCGGTTCAACAGCCCCAGCAGCTCGCGCACATTCTGCACTTCGAATCCGGCCACGACGTCGAGCACGCCAGGCCCGATCGCGACGCCCCGCTCCGACGCCCGACGCTTGAGAATCGCGAGCCGCGTCTCGAAGTCGGGCGAGTCGATGTCCACGACCAGGCCGCCGTCGAATCGCGTCAGCAAGCGGTCGTCGAGCTCCTGGATGTCGGCCGGCGGGCGGTCACTCGTGAGCACGATCTGCCGACTCCCGGTCTGCACCTGCTCCACGATGCGAAGGAGTTCGGCCTGCATCTCGCGCTGGTGAGTCAGGAACTGCACGTCGTCGACGAGCAATACGTCGACGCGCGCGAAGCGATTCCGTAGGGCCTCGCTCTGACCGGCTGCCACGGCCGCCTGATAGAGCTCGACAAACTCTTCGAGCGTCACGTATTCGACATCCGCGCCGGGCGCGAGGCGGCGCGACATGTGCCCAATGGCGGTCAGTAGATGCGTCTTGCCGAGTCCGCTCTGGCCGTAGATGAACAGCGGGTTATACGCCGTCCCGGGGGATTCGCCGACCGTGCGGGCGGCCGTGACGGCAAGCCGGTTGGCCGCACCAACCACGAACGAGTCGAAGGTCAGTCGGGGATTGAGCTCCGCGCTCACTGCGACGCCTCCTCGCTGAGCTTGCGGAGCACCTGCTCGGAAATGGCCTTGAGCGTCTCGAAGACGCCCACGCCTCGAAGGGCGTCCGATGCGAACGACGGGAGCCCCCAAAAGTTCAGCGCCTCGTCCAGCTCCAGGGGGCGGAGAATCAGCTGCGGCGGGAGATCCTGTTTGTTGTACTGCAGCACGAGGGGCATCGAGCGCATATCATCATCCATCTCGATGAGGTTCGACTGCAGATTCTGGAGACTCTCGATGTTCTCGTCCAACTGCCGTACCTGACTGTCGGCGACGAAGACCACGCCGTCGGCACCCTGGAGCACCAGCTTCCGCGTCGAATTGTAGTATACCTGACCCGGCACCGTGTAGAGGTGAAACCGCGTGGTGAATCCCGAGATGGTCCCCAGCTCGAGGGGTAAGAAGTCGAAGAACAGCGTCCGTTCGGTCTCGGTGGCCAGCGAGACCATGCGGCCCCGACGATCATCGGGAACCCGACCATAGATGTATTGAAGATTCGTCGTCTTTCCGGACCGTCCGGGTCCATAGTAGACGATCTTACAGGTGATCTCACGGGTCGTGAAGTTGACTAGCGACACGTCGTCACCGCCCGAAGAGGCTCGCGAGACTCTCGTTCAGCTCGCGCTCGAAATCGGCTGCGAGGATCGGCCCGCGCCGCACCTCGGGTACCGGAGCCGCCACGACGAGCTGTTCGGCCAAATCGTCGAAGAATAGCTGGACGAGCCCAAGGGACGAATCCGACCCGTAGACGACGAGCACCAGGAGCTTTCCTCGGTCCGTGTCGAGCGCCCCGAGGAAGACTCCGTACTGGCGTCCCTGATGATTCAGGGCCCGGAACTCCCGCTCCCCCAGCATCCGAGCGATCTCACCAGTGGAAGAGAAGATCGCCGCGCCCAGGGCCGCCGACGCCATGACGTCCACGGCCCGGGTGAATCCATGCTGCGCCAGCACCTGCCCCGCGGGAGTCATCAGCAGCGTGAACCGCGCGCCCGACTCCACCACGAACCGATTCAGCGGCTCGATGGTCCACGCCTCCACCGCCCGCGTTCGTCTCACCGCACGACCTCCGCCACCCGAAGCATTTCGAGTCGGGCGAGTCCGACGTTCATGTCCGACCCACCGACGGCCACGACCAGGACGCCAGCGGGTGCGGGCACGATGGCCAACGTCCCCTCCTCCGCCTGGAGCTGCAGGAAGCCGAGCTCGCCCACCGCACTGGTCTTCGTGACCATGGCGAGCCGCCGCGTAAGGCTCGCCGCCAACGCCGCCACGGCACCACCCCGGATACCTTCCATCAGCGATTCGGCCACCACCAATCCGTCGTCCGCCACGACGAGCATGACGCCGCGCACGCCGCCGACACGCGTCACCTGATCCAAGAGCCGCACGTACGGGTGCGTCACGGGTGACCGTCGCCGAGCCAGGATCGCGCCGCATGACCCGCACGCTCCGCGACCACCGCGAGCCGTCCCGCCGGCACGCTGCGGTCGCGCACCACCAATAACAGTGTGTCCGGATCCGGACTACTGACGTGCACGTTCCCTTCAACGGCCTCGGCCACCATCCAGTGCCACGCGCCGAGACCCAGCATCCGTGCGGTGCGCTCCGCTTCGTGCGCGGCGCCGGACAGGTACGCTGCAGCGGCTTCCGACACGTCGTCCCCGTCGGGGCCGCGTAGCCTCCCGCCAAGCACACGTCCACGATCGCTGACGAGCAGCATCCCGTCGTCGGCGCCTTCGAAGCCGCCGAAGACCGGATCGGCCGCGGCCGGTTCCGCGTGCGCCGCCGACGTCTCGACAGCGGCCCGCACCGTCATGAGCGCCTGGACGACCGTGTGGTCAGTCGGATCCGCGCCCAGCGCAGTCTCGAGCCGGTCGAGAGCCGTGTCGATGTCGCCGTCCCAGAACGACAGGAAGCCCAGACCCTTCAGTGCTCCGACATGACGCGGATGCCGCTCGAGAACCTGCAACCACACCGCCCGGGCCCGATCGAGGTCGCCGATGTCGACGAGGATGCGCGCGTACAGATCATGGGCTTCCGCGAGGCTCGGATGCCACTCGAGCCCGGTCAGGGCGACCCGGACGGCCGACTCGAGCCGGCCCGTCCGCCGCAGCTCTTCGCCAAGTTCGAGGAAGACCAGGCTCCCAGGATCCCGCTCGAAGAGGTCCGCCATGGCCTGAATCTCCCTAGCCACGCGTCACCTCCAGGAACCGGGCGAGCGATCCTGCAGCGCGCACGGCATCCTGTACCTGTCGAGCCTCCTCGGCGAGCTCATCGGAGTGGGCGGCCAGGGTGAGCCAGCGGTTCCACCAATCCGCGGCTTCGGTGAGACGCCCCTGACGAACCAACGCATCCCCGAGGAGTCGATGGGCATCCATGATCAGCGGATCCAGCCTCAGCGCCTTGCGGAACGCCTGTTCGGCCTCCACCGGATGCCCCGAGAGGAGGTGCGCCCGCCCCGCGACCACCAGCGCCATCGGCTCGTCGGGAAACCGCACACGCGCCGTCCGGGACCAGTGCTCGGCCCCGTCGGCATCACCACCGTCCAGCGCCGCCACCGCCCGTTCGAGCAGGGACTCGAAGTCGGGCCCGGCATCTCCGGCCGAGTCCGCAGCATCCGCCCTGTCCACGAGTTGAATGAGTCCCGCGCTCTCCAGTCCGAAGGCGGTGCGCGCCACGTCGAATTCCGAGCGCCCCAACACCTCACCGATGGCGCGAAGATCACGATCGCCATTCACGACGGCAAGCATCTCCCACTCCGCGGCGAGGAGTTCCAATCGGCCGCCATCCGCGTTGGCAGCGGCCAGCACGGGCACGATCCCGGAATGCGGGACCCGCGCGGCGATCCGCGACCATTCGTCGATCCGGCGGGTCGCTTCCAGCAGCAGCAACCCGGTCGGGATCCGCACCGTCGCCTCCGCGGCGATGTCGGTGAGGGGGCCTTCCCGGAAGGCGAAGTACCCTTCGCGCCAGCTCATGATCTCGAACACCACCTCTTCGATCTGCCCGCGGACCTGCCGGTCCAGCTCGCGTCGGCTCAGGCTGCCGATGGCCACCAGGATTTCGCCCAGCCGGCGTTTGTCACCACGTTGTTGCATGCCGCCGGCGCGCTGGAGGTCCGCTTCGGTGACCTTCCCGGCCCGGAGGAGTACCGAGCCCAATGGGTGCGGGTTGCTGTCGATGTGCGCGTGGACAATCGCGCCCTGCTCGAAGTACACCGATCCCCGATTCTGTCGCACGCGGGAGGAGACGGTGAGCACCCCTGTCTCCCGGCTCAGGTCGAGGAGCTGGCAGACATCGTGAATGCTGAGCTCGCGTAGCGGCCCTTCAATCGCCATCGGCCGGGTCCTCCGCCGGGAAGAGCTGTTCGAGATCGAGGGCCATGGCCGCGAAGTCTCGGGCGCGGGCCGCCGCGGGACCGTCAGGATCCAATTCGATAACGCGTTCCCAACACCGGACCGCCTCTCGGAATCGGTGGCGCCGAGCTTCGGCGACCGCCGACAGGAAGACAGCGCGAACGTTGCGTTGGTCGTACGCCAGGAGCCGCTCGAAGGCCTGCAGCGCCTGCTCCGGCCGGCCGTCGTCCAACAGGGATCGGCCCAGGGCCGCCAAGGCGTCCACGTTGGACGGATGCCGATACAACAGCTCCGCCAGCAAGTTCACCGCCCGTGCCGGATCGCCGCACCGGCGATGGAGGTTGGCAAGCGCCAGCAACGCGTCGACCGACTGGCGATCTGCCATCAGTGCCCGGCGGTACGCAGCCTCAGCCGTGGCGGCATCCTCGCACCGCTCGCTGGCGTAACCCAGCCCAATCCACGCCACCGCGTCGCCGGGATCGAGCTGGACCGCCGCCCGGTACGCGACGCCAGCCTCGCGGTACGCGCCCAGGGCAAATCGAACGCGCCCCTCGAGCTTCAAGAGATCCGCGTCCTGCGGGGCTCGCGACTGCGCCTCGCGCAGGGCTTCGAGGGCTTTGGCCGGCTGTCCCATAGCGAGCCGCGCCTCGGCGAGCGTCCCCAGCGCTTCGATCTCTCCAGGATAGTCAGCCGCGAGCGTGACGGCTTCTCCCAGCGCTGCCCCGGACTTTCCGAGTGCCAAGAGCTGCCGGATTTCCCCCAGCCGGAGATCAGGACGGTACGGCGCGGCCTCCCGCGCCGCCCGATAGCGTTCCAACGATTCGCCGTACAGCCCGCGTCGGGCATACAATTCCCCGAGCAGCGCGTTGCCCTCGATCGGATCGTGTCCCCTCACGAGCCCGTCCCGCGCCACCTCGGTCGCGCCCTCCAGGTCCCCATCGGCTGCCAAGGCCCTCGCACGTCGGTATGGGGAATCCGGCGGGCCGGCGCGACGGACGCCCCGACCGTCCAAATCGGTGAACAGGTCATCCAGCAGACCCGCCTCGAACGCGAACCCTTCTCGGCCAAGTCCCGCCGAGACATCCGCAGCGATCTCGGGCAGGATCACCAAGTTGGAATCCTCGTGCATGAGATCGATGGCGAGCCGAAACCGGCCAGGTTGGTAGTACGGGTTCAGCGTCTGCGCCCTGGTCACCTCCAGCAACGCCTCGTCGTACTCGCCGAGCCGCGACAGGGCGAAGCTCAGGCCGTAGTGCGCCTCGGCGTCGTTCGGATCAGCGTCGACGGCGCGGGCGAACGCGTTCCGAGCGTCGTCATGCCGTCCCAGTTCCGTCAACACCAGGCCCACACCGTTCCATGCGGCGGCGTTGCCCGGGTCGCACCCCAGCGCGCCGCGAAACGCGTCCATCGCATGCTCGAGCTGGCGAAGCCGCAGGAGGAGCAGGCCGAGGTTCACCCGCGGCAGGATGGCCGCCGCTTCGACTCGCATGGCGGTGTGGAACGCCTGCACAGCGTCGGGGTTGCGGCCCAGGTGAAGGTACGCCACGCCCGAGTTGTTGTGCGCGACGGCCTGAGATGCCTCCAACTCCACCGCCCGGCGATACGATGCAAGCGCGTCGTCGAACCTCCCGAGCTGGTGTAGCACCACGCCGCGCTCGTTCCACAGTTTCGCGGAGCCGGCCCGTTCATCGACCAGCTGCTCGTACAACTCGAGGGCCGCCGTGTGATCGCGGCGCAGGAGATGCACCGACGCGGCAGCCGGGAGCACCAAAGCACGGTCGTCGCCCTCCTCGAGCGCGAGACGGAACTCACGCAGGGCTTCGACGTACAGGCCGCGGCGGCGGAACCCCAACCCCAGGTTGTAGTGCGCAAGGGCGGCACTCGGGCGCCGCTCCATGGTGCCCGTGCCGGCCGCCGTTGACCGCTTTGGGGCGGTCTCCAACGAGAGTTGCGCCGACGGTCGACCGATGAGCGGGCTCAGCTGAATGGCACGCCGAGTGGCGTCGTTGGCCTCTTCGTGTCGGCCGAGGTCCCCGAGCGCAAAGGCAAGCTGGTAGTGGGCCTCCGGATCGTCCGGGTTGGTCTCGACGGCGCGCTGGAGCGACCCGAGGGCGGCTTCGTAGCGCCCGAGTTCGTGCAGCACGGTACCGAGGTGTCGGCGGGCCGTCGCGTGATCGGGGTCGAGCGCACAGGCGCGCTCCAGCCATTCGGCCGCGGCCCGTGCCCGGCCAAGCGCCCGCTCGGCAAGCCCCAATTCCACGAGCACCTCCACGTTGGGCTCCGCGCGCGCGACCAATGCCTGCAGTTCGTCAATGGCCGAATCGTACCGACGCAGGGCGGCATACACCTGGGCGAGCTCGTGGCGGGCCTCGTGATCGTCTGGATCACTCCGCAAGCGCTCCCGTAGCGTCGCGATCCGGCGATCGTAGTGCCCGGATTCGGTATACGCGATCTCCAGGTTGCGCCGCGCCGTCCGCAGACCCTGGTCCAGGTGGAGCGCCTGACGGAAGTGCTCGATGGCGTCGGCCACCAATCCGTGACGATACAGCACGACGCCCAGGTTATTGTGCGCCCCGGCGTCCGCCGGGTCGATCCGGTCGATCAGCGAACGCAGGATAGAGCGGTCGCGATCGGAAGGCGGCTCGCGCGGCGAGAGGTCGACGGGCGGGGCCGTCATGGGCCGGACACGGGCGGCGGGGCGATCGGTCGACTGGTCGTGGGCCGGTGGGATGCCTCGTCTCCCCGCGGATCGAGCGTGCCCGCCGTCCACCGGCGGTACTCCGCCCGGGTCCCCGTCATCACTCGAAGAAGCGAAGGTATGCGAGGGCATCGGTCCGATCAAGAAACTGCTCGTCGTCCGCCGCCACGGCCAGCGCACCCCGTAGGTCCTCCGGCCACTCGCTCCGGAACTCGACCGGCGACCCCGTGACAGGATGCGCAAACCGCAGCGATGCGGCATGCAGCACCTGGCGCGGCGCAGCGCGCTCGATCGCCTCGGCCGCCGGCCGCTGCGATCCGGTCACCCGTCGGGCTCCCCCGTGTCCGTACGTCGGATCGCCGACAATCGGGTGCCCGACGTGTGCCAAGTGTACACGGATCTGGTGCGTCCGACCGGTGACGAGCGCCACATGTACCAGGTCGCAGGCCGCAAACCGCGCGGCGTGGCGAACGCGCGAAACCGCCCGCCGGCCCGTCGCGAGCACGGTCATCCGCTTCCGGTCCTTGGGGTGGCGGGCGACGGGCGCGTCGATCTCGAGCTGACCGCTCACGTGCCCCCAGACGAGCGCGGCGTAGCGTCGCTCCACCTGGCGTCGACCGAGAGCCCGCGAGAGCCGCCGATGCGCCACATCGGTCTTCGCGACCACGAGCAAGCCCGAGGTGTCTTTGTCCAGGCGATGCACGATGCCCGGACGCCCACTTGGCCCGCTCCCGAGGGCGGTCCCGCGTGCGACCAGGGCGTTGAGCAACGTGTCATCCCAATGGCCCGGCGCAGGATGCACGACCAGGCCCGCTGGCTTGTCGAGCACCAACAGGGCGTCGTCTTCGAAGACCACCGTGAGCGCCCGTGCGCGCGGGACCAGATGGCGGGGAGGTGCCGCCTCCGGGATCTCGACCACGACCTGGTCGCCTCGGTGGAGCGTCCGGGAGGCGCGGGCGGTCTGGTCGTTCACCCGTACCTGACCGTCGGCGACGAGCCGGGCGGCATGGGTTCGAGATATCGAGAGTTGATCGGCGAGAAAGCGGTCGAGCCGTTCCGTGGCGTCGGCGACGATAGAGAAGGCGTGCGCGATGGCCGAAATGCGGTCAGGCCTCCTGAGGGTCTGTCCGCTCCGTTGCTTGGTCGTGCTGATGCCGACCCTCCTGCCACAACACGACGGCCAGGGCCATCGCGCCGCAGCTCACCGCCATGTCGGCCACGTTGAAGGTGGGCCAGTGGAACGATCCGATGTAGACGTCGATGAAGTCGACGACGCCACGTGCCGATCGGAACCGGTCCAGGAGATTCCCCACCGCCCCACCGCACACCATCGCGAGGGCGGTGAGACGAAACCACTGGGCCGGAGCCGTGTGGCGCACCATCGATCCCAACACGATCAGCGCCACAATCGCGAGCCCCATGAAGACCCAGCGGGAATGCGCTCCGACGTGAATGCCGAAGGCTGCACCGGGGTTATAGACGAGGCGCAGGGTGAGCCAGTCGCCAAGCACCCGGACCGGTATCGGCCCGAGCATGGCCACGGCGATCTGCTTGGTCACGACGTCGAGCAGGACGACCGAGCCGGCCACACCCCAGAACACGGTCCGTCTAGTCCCGCTTGGCATCTTCCTCTTTGGCCTTGCACTTGATGCAGAGCCGCGCGTGCGGCAAGGCGTCGAGGCGCTCGAACCCGATGGGCTCTCCGCATTCGTGGCACAGACCGAACTCGTCGGGCTTCCCATAGAGTCGCCGCAGCGCCTCGTTCACGTGCCACAGATAGCGCCCTTCCTTCGACGCGAACAGAAACTGCTTCTCCCGTTCCATCGCATCGGTGCCCTGGTCCGCCATGTGGAACGAATACGACGAGAGATCGCCGTCGGACGCCTGCAGCGTACCGCTGAATTGCTCGTCGTAGTGCCCGAGCTCCTTCATCACGCGAGCTCGCTCCTCGAGGAGCCGCTGCTCGAGGTGGGCCAGCTGTTTCTTTTTCATAGCCGTTTCATCCCTTGCCTGCTCGACCGCTGTTCACGCTCCGTCAGGAGTGCTCCGTCGGACGGAGATGACCGCCTCGCGGCCGTCGATGTCCACCCGTTCGAGCCCGTCCGGATCCGGCAGCTCGACCCCGACGTCCAGCCTGCGGGCCAGCGTCTCCCCGCCGATCACGTCGCGGTACGCCTCGGCCGCTGCCGCCACCTCCGGTGTTCCCGCGATGCCGAGCTCAATCCGCGTATTGTAATCGTATCCGGCCTCTTTTCGTAGCCTCTGGACACGATTGATGATTTCCCGCGCAATGCCCTCTTGCCGCAGCTCGTCCGTGAGGTGGGGGTCGAGTGCCGCCACAAAGGGACCGTCGCTTTGCACCAACCAGTCGCTCATGACGACCCGCTCGACGACCACGTCGTCGGGACCATAGTCGAACGTGCGGCCGTCGAGGGTCACGCTGACGCTTCGACCGGCCTCCAGGTCCCGGAGTTGGCCCGATGTGAGCCGGGCCGTGCTCGCGGCAGCCCGCGGCGTCTCCTTGCCATACCGCTTGCCGAGGGACCGGAAGTTCGGCTTCGGTTTCAGGCGCACTAGCTCCTCGTCGGACGCTACGATCCCGATGGCCCTCACATTGATCTCCGCCGCCAACACGTCGAGGAACGCATCGAACGCCACCCCGCGGACCGCCTGAGGTACGGCGACGTGCATGCGCGCCAGCGGTTGGCGTACCCGGAGCCCGGCTTCCTCCCGGGCGGCCCGCGCCAGCGACGCCAACCGCCGGGTAGCGTCCATCGCCGCGTCCACGGCGGTGTCCGCCCGGCCTCGGGATAGTGGAAACGGCACGAGGTGTGCCGACGTGCCCGTCAGCCGCCGATGGATGGCATCACTGACGAACGGCGCCGCCGGCGCCAACAGGCGGGACACCGTCTCGAGCGCCTCGTGCAGGGTAGCCAGCGCCGCAGGGTCCGCCGACGCATCGGGTGCCCAGAATCGGCGCCGATTGACGCGGACGTACCAGTTCGACAGGTCGTTGTCGCAGAACTCGACGATTGCGCGAACGCCCGTCGTGACGTCGTAGGCCGACCAGGCGGCGCGCACGGCCTCCACCAGACCGTCCAACCGGCCCAGGAGCCACCGGTCGACGAGCGGACGGTCGGCGATCGGCATCCCCAACCCGGGCTCCCAGTCTTCGGCGTACAGTGCGAAGAATCCATACGTGTTTCGCAGCCGGTTGAGGAAGCCCGCCGCCACCTCACGAATGGCCGCCGCATCGAACCGTTTGGGAAGCCAGACCTGGCTCGACGCCAGCAGATACAGGCGGACCGCGTCGGCGCCGAATTCGCCAACCGCCTGCCAGGGATCCACCACGTTACCGACGCGCTTGGACATCTTGCGGCCGTCGGCATCCAGCACCAGACCGTTGACGACGACGTGACGGTACGCCGGGCCGTCCGACACGCCTGCCGCGATGGCCAGCAGCGAATAGAACCAGCCGCGGGTCTGATCCAGCCCCTCACAAATGAAGTCCGCAGGAAAGTGGCGCTCAAAATCGCGCTCGTGCTCGAACGGATAGTGCCACTGCGCGTACGGCATGGACCCGGAGTCGAACCAGGCGTCGATCACTTCGGGCACGCGCCGCATGCTCCCACCGCATCCCGCCCGATCACAGCGGAAGGTGACGGCGTCGATGAACGGCTTGTGGGGATCGAAGTCGTCCGGCAACGGTGTGCCCGTGCGTTCCTCGAGGTCGGCGTACGATCCGATCACCACGCGATGCTCACGGTCCCGTTCGCACAGCCATACCGGGAGCGGGGTGCCCCAGTACCGGTCTCGGGACAGTGCCCAGTCGACGTTGTTTTCGAGCCACTCGCCGAACCGGCCTTCCCCGACTTCCGGCGGCGCCCACGCCACGTCGCGGTTGATCCGCAACATCGCCTCGTTGTATGCCGTTGTGCGGACGAACCACGATTCGCGTGCGTAGTAGATGAGGGGGGAATCACATCGCCAACAGAACGGGTACGTGTGCTCATACCCCTCCGGCTGGTAGCGACCGAACAATTTCCCCTCATGCCGGAGTCGGTCCGCGATGACGGGGTTGGCGTCGAACACCGTGCGGCCCTCGATCGCGTCCCACGCGCTGCCAACGAACCTCCCAGCCGCATCCACCGGGTTCAGAAACGCGAGTCCCTCGCGCTGCACCGCGAGGTAGTCGTCGGCGCCGAAGGCGGGGGCCAGATGGACGAGGCCGGTGCCTTCTTCATTGGTGACGAACTCCCCTGGTACCACGCGGAAGGCTCGGCCGGCATCGACTGGGAAGGCATCCAGGAGTTGCTCGTAGCGCCATCCCACCAGATCGCGGCCCTGGAATTCCCCCGTCTTGGGAAAGTCCGCGAGCGGCTTGCCGCCGGTCGCTCCGGGAAACGCGCGCTGCTCGGCGATCGCCCGCTCGGTAATCACCCGTCGCCCGTCGACTTCGTGCTCCACGTAGGTGAGATCCGGGTGCACCGCCACGGCCACGTTGGACGGCAGCGTCCACGGCGTGGTGGTCCACACGAGGAGAAACCGCTCCGGCTCGCCGTGGACGCGGAACAGGACGTGAATTGACGGGGACCGGTGGGTGGCGTAGCCCTGCGCGAGCTCGTGGCTCGACAGCGCGGTCCCGCAGCGCGGGCAATACGGCAGCACCTTGTAGCCCTGGTACAGGCGATCCCGGTCGTACAGCTTCCGGAGAAGCCACCACACCGTTTCGATATACTCTTTGGTGTAGGTGACGTACGGACGACTGTAGTCGAGCCAATACCCGATGCGCTCGGACAGGGACTCCCACTCCGCCTTGTACTGGAACACGCTCTCTCGGCAGCGGAGATTGAACTCCGCGACCCCGAACCGCTCGATATCGGCCTTGCCACTGATGTCGAGAGCTTTCTCGACCTCAATCTCCACCGGGAGCCCGTGGGTGTCCCAGCCCGCGATGCGGGTCACCGATCGCCCCAACATCGTGTGGTAGCGACACACGAGATCCTTGATGGTTCGGGCGAAGACATGGTGAATCCCGGGTCGGCCGTTGGCGGTCGGGGGGCCCTCGTAGAACACATACGGCTCGCCCTGCGCGGTCACTTCCAGGGTGTTCCGGAACAGATCCTCGTCGCGCCACTGCTCCAGTACGCCGCGCTCGAACGCGTCGGGATCGGCGTAGTCGATGGGCTCATACCTCACGACGACATCCTGCCGACGACCCCCGCCACGAGGCGCGTCAGGTTGGGTTCGGCCTGCCGAGCCGTCGCAATGATGGTCGGCACATCGACCGGCTCCAAGGCATCGGGGAGGCAGGCGTCGGTAATGATCGAGATTCCGAGCACCCGCATGCCCGCGTGGACCGCCACGATCACCTCGGGCACGGTGGACATGCCAACGATGTCCGCACCGATCGTCCGCAGGAACCGGTATTCGGCCGGAGTCTCAAGGTTGGGACCGGTGACCGCGACGTACACGCCCTCACGCAACGTGAGCTTCAGGTCGCGCGCCACCGCACGAGCCAACGCCCGCAGGGTGCAGTCATAGGGCTCGGACATGTCGGGAAACCGTGAGCCCAGCGTGTCGTCATTCGGCCCGACCAACGGATTGTCTCCCAACAGGTTGATGTGGTCGGCGATCAGCACCAACTCGCCAGGTGCCCACAGTGGGTGCATTCCTCCGCAGGCGTTGGACACGATCAGGGTCTCCGCCCCAAGGGCCCGCAGGACCCGCACGGGAAGGCCGATCTCGGCCAGCGTGTAGCCTTCGTACCGGTGGAAGCGGCCCTGCATGGCGACGACCCACGCGTCGGCGAGACGTCCGACCAGGAGCCGGCCGGCATGGGTCTCGACTGTGGGAATCGGAAAGCCCGGAATCGCCGTGTAGGGGAACGCCGCCTCGATCGCGATGTCATCGGCGAGGCCGCCGAGGCCCGTGCCGAGGATCAGCCCGATGGTCGGTTCGATCGCGGTGCGCTCGCGGATCACTGCGACGGCGCGGTCGATGGCTGTCCGCTGCATGCCGGTGCTCACGGTCACACCGGTGGGCTCCCGTCCCGCTCGTGTTCGGCCAGGGCGTCAATTTCGGCCAACTGGCGCTCGAGCAAGCGCCGGAACGCGGCAATGTATGCCGCGAACTGGCGCTGCGCCTCCTCGATGTCCCGTCGAATCGACGCCTCGGCCGTGCGCGCCTCCGCGAGCACATCGTCGGCGCGGGATCGCGCTTCCTTGAGTTGCAGCTCCGACTCGCGCCGAGCGGCCTGGTGAATATCCTCCCGCACTTGATGCGCCATGACCACCGCTTCGTTCAGCGCCTTTTCTTGCTCTCGATAGGCTTTGAGCTGCTCGCGGGTGCTCTGCACCCGCTCTTCCAGCGCGGCGCGCTCGCGCATCACTCGCTCGAACGCTTCGGCGACACGGCTCCGAAAGTCTTCGACCGCCGCCACGTCGTACCCAAACGCCGAGCGCCGAAACTGCTGCGCGCGGATATCAGCCGGTGTCAGCCGGAATTCATGGTCGTTCATGCTGGCCGCTCTCCAAAGAGCACCGTTCCCAGTCGTAGAATCGTCGCGCCTTCCGCGACTGCCGCCCGGAAGTCGCCTGACATCCCCATAGACAATTCGGGCAGCAGATGTCCCTGGCTCCCCAAGACGTCGCGCAGGTGGCGCAACCCCGCGAACACGCGTCGCTGGACGCGCTCGTCGTTAGTGAATGGCGCCATCGTCATCAGGCCCCGAAGGGTCAGGTGCGGCATGGCGACGAGCTGCTCGACCAGCGCCGCCGTGTCGCTCGGCGCGCAGCCGCTCTTCTGGTCTTCGCCGGCCACGTTGACTTGCACCAGAACCTCCAGGTGGGCGCCCGGTGTCCGTCGGGCCGTAGCGTATTCGAGCGCCGTGGCCACCCGGACCGAGTCGACGGAGTGCACCATGGCGAATCGTCCGGGCACGTGCTTGGCTTTGTTCGTCTGGAGGTGCCCGATGAGATGCCATCTGGCGTCGAGATCGGCCAGGGCATCCCGCTTGCCGAGCGCCTCCTGCACCCGATTCTCACCCAGGTCCCGGAGCCCAACATCCACCGCCGCTCGTGCCGCCGCGGGGTCATACCCCTTCGTGACCGCCACGATGTGCACGGGACCCGAGAGGCCGTGCGCCGCCTGGACCGCGGCGATCTCCTCACGAACGCGGGCGAGGTTCGCGGACAGGGCGGCGAAGGCCATAACCAGTCAACATAGCCGGGCCTCGGATGGAAACAAAGCGCTCGCAGGCACCGACCGCGGGTCGGAGCCCTACGGCGTGATGGGCGTGTCGGCCAGGGGCGGTGGGAGCGCGAAGATCTGCTCACCGGAGTCGACCGCCCTGGCGATTTCCGGCAGGTAATGCAGCGAGAGGGCCCGCTCTAGATTCCTCGCCGAGCGCTCCCGGTCACCGAGAAGCTCGTACGCCCACGCGAGGCCATAGAACGGATAGCTCAGGTTGATCGCGATGTTGCGACTGGTGGGATCCACGGCCAGCGAATCGACCCCGAGCAATCCGCTGTAGCGGTAGATGGTCCACGCCAGGGAATCGGTGCGCGGCACATCGAGGGGTACGCTGAAGATCCCCGGCACCAAGCGGGACGTATCGGGCACCTCCGCAGCGTGCACGCGGAAAACCATCCCCTGCTGGGTCACGTAGTCGGCCAGCCGCGCCCAATTCTGGGTGCCCGCGGTCATCGAGAAATAGATGGGCCGCCGGCGCCAGTTCTCCTGAATCAGCCGGAGAATCAGCTGGTCGTACACGTAGAACGCGCTGTTTTCCTCATAAGTGACCCGCAGGCGGCCGGCCGGAAACGTCATGGTCCGCCCGAGCAGAAAGCTCCGGAACTCGTCCACCTCACGATCGGTCAGCGTGTGCAGCGGCCCGGGCATCTCCGCCGGGGCAAGATCGGCGTACCAGGGCGCCTGTTGCGCATCGAAGGGCCGAACCGGGTTGTCACGCAGCTGGCGGATGTACCAGTCGGTATTGCCGAGCGACAGATTCACGACTGAGACGTCCTGCCGCACTCCTTCGACTTCTTGCAGATACCACAGGGGGAAGGTGTCGTTGTCACCGTTGGTGAACACGATGCCGTACGGCTCGACCGATTGGAGGAGGCTGTACGCGAAGTCGCGCGCGAGCGTGGTATCGGGCCCGTGGGCCCGCGACGCCGCCGAGAAGTTGAGGGCGAAGGGGACAGCGGCGATACCGAGGACCCCTGCCGGCACCATGGCCCAGCGGCGCCTGCCTTCGTGCTCCGACATCGCCGCGCGTAGACGGCGATAGAGCGTGGCGAGGCCGATCCCGACGAACAGGCCCCACACCTGGAAGGACACGGTGAAGAAGTAATCCCGCTCCCGGACCTCGTGCATCTCGATGCTCGGGAAGAGATCCCACGCCAGCGAGTAGCCGGGCTTGAAGTTCATGTACCCCACTAGCCCGGGTCCGGTGGTGAGGAACAGGAGCAGCAACAGCCAGAACACCGATCGATCCTTCCAGCGCAGCGCTTGCGCCCCGTACACACCGAGGCCGATGAACGCCAAGGTGAACGGAAGGCGAATGGGGGCGAACACGGGCGCGTGCCGCGCCAGGCCATTGGCCCACTGCCAGTCGAAGTACTGGAGGTAGTTCTGGATTTGCCGCGCGATCAGCGGGATGCTGCGAACCGTGTAACAGCGCGGCACGCCGAAGGCGGCGTCTTCGGCCGGCACGGGGCCATCCACGAGCTGGAAGAAGCAGCCCAAGAAGGCCCCGAGTCGATCGAGGAATCCGGAGTCCCTGGTCGTATAGATTGGGTTGTCGATCGGGGATCGAGGCGGGTACTGCTCGCGGGAGATCACATCCCACAGGCTGCCCCACGTCGAGGGGTCGGCCTCATTGATGATCGGACCGACCTTGGCGCGCACGAGCAGGAACAGATACGTGGTCGCCCCCGCCACGGCGATGGCCAAGACGGTGCCCGCAAACGCAAACGCCCCGACCGATGTGGCGTACGCCGCGGCGAGGACGAAGGCGATCCCACCTGCCGCGAGCAGCACGGGGCTTCCCAATCCGACCCCGATCAGGAGCGCCCATACCCCGACCATCACCGCCCACTGCGCCCACTCGGTGGCGCGATCGCGCTCGTCCCGGAGCGGGGTCGTGCGCAGCACGTGCCACATGAACCCGAGAAGGGCCGGCCCCACGAGCAACGTGAGCAAATGGTTCCCGATCGACACCGCCTCGAGGTACACGATGAGGAGCAGCACATGGGGTGCCCGCTCCCCACCACGGTGTTGGCGCCACACCCACGCCAGCCACGACACGGCCGCGATGCTGAACGCGGCCACCATGTAGACCTCGGTCTCGTTGGAATTCTGCCAGACCGTGAACGTGAACGCCGACACGAGGGCCGCCGCGATGCCACCGCCCAAGGTGAACACGCGATCCGCTGCCGGGTCGGTGTGCGGCCAGCCACGCAGCGCTTGCGAGACCAGCAGGAAGAAGAACGCCGCGGCCGAGGCGCTGAAGATCGCCGTGAGCAGGTTCGTGCGGAACGCGAACTCGCCGATCCGCACGACCTCACCCCAAATGTTGGCCATAAGCACGAAGAGGGGTGTGCCCGGTGGGTGCGGAATGCCGAGGATCTTGGCGGCCGCGATCAGCTCACCGGCATCCCAAAACGTGACCGTCGGTGCCAGGGTCACGAGGTACCCCGCCAGTACGGCCACGAAGACCGCGAACGCCAGGCGATACGGAGGAGTGGCGACGGCCGTCTGGTGCGGCTCCATCACGTGCTCGTGGTCGGAGGGAGTCGTCGGTTACGCCGGTGAAGCGTCACCGGAGGCCGTCGAGAGCGCAAGAGCCGCATCGCTCGAGACGGCGAGGTACTCCCGTAGCTGATCGGGCGTCACCCCCCGCCGCAGGTTCCCGCGCACGGCCACGGAAATGTTGGAGGTCTCCTCCGAGACCACGACCACCGCCGCGTCGGTTTCCTCTGACAGGCCGAGCGCCGCCCGATGGCGGGTGCCGAGCGAGCGATCGCGGACGGGAAACTGCGTGAGCGGGAGCACGCACCCGGCGCCGATGATTTGATCGCCCCGGATCAACACCGCGCCGTCATGAAGCGGCGAGTAGGGCGTGAAGATCGTGGCCAAGAGATCGGCGGACACGGTCGCCCGCATCGACGTTCCGCTCTCGAGATAGCTGTCCAGCGACACTTCCCGTTCGACGGCGAGGATCGCACCCGTGCCGTTGCGCGCCAGACGACCCACGGCCTCGATGATCTCGTCGGCCACGACGTTCTTGCTCGTTCCGGCGAAGAACCCGATCACGCGCGACCGTCCCAGGCGAGCCAGCGCGTGCCGCAATTCCGGCTGGAACACGACGATCGCGGCCACGGCACCGTACGTAAACACCACTCCGAGCAGCGTGCTGATCATGTTGAGCTTGAGCACGAGTGCTGCGAAGTACACCAACACCAGCGCCGTGATGCCGAGCAGAATCTGGAGCGCCCGCGTGCCCGCGAGAAAGAGGAGCACGCGGTAGATCAGGTACGCGACAATGAGGATCTGGAGGACGTCGTACCAGTCCGGAATCAAAAACCGGATTTGCTCGAACGACATCAAGCGCTCCGCACGGCGTGAACGACGGCCAACGCCTCCCGGGTGGGCGCGACGGCGTGTACCCGGAACAGCCGGGCACCCCCAAGATACGCGGTCACGCAAGCGGCGGCAGTCGCGAGATCGCGATCGAACGCCTCCCGACCGGTCACCGCCCCGAGGAACCGCTTGCGCGACGGTCCCACCATCACGGGGTACCCAAGGCCGGCAACGGACGGGAGATCGCGGAGCGTCGCGAGGTTTTGCGCTGGCGTTTTGCCAAAGCCTAGGCCCGGATCCAGCACCACGCGGTGCCGATCGAGCCCAGCTGCTTGCGCAACAGCCGCTCGCTCCATCAGCTCACGCACCACGTCAACGACCACGTGACCATAGGTCGCGTGCCGATAGCTGGCCATCTCGCCGAACGCACCTCGCGAATGCATGAGCACGAGGCCGGCGTCGTAGGCGGCGCACACGTCGGCCAGCCCCGGGTCGAGCCTGAGGCCAGACACGTCGTTGACGGCCCACGCGCCAGTATCGAGCGCGCGACGCGCCGTTTCGGCCTTGACCGTATCGACGCTGAGGGGCACTTCCGGATACCGGGCCCCCAACGCGTCGAGCACCGGTGCTAGCCGTCGCCACTCGTCGTCGACGGGCATCGGTCCCTCGCTCCCCGGCCGCGTCGATTCCGCCCCGACGTCCAGCACGTCGGCACCCGCCGCGAGCAAGGACTCGGCGTGGCGCAGTGCGGCGTCCGGGTCGAGAAAGCGCCCGCCATCGCTGAACGAGTCGGGGGTCACGTTGAGGATGCCCACGATGATCGGCCGATCGAGGGGGATACGGCCGCGACCCATGACCCATGCATCGGGTGGCTCGAACGCCGCAGCGACCAGGCCGGCGAGCCGCTCGGCGAGCGACCGCGGCAACGCCGTGCGCTCGGGGAGCACGAGACCCGCGAGCGCCGCCGCGCTGCCCGTCAAGAGTGCCCAGCGATCACCCGTGAGGCACTGGACACCGTGGCGCCCGGTTTCGGCCAGGACGAGATCACGGTGCTCAGTCGCGAGGTCGTCGATCACGACGGTGACCGACTGCATCCCGCGCGCCGATGCGGCGGCATGTGCCGGATCGACGCCCCGAGAGATCAGGGCGTCCTCAACGGCCGCCGGACTGAGAGAATGGAGTGGGAGGACCGTCACGCGCCGGCCGGCTCAGCCGGCGGGGTCCCGAGCACGGGCCGGGTCCCAGACGCAGGCGCCGGGGCTTTCACGTCCCGCTTGAGTTCGGGGGTCGCCGCACTCTCCGACGGAAGCCGTGGCGGGAGGTCCTGCCCCTTCGCGAGGAGGTCCACCTCCTCACGATCGAGCGTCTCGCGCTCCAGCAACGCGTCCGCCATCGCGTGCAGCGTATCCATATCCGCTTCGAGGATCGAGCGGGCGCGCTCGTACGCGTCGTCCAGTATGCGCTTCACCTCGGCGTCGACCATTTCGGCGGTCCGGTCGGAGATCTCGCGATGCTGGGCAAACTCCCGCCCGAGGAAGATCTGCTGCTCGCGGTCGCCCACGGCCACCGGGCCGATTGCCTCGCTCATGCCGAATTGCGTCACCATGCGGCGGGCCATCTCAGTGGCCTGCTGGATATCTTGTGCGGCGCCGGTGGTGACCTTCTCCGGGCCGAAGATGAGCTCTTCGGCCACGCGACCACCATACGCCATCGCGAGCCGTCCCAGGATGTACGCCTTGGTGTAGTTGTGGCGATCCTCCTCGGGGAGCGAGAACGTGATGCCGAGCGCCCGACCCCGCGGAACGATGGTCACCTTGTGCACCGGATCCAGGCCCGGTACACGCACACTCACCAGGGCGTGGCCGGCTTCGTGATACGCCGTGAGCTTTCGCTCCTCGTCGGACAGCACCATGCTCTTGCGCTCGACGCCCAGCATGACCTTGTCCTTGGCGTCTTCGAAGTCCACCATCTCGACCTTGTTCTTGTTGCGCCGAGCCGCGAGCAGAGCCGCCTCGTTCACGATGTTCGCCAGATCGGCACCGGCGAGCCCTGGGGTCGCCCGCGCGATCGTCTCCAAGCGGACGTCGTCGGCCAACGGGATCTTCCGCGCATGCACTTTGAAAATCATCTCGCGGCCGCGGACATCAGGCATGTCGACGACGATCTGCCGATCGAACCGTCCCGGGCGGAGCAGCGCGGGATCGAGCACGTCGGGCCGGTTCGTAGCCGCGATCAGAATCACGCCCTCGTTCGACTCGAACCCATCCATCTCGACCAGCAGCTGATTGAGCGTCTGCTCGCGCTCGTCGTGACCGCCACCAAGCCCGGCCCCGCGGTGCCGCCCCACCGCATCGATCTCGTCGATGAAGATCAGGCACGGCGCGTGAGCCTTCCCCTGCTCGAACAGATCCCGGACCCGCGAGGCACCGACGCCGACGAACATCTCGACGAAATCCGAGCCGGACATCGAGAAGAACGGTCGTGCGGCTTCCCCGGCCACCGCCCGGGCCAGCAGCGTCTTCCCAGTGCCCGGCGGTCCGACCAGGAGTACCCCCTTCGGCAGCCGCCCCCCAAGCCGCTGGAACCGCTGCGGATCCCGAAGGAACTCGATGATCTCTTCCAGCTCCACCTTGGCCTCGTCACAGCCGGCAACGTCCTGGAACGTGACCTTGGGCGTGTCGCCGGAGAGCAACTTCGCTTTCGACTTGCCGAACGCGAACGCGCGGTTTCCACCCTGCTGGACCTGTCGGAAGAAGAAGATCCAGAGCGCAATGAGAATCACCCACGGAAGAAACTGAAACAGCATGGTGCCGAACGAGGTCTTCGGTTCCTTGGCGGAGATCGGAACGTCGTGCTCCTCGAGCCGCTGGAGGAACAGCTCCGAGTCCTGAATGGGAAGCACGAGACTGAACCTCTCCACTTCCTGTCCATCTTTGGTCACCGGCCGCTTGAACTCGCCCTTCACGTGCTTTCCGCTCGTGATCTCAACGCGCGCGATATTGTCGCGGTCCAGATAGCTCTGGAATTCGGTGTACGAGATCTCCCCTACCGCACCACGGTTCGCGTCGACCATCTGGTAGAACGCGATCGGGATGAGGATGATCAGCATCCAGAATACGAGGTTGCGGCTCAACCCCGCCCAATTGAATTTCGAGGTGGGTGGCTTCCGATCCGCCATCCTCGGTCAGTCTCCCAGCATTGGGGATGAATGTCCCACGCGCCCAATCAGCCCGTCACCATCCACGTCTAGTATTCACCAGTCGCCATCACCGAGTTCCCTGTGCCGATGGCGAAACCGTTACCGATTCGCTCCGTCGCGAGCCTCGGGCCGCCGAGCTTCGATCATCAGCGCCTCGCCACCGCCCTGCGGCACTGCCGCCTCAGCGCGGCACACCCCCGGCACCCAGAGGATCGTCCCCTCTCGCTCCAGCACCGGATGCTCGGCACGCTCCTGGAACGGGACCCGTGACTCCATCAGGATCCGGCGCACCTTCCGCGATCCCACCCCACCGAGCGGCACCACTCTGTCTCCGGCATCCACTGCCCGCACCGTGAGCGATCCTGGGGATACCCAGGTGGCGTACCCCGAACGCAGCACGCGACCAGCCACGTTGGTGCACCACTCGAACTCCCACTGACCCCACGCGAGCGACCCTTGCCGCCCCTGAATGAGGCGAGATGACGGCGGTGGTTCAGCGGCTCTCCGACCGATCACCAGGCGATCGAAGGCCAACACCGCGTCGAAGCCACGCCCGAGTTCCAGCCGCTTTCCACTCGAGCCCGACCGCGCGAACCGCGCGAGTCGCCGAGCGCCGCGGGAACCCACGGTGCACCCCGCTTCTCGACCCAGAGCCCGCAAGATGGCCTCTGATAACACGTTATCATACCGAGCCAGGGAGTGCCGGGCAACCTCCACCCCCCGCGCCGTCCGGCGCAGCTCCAGGTCGGGCAGCGATCGCACCAGCGCACTCCACGCTTTCCGGTTGCGGCGCGCCCCAAGCGCCACTCGAGCCAGCCGCTCATCGACCTCCGCCCCGAAACGGGTGCGAACGAGCGGCAGCAGCGTGTGTCGTAGCCACACCCGGTCATGTCGCTCGTCTCGGTTGGCGGGATCCTCATGGATGGGCGGCACCCACTCGTGAGCTGCGGCGCGCTCCGCGAGCCACCCGTGAAGCTCCGCCCGGGTGAACGGGAGGAGTGGCCGCACCAGACCCATCGGCCCGCGGGCAGGGATTCCGGCAAGGCCGGCCACCCCGCTCCCCCGCAGCACCCGAAACAGCACGGTCTCGACCTGGTCGTCCCGGTGGTGCGCCGTGACGAGGTACGCCGCGCCGGTCTCCCGCTGCAGACGGCGCAACTCCCCGTAGCGGGCCACGCGAGCCTCGGTCTCAGACGCCCCTGGGCCAAGGTGCACTCGCGCGGAGTGGAACGGCACCCCATACCGACCGCACACCTCCTCCACCGAGCGGGCGACCGCATCGCTGTCGGGAGCAATGCCGTGATCGACGTGCGCCACGGCCAGGGTGAGGTTCAACGCCGACGCTATCCCAGCCATGAGGTCGAGGAGCGCTAAGGAGTCCGACCCACCGCTCACCGCCAGCAGGGCAACCCCGGGCTCCGGAAACAGCCCATGTTTCCCGACGTGCGTCCTGAGGCGACGGTCGAGGGCAGTCACGCCGTCAGTCCGCCCCGTCGCTCAACGCTCGTGAGCGCGCCTCGGCGAGATACCCGGGTCGCAACTCGAGCAGATTGGACAGTTTGCGCATCAGGTAGCTTTCGTGTCGCGCGAGCGAGCCGTCGGCGAAGACCACTCGCCACATGATTTCCGCGAGGAGCAGTCGCTGGCCCTCGTCGTAGCTCGCCGTTATGAGACTCGTGAACTGATAGAGGTCGACCGCTCGCTGCCGCTCTTCGTCCGCCAGTCGAATCAGCTCCTGTACGGCGTCGGCTGGCATGGCGAAGTGGTGGGTGAGCGTTTCCTCGATGTGGCGGCGCTCGTCCTGGGTGAATTCGTCGTCGGCGTGGGCCAACTCGAGGAGCAACGCACAGGCCGCCAGTGCGAGGCGGTCACCCCTGCCTGAGGTCTCCTCGGCTCCGGCAGGCACCGGTGTGGGAGCGAGGTTGTGACCAAAGAATCTCTTGATGGCCTCGAGCATCGTCATTCTCCGCCGCGCCTCCCCGAACGCTACTCAGAGTCGCCCTGTTATGCACGGTACCCTCGCTCTGCGCTTCGAGGAACGCGGAGGCTCGCCGGACGGGTTCGGGATTAGAACTGTGGGCGGAGAACGGTCAGTCCGCTGTTCATGTCGGACACGAACACCAGGTCTCCCTCGAGCTGCGGTGCCCAGGTGCACGTGAATGATCCCGCCGCGCTGGGGCACGCGCCGGAACCGCCATAGAATGAGGTGGCGATTTCCCGCCCCTGGAGCTCCAGTCGCCCCAGCAGGTCCCCTGAGACGTCAACTGCCCGCAGTCCCTGGCCATACCACGCCGCGAACAGAATGCCGCGCGTCTCGTCTAGCCAGAAGTTGTGCGGAGGCCCCCCCGGCACGGCATATGTCGCCACCCCGCGTGGCTGCCTCACGTCGCGCACGTCCACCACGTGGAGGATCCCGGGTGTGCCGAAGTCCTCCTCGCCCACGAACACGTAGCCGGCTGCCGGCCAATACCATGCGTTGTGGGTCTGCCCGCCCAAGGTAGCGATGCGACTCACCTCCTGCGGATCCGAGGGCGATCCGCCCGCGATCCCGTTCCCGACGTCCACGATGATGAGACCGTCATTCCAGTGGGACAAGAACGCCAGGCCGTCGCGGACGTAGACATCGTGAAGGAAGCTGGATCCGCCGACGAACTGGGCTGCCTCGGTGGGATTGTCGGGATCGGTGATGTCGACGACACGCAGCCCCGTCCCTGCGCCATCGGGCACCGCGTACACGTGGTCGCCATCGATCCACACGTTGTGGACGCCCGATTCGAGACCACCGGTGTATCGTCCGATCACGACCGGGTGCAGCGGATCGGCGAGATCGAGCAGGCTGATACCGTTGAGTCCGTCGCTCGATCCCTCGTGCGTTGCGATGGCCAGGGTGCCATCCGAGCGTACCTTGACGTCGTTCACGGTGCGCGCGTCGAGGCGCAGCGAATCGGTGAGCGCCGGCTGGGTCGGATCGTCGACCCGCCAGACGTACAGCGTATTGCCCGGCTCCGTCCGAACGCTCCACGTTCCGGTATAGGCCGCTGTCCCATGAACCCACAGGTCGGAGGTGAACCGGTCCACGATCATTCCCTGCCCTTCTACCGTGAACGTCCCCGCGAGTCCGCGGGGTTGGACGGTGACCTCGATGGAATCGACGAGGGACCCCGCGCGGGCACGCACACGAGCTGCCCCCGGTTGATAGCCCACGAACCTGCCAGTGGCATCGATCAGGCCGGCGCCCGGCGGGGAGACCGACCAGGCGATCGTGGAGTCGGTGACCGCCGCTCCGGCTGCATCGCGCACCTCGGCCGTGTAGGTGACCACGTCGCCTTGCCGGGCCGACACAGCTCCGAACACCGTCACCGTGCCCGGAGACACCGCCGCGACCTGAACCGAGATCTCGGCGGTGGCAGCCGCGGTGCCGCTCAGGTCGGCCACGAGGATGACCGTGTACGTGCCGACAGGCACGGTGGCCGGAATACCGAGCGTGACGGCGACGGCCTGCGCACCCCCTCCGTTCAACTGGGGGACCGATAACGGCGCGGCATCGAGGGTCGCGCCGAACCCCTGGATCCCATCCACGTCGTCCCACCGGAGTGTCACTCCTTGGGCCACACCGGTACCGACGTTCTCCAGCATGAGTGTGGCCTGGCGCTCCAGCACGAGCCCCACCGTGGAGGGTTGGAACCTGAGCCGCGGTTGATCGACCGTGCCATCCACGGCGTCACCGCACGCCCACGCGGCAAACACGAGGCCAGCCAGCGCACTCCACGGAGCCCCACGCCTGCTCATCGCCACGGACGTCTGCACCTCGTGATTGGGGACAGGGACATATCACAATCCTAACACCGCGGTGCTGGGCACCGTTCCACCGAGTTCCGACCCGTGCTCTGGAGAGGATTGCATGGTTCCGTCGTACGGAAAGCGACGGCCTGATGGACCAGCAAACGCAAGCGCCCGGTCGATGCCGGGCGCGTTACACACTCAGAACGGCGAATCGCTCACGGCGCATTCGCCGAGTGCGAGCTGGCACGCGCATCGTCGCACGGCCACTCGTACCCCTCCTCCGGGTCCAGGTCGCGGAGTTCCTCCTCGATCGCCTTGACCCGTTGTCGGAGTTCCTTGCCTTCGAGCCGATGCGCTGGCACGGCACACGTGGTGTCCGGCATTCGCTCTCCTCGCGGAGTCCACGTCGTGCAAGCTACGGACCGAAACATGAAGAAACCGTGAAGCGCGGTTTCGAGCCGAAGATCTGGGATGTGGGCCTGCGACGCAGCGCAGCGGCATTGGGCACGTGCAGCGCCCTGCTGCGACCGTGCGACGGACGCTCGCGGTCACGGTCGGGGCGCTGGCTGGCAGAGCGCCGGTCCATGTCGGGCCAACGGCCCGCGCGAGATCACGAGAGGTCGGCGAAGAAGTCGTTCCCCTTGTCGTCGACCAGGATGAAGGCGGGGAAATCTTCCACCTCGATGCGGTAGATCGCCTCCATCCCCAGCTCCGGGTACTCGACCACCTCGACCTGCTTGATGTGTTCCTTCGCCAGCACGGCGGCGGGCCCACCGATCGATCCGAGGTAGAAGCCACCATGCTCGCGGCAGGACTCGGTGACCTGCCGGCTTCGGTTCCCTTTGGCGATCATCACCATCGATCCGCCGCGGGCCTGAAACTGCCTGACGTATGAGTCCATGCGTCCAGCCGTCGTCGGGCCGAACGACCCCGAAGGAAGACCCTGTGGCGTCTTGGCCGGCCCCGCATAATAGACCGGGTGATCTTTGAAGTACTGAGGCAGATCCTCGCCTCGGTCGAGCCGTTCCTTGAGCTTGGCGTGCGCAATGTCGCGCGCGACCACCATCGGCCCGGTCAGCGCCAGCCGGGTCTTCACCGGATGCTTCGTCAACGCGGCCAGGATGTCTTTCATCGGCCGACTGAGATCGATGGCGACCACTCCCCGCTCCCGGGCCCCGCGAAACCGTTCGGGGATGAACCGGCCCGGATCGCGCTCGAGCTGTTCCACCCAGATGCCGTCGCGATCGATCTTGGCCTTCACGTTGCGGTGGGCCGAACACGACACGCCCAGACCGATGGGACAGGACGCGCCATGACGCGGCAACCGGACCACCCGCACGTCGAGGGCAAAGTACTTCCCGCCGAACTGGGCCCCGATGCCGGTCCCGTACGCGGCATCGAGCATTGCTCGCTCCAGCTCTGCGTCGCGAAAGGCCTGACCTGACTCGCTCCCCCGCGTTGGCAGGCCGTCGAGGTATCCCGTGGTCGCGAGCTTGACCGTCTTCAGGTTTGCTTCGGCCGACGTTCCGCCGATCACGAACGCCAAGTGATAGGGGGGACAGGCGGCGGTACCCAGCGTCTTCATCTTCTCGGTCAAATACGGCACCAGACGCTCGGGCGTGAGGAGCGCCTTGGTCTCCTGAAACAGATAGGTTTTGTTTGCCGACCCACCACCCTTCGCGACGAACAGGAATCGGTACTCCATGCCGTCCGTGGCCAGGATGTCGATCTGCGCCGGGAGGTTGGTACCGGAGTTCTTCTCGTCGTACACCGTGAGCGGGAGGGTTTGCGAGTAGCGGAGGTTCTCCGACGCGTAGGTCTCGTAGATCCCACGGCTCAGCGCCTCCGCGTCCCCGCCGCCGGTCCACACGCATTGCCCTTTCTTGGCAAACACGGTGGCCGTTCCCGTATCCTGACAGAATGGTAGCACGAATTGGGCTGATACCTCGGCATTCCGCAACATGGCGAGCGCGACTCCCCGGTCGTTGTCACTCGCGTCGGGGTCATCGAGGATCGCGGCCACCTGTTCCAGGTGCGCGGTGCGCATCAGAAACGAGGCATCGCGCATCGCTTCGCGCGCGAGCCGCGTGAGCGCCTGCGGTGTCACTTTGAGCACGTCGTGGCCGTCAAACGAGGCCAGCGAGACGTCATCCGAGGCGAGCCGGCGGTACACCGTGTCGTCTGCGGCAGTGGGGAATGGATCTACGTACGAGAATTCGGGCATGGGCCACTCCTCCTCCCATCATCGTCAGATTCTAGGTCAGGCACGGCTCCACGGCCTCGACGAGAATGACCCGAGTGAGCTCCTTCATGAGCTGTGCTCCGATGGGGGTGGCGGGCGGGAATCCCGTCCCGCTCAGGAGGAGGATCAAGGCGACGAAGGCACCGGTGCCCAACATGCGCTTCAACGTATCTCCGCGACGAACGGTGGCAAGGCCCGGCCGGAACGGCCGAGCGGCCGGG
>JBFIHA010000018.1:0-52985 GCA_041602035.1 Gemmatimonadales bacterium | reverse complement strand
TTCGATCTCGTCGTCGTACACCCAGCCGAACCCGACGGTGTGCGCGTACAGGCCGATGGCGACGAGCAGGATGACTGCCTCCCAGAACCCCGGCCGCTCCATCCACCGCGCGATGTCTCGGACTCCGGCGCGGACCCCCGGCCGCGTGCCGCTCACCTCCTGTGGCGTGTTCGTACGTCCCCCTCGCTGTCAAAGCCCGCGTCGCGTTGCCGCGCCCGTATTCTAGGAGCCTCGGCAACACAACGCCACGCGGCGCAGGGGATTGGCTACCACCACCCCGCTCGGCATCCCGTACCGTCCACCATGCTCGCCCGCATACGCTCGGCGGCCGTGCTCGGCATCGACGCCTATCTGGTCGACGTCGAGACCGACATCGCCAACGGCTTGCCGTCGTTCACCACTGTGGGGCTCCCGCAGGGGGCCGTGAAAGAGGGCAGGGAACGAGTGGGGGCGGCGCTCGCCAACTCGGATTTCGTGTTCCCCTTGAAGCGGATCACGGTGAACCTCGCCCCGGCGGACGTGCGCAAGGACGGGTCGGCGTTCGATCTGCCGATCGCGCTCGGTATCCTGACCGCCACGGGGCAGCTCAACGGGACGCCGACACACGATCCCGGCAACGATCCGTTGATCCGTCGATCACAGGATCTGCCGAAGTTGGACGACTACGTGATCGTCGGCGAACTCGGCCTCGAGGGCGACGTCCGCCCGGTCCGCGGCGCGCTCCCCGTGGCGCTCGCCGCCAGGGACGCCGGCATGCGCGGCGTGATCGTCCCACTCCAGAACCTGGCGGAAGCAGGGGTCGTGGACGGCATCGCGGTGCTCGGTGCGAGCTCCCTCGCGAGTGTGCGGCGGTTCTTCGGTGAGGGATCGCCGCTCAGACGCGCGACCGTCGATGCTCGGCGCCTATTTGGGTCCCGTGTTCCGCGCGACGTCGATCTCGCCGAGATCCGGGGCCAGGAGCACGCCAAACGCGCGCTGGAGATCGCGGCCGCGGGCTCGCACAATCTGCTCATGATCGGCCCGCCGGGATCGGGCAAGACGATGCTGGCGCGGCGGCTCCCGACCATCCTCCCCGAGATGACGCTGGACGAGGCGCTGGAGACCACCAAGATCCACAGCGTGGCGGGCCTGATGCCGCCGGGCGGCTCGTTGGTCACGACCCGGCCGTTCCGCGCCCCGCACCACACGATCAGCGACGCCGGGCTCATCGGCGGTGGCACGTATCCGCGTCCGGGCGAGGTGAGCCTTGCCCACCGCGGCGTGCTGTTCCTGGACGAGCTGCCCGAGTTCCGCAAGAACGTGCTCGAGGTGCTGCGGCAGCCGCTGGAAGACGGCTCCGTCACCATCTCGCGTGCGGCGACATCGCTGTCGTACCCCGCACAGTTCATGCTTGGCGCCGCCATGAACCCGTGTCCCTGCGGCTACCTCGGCGATCCGGGACGCGCCTGCACCTGCGGCGGCGTTGCCGTGAATCGCTACCTCGCGCGCCTGTCGGGTCCGCTGCTCGATCGCATTGACATCCACATCGAGGTACCGGCGGTGCCCTACCGAGAGCTGTCGTGCGAGCGGAGCGGCGAGCCAAGTGCCGTGGTACGCGAGCGCGTGAACGGTGCTCGGCAGCGCCAACTCAAACGGTTTGCCGGTCGCGAGGGGCTGTTCGCTAACGCCTACATGGCGCCCGCCGACCTGCGGCGCTTCTGCCGCGTCACGGACCAAGCCGACGCGCTCCTCAAGACCGCCATCGTGCGGCTCAAGCTCTCGGCACGTGCGTATCACCGCGTCCTCAAGATCGCGCGCACTATCGCCGACCTCGCCAAGAGCGGGACCATCCTGCCGAGCCACGTGAGCGAGGCGGTGCAGTACCGGAGCCTGGACCGGCCACGGCAATGAGCCAGCACTGGTGAGCGGACGCTGCCTCCAGGCCGCGTTCATGCGCTGCGCCCTGGCGCAGGGCAAGCGGACCCGTAGGTTCCCGGGAACATCCCATCATATCCTCGGAGCGCTCCGTGAAAGCCCGCACCACATTGATTTTGGTCCTGTCCGTCGGCGTCGCCTCGGTGCTGACCGCCCACGATCTGTTCATCAAGCTCGAGCGTTACTTCGTGAACCCGAACTCGTCGGTGCTGGTGCCGATCCTGAACGGGACCTTTGCGCTGAGCGAGAATGCGATCATGCCGGATCGGGTGCTCGACGTGAGCGTGGTGTCGGCGGCGGGCCGATCGGCCGTGCCTCTCACTGCCTGGGTCGGCGATACAGCGCTGACCGACACGACATTCGTCACCATCGAAACGGGCGATCCCGGCACGTATATCGTCGGCGTCTCGACCCGGCCACGCGAGCTGGACCTGGCAGCCGCAGACTTCAACGAGTATCTGGAGCACGACGGCATCCCGGACGTGCTGGACGGGCGGCGACGGGACGGGGAACTCGAGAGAGACGTGCGGGAGCGCTACGCCAAGCATGTGAAAGCCGTGCTCCAGGTGGGCGACCGTATCGATGCGCCCTCGAGGTGGTGGCAGTTCTGGAAGCGGGGGGAGCCGGCGTTCCTGACCGTGTTAGGGTATCCCGCCGAGATCGTGCCCCTGACCAACCCATACGCTCTGCAGCCGGGTGACGAGCTCTCCGTACGCTGCCTCGTGGACGGTGTGCCGGTGGCCGACCAGCTGGTGATCGTGGGTGGGGAGCGCGGAGGCGCGCCCCTCGACGAGCGGTCGCTCCGCACCGACGCTGAGGGGATGGCGACGTTCGTCTTGGATGCGCCTGCTGTGTGGTACGTGAAGTTCATCACTATGACGACGTCGCCCGAGGTTGGGCTCGACTACGAGTCCAAGTGGGCGACGCTCACGTTCGCGACGCGCTGATCTCTAGATTGGTAGCCAGGCGGTAGGGAATGGGTGCTATCCGTCCTGCCGCGACACCGGTTGCCGCCGCGCGGGACGATGGATCAGGTCGTCCAACTTGACGATTAGCTGGGCCAGGATCCCCGTCGCGGACGTCTCCAGCAGCGCCACGGCGACGTATTTCTTCCCGTCCCGCTCCACGATCGCCGCATCGGCATGCCAGTTTCTCCACGTACCGGACTTGCGGAAGATCCGTGAATCCGGCCGCGCGTCGAGCCCGAGCACGAACTTGTGATGGATGGCCGGGTGCGCCATGATGGCCTTCATCTCGGCCGACGCCCACGGGCTCACGAGTGCGCCGCGATCCAGCATCACGAGGAACCGGGCCACCTGTCGGGCGGTGGCGCCGTGTGAGATGTGATTGAGGGGATCCCGTTCCCAATAGCCCAGGTCGCCACCGTAGTCCTTACCCACCCACAGGCCGCCGCGACGGTCCTCATCGTACAGCTCGTATCGCGGGTCCTGGAGGCAGTCGGCGATGGCCTCGAACCCGACGAGCTTGATCAACTCGGTCGAGGTGGGGTTGTCGGAATTCCGGATCATCAGCTCCATTTTTTCTCGGAGTTCCGGTGTGTAGGCCACCCGGCCGGCGTCGATCTCGCAAAACACGCCCATCATGATCGCGATCTTGGGAAGGCTCGCCGCATACCGCATCCGGTTGTCGTCGCGGGCCGCGTAGCGGATCACGCCGGGCTGCGAGAGGTCTACGAGCGCCACCGAAAGCTGACCTCGCGTCACGAGCGTCCGGAACGGTCGTTCCGAAAGGATGCGGTTCAGCCCGGCTTGAAGCGCCGAGTCGGGCCGCGGCAGCACGAGGCTCGTTGGGGATTGGGCAGCAGTCGGACCTGCCTGCGCCAGGAGAGCGGACGGGACGCCACCGCCAAGGGCGAGGAAACCGATGGCGGCGGCCGCGTGCATACGTTGTCTGGGCATCCGGACGGTGGGTCGCATGAAGGGGGCGGTGGAACGGATCACGGCGCGGCGTCCGGGTGGAGCGTACGCATGAACCGCTCGATCAGGGTCGCGATCTCCTGATGCTCCGCCGCCGAGTTCACCTTTGGGACGTTGGACATCATGGAGATCAGATAGACCCTTTGCCGATCACCGGTGGCGGGCGATTCCACGATGGCCACCGAGTGCATGAGGTTTTGTTTGTTGCCGCGGTACTGGCCGCACTGATAGCCGGGCTCCGGTTCGCACTGGTAGAGCGATCCGGACTTGAAGTACACGGCGGCGTCCGCCAGCGCGGGTGACGACGCGTAGCGGTAGCGCCGACGGGTGAAGTACATGAGCCGCTTCATCTCGAGGCTGCTCCACTCGTCGACCAGCTTGCCCTGCTCGAGCTTGAGCATCCAGCGCACGAGCTGGTTGGGTGTGGCATGGCTGCCGCGACCGGGGACGATACGCTGGGCGGTGTTGGTAAAGAAGGTCCGGTGACGTAGCCCCGCCGTATCGAGTCCCGCCGCCAACATCGGCTCCTCCACGACCCTCACGGCCCGGTCGGCCAGCTCGGCCCGCGGCGTTTCCGTGAAGAATGCCTCCGCCCGATCCGTCGAGATCGGATAGTCCCGACCGAAGGCGTCGAGCAGCATGGCATGCTTCCAGACGATGGACCCAGCCGCGTTCGAGCTGGGTGACACCATGTGGTCCACCCATTCCCACAGGGTGAAGGTGTCGCCCACGCGAATTGCCCGATGGGAGACGGCTGACATGTCGTCGTTGACAACCGGCACCGCGTGGGAGTTCGGGATCACCCAGCGATCGGCCACGACCCGGGTATCTCGCAACAGCGCTGCGCGGGCCCCGACATCCGTGGGATAGCGCTGCTTCAGCTCGTTGAACAGGCCGGTCATCACCAGCAGCTTCCCCACGCTCCCCGGGATGTACCCCTCGTCACCCCGCACCGCGGCGTACCGCGGCCTCATGGGATCGGTGATGTCCAGCATGGCCACGCGGTAGGACGGGTGCCGCCTGCCCACGATCCGCTCCAGCGTGGCCTGCAGCGCCGAATCTTTAGGCGTACTCGGGCCGATGTCGTACGCCTCGTTCACCCCTTTGAGGCGCAAGCGAATTGCACCGTTCGGCAACCGCGCGCCGGCAGGCAGCCGGAGCGAACCTGCGATCTTCCCTTCCTGTATCAGGCGGTACGCGGTGAGCCGTCGGATTCCGGTATAGGTGTCGCCGTCCAGTGGGTACGGCGGCCACTCGGCGACGTGGGCGGCGATCAACACCAGCGGCAGGCACAGCGCCGCGATCATTGATTTGGCGCACCTGGTCACCCGCCCTCCTCGAGCGACACCAGCCGCGACCCCCGCTGGATCGTCTCACGGTCCAGCGCTTCGAGTCGCTGGAGCAGGTCGCTGCTGCGGAAACGGATGAACGGACGGATTTGGAACAACCACACCTTGCCGTCCACCACGCCGAATTCGATGTCCCAGATCCGGTTCGCCTCGGCGTCGGGCACGCGGCGCTTCCACAGGGCCACCATCGATTGGAGTTGCCGGATCTCGTCCGGTCGAAGCAGCGTCTCCGGCAGCCGTGCGGCCACCATCTCGCTCCCGCCGTTTCCAGTGCCGATCAGCACCCGCCGGGTAGGCGACTTGGCCTGTGACAGGAGCCGCACGCTCCCGTCTGCGGAGACGACGATCGTCTCCGCCTCTTCGCCTTCCACCGCTCCACCCACGCCCTCGGCCGTCGCGATGGTGAGGTCCGTGGGTCCACCCTGCTGGAGCCCGGACGAGATCAGCACGCCCGAGTATTCCGAGGGCACGCTCTCCAGCAGCAGCACCGACGGATAGATCTCCGCCTGCTCGTCCAGGATCTGCTTGCGCCAGAGATACGCGCGCTCGCTGAACGGCGAGGTCCACACGCGCTTGATGGACGTCAGGACGGCCTCCAGGGTGCGCTGGTGCGGGACCGTCAGGTTGAGGCCCGCTCCGGAAAAATGCGGCAGATCTTCGACGTTGGTGTCACTCCGCACGAACACGCCGCCCTGCAGGTCGTTGCCGAACGTCTCCTGGATCGCCGTCACGACGGCGTCCCGTACCTCGGGCAGCCACACCAGCTCGACGATGGCCCGGCGCACCCGGGCCAGCGCGTTGAACATGAACTGGTCGATCTCCGCCTCGCTCCGTCCCGCGGCCCGCAGGCGACTCGCCTCCTGGTACGCGGCACGCAGATCCTCCAGTACCGTGCCGTCCGACTCGAACCGGCGGCTCACGTGCTTGACGAACATCCCAAAGGGAAGGGCAACGCCCTGGGACACGCGGGTCGGGAAGAAGGTCGCGAGCTGCCCCAGGTTGGCGGCCTTGGGACCCACTACCACCCCGGCGTGCTCCAGCCGCAGCTCGCGCAACGGAATCGGCTGCCACTGATCGAGGCGCAATCGCCGCGTGTCGAGCCGGTACCGCTGGGTGGTGGTAGCGCGGCCGCGCTCCACGAGCTGCCGTTCCTCGGCGGTGAGGTCGGACGCCCGCTTGATGAGCACTCGGCCCAGCGGCGAGACCGCAAAGAAGACACTGTCTCCTCGGGCTTCTTCCAGCACCGGGAGCAGCGCATTCGAGACGGCGGCGTTGGGAATACCCAGATTCCGGGCGAGGAGCTGCACATGCGACAGCAGATTGCCCTCGCCGAGCGTGAGCACCCCCGCCACCGGCCGGAGCTCCGGCGTCGTCTCGGGCAGGACGTAGATCTTGGTGGCGTCGGCCGAGGCTCCGGCATGCTCGTCGCGGGCGACGTCGAGCACGCGCAGCGCCACCCCCGGGTTGAGCCCGCGGATGCCGTGGCTCACCGGGCGTCCCAGCACGACGTGGGAGGTGCCGAGCGTCCGGTCGGCATCGGCCAACAGGCCGTCGAGGGCCTGCGACAGCGGGAGAAGAATCGATCCTCGGACGGCCGCGTCCTGGAAACCGGCGGCCCTCGGGTCGACCTGGGCGTACCGTTCGTACACCGGGCCGTACACGGCACGGACCGTCGCCGCCGCCCACTCGACACTTCGGGCGAGATAGCGCAGCCGCTGCCGGTAGTCGAGTGCCGCAAGGCTCTCCGTTTGCCGCAGGCGCTGGATCTCCTCATGGAGCGCGTCCCGCTCCCGCGCCGAGAGCAATCCCGCACCGTGGGCCAGCGTGACGTAGGTCTCCAACCGACCGATCCGGTCTCGCCGGGTGCCCGCGTCGGACGCTGCCGAGAGTGCGAGGACGAACGCCTGCTCCTGCGCCGCGTGTCCGAGCCCCATCAGCATCACGTTGCGCCGGCCGTCGCGGGTCCGGCTCACTTCGGCGCGGACGTCGGCGGCAAGCAACGCGAGTTGGGCCAGACCGTCGTTGGGCGTGCCGCTCCGCATTGTTGCTTCCACCGCGCGAACGCGGTCCGCCAGCGGTCCGGAGAGACGACGCCGGTACTGGGCGAAGATCTCGAGGTTGCGACGCTCGTCGTACTGCTCGTGTAGGACGGCGATCAGTTCGGTGAGCTTGGCCTGCACCGCGGGGGAGCGCAGCCGTGCCCCGGCGAAGCGCTCCACCGCCCCCACGTCACTTCGTGATGGGAACGAGTGGATCTTGACCCGCAGATCCAGAAACGACGAATCAAGCACGGCGATCTCTGTGGCGAGATTCCTGATCCGGTGCGTGCGCTGGTCCCCCGCCAACCCGACGTGCGGAATGGTGCCGACGAGATCGTGGGCGAGCAGGTAGTGGTGCTGGGTCCAGGTAGGGCTGGCGAGCAACTGCTGGAGCACAGCGTGCCCCTTTTGCTCCTCGTCCTCGATCTGCCGAGCGCCTCGATAGAATCGCGCCCGACGGAGGACCCATCCGTCGTCGATCTCTTCCAGGTAGCGGGTGACGACCAGCTCTCGGAGCCGGTAGTGGGCGCGGGCGGAATCGTAGAGATCGGTAAATGCCGTTGCCTGCAGGATGGTGCCGACGTGAAGCTGCATCCCAGCGAGGCGCTTCCAGCGATCGTTGTACTCCGCGTACTGCACGCCGCCGCCCCGTTCGCGGCAGGGTGAGCCCTGAGGCGGGAGGATGCTTCCGTCAGCGCAGAACCAGCGGATCCGCAGGTACGGACCACGTGGATCCCGGCGCATGGAATCGATGATTGCGCGCGTGTCTTCCACCTGGCTCGGCGAGAGCCTGGGCGGAAACGCCTGAGCGGTAGCCGGCGTGGCGGACGCGGTGACCGCCGCGGCCGCGACGACTACGGACAACGCTCTGGACCAAGACGACATGCGCCAACCCCCTAACGTCGAACGGCCACCCGCGATGGGGCGGCCTATGCTATTCTTCGTACCACTTACGTCATATGCAAGATAGAGAGCCAGGGTTCCACATGGTATGGGGGGGGCGCGGTCCCGGTCGAGGATCGGACAGCCGCTGCCTGGGTGCCGGTGACTGAGTCCACCCCACCGACCGTCACGGCCGAAGTGCCGGTGACCCGCGTCCTCGCCGCGATGGGGCGGATTCGTCCCGATGAGCGACGAGACGTGCTGGGAGCGCTGCTCACGCTCCTCGGGTTCATGTGCGGCCACGCGGTGCTCGAGACGGCTCGGGACGCGCTCTTCCTGTCGAGTCTGCCGGCGTCGCATCTCCCCTGGGCCTACCTGGGGATCGCGGTGATCGCCCTGCCGCTCACGCTCAGCCGGCCGGCATTCCTTCGGCGCCTGTCGAGCCAGCACGAGCTGAGCGGGTGGTTGATGTTCTCGGCGGTGGTCACGTTCGGGTTCTGGGCCGCGGTCCCGTGGGGCGGTGACCCCATCCTCTACGCCCTCTATACCTGGTCGGGCGTGCTGGCCACCATCGTGGTGGTGCGCTTCTGGACGGTGCTCGGCAATCTGTTCACCGTCACCCAGGCCAAGCGCATCTTCGCCGTGATCGGGTCGGGAAGTGTGCTCGGCGCGATCGTGGGATCGGGCCTGGCTCGCATCCTGTCGGGTGCATTCCCGGCCCGCCACCTCGTGGCGGCGGCCGCCACGGTGTTCCTGCTCGCGTCGTTGGGTCCGCGTCTGCTCGCGCGCATCGAGGCGGCCGTGGGCCCCGTTGGTGTTCGGCCGACGGTCGATCTCGCTCAAGTCGGCCGGCAGATCTGGGATCGTCCCTACCTGCGGTCGGTCGCGACACTCATCCTGGTGTCCACCGTCACGTTCACCCTCGTGGACTTCGTGTTCAAACTCACGGTCTCGCGACTGGTGGCCGTGGAGCTGCTCGACGAGTTCTTCTCGAGCGTGTACCTGACACTCAACGTCATCTCGCTCGTGGTTCAGGTGTTCGTGGTGGGATGGCTGGTCCGCCGGGCGGGCGTCAGCGCGGCCGTCGCTTCCGTTCCGGTGCTCCTCGTCTTCGGTTCGGTGGGGTTTGCCGTTGGTGGAGGGCTGGCACTCGCACTCCTCCTCAAGGGGATCGATGGCAGCCTCCGACACTCGTTGTATCGCACGGGCACCGAGCTCTTGTTCGTCCCGATCGCCGTGGAGATGCGGGGTCGGGTCAAGGCCGTGATCGACGTATTGGGGCAGCGTGGCGGGCAGGCGCTCGCCTCGCTGGGCATTCTCCTGGTGGTCACCTTGACCACGAACGCCACCGTGTTCGGTGCGATCGCGATCGTGATGGGGAGCGTGTGGGCCGTGCTGGCGTGGCGGCTCCGAGGCCGCTACCTGGACGTCTTCCGGGAAACGCTACGGGAGGAGATCACCGAGACTCGACTCGCGTTTCCCACGCTCGATCTGGCCTCACTCGAGACGCTGCTCAGCACGCTCAACGACATCGACGATCGGAAGGTCATCGCGGCGCTCGACATCTTGGTCGCCCAGGGAAAGGTGCGGGTGATCCCGGCCCTCATCCTCTACCATCCCTCTCCGGCCGTCGTGGTGCACGCGTTGGGGGTCTTCTCGGACTCCGGTCGCGACGACGTGCTCCCCATCGTGGAGCGGTTGCGGGGGCATGGCTCCCCCGGGGTTCGGGCCGCCGCCCTTCTCGTGGAATCCGTGATGCGGCCGGACCGCGGGTTGCTCGAAGGCGCGTCACGTGATGCGGCGCCGGAGGTGCGGGCCACGGCGGTGGTCGGCCTCGTGGCAAGTGGCTGGCGGGTGGGGCCTGAGGCCGAGCGAGCCTTGGAAGAGGTCGTGTCCGACGACAGGGCGGAGGCGCAGATTGCGCTCGCGAAGGCGATCGCTCAGCAGCCGGACGTCACATTCGAGTCGGTGCTCATGCGGCTGGCGACGGGGCGGAACGGTGACGTCCAGCTGGAAGCGGTTGCCGCCATGCGGGAAGTCGGCAGCCCCCGGTTCGTTCCCGTGCTCCTGTCGCTCCTGTCGCATCGCTCGCTCCGCGACGAGGTGCAGGGCACGCTGATCGCGCTGGGGACCCCGGTGTTGCCTCGGCTCGTCGAGGCGCTGCGTGATGTCGGGCTGCCGCATGCGGTCCGTCGGCACCTGCCGCACACCATTGGCGCGTTCGGAAGCCAACAGGCCGTCGATCTCCTGCTGAGCCATCTCGTAGAGGAATCCGATGGGATGGTGCGGTTCAAGATCTTGCGGGCCTTGGGGCGTATTGGCACGGACTACCCGCACCTCTCGATCAACCATACGTTCCTCGCTCGCGCGGCGCCGCAAACGCTCACGGCGGCAACTGGGTTCATGCGGTGGCGCCGCGCCCTCGAACTCGGTGCCAGCCGGGATGCACGGCGCCGAACGCCGCTTCACGGCCTGCTGGTGGACCTGTTGCGCGACAAGCAACAGCACAGTGTCGAGCGGGTGTTTCGGCTGCTGAACTTGCAGACACGGAATGAGGACTTCCTTCGCATCTACCGGGGGCTCCACTCCAGTCGGCGCGAGTCGCGTGCCGGCAGCCGAGAGTTGCTGGAAAACCTCGTACCCGTGGCGGTGCGCCGTCAGCTCCTGGACTTGATTGACGACGCGTTGGACCCCGGGGCCGTCGTGGTCGAGGATCGGGAGATGCCCTATGAGACGGTGCTCAGCGAGATGATCGAGAGTCAAACCGAGTCGTTGAGTGCGGTGGCCGCACACCACGCCGCGGAGCTTGGATTGGCGGGGCTCGCGCCTGTGCTCGAGGGGCGGTCAGCAATCTCGCCCACCCACGGTGCGGCACTCGATCATGCCCGCGGCCGGCTGGCGGGGCGTCGGATGCCCGGAGGCGCCCGTGGCTGACGCCTCGCTCCTGGTCGGCCCACTCGATCGGGTGCTCTACTTCCGCACGCTGCCGGAGATGGATCGTCTCTCCGCAGCGCACCTCGCGGCAATTGCGGCGCACGCCCGCGAGGAGTTCTTTGCCCGTGGCAGCACGCTCGTCGCTCCGAACCAGCAGGTCGAGACGCTGTTCCTCGTCGTGGACGGACAGGTGGCGCTGTCCCGATCGGGTCGGTCGGAGGGCGAGGTGGGCCCCGGGTCGTCCGTTGGCCTCCTGCACCTCTTGGCCAGAGCGGAGGCCGGACTCGAAGCCACGGCGGTGACGGACGCGCTGACGCTGCGACTCGACTGGGACGACCACCTGGACGTGTGCGAGGAGCATTTCCCGATCATCGAGCAGTACTTGTGGCATCTGTCGGACCGTATGGTCGAGCAGCTCTCCGCGACTCCCCAGTTGCTCCGTCGGTCGCCGCGCGTGTCGGAGCTCGGTCTGCCGGAGGATCGCGAACTCGATGTCGTCGAGCGGCTGCTCGCTCTGCACGCGACGGGGGTTTTTCCCACGCGGGCGCCGGATGCCCTGGGTGAGCTGGCTCGTCACGTCGACGAGGTGCGTTTCGCGCCTGGGACTGCCGTCTGGGGGCGCAGCGATCCCGCCTACGACTTCCTGGTCATCGTCGATGGCGAGATTCGGTGCACCGTCGGGGCGGGGCACGATGCGGTGCTGGTGGGACCGGCCGGCGTGGCCGGCATGCATGAAGCCATCGGCTACAACGACCGCTGGTGCGACGCCGTCGCCGTGTCGCCATGCACTGTGCTGCGGGTGGACGTGGAGTCCCTGCTGGACATCATGGAAGACCATTTCGACATGGCGATCGACTTCGTCGCGCTGCGTGCGGCCGAAACCTTGCGTTTTCGGGACGTGCCGGGCGATGCGCCCTCACCCTAACAGATTTACGGACTAGCGCGTTATCCTTTTCCCATGACGTCCCTCTCCAGACTCGAAGCGCTGATCACCGGCTATCCGTCGCTCCTCGTCGGCTACTCAGGTGGGGTGGACTCGGCGCTACTCGCCGTGGTTGCGCGCCGGGTGCTGGGGAAGGAGCGAGCGCTGGCGGTGATGGGCCTCAGTGCCTCGTACCCACGGGTGCAGCGTGAGCGGGCACGTGCCATCGCCGCGACGTACGACCTGGAGTTACTCGAGATCCGGACCGACGAGTTGGACGATCCCGACTACGTGGCCAATGCCCCCGATCGCTGCTACTTCTGCAAGCGCGAGCTGTGGGGCAAGCTGTGTGCGGTGGCCCGGCGCCGGGGCATCGCCGTCGTGGCCGATGGCACGAACGCCGACGACCTGGGCGATCACCGCCCCGGGCTCCGCGCAGCGGCGGAGCATGGTATCCGGTCGCCGCTGGCGGAGGTCGGGTTCACCAAGGCCGACGTGCGGACGGCGGCGCGGCAGCTGGACATTCCCGTGTGGGATGCGCCGGCAGCACCCTGTCTCTCCAGCCGAGTGATGTACGGACTCGCGGTCACGCCGTCGCGACTGCGCCAGGTGGAGCAAGGTGAAGATCTCCTGCGCCAGGTCGGGGTGCGCGGCGACCTCCGAGTCCGGCATCGCGGACGCGAGGCGCGAATCGAGGTGTTGCCGTCGGAGTTTGCCCGCGTACGCGAGCACGGTACACGCATCGCCAATGAGCTGCTCAACCTCGGGTTCGACCGGGTGACGTTGGACTTGGGAGGATACCGTCGCGGCAGCCAGCTCGCCGGGGCCGAGCCGGACCTCGAGCTCCTCGCCCGGCGCGGCTGACCGGTGCGGCTGTTCCTCGCCGTCAATCTGCCACCCGAGCTACGGGACCAGCTCTGGACCGCTACCGAGTCCCTGCGCGGCGGGGGATTCCCGGTGCGGTGGGTCGCGACCGACGGGCTTCACATCACGATGAAATTCCTGGGCGACGTCAGTTCGGATCGTGTCGCGGACGTTCGCGCGCGTCTCGATCGCGCGGCTGTCGGTGCCAAGCCGTTCTCCCTGCTGCTCTCGGGATTCGGCGCGTTCCCGTCGCCTCGTCGTCCTCGCGTCGTGTGGGCGGGGTGCGAAGCCGCCCCACCGCTCGAGCTGCTGCAGGATCGTGTCGAGCGAGAGATGGAGCAGCTGGGATTCCCGGTCGAGGCGCGGGTGTTCCACCCGCACGTCACGCTGGGGCGCGTAAAGCGTGGGGCGAGAGCACGAGATCTCGAGGGGCTGGAGGGCCGACTGGCAGATGCAGCCTTTCACCGGGAATTCACCGTGCAGTCGGTCGATCTCATGCAAAGTACGCTACACCCCGAGGGTGCGCGCTACGCTCGGCGGCACGCGGCGGAACTGCGTGGGTAACAAGGAGGGCGGGTTGTGAAGGAAGGCTGCGTCAAGAACTTCCTGGCCAGTGTAGGGTGCTTGACCGTGCTCGTGCTCGTGGGCGGTGGCGGATGGCTGTTCCGGGACCAGCTGCTGGGGGCCTATCGCTCCGTCACCGGCATCGAGGCACGCGCGGCGGCGGACAGCACGGTGGGTGTGCCCTCGGCCAGCGCCCGGCGCTCGGCGGAGGCCAAAGAAGCCGCGCTCGGCGTCCGCGGGACTGGCTACGTGCGGCTGTCGGCCGACGAGGTCGCCTCGCTCATCGATGCGCGTCTGGCCCCGCCGGCGCGGGCGGCGGTCGACTCGCTCCGCGTGGTGCTGACGGAAGGGCGGATTGCCCTCGAAGCCCGGGTCAAGCTGGCCGTGTTCGGCAAGGATCTGCTGGGTCCGTTGTCCGGACTGCTGGATGCCAGCGAACGGCTGCGGATGGCCGGCGGAGCGGAAATGCGCGCCCCCGGTGAATTGGCGTGGCGCTGTGACGAGTTCGTCATCGTGTCGTTTCCGTTCCCGCCGTCGGTGATCCCGGCGCTCGTGAACAAGATGACGGGCCGCGATGACGGTGTGTTCCTTATCCCGGTGCCCGAGACGGTCGGCGAGGTCCGGGTACGGGCAGACGGTGTGACTCTCTATCGGCGAGTGCAGTGATGGCAAGACGCGTGATGGTGGTGGACGACGAGAAGGGCGTACGGGACGCCATGCGCCAGGTGCTCGAGTACGAAGGGATCGAGGTGCGCACGGCGGAGTCCGGGGATGAGGCGCTCAAGGTGTATCCGGAGTTCCATCCGCACCTCGTTTTTCTGGACGTGAAGATGGCCGGGCTCGACGGCCTCGCGACGCTCGCGCAGATCCGCGAGAAGGATCCCGGCGCGCAGGTCGTCATGATCTCCGGGCACGGCACCATTCAAACCGCGGTGGAGGCGACACAACTCGGGGCGTACGACTTCCTCGAAAAGCCGCTCGACACCGACCGCATTCTGCTCACGTTGCGTCACGTGCTCGAGCGGGCCGAGCTGGAGTCGGAGAACGTGCGACTCCGCGCGACGGTGGCCGACCGGTACGAGATCGTCGGCGAAAGCTCGGCGATTCACGAGTTGATGGAGGTGGTCGGTCGCGTTGCCCCGACCGGTGCCCGCGTCTTGATCAGCGGCCCCAACGGCAGCGGAAAGGAGTTGGTTGCTCGGGCGATCCACCGGCGGTCCCCGCGGGCGGATCAACCGTTCGTCGAGGTGAACTGCGCGGCGATCCCCAGCGAGTTGATCGAGAGCGAACTGTTCGGGCACATGAAGGGGTCGTTCACCGGCGCATTTGCGGACCGGCCCGGGAAGTTCGAGCAGGCCGACGGCGGCACGCTGTTCCTGGACGAGGTCGGCGACATGAGTGCCGCGGCGCAGGCCAAGGTCCTGCGCGCTCTCGAAGAGGGCATGGTGACGCGGATCGGCGCCACCAAGTCGATCTCGGTCAATGTGCGCGTCATTGCCGCCACCAACAAGTCGCTCTCGGACGAGATTGCTGCCGGGAACTTCCGGGAGGATCTCTACTACCGGCTGAACGTCGTGCCGATCGAGGTGCCCCCGCTCCGCAGCCGGCGCAGCGACATCCCCCTGCTCGTGAGGAAATTCGTGGCCGATCTGTCCCGTGACAGTGGGGTGAAGCCCAAGCCCTTCGACGCCGACGCCCTGGAGGCGCTCGGGCGTCGCGAGTGGCCGGGGAATGTGCGCGAGCTGCGCAACGCCGTGGAGCGGCTGTTGATCTTGTCGACCGGCGAGACGGTCCAGGCGGCTGACGTGGAGCGGGTGTCTGGTTTGCCGAGCGAGGGTGCCCTGGCCGAGCTGGTCAACTGCGAGACGTTCGACGAGTTCAAGCAGAAGGCCGAGCGGGCATTCCTGGAGGCGAAGCTCAACGAAACGGGATGGAACGTCAGCGAGACCGCGCGCAAGGTCAACATGCCGCGCAGCAACCTCTACAAGAAGATCGAGAAGTACGGGCTGCAACGGGAGTGACGGGACGACCGACGACCGGCAACGTTTGGATCCGCCAGGCGTGAGGCGCGTTGGCCTCTCGCGCCGGCCGGCCGTATCGTTGGCCCATGACACCGCTTCGGCAATCGGTCGCCATCATCCTCAGTGTCGGCGGGGCAACGCTCGACTCGGCAGCGCTGCAGCGGATTCCCCTGGCCACCCTGGTGCGCGCGGAGTTCGCGTCGGGGGAACGAGCTGCCTGCGTCGCGGCGACGCTCGCCCACGAGTGCGACACGAACGAACTCGCCCGCGAGTTGCGACGGTGGGCGGCAAGCTGGGGGTGGACGATCACGGTTGCGCCACTCCGAGGGTCTGGCTAACCTTCACCTACGCCGTTGCATGCGACGCTGCGACGGATCGACAAGACATCCTCACGTAGGTGGTGACTCGTCACCGCCGATGTCGTATAGCTCCGGTTCTCGAGTTGCGGGAGGCGCCACGCGCATGCGACTGAAGACCTCGAAGAGGACGTCCGTCGATGAGGGTTCCCTCGATCAGTATCTTCGGGAAATCAGTCAGTACCCCCTAATCAGCAGAGATGACGAGGTCGAGCTTGCGATCCGCATCAGGGCGGGCGACGAGGAGTCGCTCGACAAGCTGGTACGGAGCAACCTTCGGTTCGTGGTCTCGGTCGCCAAGAAGTACCAGAACCAAGGCGTGAGCCTCAGCGATCTCATCAACGAGGGGAACCTCGGGCTCATTCGTGCCGCCCACAAGTTCGACGAGACCAAGGGCATCAAGTTCATCTCCTACGCCGTGTGGTGGATCCGCCAGGCCATTCTCCAGGCCCTGGCCGAGCAGAGCCGCATCGTTCGGGTGCCGCTGAACCGGGCCGGGACCCTGCACCGAATCGGGAAACGCTCGTCGGCCCTGCAACAGGAGCTGGGTCGAGAGCCGACCGTGGAAGAGATCGCCGAAGGCATGGATATCTCCGAAGAAGAAGTCGCCAAGACCCTGTCCATCTCCCAGAGCCATCTCTCCCTCGATGCCCCGCTCACTCCCGGCGAAGACAACAAGCTCCTGGACTATCTCCCCGACACTCAGAACGCGGGCCCCGACCAAGAGACCTTCGAGCGAGCCCTGACCGACTCCATCGAGGAAGTCCTGAGCACGCTCAAGGAACGGGAGGCAAAGATCCTCCGGCTGTACTTCGGTCTCGATGGACAGGAGCCCATGACGCTCGAGGAGATCGGGAGCATGATGGGCATCACCAGGGAGCGGGTGCGGCAGATCAAAGAAAAGGCGCTGGCCCGGCTGCGACACGTGAGTCGAGCGCGCGCCCTGGAGAGCTTCCTGTCGTGACGGCAGCGCGGAGTGCGGGACGCAGAACGCGCTGACCGCGCCGCGCCGATTGCCTCGCTCCTCGTCCTCCTCAATCGCCACTCCTCGTCCTTCCATGAACCTCGGCGTCATCTCCCTCGGCTGCGACAAGGCAACCGTTGACTCGGAACGGCTCGTCGGTGACTTGGTCGGTCACGGCGCCCAAGTGGTCCCCACCCTCGAGACGGCCGACGTGATCCTCGTCAACACCTGCGGATTCATCGACGCCGCGAAGGCGGAGTCGATCGAGGCGATCCTCGAGGCTGCGGCGCTGAAGCGTTCCGCGGGTGTGCGCGCCGTGGTGGCGGTCGGGTGCCTGGTGGAGCGATATCGCGCCGATCTGCGCCGCGAGATTCCGGAAGTCGATCTCTTCCTTGGATTCCACGAGCTGCATACGCTCGTGCCCGAGCTGGCTGCGCGCGGCCTCCTGGTCGATCCGGTCGCCGACCATCCGGGAGTGCGGACGTATCTTGGCGAGCAGTCCCACGTGCGGTACCTCAAGATCTCGGAGGGGTGCGACCACACCTGTGCCTTCTGCGCGATACCGCTCATGCGGGGCCGCCACCGATCGGAGCCACTGGAGCGACTCGTTCGAGAGGCCCAGCAACTGGAAGCGCAGGGCGCCAAGGAAATCAACCTGGTGGCGCAGGATCTGGGACACTACGGTCGTGATCTGGGACGCGGCGGGCCGGCGCTGCCCGACCTCCTGAGCGCCGTGGTCAGAGAGACCACCGTCCCGTGGTTCCGACTGCTCTACGTCTACTCCGCCGGGCTTACCGATGGTCTGATCGAGCTCATGGTCCGCGAGCCGAGAATCGTCCCGTACATGGACATCCCGATCCAGCATGCGTCCGACACCCTGTTGGAGCGCATGCGTCGACCGGAGCGTCGTGAGACGATCCGCAGCACCGTGGGGCGACTGCGGGACGCGATCCCGGACATCGCGATTCGCACGACAACCATCGTGGGCTTCCCCGGCGAGACCGACGAGGATTTCCGCACGTTGTGCGACTTCGCCGAGGAGATCCAATTCGAGCGCCTCGGGGTGTTCACCTACTCGGAACAGGAAGGGACCAGGGCGGCGGCATACGCCGACGACGTGCCGGAGGACCTGAAACGTGCGCGGCAAGACGAGCTGACCGAGCTCCAGCGAGTGATCTCGCAGGACCGACTTGGGCGCTACGTGGGGCGTGAGACCGACGTGCTGGTGGATGCCCTCACCGATCCGGATGAGGATGCCGCGACGCACGTTGGACGCGTGCCGTGGCAGGCCGACGACATCGATGGCGTGACGTGGCTCGCGCAGGGGGGATGGGCCCAACCCGGTGACCTGGTGCGTGTGCGGGTCGACGACAACATGGACTACGACTTTCGCGCGTCGGCGGTAGTGTGAGCCCGCCGTTCCCGCGGAGGGTCACGATGACGCGCTTGGCCCGGAGCGCGGTGCTCTCCGTCGCGGCGTCTCTCGCCGCGTGTGGACCGGCGCGGAAGGCCCCGCAGCCGGTCGGCGTGGAGCCAGATCTCCGCGTCGGTCTCAGCGTTGGGGCACCCAAGGTGGTGATCACGGCCCGCGGTTCGACGGCGGCCATCCGGGGCCACAGCGCGGCGTTCCGCCTCGCCGCGGGAGAGTCCGTGACCATCGTGCCGGATGGCCGAGCGCTCCACGTTTCCAACGGACCGGGTACCGGTGGCCACGATCGGTTGACGTTCGTCGCCCTCGACGCGGACCGATTCGTCGAGGTGGACGGGAAGCCGTATCGCGGTGTGATCGAGGTGCTGCCGAGCGCTGGTCGCCTCACGGTCGTCAATGACGTTTCGCTGGAGGCGTACGTTGTGGGTGTCGTGAACGCGGAGATGGGGCGCCGATCGACGTCCGAGCAGGCGGCGCTCGAAGCGCAGGCCATCGTGGCGCGGACCTACGCCCTCCGCAATCGGGGCAAGTTCGCCAGTGAAGGGTTCGACCTTCGCGCCAGCGTAGCCGACCAGGCATACGGAGGCGTGGAAGCCGAGACCCGGGAGGGCTGGGCGGCCGTGCGGTCGACGGTTGGGCAGGTGCTCACGTACGACGGCGAGCCCGTGTCGGTGTTCTATCACTCGACGTGTGGTGGCTCCACTGCATCGCCGGTGGAAGCATTCCGATCCGTGTCCGCTCTCCCGTATTTGCGGCCGATAAGCGATCGTCACGGGTCCGGATATTACTGTGACATCTCGCCGCGGTTCCGCTGGTCGGTCGAGTGGGACGCCACCACCTTGCGGCGTATATTACGCCGGACCGTTCCGGCGACGCTGGGTGTGGATGAGGCAGCACTGGACGACATCCGAGGCATGCGCGTTCACCGCACGGGGCCGTCGGGGCGCGTGACGGAGGCGCGGATCGCCGTGGCCGGTGGCGAGATCCCCGTTGGCGGACCGGACCTCAGGCCCGTGCTGGAAACACCGGACGGTCGGGTCCTAGGGAGCACGGCGGTGCGATTGGAGATGGGCACCGGTGTCGGCGGGCTCGAGCGACTCCGCGCCGACGGCGCCGGCTGGGGCCATGGAGTCGGCATGTGTCAGTGGGGAGCCGTGGGACGGGCCAGGGTCGGCCAGGACGCCCGTGCCATCCTGTTGACCTATTTCCCGGGTGTGCGACTTGAGCGCTGGTATTAGAACCTCCGTCGTGCTGCTCCTGGTGTCCGCGCCACTTCAGGCGCAGGGATTCCTCGAGCAATTCAGCTACGAAGGCGTGCGATTTGCGGGCATTGGCATCGATGCCGGCGGCGTCATCTCCAACAGCCTCACCGCCGAACCGATCGGCGGTGTGCGAATCGATCTCGGGCTCTTCGCGCCCCGTGTGCGCCTCATGGTCGGCGGATCGTTTTTCAAAGGGCAGTTCGACGCGGAGCAGATCGCGGAGTTCGAGACCCGTCTCGAGCAGCTGCTGGTGGACTGCGCCTGTACGCTCGATGTGGGCTCGGTGTCGATGGCCAACGTCGAGGTGTTCGCCGATCTCCAGTACTTGCTGCGGGCGGTGGGCCGCGTGCAGCCGTACGTCGCGCTCGGGTTCGGCGCGCACGTCCGCGATGGTGACGGGGCGGCGATCGACGGGACCTTCGTGGAGGACGCCCTCGACACCGTGGCGGCCGGGGTGGATGCCGCCGTCGGCTTCGACGTCGCCATCCTGTCGCGTCTTGCGTTCCTGGCAGAGGTTCGAGGAGGGCTCACGAGTGAGCTGAGGACGGTATCGGCACGAGGCGGCTTCATGCTGCGATTTCCTTAGGGGGGGCACGTGAGCGAGAGCGTACGGGTCGGGGTCATTGGTGCAGGAGCGATCGCCCAGGTGGCCCATCTCGTGGTGGTCAGCAAGATCGAGGGGGCGAAGATCGTGGCGATCTGCGACTCGGATGTGCCAAAGGCGCAGGCACTCGCACGACGCTTTGCCGTCCGCGACGTGTATGACGACATCGAGGATCTGCTCCGGCTCAGCACGCTCGACGCGGTGGTCGTCTGCACGCCCAATCATCTCCATGAGGTCCATGTCGTGACGGCACTGTCGGCGGGTGTTCCGACCCTGTGCGAGCGCCCGTTGGCGCTGTCCGCGGCCGGAGTGGAGCGCGTCATGGAGGCCCAGGCCGCGGCGAACGTCCCGCTGATGGTCGGGATGAATCTGCGCTATCGCCCCGATGTCCAGGCAGTGCGCAGCTTCCTCGTCGGTGGAGAGCTCGGTCCGTTGCGGTCGGTGCGCGGGTACTGGCACACGTTCCGCCCCTCCGGAATCCCGGCCGGCTGGCGGGTGCGGCGTGCCCAATCCGGTGGCGGCGCCATGTTCGATCTCGGCCTCCCCCTGCTCGATCTCGCCCTCTGGCTCGCCCATTGCCCGGCCACGAAGCGCGTCTCGGCCGTCTACGCCGGAAGAGGAGGCACGATCGAGGTCGAGGACATGGGAAGCGTGTTCATGCAGTGCGCCGATGGGCACTCGATTTTCGTGGACGTATCATGGCGCCACGTGGGGCCGCACGAGAAGCTCGCGGTGGAGATGGTGGGAGCCACCGGATCGGCCGCGATCGCGCCGCTCGCCGTGTTCAAGGAGATGCACGGAGCACCGGTCAACGTGACCCCGCCGGTGGACGAGCCCCAAGGCGATCCGTTCAGCACGTCGTATCGCGCGGAGTGGGAGCACTTCCTCGAGGTAGTGCACGGAGATTCGTCCACGCCGGATCTCGGCGATCAACTCCTGCTGCACCGAGTCATGGAGGCAATTCACACCTCGGCCCAATCGGGACGCGAAGTGATCTTGTGAGGTACCTCGCGCTACCACGCGGCGACTGGCTGCTCGTCGTGGGCGGCGCGATATTGCTGTGCGCCGCGTATCCCCCGTTCCATCTCCTTCTCCCATCGTTCGTCTGTGTTATTCCCGCCGTCTGGCTCGTGTCGGACGGCCTGTTGGACCCGCGCCCCGTCCGGCGACACCTGGTGCAGGGGTTCTGGTTCGGCCTCTTTGCCAACGGACTCGTGTTGTACTGGATGGTCGTTGCGCTGTGGCATTTCACCTCACTGGCGGCGCTCGGGTACCTCGCCACCGTGGTGATCCTGGCGCTGTACAGTGCCAGCGTGTTCGCGCTTTCTGGGTGGGTGACGCGTCGGGCCAAGCTCGGCCTGCTCGTCACGTTTCCGGTGTTCTGGACGGCCGCGGAATGGGCGATTGGGCATCAAGGAGACATCGGCTTTCCGTGGCTCGGTCTCGGCACCTCGCTCACGGGGTATCCGACCCTCGTGCAGGTGGCCGACCTAATCGGCGCCCGGGGCGTCACCTTTCTCGTGGTGCTGGCAAACACGGCCTTGGCGTTGGCGTGGCGCAGGAGAAGAGAACGGCGTTCGGCCATCACGCTGGCCTCCACGGTCGCAATCGGCGTGGGGCTGGTGCTGGGATACGGTGTGATTCGGCAACGCGGTCTCACGCTTCGTCCTGTGGCCACCGTCGCCCTGCTCCAGCCCAATATCGGCTGGGAGGAAAAGTGGGAACCCAGCGAGCGGGAGCGGGTCGTGGCAAGCGCCCTCACGCTGGCTGACAGCGCCATCCAGACGCGGCACCCGGACCTCGTGGTGTGGCCCGAGGCGGCCATACCTGGCTACTTCTTCCAGCACCCGGCGTGGGAGAACGTGATCGGCGCGCTGTCGCGGGCGCACGCGGTCCCGCAGGTCGTTGGCGGTCTCGACATCGAGTTCGAAGCCGGGCGGGAGGCCAGTGCCGACGGACGCACGGTGTACGAGTACTTCAACGCCGCGTTCCTCTTTGATTCGCTGGGTCGCTACCGTTCCCAGCCGGTGTACCGCAAACGCTACCTGGTCCCGATCACCGAGCGCGTGCCCTTCCTCAACCCTCGCTGGTTCGATCTCCGGTTCTTCGGTGGGTTCGGCCGTGGAACCCAGCACCCCGTGTACGACATCGCCGCTGGGGCGTTCGGCGTGTTCATCTGCTACGAGTCGGCGTTCGAGGACTTGAGCCGGATCTACCGCGCCCGCGGAGCGGACTTCCTGGTCAACGTCACCAACGACGCCTGGTTCGGCCGCACGGCGGCCCCGTACCAGCACGCCGCGCACCTCGTGATGCGCGCGATCGAGAATCGCGTCGGCATTGCCCGGGCGGCCAACAGTGGCATCTCGGAGTTCGTCGACCCTCTGGGTCGAGCGCACCGCCAAACGGCCCTGTATGAGCGCACGTTCGTGGTTGGCGAGGTGCTGACCACCGACAGCGTGCCCCTCTACGTACGCTGGGGGGACTGGGTCGGCATGGCGTCGCTGGTGGTGAGCGGAATGCTGGTGCTGTACACCGTCACCCGCCGCCCGACGGCCGAGTGACGCGCTTCGGGGTGGACGTCGGCGGCACGTTCACCGACCTCGTGTCGGTGGATCAGCGCGGGGGCATCAGTGTCGCCAAGGTTCGGTCAGCCCGTGGCGAGATCGCGGAGGCCGTGTGGCCGGCCCTGCGCGAGCATCGGGGCTCGGAAGCGGCCCCGCTCACGCACGGCACCACCGTGGCGACGAATGCGCTGCTGGAGCGCCGTGGGGGGCGAACCGTGCTCGTCACGACCGCGGGGTTCGAAGACCTTCTGTGGCTGCGGCGACAGGACCGAGCCGGGCTCTACGACCTGGCGCTGGACCATCCCCCTCCCGTGATCGATCCCGCCGACGTCGTGGGCGTCGCCGAGCGCGTTGGGCCCTCGGGGGTGGTTCGCGCGCTCGAGAGGGAGGAAATCGGACGCGTGGTGCAGCACGTGACGGCGCGATCGCCGGAAGCGGTGGCCGTCGTGCTGCTGTTTAGCTTTCACGATCCGAGCCACGAGCGTGCGCTCACCCTCGCGCTGCGGGAGGCGCTGCCTGGCGTTCCGGTGGCGGCGAGCCACGAGGTCCTACCGGTGTTTCGCGAATTCGAGCGTACGAGCACCACGGCGGCGGAGGCGTTTCTCCGTCCCGTGGTGAGCGGGTACCTCGAGCACATGGGTCGGCGGGCCGAGCAGGAGGGCTTTCGCGACCTCCGAATCATGGCCTCCAACGGTGGCACGCTCACGGCAGCGCAGGCTCGGGTGCGGGCCGCGGCGTTGGCGCTGTCGGGTCCGGCCGGCGGCGTCGAGGGCGCCCGCCTCTTGTGCGGGCAGTTCGGCGTGCGTCATCTGCTTACCCTGGACATGGGTGGAACTAGTGCCGACGCGAGCGTCGTGATCGACGGGCAACCGCTCACGCAAACCGCGGCGGTCGTCGGAGGCGTTCCACTGGCCCTGCCGCACGTGCTGATCGAGACGGTGGGCGCCGGTGGGGGCAGCGTCGCCTGGGTGGATCGCGGTGGTGCGCTACGCGTCGGTCCCCGAAGCGCGGGCGCCCGTCCCGGACCCGCGTGTTACGGATTGGGAGGCACCGAGGCGACCGTCACCGACGCCGCGCTCGTGCTGGGGTGGCTAGACCCGGATCGCGCGCTCGCCGACGGGCTGCGCCTGGATCGCGGCGCCGCGGCCGCAGCCGTGGGTACGGTTGCCGAAGCGGCGAATCTCACCCTCGAGCGGTGCGCCGACGGAATCGTCGAGGTGGCCAACGCGGCGATGGTGCGCGCACTGCGCCGCGTGAGCGTCGAGCGCGGTATCGATCCGCGTCACCTCGCGCTCGTGCCGTTCGGCGGCGCCGGACCGATGTTCTCGTGCCGGATGGCGGAGAGTCTGGGGATGACGAGGGCCATCATCCCTCCGTATGCTGGCGTGCTGTCGGCCCTGGGCCTCGCGGCCGCGCCGGCTCGGATCGAGTTCACGGGGTCCGTCCACGTGGTCGCGTCCACCGCCACCGCGCCGGGCCTGGAGAACGCGTTTGCCGAGTTGGAGCGCGGAGCGCGCGGGTCCATGCCCGACGCTCGTCTGGAGCGATTGGCCGAATGCCGGTATCCGGGGCAGGGCTACGAGCTGCTCGTTCCGGCAAGCGGCAATGGTGCTCGCATTGCCCAGGCGTTTCACGACATCCACCGGGAGCGGTACGGGCATGCCGACGAGACACGGGAAGTGGAAATCGTGAACGTGCGGCTCGCCGCCACTCGCGATGCCGAGCCGCTCGAGCTCGCGGGTGCGTGCGGCACGGAGGCGCCGGTGCCTGGCGCCGGACGCGCGTGGCTCCCGGATCTCGCCCCGGGGGGGACGGTGACCGGCCCATACATGCTCGCGGCCTCCGATACCACCATCCGGGTCGAGGCCGGCTGGACCGCGACCATCCACGACTCCGGCGGCGTCGTCTTGGAGCGTCGATGACGCTCGACGCCATCGGGCTCGAAGTCATGGCACACGCCTTCGCGGGCATCGCCGAGGAGATGGGGGCGGTATTGGTCGCGAGTGCGCTCTCGCCCAACGTGCGGGAACGACGGGACTCCTCGGCGGCCGTGTTCGACGCCGACGGCGCGTTGGTCGCCCAAGCAGCCCACATCCCCGTACATCTTGGCGCGATGCCGGAAGCCGTGTCCGCGGTCCGCGCCGCCGGTGCCGAGCCAAACGACACCTTCATTCTCAACGATCCGTACACGGGAGGAACGCACCTGCCCGACATCACAATGGTCCACGCGATCGAGCTCGATGGGTCAGTGGCGGGGTACACCGTAGTTCGGGCGCACCACTCGGACGTGGGGGGGGCGCGGCCGGGGAGCATGCCGCCGCACTCGACGGAAGTGTTCGAGGAGGGCGTGATCGTGCCGCCGGTCCGGTGGACCCGCGGAGGCCGACAGCAGGACGACGTGGCTCGGCTGCTCCTGGCCAATGTGCGGACTCCGGCTATGCGCTCCGGCGATCTGGCTGCCCAACTCGCAGCCTGCGAGCGTGGCGCCCTCCGCTATCGGGAGCTCGTTGCGCGCCGCGGCCGGACACAGGTAACGGAGGCGGCGCGCGATCTGCTGGACTACGCTGAGCGGCGAACACGGGCAGCCTTGGCGGCGCGGGTGCGCCCCGGACGATACGAGGCCGAGGACTACCTCGAGGGGGACGGCACGGTGACCGACGACATCTCCATCCGGGTGCGTGTCGAGGTGGGCGAGGGCTCGCTCGTGGTCGATTTCGAGGGAACCGCGCCCGCGTCGGCAGGGAACGCCAACTGTCCACTCTCCGTGACGCGTTCGGCCGTGCTCTTCGTGCTGCGGTGTCTGGTGGGGGAGGATATCCCCACCAATGGAGGAATGCATCGCGTGGTGGAGGTCCGGGCCCCACGTGGCTCGATGGTACACGCCACGTGGCCGCACGCCGTGGCTGCCGGCAATGTCGAGACCTCGCAGCGGATTGCCGACACGCTCTTCCTTGCCTTGGAGTCGGCGGCGGCGGTTCCTGCGCAGGGGCAGGGCACCATGAACAACGTCGTGTTCGGCGGGAGCGGGTGGACCTACTACGAGACGCTTGGCGGCGGGCAGGGAGCCTCTCCCTCGGGTCCGGCCCCCTCCGGCGTGCACGTGGGGATGTCCAACACGCGGAATACGCCGATCGAAGTCTTCGAGCTCGAGCACCCGTTACGGGTGGTGCGGTACGCAATGCGCCGCGGCAGTGCAGGCGACGGCCGACATCTCGGTGGGATGGGGGTGGTGCGAGCGTACGAGGCCCTCGCGGAGGTGGACGTGTCGCTCATTTCCGAGCGTCGCCGACACGCGCCGCGGGGTGCGCGGGGTGGGGAACCGGGATTGGTCGGCGTGAATCGCCTGAACGGCGAACTGCTCGGTGGCCGTGCGGCATTCCGCATGCGGATGGGTGATGTGCTGACGATCGAGACGCCCGGTGGGGGAGGATGGGGGACCGCGACGGCGGTGTGAGGCCTACACGCCCTCGTCGTCCGACCCGCGTTCGAACACCCGGGCGTCACAGAACAACTTGAACAACTCGTCGTCGAGCATACCCGCGCGGGTCTCGTCCGTGAGGATGTCGAGTGCGCGCGAGGGTGGGACCGCCCGCTTGTACGGCCGATCCGACGCCGTGAGCGCGTCGAAGATATCGGCGATGGTCATCATCCGGGTCTGAATCGGGATGGCCCGGCCACGCACGCTCCGCGGGTACCCGCTGCCGTCCAGCTTCTCGTGGTGGCCGTACGCAATCGTCGGGATCGACTGTAACTCCTTGGTCCAGGGTATCTGTAGCAGGAACTGATACGTGTGGGTCACGTGGCTCTCGATTTCGAGCCGCTCCGCCTCGTCGAGACTTCCCTTGCGGATGCTCAGGAACCGCAACTCGTCGTCCGTGAGAAACGGCTGCGGCGTGCCGTCAAGATCCTCGTAGTACCGCTCGCGGTACCGGAGCAGATGCTCGAAGCTCCCTTCGGGCAGCACGGTGGGCTCGTTGGAACGAAAGACGAGATCGAGGAACTCGTCCAAGGCGCGGAGCGATGCCGAGTGCTCGGTGTCGAGACGCCTGACGAATTCGTCGTACCCGGCCTTCCCGTGTTGTTCGAGGTACAGCATGCGCTGCCGATGGTATTCCGATTCCTGCGATCTCCTGATGAACGCGTGGCGCAGCCTCACCTGGGCAAGGTTGGGCGCGTACAGCTTCTTGGCCTTGACCAGTACTTGTTCCCGCACTCCGACTTTCCCAAAGTCGTGGAGCAGCCCGGCGTACCGGATTTCGCGAATCTCCTCGCGGGAGAACCGCACGTCTCGGTATGGGCCTCGATCCGCTCGATCGACGGATTGGGCGAGCGCCACGGTCATTGACGCCACCCGACCGGAGTGCCCGAACGTGGTCGGGTCGCGTTGCTCGATCGCGGTGACCGACGCGCGGACGAATCCCTCGAACAGCCGCTCGATGTCTTCATAGAGCCGGCTGTTTTCGATGGAGACCGCCGCCTGGCCGGCGAGCGCTGTGACGAGATCCACCTGACGCTGCGAGTACGAGACGACCTCGCGGGCGAAGTCCTCCGGGGTCGACAGCTGGGTGCGGCCGTCTCGCTTGCGGTTGATGAGCTGGAGGACGCCAATGACGTGGTCCTTGTGGTCCGCCATGGGGATCGCGAGCATCGACTTCGAGCGGTACCCGTAGGTCTGGTCGAATGACCGGTTGAACGTGTAGGCGACGTTCGGCGGCAGCCGATACACGTCGTCGATCACAACGGGCTTACCGGTCGTGGCTGCGTGTCCCGCGATGCTCGACGCGTCCAGCGGCATCGTGAACTCGACGAACGGGATGTCCGGGCGTGATTGGTTCTGCGACAGCGTGAACCGGAGACGGACCGGCTGGTCCTCCGGTGTCTCGACGATGTACAAGCTGCCGGCGTCAGAGTGAGTGATCTGGAGGGCTTGGGTCAGGATCGACTCGAGCAGGGTGTTGTAGTCGCGCTCGGTCGAGAGTGCCATCCCGATGCGGGTCAGCTCGGCGAGTTCCCGCGTACGGAGTACCACCTCGTGCCGGACGTTGAGGGCATCCTGGCGCGCGGCGGATTCTCGGAACACCGTGCGCAACGCCACGAGGAGCTGTCGGCGTCCCACCGGGTGGGCGACGTAGGCCGATACGACGGCGTCCCGGTAGGCCTCGGGGACGTCGGCCTCGCCGGGCGCGCCGAGCAGTGCGACCGACCCGCCGCGCTGCACGAAGTCCTCCAGGACGTCGGGGGGGAAATCCGCACGCGACCGCGCGTCGAGCACGAACACGGTGGGAACGTCCGCCACGGCCGGCACCTGACCCGGCGGAGCGGCGCGGAGTTCGACCCCCTCCGCTTCCAGCGCGGCCGCGACAGCGTCCAGGCCGAGCGTCCCGGGATGCCACAGCAGGTACCTCATTGCTAAACCGCTGGCGATCGCGGGCGCTCGGTCACGTCGTCAGGTCAGGACCTCGTCCGCAGCTGGCGCAGCGCCTCGCTCGCTTCAGTGTACGCCGGAAACTCTCGAGTGATCTGTGAGAACAACTCGCGGGCGCGCTCGTTGTCTCCGCGGTCGGCGTAGAACAGCGCCCGCGTGTAGAGGCGGACGGCCTCGTGCGGGATCTGCTCGCTCCGGCGCTCTCGTTCCTGGAGTGCCTGTCGCGCGAGCGGCGGCAGATTCAGCCCACGGGTGAGGCCGTCGGCGAGCTGCACCACGAGCGAAAACAGCACTTCGCGATTCCCCCGTGCGCGCTGCACCTTGACGATCTCCGATGTTTCGACATTCACCACGCTGCCGTCGAGCCGCATGTCGCCGTACCAGTCGACGAACCCACCCATTACCACATACCGGGCCCCGACGATCTTGCCGATCTGGGCGGCCGTACCGGCGTCGACCCGTCCCGATGCGCCGAGATCTTGCTCCGCCATCACCTGTTTGATGCGGGACCGGTCGACGATGCGGAGATTCGTGTTCGCCGCCAGCTCCGTGGTGAGCATCTGCTGCAACCCAATGGTGAGCGCTTCGAAATCTTCCTTTTCCTGCCCGTAGGAGCCGCCATCCGTAAACGGCACGACGGCGATACCGGGCCGCGCATCCTGTGCGAACACGAGACCGGGCACCGCCAACAGGGCGGCCAGGGTCCAACCAGCACGCCAACGCATCGCTCCGCCTCCGTCTCAGAGGACCAATTGCATTCCTTCGGTGGCCGCCAGGACCTCCATTTCGTGCCCTGACGCCCGAGCCGCGGCCCGCGCGGCGCGGACCAGATCATCCATGGCCGCGTCGTCGCGCTCCGGTCGGTGGTGAAACAACATCAACCGCGTCACCCGCGCTTCTGCGGCCAGCGTGACCGCTTCAGCATACGACGAATGCCCCCATCCGCGGTGCTGCTCGACGTCGTCGGGGGTGTACATCGCGTCGTGCACCAACACGTCCACGCCGGCGAGAAACTCGACCAGCTCCGCTCGCCAATGCGGACCGACATCGTACCCATGGCCGCCGCCCAGCTCGTTGTCCGTCACGTAGGCGAGCACGGCGCCCCCCCCGGCCGGCGTGAGTCGGTACCCCAAGGTGTTGCCGGGGTGCCGCAGTCGGACGGCGTCCACCTGGAACCCGTCGATCTCGAAGCGACCGGGTCCGATGTGGTTCACCCCCAACTCCGCGGCGCTCTCGTCCAGCGGGACCGGGAACACCACGGGGTGCATCTGCTGGCGCAGGATCGCCCCCAAATCCACCTCGCCCTGCCGGGATCCCCACACCCGCAGGACGTTGCCTTGGACGAACATCGGCGCGAAGAACGGCAGGCCCTGGATATGGTCCCAATGCGTGTGGCTGAGAAGGAGGTCCACCTCGACCCCGTCATCCCGCGCCGTCAACGCATTCCCGAGCAGCCGTATGCCGCTTCCCGCGTCGAGCACCACGAGGTGCCGCCCGTCCGCGTCGGCCCGCTCCACCGAGACGCAAGACGTGTTCCCGCCGTAGCGGATGGTGCCGGACCCGGGGGTCGGAATCGATCCCCGCGCCCCCAGCACCGACACCGTGTACGTCACGTCTCGCCATCCATGGTCATGGTAGGGAAGGTAGGAAACCCACACCCACGGCGGCCAGAGACGGGGTCACGTGCGTCGGGTGACATCGGTCACTACAGTCCGGCGAGCTTTTCGAGGCGCCGCCGGTCGAGAATCGCTATGCGGTCGCGCGTCACCTCGATCAGGGCGCCGTCCACGAATTCCTTGAGCGTGCGGGACACGGTCTCGCGGCTCGAGCCGACCATCTGGGCGATCGTATGGTGCGTCACGGTCCGCGGGATGCGCTGCCCATCATGCTCGTTCGCCCACTCGAGCAACAGCCGCGCAATCCGGCCGTTCACTTCCAAGAGAATCAGTCCGCCGATCTTGTCGTCGGCCTGTCGCAGCCGTCGTGAGAGCTCCCGAAGGAGGCCGAGAGCAATATGGGGGCTCTCCTCCAGACACCTGTGGAACCCTTCCCGCCGCAGAACCAGGAGGTCAGCGTCCGTCACGGCAATGACGTGGGCCGATCGTGGCTGATCGTCGATGAGCGCCATCTCACCGAAGAAGTCGGCTTCCTTGAGCATCGAGAGGATGACCTCTCGACCGTCTTCGCCCACCAAGACCACCTTCACCTCTCCCGACAGCACCACATAGAGCGCGTCGCCAGGATCGTCTTCAAAGAGGATGACACTGTTCTTGGGGTAACTTCGCTGCCGGGCGGCCGCGGCGATTCGAGCGAGTTCCGGCGCGTCGAGGTGGGAGAACAGCGGAACGCGCTGGAGCCGCTCCACTACTGGCCCGAGGTCGCCCGGCGACGAGGACGCGTGCATAGTGGCCAAGCTTACGGCCGGGTGGGGCGGGTGTCAATCGAGACCGCGCGGCCCGGGTTGCTCCCAAGTCCCTGTCACCGTTATATTTCCGCCTCTTTGGGATCGTCGTGGCACGAAGACGCCAGGAACGCTGGAGAACATGGTCGTGAAAGCGGATATTCATCCGAGGTATCAGCGCGTCGTGGTGCAGTGCGCCTGTGGCAACACGTTCGAGACGCAATCGACCTCAGCGTCGATTCACGTCGAGATCTGCGCGCGCTGTCATCCGTTCTTTACGGGAAAACAGAAGCTCGTCGACACGGCGGGCCGCGTCGAGCGGTTCCGGCAGCGGTACGCCACGAGCGAGCAGACCGCCGAGGAGTAGCCCCCCATGAAAGCGCGGCTCGCGGCCGCGCTTGCCCGCGCCGCCGAAGTCGAACACCAACTCGCCGATCCGGTCACCGCCCGCGACCCTGCCAAGCTCAAAACGCTCGGCCGGGAGTACGCGCGCCTGGAGCGCATTCGCAAGCTCGCCGCGGAGTACGAGAAGTTGCTGAACGAGCTGGAACAGGCTCGCGAGTTGGCCACCGATCCGGACCTCCAACTGGCCGAGTTGGCCCAAGCCGACGTGGAGCGGCTCGAGCCGACGCTCGAGGAGGTGGAGCATAGCCTGACGGAGCTCCTCATCCCACCCGATCCGCTCGACACCCGGGACACGATCGTCGAGATCCGTGCGGGGACCGGTGGTGACGAGGCAGCGCTGTTTGCGGCCGACCTGGTGCGGATGTATACGCGATACGCCGAACGACGTGGCTGGGACGTGGACATGGTGTCGGTCTCGGAGGGGAACGTGGGGGGTGTCAAAGAGGCCATCTTCACCGTGCGGGGCGATGGAGCCTATGGTCGGCTGCGCTATGAGTCCGGCGTTCACCGGGTGCAGCGCGTACCTGCAACCGAGACGCAGGGGCGCATCCACACGTCCGCCGCGACCGTGGCGGTCCTGCCCGAAGCCGAAGAGGTGGACGTGCGCATCGAGGACAAGGATCTCAAGATCGACGTGTTTCGCTCGTCCGGCCCCGGGGGGCAGAGTGTGAACACGACCGACTCGGCCGTGCGTATCACCCATCTACCGACAGGGCTCGTGGTCCAGTGCCAGGACCAGAAATCCCAACTCCAGAACAAGCTGCGAGCGCTCGAAGTGTTACGCGCTCGGCTCCTCGACCGGCTGGTGGCCGAGCAGGAAGCGGATCGGGCCCGTGAACGGCGGGCGATGGTCGGTACCGGTGACCGCTCGGCGAAGATTCGCACGTACAACTTCCCCCAGAATCGGGTGACCGACCACCGCATTCAACTCACCCTCCACCAGCTCGAGGAGATTCTGAGTGGTGAGCTCGACGAGGTTGTCGACGCGCTCCGGCTTGCCAAGCAGGCCGAACACGCTGCCGCGTGAGCTGGTCCCTGGCGTGAGCGTCGCCGCCGTGATCGGGGCCGGCGCGGCTCGACTCGCCGCGGCGGGCTGGCCCGATGCCCGTCACCAGGCCGGGCGCTTATGGGCCGGGCTGCAGCGCCGGTCGCTGGGCGTGGTCTGGCTCGAGCAAGACATGACGGTGCCTGGCGAGCAGAGGGCGCGGTACGCGCGGGCCATCGAGCGCCGCGTGGCCGGAGAGCCACTGCCGTATGTCACTGGCTGGGCTGGCTTCCGAACGCTCGACCTCGCCGTGGATGCCCGGGTGCTCATTCCGCGACCCGAAACCGAGGGGCTCGTGGACCTCGTCATTCAGCGAATGCGTGCCCAGTTCGGTCGGGACAGCTGGGGGGTGGCGGCCGACATCGGGACGGGGAGCGGGTGCATCGCGCTGAGCCTCGCCGTGGAGGGGGTTTTCCAACGGATCGTGGCGACCGATGTGTCCCCCGATGCGTTGACGGTCGCCCGCGCCAACGTGGCGCGCGTTGCCCCGCGTACCCCGGTGGAGCTCCGGTGCGGTGACCTGCTGGCGCCCCTGCGGGGCGAGCGATTCCGTGTGATCGTGGCGAACCCACCCTACGTGGCGCAGTCGGAGGTCGACGGTCTTCCGGACTCCGTCCAACGGTACGAGCCGCTGGGTGCGCTGGTCAGCGATGACGAGGGGCTCCGGCATACCCGAGATCTCCTGGAGGCGGCTGGCGATGCGTTGCGCGACGGCGGCCTGCTGGCCGTCGAGATAGATTCACGGCGCGCCAATCGCGTGCTGGCGATTGCCGAACGAGTCGGCTGGACGACGGGCGGGATCCATCGGGACGTGTTCGGCCGGCGTCGCTACCTACTGACCACGAAGGAGTGATCGTGATCGACGAAACCGCACAGCAGCTCGGCAGACTCATCGGTCAAGGCGAGGAATTTCGCGCGCTGCAGCGGGCCCGCGAGGCCGTGTCGTCCGACAAGGAATTGGTGGAGCAGCTCCGGAAACTGGACGAGATGGCGTCGCAGCTGGAACGTCGGGTCGCAGGCGGCCAGGAGCCGTCGCAGGAGGACGCGGACGCGTACGAACGGTTGTTCAGCACCGTCCAGGCCACACCGCTCTATCAGCGTCTGGTGGCGGCCCAGTCGAACTTCGACAAGGTAATGCTCCGGGCGCAGGAGCAGATCATGGAAGGGATGCGTGCGGGTGGGGAGAGCCGTATCATCACGTTGAGCTAGGCGGCGCGGATCGATGTCGGGGCTCTTCATTGCGGTCGAGGGTGCGGATGGGGTGGGAAAGAGCACGCTGGTCGAGCGACTGGCGGCGCGTGCACGGCGGGCCGGACGCACCGTGCTGGTCGTGCGTGAGCCGGGAGGCACCGAGACCGCCGAGGCCGCGCGCGCCCTGGTGCTGGATCCGGCGCGTGACTGGACGCCCTCGGCGGAGCTGTTCCTGATTCTGGTGGCGCGGGCCGAATTGGTGGCCAAGGTCCTCCGCCCAGCGCTCGAGGAGGGCGCTACCGTGGTCATCAGCGATCGGTACGATCTGTCCACGCGGGCCTACCAGATCGCGGGGCGCGGCCTTCCCGCCGAGGCCGTACTTGCCGCCAACCGCTTGGCAACGGGCGGGCTTATGCCCGATCTTACGTTCGTCCTCGATTTGGCCCCCGACGACGCTCGGGCGCGGCTGGCGCAGCAGGGAAAGCGTCTGGATCGCATGGAGCGGGCTGATACCGCCATGCACGAGCGGGTGGCCCGGGCGTTCCGTGAGTTTTCGGGGGACGGGGTCGTGCACCTCGATGCCAGCCAGTCGCCGGATGCGGTCGAAGCGGCTGCCTGGCGGGCCGTGGACGCCCGCATCCACGGAACGAAGTGAGAGAGGGCGGGGTTCAAGACGGAGGGAGAGGGTCGGGATACCCTGAATGAACGGTTTCGGAGGTCGTGCATGAGAGGTCAGCGGCTGCTGGTACTCGCCCTGGTGGGTTTCCTGTCGTTTGTCTCGGGCGGGTGGCTGTTACAGCGGGGCACACAGCGGGCAGGCAACGTCTATCAGCAGGCGAGGCTGTTCGATGACGTCCTTGGCTATGTGGCAGACTACTACGTCGACTCAGTTTCTGAGGCGGAGCTGTACGACAAGGCCATCGATGGGCTGCTGAATCAGCTCAACGATCCGTACGCCCGCTTCCTTCGGCGGGACGACTTCGAGGAGCTTACCGAGAGCACGACCGGCAACTACGGCGGCCTGGGCATTCGGATCGACGTGCGGGACAACTGGATTACCATCATTGCGCCGATTGCCGAAACACCGGCGGCCGATGCGGGCCTCGAAACCGGTGACCGGATCGTCGCCGTGGACGGACGCTCCACGTTCGGCTGGAAGTCGGACAAGGCGGTATCCGAGTTGCGTGGTGAACCCGGGACCTCGGTCACGATCACCGTCGCTCGGCCTGGGATGCCCGAGCCGATGGAGTTGACCATCGAGCGCGCGATCATCCACGTCAAAGCCATCCAGCTCGCCACCCTGCTCCCGCCCGATATCGGCTATGTGTCGCTGGTGCAGTCGAACGTTTCGGAACAGCTCGCGGGCGAGTTGGTCGACGCCGTGGAAGACCTCCGGTCCAAGGGGGCGCGTGCGCTCGTGCTGGACTTGCGATCCAACCCCGGCGGCCTGCTGGACCAGGGTGTCGAGGTGTCGGACCTGTTTCTCGATGCCGGTGCCGCGGTGGTGCAGACTCGCGGTCGCGCGCGGGGCACCACCGAGTCGTTCACCGCCCGGAGCCCGCAGCGGTGGCCCGACCTCCCGATCATCGTGTTGATCAATGGTGGCACGGCCAGCGCCGCCGAGATCATCGCCGGGGCGCTGCAGGATCACGACCGGGCGCTGCTCCTCGGGACCCCCACCTTCGGGAAGGGACTGGTCCAAACGGTGTTCAGGCTGGGGCGGACTGAGGCACTGCGGCTCACGACCGCGCGGTGGTACACACCCAGTGGACGGACGATTCAGCGCATCGAGCACGAATCGGGCACGATGGTCGCGACGGCCGAGGAGCCGGGACAGCCTCCCGCCGAGCCTGACACCACGGAGATCTTCCGAACGGACGCTGGCCGGCCGGTGCGCGGTGGCGGCGGCATACGCCCCGATTTGACCGTGTATCCGGACACGCTCCTCGATACGGAGAAGCAGTTCGTCCGGGCGCTCGGGGCGAAGCTCCCGGTCTACCGGGACGTGATGACGTCGTATGCGTTGGAGCTCAAGGGTTCTGGGAGAATCACCGACGAGCAGTTCCGCGTGTCAGCGGCCATGCGCCAGGAGTTCCTGCGCCGGTTGGGTGAGCGGGATGTTAGGATCGCGAGCGCGGTCGCGGTCGGTGCGAGCGATCTCATCGATCAGGAGTTGAGTTACGAGCTGCAGCGGTACGTGTTCGGCCGCCAGTCGGAGAGCCAACGTCGGCTGCGGGATGATCCGCAAGTGCAGAAGGCCATCACGCTGCTGAGGGAAGCGCGGACCATGCCGGAGCTGATCGCCCGCGCCGAACAGGAGAAGGTTGAGCTGAGCCGCCAGGGCAGCTAAGGCCTGCAGCTGACGTCGCATACCGGGGCGGGCGGCCGACGGGGTCGCCCGCCCCGAGCGTTTCTCTATCGCCCGACTACCCTCGTCCCTGGCGGCACCTCAAACCGAAGTTCTGCTGGCGGGATGGTGATGCCCGTCCGAATGTTGTGAAACACGAGGGTGCGCCGCTGCCCGGACTCCTCGGTCACGATCATGCGGCGCAGCAGGCCCTGGGTGCGATCGATCGCGATCTCGGCACTGCGGAAGCCCAGCCCATCGTCTTTGGGCATGAGGCGGACGCGATCGACCTCGATCCCGCCGACGGTGTCCGTGCCGAGATACTCCGCGTCGTAGCGATCAAGCGGGCGATCCACGAATTGTCCCATGAGGTTGGGCGATGCCATTCCGGCCCGAGGGACGGCTTGCCGAATCACCTGGTCGGGAACGGAGCTTGGCGCGTACAGCCAGAGCCATGTGCCGTCGGCCACGATCCGGTCGCCATCGGGGCTCACAAACCGCATCGCGAAGCGATTGGGCGGCTCGAGGAACAGGGTCCCGTGCGACTCCTCAGGCCCACCCAGCATGGGATTGATGAGCGTCTGCGTGAACTCCGCGCGCAACGTGGTGATGCCGTGATACGCGTCTTCGGCACGTCGCAGCGCCGCGTCGACCGATTGCGCGGTTGCGAGTCCCGGCCAGAGGCAGGCTACAAGGATGAGGTATCGCATCATGTCGTGTTCACTCCGTGGGTGCCGACGGGGCGATGGTGAACCGATCGCCGTCGCGCGCGGTCACGACCGTACCGTGGAACGTCTCGCCTACGAGCGTGGCCGGGTCGCGGTCCCCGAACACGGGATACACGTGGGTGAGCACGAGATGCGGAACCCCAGCAAGCTGCGCGATCCTGGCAGCCTCCGCCGGCGTGAGATGGCCGTCCACGGCCCGCTCCTCCGGCAGTGAGCACTCGCACAGGAGCAGGTCGCATCCCGTCGCCCACCTGGCCAAGGTCTCCGAAAAACCCGTGTCGCCGGTATACACCAGGCGCGTGGTCTCCGTTCGGATGGCGTAGGCGAGGCTCTCCGCCGAATGCGGAGTGGGATGCGTCTCGATGACGACACCGTCCGCGAGGTCTCGCTCGATGCCGGCCTCCAGCTCGACCACTTCGAGGGGGAACTCTGGATGGAGCACCCATTCGCCATAGGCCTCGGTGAGCAGCGCGAGACGCGCGTTGAGGCCGCGCGGTCCGATGATCGTCAGGGGGTCCTGCCGGGGCGGCTCCACGCCCCATCGCAGGGCGAACAGATAGTGCGGCAGCTCACCCCAGTGGTCGATGTGGAAATGGGTGATCGCGATGTGCGTGACCTCCGCCCACGGGACGCCGAATACGGCGGCACGATGGAGCGTGCCCGCTCCGCAGTCCAGGAGCAGCCGTACACCGCCCGCCTCCAGCCAATACGCGGGGGCGGTGCGCTCGCTCGACGGCGCCACGGTACCCGAGCCGAGCACGGCGAGCTGCATCTCAGAAGCCGGCGCCCATGAACACGATGCGCCGAGTGAACACGCCGGCCGGCGTCACGAGGCGTGCGACGTAGATGCCGCGCGGCACGGTCGATCCATCGACTGCGGTTCCGTCCCACTCCAGCCGGGGGTCACAACTGGTGGGGTCGCCCCCGGCGGGCCGTCCGTAGCGGCCGGGCTGAAGGATGCTCGTGAAATCCGAACCGGGCACCATCGGGCGAACCACATGGCCCCGGACGTCGAGGATGTCGAGCCGCACCTCGCCGGCCTCGGCCAGATCGAACCAGATGCACGTGCTGGTGCGGCCGACTTGGCGATTGGGGAACGGATTGGGAAAGTTCTGGAACAATAGGGTCGCCAACGGGGCGGTGTCGTCGATGATGACGAAGGTACCCTGACTTCCGACCACGGCGCTGTCGGCGCCGAGGCGGGCCGTCACCGACCACCGGTACGGGGTGTTCCGGTCCAAATCCCGGTCGGGCACGAATTGTAGGACGGTCAGGCCGAGCTCCTCGATTTCGAGACTCGCATCGTCGGCTCGGACGATGCGCAGGTCGTACGTGAACGGACCAGGCGGCTCGGTCACGGCCGGAGACGACCACCGAAACACGGGCCGGAGATCTCGGACGCTGATCCCGCCGGGGGCATCTGGTGCCAGGAGCGTCACCCACTCCGGTGAGATCAGCAGCGGACTGCGCGGGCTCGTCACCGCAAAGGAATCGGCGACGGTCGCCGTGACGCGGAACGTGACCGGTGTGCTTGGGGCGAACGGCATAGGGAGCGTCACGGCCGTTGTCGCCGTGAGCGTGTCGAGCAGGACCGTGGTGAAGGTCGTATCTCGGGCGACCTGCAGCCGGTAGGCGACGGGGGCTGCGACCGCCGGAAGGTCCGCGACGGTCCAGGTGAATGTCGGTGTCACGCTCGTGATTGAATCCGTCGGCGACGTGAGACTGACGCCGTAGGGAAAGAATGCCGACAATGTGGCGTCCGGCCGGCCCCACCCCCGGAGTGAGTCTGGGCTCGTGGCACCGTTCGCGTGGCGTCGGAGGGCCGCACGAACGTCGATGGGCGTGAACGTCGGGTGCAGTTCCCGCAGGAGCGTCACGACGCCGGCGAGGATGGGGGTGGCGAACGACGTACCTGCGACACGCGAGAAGCCCGTGGAGGACAGTGGATTCACAACGAACACGGCCAGCCCCGGCGCGGTGAAGTCGGGTTTGAGCCGCCCGTCGGCCGTCGGGCCGCGCGAGCTGAATCCCACCACCGTCCCGAGCGAGTCTTCCGCACCCACCGCCAGCACTGAGTCCCCGTCGGCTGGCGTGATGAGGGTTCGAAACCCCGGACCACCGTTCCCGGCCGCGGTGACGACCGTGATGCCACGCGCGACAGCGGAATCGGCGATCACGGTTGTCACCGCCACGTCGCCGTTGAGATCGCCGGGGGCGTAGCTGAACCCACCGTCAAAGACGAGGTAGCCGAGGCTGGACGACAGGACCTGAGCGCCAAGCGAATCCGCCCACTCCACTGCCGCGACGAAGTTGTCCTCCTCCACCCGCGTCTCCGACCGCACGTCCTCCGTCTTCGCGAGCAGGTAGTCGGCGTCGCGTGCGATCCCCAGGATTTGACCCGGCACGTTCGCCGCCAATAACGACCACACCTCGGTGCCATGCCGCGAGGCGGTGGGGGTGTCGGCGGGCTCATTCCGCACCACCGAGTCGTTGAACACGAAATCGTATTGCGCCGCGACGCGGGCGCCGGCAAACGCGGAGTGGGTGGTCTCGAAGCCGGTGTCGAGAATCGCGATCGTCATGCCGACCCCGCTCAACCCGCGCCCGTGAAGAGGAAACAGGTTGAGCCGCCGAAGTGGCATGGCCGACGGACCGTGAGCGCTGTCCTGGGCCATGGCCGGTGGTGCGGCAGGGACGGTCTCTTCCTGGGGTTCCGGTCTGCCGCGAAACCGGGCGACTGGCTGCAAGTGGCGGAACTGGGGCCGGGTGCGGGCGACGGGGAGGTCGATGCCGAGTACATCGGCGGACACGGCGTGGAGCCAGGCGCTGCGGCGGCGCACACTCGCGCCGAGCTGCTCCACGGCGCGCGCGACGTCGTCCAAGCTCAGGTCGGGAGCACCGAAGAACCACACGGTCACCGTCGTGTCTCGCCCCATGAGGGACGAAAGGGAAGGCGAGACGGTGGGCTCTTGCGCCTCCAGCGCCGCGGCGACCGAGGCAGTAACGAGCAGTCCCGCGAGCGTGCGCTTCAAGCCACGGACGGCTCGGTTTCGCCCAGCCGAACCCCCACGATGGTCGACACGCCGGGCTCCTGCATGGTCACCCCGTACACAGCGTCAGCCACTTGCATCGTCCGCGGGTTGTGCGTGATGACGATGAACTGCGTGTCGGCCTTGAACTGGTCGAGCAGTCGAACGAAGCGCATCACGTTGGCATCGTCCAATGGCGCATCGACTTCGTCCAACAGGCAAAACGGTGCAGGCTTCGTGAGATAGATCGCAAAGAGCAAGGAGATCGCGACCAGCGCCCGCTCGCCGGTGGACAGGAGGTGAATCCGCTGCGTGCGCTTGCCGCGCGGCGCGGCATGAATCACGATGTCGCTTCCCAGCGGGTCGTCCTCGTCGGCGAGGAACACGTCGCACTCGCCGCCTTCGAACAGCGTCTTGAACACCGAGAGGAAGTTCGCTCGAACGGCGCCGAACGTCGTCAGAAACATGTCCCGCGCCGTGACCTCGATTTCCTTGAGGGCCTGGAGGAGCGCGTCGCGCGCGGCGACGAGATCGTCACGCTGGGACGTGAGGAACTCAAATCGTTTCAACTCTTCGGTGTGCTCCTCCACGGCCAGGAGGTTCACCGGGCCGATCCGTTCCAACTCGTCCGCGAGCCGGACCGCTTCGGCGCGCAGCCCGTCCGTGTCGCCTTCCACCTCCTCGGCCTCCGTGAACAAGTCGGCAATGGGTTTGTGCCACTCACCCTCGAGTCGCTCGATCAGTCCCTGCCGGCGACCTTCCGCCTCAGTGAGTTCCAACTCTACCCGGTGGAGTTGCTCTCCCTGCTCCTCGACCGCGTGCCGCGTGTCCTCGACCGCGCGTTCGGCGGCCGCCAGGGTCTCCTGGGCGGTCGTCAGAGCCGTCTCGGCGGCGGTGACCGCCTCCTGCATTTGCTCCACGGCCACCCGTCGGTCGGCGAGGGTATCTCTCCACTCGCGTCGCTGCGTCGAGACCGACTCGACGATGTGCTCGATGTCAGCCAATTCCGATCGCAGCGCGGAGAGTTCAGCGTTGGCCTCATCCCGTGCAGATCGCGCCCGCCCCTCGCGCTCGGCGGCGGCCTGTTCTCGCGCCGATACCTGCACCTCCTCAACCTGCCACTGGACTCGGCGCTCCCGTGCCGCTTCCTGGGCGGACTCGAGGTCCAGCAGCGTTGCCAGCTGTGCCTCGAGCTGCTCCACGTTCTTCGCCCGACCGCGTTCTCCCTCCTCGAGCTCTTCGGCGACGGCGTGCAGGCGACGGTCCCGTTCCTCGATCCGCTGGACGAGGCGCTGGAGCGCTTGATCAGCTTCCGCATGAGCGCGTTCGGCGCGCATTTGGCTGCGGCCGGCGTCGTCGGCCGCTCCCTGTGCCTCGCGCAAGGCGGCCCGCGCGCGGCCGCTGCGTTCGGTGGCGGCCTCGATGTCACGTTCCGCGGCCTGGTGTGCGGCGGCCGCGAGCTCCATGGCCCGGGTCAGGTCGTCCAGGCGCTGTGTCCCGTCGGCAATCGTCCGGGCCAGTTCGTCGAGTTCTGCCCTCCGGCTGAGCGGCCCGCTCACCCCGCCGCCGGGCAAGAACACCGCTCCATTGGCTCGGCGAATGAGACTGCCTTCGGCATCGCCCGCCTCGACGCCGTCGAGGATCGCCCGCACCCATGGCTCGGCTTCTGGCGCGACGTCGAACGGCAGTCGAGACGGCGCCCGAGTCGAGCTGCCCAGCGGGCCGGGTTGGAGCGGAAGCAGCACCAGGGACCCCGGTCCAGTGTGCTCGTGCCAGCGGCGAACCTCGGTCACGGTCGCCTCGTCGCGCACCAGCACGGCCTGGAGCCAGTCACCGAGCAGCCGCTCGGTCAGCCGAGCCTCGCCCGTGGAAATCGACAGGAAGTCGCTCAGTGGACCGAGAATGGCGCCGGGTCCGAACCGTTCGCCCTCGCGCAGCAGCGCCTGCACCCCAGGAGCAAGCCCTTCACGCTTGCGCTCGAGTTCCGCCAGCGCCTCCTGGCGCGCGCGCTGCTGCGCCATACGCTCTTCCAACTCACGACGGTCGACGCGAATGGCCGCCTCCTGTTCCCGCGCGGCCGCCACGGTGTGGCGGGCCCGCTCGAGATCGGCGGACGCCTCACGCTCCTCCGACTCCCGTGCACGCAGGGCGTCGCGGGCGTCCGTGTTGCGGGTGCGGGCCTCCTCCATCTGTCTCGCGGTCTCCGTGCGGTGATCGGTCAGCTCCGTCTCGCGCCGGCGCATGTCCTCGAGTTCCCGCTCGACGGCTGATCGCTCGCCGTGGAGCGCACGGATACTCTCGGTCGCCAGTTGAAGGACCTCCTCGAGGCGTCGCACGGCATCCCGATGGGTGGTGAGACGCGTGCGGGCCTCGTCTTCCGAGGCCGCCCGGAGGTCGAGCTCGGTCTGCACCGAATCGCGGGCTTCCTTCGCAGCGTGCCGCTCCGTCGCCGCTGCCTCGAGCTCCTGCTCGATCTGGGCCTGATGCGTGTCGAGCCGAGTTCGTTCCTCGACCGCTTTCGCGCGTCGTCGGGTGGCCTGCTCCAGCCGCTCGTCGGCGACCTTGAGATCGCCTTCGAGGCGCTCGATCTCGACGCGCGCCTGCCCGAGACGTCGTTCCAATTCGTTGCGACGCGTCTCTGCGGCGGACCGCTCCTGCGCCCGCGCCTCGCGCGTTCGCTCGGCCTCCGTGAGCGTGCGGCGGAGCGCTGGCACTGTGGATCGGAGCTCGTCGCGCCGAGCCCGGAGGTCTCGGTGGCGCTCCTCGAAGGTGGCGAGGTCGCGCCGTGCCAGCGTCATCACGATAGCGAAGCGTGCCGCGGTGTACGTGCGGTGCCGCTCGGTACGTCCCTTTTGCCGGGCCAGGCTCCGTACTTGGGTTTGCACCTCACCGATAACGTCGTCAAGGCGCTGCAGATCGGCGGCGGTGCGCTCGAGTCGTCGCTCCGTCGATTCCTTGCGGTTCCGGTACAGGCCGATGCCCGCGGCCTCTTCGAACAGCGATCGCCGCTCTTCGGTGCGATCCGACAGGAGGCGATCAATCATCTGGGCTTCCATCACGACCGCCGCGTCACTCCCCAGCCCCGTTCCCTGGAGCAAGTCTGCGACGTCACGGAGTCGGACCGGCGTCTGGTTGAGCAGGTACTCGCTCTGCCCCGTTCGCGAGAGTCGCCTGGTCACGACGACCTCGTGATACGGGAGGGCCAGAAGGCCTCCGCTGTTGTCGAACACCAGCGAGACCTCGGCGATGTTGATCGGGTGGCGCTTGACGGAACCCTGAAAGATCACCTCGTCCATGCGGGCCGACCGGAGGAGGCGGGCCCGCTGTTCGCCCAGCACCCAGCGAACCGCGTCGGAGATGTTCGACTTGCCGCATCCGTTGGGCCCGACAATGGCGGTGACGCCGTCATCGAACTCCAGTGGGACGCTATCGGCAAACGACTTGAATCCCGACAGTTCGAGCCGGGTGAGCTTCATGGGTGGAATCCCGTGGCCGTGGTTATGTGGGTCGAAGGCGCCACACGGACGGGCTCGACACTCCGAGGCCGAACACGCCACGGTGTCGCCCCCCCAATGTAGCCGGTGGGCTCGGGGTCTCGAAGGCCCCGTTTCGGGCCGTCCAGCGTGGCCCGCCGTGTCATCGGTTGAGGGAGGTGGTGTCCCGGCGGAAGATCCAGAACGGCAGGCCGAGCTGCCGTCCGGTGGCCTCGGCCTCGTCGCGCGTCGCGTAGGGACCCAGCACCACGCGGTACGGCTCGCCGTCGCGGTCGGGAGACAGCACCGTCGCCGCCATGCCGGCACGCCGGAGGTTGCCCGCCAGATCCTCCGCCCAGCTGGGATTGCTGGTGCTGCTCACCTGGATATAGATCAGCTGGCCGCCACGCTCCGGCTCACGGCCGGCCGTCTGGGCCGTCTCGAGATTGAGCCGTCGCGGATCCCAGCTGATGACGATCCACCGATCGCTCCGTGACGTGACGGCCCCGCGCGTCGTCAGCGAGTCGCCCGAGAGCGCCTCCACCCGCTCGCCGCGACGCACGAGGATCGTCCCGTCGGGCGCCACCGTCGGGAAGGTCTCGTCCCAGTCGCCCGGGACCGTCTGCGGCCCACTCCATCGCGCCAAATCGACCAACCACACGGCGCCGCCTTCCACGGGGTGGAGCAGCAGGAACCGCCCATTGGGATCCATGCGGCTGGCATCGGCGGGGCTGGGGAGCGCGAGGGTGGCGACTTGGCCGTGCGAGTAGCGATCGAACGCGACAAGCCGCAGGTCCTCACGCACAACGTAGATCCGATGTCCCGACGGCGAGAAGGTGGCGAGCGTGGGTCGTGGCTTGACGGTGAGAAACGCGGCCGCCTTTGGGTCGGACGGGCTCACGATGAAGAGTCCGGAATCCGTCGCGACGAGTGCGGCGTCGCCCCAAGCCGAGACCACCACCTCGGGGTGCGGGATCGGCTGGACAACAGGGGTTTGTCCCTGCCGGTACAGCTGGAGCGTTGCTGATCCGTCCTTCTCGACGAGCGCCAACAGCCCGTTGCGTACTGTTCCCCACACGGCGTCTGGCTGTGCCGACACCGGCGTGGTCCAGGCGACGACCGACCGGAGCTCCACTGAGGCGATCGAGCCGTCCCGATGCACGACGATGGGGATGGCCGACGGTGACATGGTGGCCGCCACCACGTTGCTGTCGACGATCCGCGTCCGCCCGGTGGCGAGGTCGAGCGCCGCCAGGGCGTCGGCGTCGGTCAGGAAGTACACCACGTCGCGATCGGCGGCGAACCCGACCATGGCCTTGGCCGACGATCGACCGGTCTCGAAGCGCCAGCGGATCTCATCCAATGTGGGAAGTTCATACAGGCGCGCGTCGCGACCACGCGCCGTGGGAAACCGGAAGGCGACTACGGCACCGTCCCCATACTCGTGCGGGGACGCGGCGAACGCCTCTTTGACGGGATTCGGGTCTCCCGAGATGTCGCAGCCGACTGCGGCAATCAGGAGGAACGGGACGATGGAGCGAACGTTCACGGGCGGAAGCTAGAGAGGCGAGAAGGGCAATGCAAGCGAGCCAAACCGCGTCGTCGCCCACTGCCTCGCGGACCTCGTCGCCGCTGCGCCAGACGGCTCAGAAGGTCGGCCCAAGGCTGATGGTCCAATACGCGCCCACCTCATCACGCGAGAGCGGCTGCGCGTAGTCGAAACGCATGATCACCAGCCCGAACACGTTGGTGCGGATCGAGAGGCCCCAGCTCATCAGCGGCACGCGGTAGTCCGCCGGTGTACGTGACGCTGGTCGCGTCCAACCCACGGACGATCGGTCGTCCCACGCGACGCCGGCGTCGAAGAACACCGCTCCCTCCAGTGGAGGTAAAGCGACGGGAGCGAACCCCAGCGTCAGGGCGCGGGTCAGGGGGAACCGCAGTTCCGCGTTGAAGACGGCGATCCGCGTTCCGATCAACTGATTGAGCGCGTCGCATCCCGTCGGATAGCCGCCCGTGGCGGTCGAGCATTCATGGTCCCGCAGCGATCCGGATGTATACCCTCGCACCAGCTCCGGTGTCCCCAGGAAGATCGGGAACTCCTCACTGTCTCGGCCGAACCGTCCGAAAAACAGCATGCGCGTGGCGATCGTGAAGGGTCCCAACACGTTGTCGTACCGGCGATAGTCGATCAGGAGTTGATGGAATCGCCAGCCTCCCAGGGCGGGAGCGTATTCGACGCGACTGCGTCGCCCCATGAACGGGCCCACCCAGAGCGAGATCGAGTTATCGAAGACCAGCGCAACGGATGGCTGGATGTAGCCAGCCGTTCCGAGATCGATCGTTTCTCGGTTGGTGTCGTACAGGGCGCCGCTCGTGGGATCGAAAACATCCTGGAAGATCACGGCATCGCGATCGACATGGGCAGCCCGCAGGCCCAGCTCCAGACGGCGAAAGCGATTGAAGGGACGGTGTGCCTGGACGAACGCGTCGCGCACCACGTATCGCTCCAGACGAGTCCGCAGCGCCGGTGCTCCGGTGGAATCGACGGTGAACCCGGAGTCCGTGTAGTAGAAGTACGGGGTCTGCGCGACCCCGACGGCCCAGTTTACCCGATGGGTCAAGTTGGCGTAGGCCGCCAGGATCTGGGCCTCATCGATGCGGCCGTTGATCTGCCCGGCGAAGAGCATGCGGTGATTGCCGAGCATGTCCGAGAGTGAGATCGCGGTGCCGCCGTAGAGCCCGCTCCCGAAGTTGTCCCGGACGTACCCCACCGTGGGCTGCACGACGTAGTCGGGCGAGAGGCGTGCGCGATACCGCCGCACGGAGAACTCGTCTGCCGCGGGGAGCCGTATGCTCAGGCTGTCGAGCATCGCCGCCACCGATGGCAGGGCCGGTGCGGAATCTCCCTCGACTCCGAGACTGTCGGCCGTCCGGAGCGCTCCCGCCGAGCGGTAGAAGGACCGGCCCGTCACGAGCGGCTTTGTCGGAGCTCGGTCACGTGCGCCCGGATCGGACGTATCGGCTTGCGCGGCGACGCGGTCCGCGGTGCGTGCCGTGCGAGCAGCGGGGGACGCGGAGAGCAGCGACGCCACCATCGGCCGCGGCCCAGCCGGGTCCCACGGGTCCCCTTTGAGGCCCCGGGGGTTGTCGATGCCGTACACGTTGAACCCGTTCTGCTCGAAATACGTGAACACCAGGCGATCGGTCCCCGCGGACCAGGAGATGACCGGCGAGAGCGGGGTTACCCCCGTTACACCGGTGAACACGTTGGTCAGCTGGTAGGTCTGGTGTTCTGCCAATTCATACAGGAATAGGTTTGGAATGCCACTCCGGTCGGACACGAAGGCGATCGACGCCCCATCCGGTGCCCACTGGGGATTGAGGTTGGTACCTTCCATGCCCGCCAGGAGCTCGATGCGTTGTTCAGCCACGTGATACAGCGCCACCGCGAGCGGTCCGAAGCGGAGCCGATCCAGATCCGTGTCCGGCCCGCGATCCGTGACGAACGCGATGGCCCGTCCGTCGGGCGACCACGCGGGATGGAGGTCGGCGTACGGGTCGTGCGTCAGTTGGTGGAGATTGTCGCCAGTCGAGTCGATGACGTAGAGGTCGGAGTATCCGCCCTGGTACCCGGTGAACACGAGGCGGGACCCGTCGGGCGACCACGACGGCGTGGTGATTCCGGAGAGCGCGACGGGGATGCGGCGGTGGACTCGTCGACGCTCGATGTCGAAGATCACCAGGTCGTCGCGACCACCGCGCTGCGCCGCAAAGGCGAACAGGCGACCGTCCGGTGACCAGCTTCCCACGGAGTTCAGGAACCGTAGGCTCTCGAAATCGGTGCTGAACGCGCTCCGAATCAACCGATCGACAGGCCGGCCCGTTCCGGCGTCGGCGAGGTACAGGTCGATGAAATAGGAGCTGCCCTCCGACAGGTAGACGATGTGCCGTCCATCGGGCGAGATCGCGGGTGAGATGTGCACGCGGCCTCTCGAGCGCGTCTTGGTGAGCACGGGTCGTCCGACCTGTCGCGCTTGCTGCAAATGCGCGATCTGCGGCAAGTACGTGCGCTGAATGGCATCGTGCCACTCGTCTACCACGTCGTCGAGATCGATGCCCACGACACGCCGGAACGCCGGTGCGATCCCCACGGCGCCCGCGGCGTGCAGAATCTCGCCGATGGCCTCCTCGCCCCATCGTTCGGCCACATACGACCAGAACGCGTGTCCGAATCGGTACGGGAAGTAGCTCGGATCGTAGGTGAGCTGGTCGAGGTCGGGCAGCCCGCGCTCGATAGCCGCGTCCCGCACCCAGACCGCCGTCTGCGGGGTGATCGGGCCGCTCGACAGATACTCCGCCATGCCTTCCATGAACCAGAGCGGCGGATTGACGGCGACGAGGCGCTGGACGCCAGCGCCGATCCGACCGCGAGCGAAGATGTCGATCTGGAACTGGTGAGCGAGTTCGTGCTCGAGCACGTGCTGGAAGTCGGACATCGAGCCGGTGAACGGTAAGAGCATCCGGTGTCGCAGGAATTCGGTGAATCCGCCCGTGGCCTCGTCAACCGGGCTGATGTTGTTCTGCTGGAACTCGCTGTGCGACTGAAACAGGATGACTGGCTGACGTTCGCGGTATCGGTGGTTGAGAATCCGCGAAAAGCGGGCGTATGCCCGCTCTAGCATGCGCGCCGCGCTCATGGCGGCGTCCCGTTCCTCCTCGTAGTAGTGGACGTCAAAATGCTCGGTCTCGATGACCGAGAACTGAAGGTCGCGGTACTGGACCTGATTGCGGCCGAAGTATTGAGCGTCGGCCCGTCCCACAGCGGTGAGGAGCATCAACCAGGCGATCGCGGCGATCCGGCGCATCGACGCTATCCCACGAGCTCGGCCGAGAGCACGGGTGCGTCCGACCAGAGCCGTTCCAGCTGATAGTACTGGCGTAGGGTCGGGTGGAACACGTGCACCACGATGTTGACGAGGTCGAGGAGCGCCCAGCGACCGGCACGGACTCCTTCGACATGATGGGCCCCTCCACCCCCGGCCTCGATCGCCTCCAGGGTCCGCTCCGCCAGCGTGCGGACGTGGGTATCCGACGTGCCCGAGGCGATCACGAAGAAATCGGCGGCATTGCTCACGCGGCGCAAATCGAGAACGAGGACGTCTACCGCCTTGTGCTCCTCGAGTGCACGGACGGCAAGCCGGAGCTCCCGGCGAGCCTCAGGTGTTACCGTTTCGTAGCCGATGGTGATGGAAATGGTTCCCCGGTGCGCGAGGGGGCGGGATCCTCGATCTGGTAGAAGATGCCCCACGCCCCCAGTCCGGTGTGCACGCCCAACGCGGCGGTGATGTGATTGATGAAGCAGTCCCGTGGCTCGAAGCGACGAATCAGGTCGGAGCGGAGGGTGGCCGCGAAGTCCGGAATGCCCGCGTGGACGACGGCCAGGCGGAACGACGACGGTCTGGGCGTGAGTCGCTTCTCGAGATGCACGAGGACACGCGGCAACACCGCGTCACGTCCCCGCACCCGATCGAGCGGCACGACTCGGCCGTCGGGATCGAGCTCCAGGATCGGCTTGATGTCGAGGAGGCCGCCGAGCCATGCGCGTCCGCGCGTCACCCGCCCCGATCGCAGCAGGTTTTCGAACGTGTCGACGGTAAATAGCGCTCCCGACCGGTCGCGGATGGCCGTCAGCTCCTGTGTGATCGCCGCCACCGACCAGCCTGCGTCGGCCAGTTCGGTCGCTCGGAGTGCCAGCATGCCCAAACCCAACGACGCCGACCGGGAGTCGACGATCGACACTCGGTCCTCGAGCTTTCGCGCCCGGACTGCCGCCTGTGCGGAAGCCATCGTCCCCGAGAGCGCTCCCGCGACGAACAGGCCGATGACCTTATCGGCGTTGGACTTGGCGTCGTCGAAGGCCCGCATGAAGGCGGCTGGCGTTGGCTGGGAGGTTGTGAAGATCTCCTTCTCGCGCATCCGCTCGTAGACCTCGGCGCCCTGGATGTCAATACGGTCTTGATAGGTCTGCGGACCCGAAATCACCTGCAGCGGGACCACCACCATCCCGTGATCGTCGAGCGTGCGGTCGGTCAGGTCGCACGACGAATCCGTGACGACCGTGACCCGACGGTGCACGCCATGGTGCGCCCCGGCATGCTGGACCCGCATGTCGTCGGCCTTGGTGGTTTCCAGCGTGCCCCAACTCGCGGCCAGCGCGAACACCTCGTCAGGCGTGTCGGTGTGAATGTGCAGCTTGAGAAGATCGCTCGTGGCCAGCACCACAATGGACCCGCCGAACCGCCGCAGCTCGCGGCGCAGTTCCATGGACGGCGCGAACCCCGATCCCCGCACCAGGGCTTCGGTGCAGAACTGATAGTCGCGGTCCGGATCCACCATCGCCTCTGCGGCCGCGTCCGGCACCTGGACCTCTGCCGTCCACGTGGCGGGCATAATGGGATCACCCTCCATGAGCCGCACGATCCCCTCGATTACCCGCACGAACGCTTTGGCGCCGGCATCGACCACGCCGGCGTCCTTCAGCGCGCTGAGCAGCTCGGGGGTCCGTCGCAGTGACTCCTCCGCCCGATGCAGCACGTGACGCATGAAGTCGCGGAGGTTGGACGTTCCTTCGGCGGCGGACTCGGCCGCCTCGGCCGTGTCGCGGGTGACGGTGAGAATCGTTCCTTCGACGGGCTCGTCGAGCGACTGGTAGAGCCGTTCGGCGCCGAGGCGCATCGCCCGGGCCAGGTCGCGCGCTTTGGCGACGCGGAGATGTCCCAATCCCTCACCAAAGCCGAGCAGGAAGTGTGACAGCAGCATGCCCGAGTTACCGCGCGCACCCATGACGCAGGCGTTGGCCATGGCCTTCGCTATCTGCGGCAGGTCACCCTCATGGAGCGGACGCACACCCTCGGCAGCTGCCCGAAGGGTCATGGCAAAGTTGGTGCCCGTGTCGCCGTCCGGAACCGGAAAGACGTTGATCCGGTTCAGCTCGTCGCGACCGGCATCTACCCAATCGGCGGCGGCGAGCAGCGTGCGACGCAGCCGCTGGCCGTCGAGGTAGACGATGCCCATGGCGGCGATCCCGGTCATTCCTCCTTGACGACCCAGACCCGAATCTCCGCTCGGACCTCCGGATGGAGTCGGATTGGCACTTGATAGACGCCAATCATCTTGATGGGCTCGGCGATTTCAATGGACCGCTTGTCGATCTGATAGCCCTTCTCGTGGAGACGGGCGGCGATGTCGGCGGAGGTAATCGAGCCGAACAGCCGGTCTCCTTCACCCGCCTTGGCGGTGAAATGCAGCTCGAGCGGAGCGAGTTCGGCCGCCACGGCCTCGGCGCCGGACTGTTGGTCGGCGAGTTGGGCGATACGCCGCTTGGCCTCGCTCGCGATCCGTCGCTTGTAGGCCTCGGTGGCCGGGTAGGCCAAGCCGCGTGGCAGCAAGTAGTTACGTGCGTATCCGTCCTTCACGCGTACCACCTCGCCGACCCGGCCGACGTTTGGAATGCTATCCCTGAGAATGACTTCCATCGTTCATCCGTTAGCGGTGGACCGCCACCGCCGTCTGAGGTCCAAGCCCGCATCGAGGACGCCAAGGAGAATGGCTCCCCCCACCACGACGGGCAGCATCAAGAACAAGATCACACCAAACGCGGCCCAGAGAAAGAACCCGCCGCCCCCGGCAACAGCCAGACCGAATGCGAGCACGGCGGCTCCCCGCAGGGCGTAGAGAACCGCAACGATGAGCAGGAGGTTGGCCGCCGGGAGCTCGCCCGCGGACAGTCTCGGGATCACGACCACGACCAAGGCTGCGACAGCGATCCAGCCGAGGTGCTCGGTGAAGCGGAAATCCCGAAATGGCTCCGCAAGCCGACCCACCGGCCGACGCGCCAGCCTCGCGTAGGTCGCCGTGGCCAGGATCAGACCCGCCAGCAGTTGGAGCGCGCTGATCGCCGGAAAGAAGTCGCCGAGCAGATGGGTCATGGTCTGCAGCCCCTGCTCGAACGTTTCGATCTGTGCCCCCGATGGGGCGAAGATCCCGGACCGCTCGCCGGCGGCAGCGATCGCCCCTAGGAGTTGCCGGGCCGCTTGCCCGGCGCGGAACTCGACCCACCACTGCAGTTCACCCCATGACGAACCCAGGACAGCCAGCAGCCCGGTGATTCCGGCCCCCGCCACTGCAATCGCGCCGAGGGCTCGGTGGGTGAACGAGAGCCGCGTCCAGAGCGTCGCCATTACGTACAGGGCGCTGGCCGAGATCACGCCGGCACGGAGCACCTGATCGGGCAGCTCTCCCGGGATCGCGAGCCACCACACCCCGAAACCGGCGCACGCTCCCGCGGCCACGACTTCGGCGGTGGTACGAGGATGGGACACCAGCAGAAGCGCTGCGAGTGGAATGGCGGCGAGGCCCAGTGGGGCCACGATGACGAACGCGATTCCACCGACAATCAAGTGCCCGAGCCCGCCTTGCGGCGCCCGCTCGGACTGGAGTGGCATGCTAGCGGCCGTAACCCCGAATGAAGGGGACCAGCGCGATGTGTCGGGCGCGCTTGATGGCCCGGCCCATTTGGCGTTGGTGCCGGGCGCACATACCGGAGAGACGGCTGGGAATGATCTTGCCGCGCTCGGTCAGAAACCGTGCCAGCATGCGCTCGTCCTTGTAATCCACGACGCGAACGCCGCTCTCACAGACGGGGCAGGTCTTGGGACCGCGTCTCATTCGTCGTCCTCCCCATCGGAGTCGCCATTGTCGTCGTCATCGCGGTCCTTGAGTTCCGCGGTCGCGCCCACGGGCGCCAACCCCTCATCCAGCACGATCAGATGCCGGATCACGCTCTCGTCGAGCTTGATCGCCCGTTCGAGTTCGGGGAGCTTGTCCGGCTGCGTCTCGAACCGCGCGACCACGTAGTAGCCGACTTCGCGCCCCGCAATGGCATAGGCCAGGGTGCGCTTGCCCCAGTGATGAACGTTGGTGACCGGTTCGGGGGACTCCGGGCCGCGCAGCAGCCCATGGAACCGCTCGAGGCGCTCGTTGACCTGCGCCTCTTCGAGCGTACTGTCGAAGATGTAGACGATCTCGTACTCGCGTGTCATGGCACCATCCTGTGGTCTCGTGACCCCGCCCGGTGCCGGGCGGAGTAGGTTGTTGGAACCTCGCAATATAGCCACCGCCCCCCGGAACGGGAGGGGCAATCCGGCCACAACCGCCTAGACATTGAAGCGGAACAGGAGCACGTCGCCGTCCTGCACCAGGTAGTCTCGCCCCTCGCTCCGGATCTGACCGTGCTCGCGCGCCGCCTTGTACGACCCTGCCGCGACGAACGCGTCCACGCCGATCGTTTCGGCCCTGATGAATCCCCGCTGGAAATCGGTGTGAATCTCGCCGGCGGCCTCGAAAGCGGTCGACCCCTGGCGGATCGTCCAGGCTCTGACCTCGTGCTCGCCGACCGTGAAGAACGTCTCCAGCCCAAGCAGGCGATACCCGGCGTGGATGAGGCGGTCCAGACCCGGCTCGGCGATGCCCGACTCGGCGAGAAATTCCCGCCGCTCGACGGGATGCAAATCCGTCAGCTCTGCCTCGAGTTTGGCCGCAAACGGAATGACGAGGGCGTCCTCGTGATGTGCCTGCACGGCTGCCCGAAGGCGCTCAACCCAGACCCCGCCCCCGGTGGAGAGGTCGGCTTCGTTCACGTTGGCGGCGTAGAGGATAGGCTTCGATGTGAGCAGACCGAGGCCCCGGAGATAGCGGATCGCCTCCTCGTCCTCACCCGCCTCGCGGGCCCCCCGGCCGGCGTTGAGCTCCTCCACCGCCCGCTCCAGCGTGACGACCTCGTCCGCGGCAGCCTCGTCGCCGGCCCGAGCGGTCTTGCGAGCCTTCTCGAGGCGGCGCTCAACGATGGCGAGGTCGGCGAGCGCCAGCTCTGCCGTGATGATGTCGTGGTCGCGCACCGGATCCACCGTTCCCGTCACATGCAGCACGTCCGTGTCGGCGAAACACCGAACGACGTGCACGATCGCATCCACACCGCGTATATGAGCCAGGAACTGGTTGCCGAGGCCCTCCCCGACGCTCGCCCCCTCCACCAGACCGGCGATGTCCAGGAACTCGACCACGGCCGGCACTCGGCGCTTTGGACCTACGACGGCAAGAAGCGCGTCGAGGCGTGGGTCGGGGACCTCCACCACGCCGACGTTCGGCTCGACGGTGCAGAATGGGTAATTCTCGGCCGGGGCGGCGTTCGACGAGGTGAGCGCGTTGAACAGCGTGGATTTTCCGACGTTGGGCAGGCCAACGATGCCGAGGCGAAGCATGCGGGGGACGGTAA
>JBFIHA010000017.1:0-57450 GCA_041602035.1 Gemmatimonadales bacterium | reverse complement strand
GGGACCGATGCTCGACTCGTATCAGGCCGCCGCCGCGCGTCCGGCGATCGCGGAAGTCGCCCAATGAGCAAGACGACGCCGCAGCAGGACTTCTTCCGCGGTATTTGGCGCGAGAACCCGGTCCTGATCCAGATGCTCGGCCTGTGCCCCGCGCTGGCGGTGAGCAATACGGTCGAAAACTCGCTCGTCATGGGCATCGCGACGTTCTTCGTGCTCACCGGATCGAGTCTGCTGGTGTCGATCGTCAAGAAGGCCATACCGGGCGAGGTGCGGATTTCCACGTACATCCTGATCATCGCCACATTCGTGACGGTGGCCGACATGACGCTCGAGGCCCTCGAGCCCGATATCCACAAGGCGCTCGGCGCCTTCGTGGCGCTGATTGTGGTGAACTGCATGATCCTGGGTCGCCAGGAGGCGTTCGCCTCGAAGCAGCCGGTGGGCCGCTCGCTGCTCGATGCGTTCGGCACTGGGTTCGGGTTCATCATCGCGATGCTGATGATGGGATCGATCCGCGAAGTGCTCGGCGCCGGCACGTTTATGGGCATGAAGGTCATCCCCGGGCCGTTCGAGCCGTGGGTCATCTTCATACTGCCGCCCGGTGGCTTTCTCACCCTTGGCTTCTGGCTGCTCCTGTTCGGATGGATCGAGAAGCGACGAGTGGAGCGCGCGCGGGTGCGGGAGTGGCCACATGGCGTGGGGGCGCGGGAGGAGGCAGCCTGATGGGCGAGCTGTTCTGGATCCTGCTGTCAGCGATGGTGGTGAACAACTTCACCCTCGCCTACTTCCTGGGCCTGTGTCCGTTCATGGGGGTGTCGGCCCGGGTGGCCACGGCCCTCCGCCTCGGATTGGCTGACATCTTCGTGCTCGTGATTGCCTCGGTGTGTGCGTGGTTCCTCAATACGTTCATCCTCCCCTACGCGCCGTATCTGCGACTGATCTCGTTCATCGTGGTGATCGCGTCGCTGGTGCAGATCGTGGAGATGGTGATCAAGAAGGTGAGCCCTGTGCTGTTCCGGCAGCTCGGGATCTACCTGCCGCTCATCACCACCAACTGCGCGATCCTCGGGCTCGCCATCTTCCAAACCAACCGGGGCTACAACCTCGTCGAGGGACTGTTCTTCGCCATCGGTGGCGGGCTCGGCCTGATGCTCGCCCTGGTCCTGATGGCATCGATTCGCGAGTCGAGCGAGATGGCGGACGTCCCCGCCCTCGCCAAAGGTATGGCACTGGTGCTGATCATCGCCGGGAGCCTGTCGCTCGCCTTCATGGGCTTCGCCGGCCTGTTGAGCGCGTCATGAACGAAGTCCTCGGAATCCTCGGACTGGTCGTGCTCGCGATCGTGTTCGGCCTGATGAACCGTAAGGGCCACCAAGACCGCTGCGCCTCCTGTGGGCTCAAGTCCGATGGTCACAACTGCTACACCTGTGAGTTGGTCCATGAGCAATCGGAGACATCCCATGGAACCGGGTAACCCCCTCGGGCATCACCCCACTCGGCGCGACGTGATTGCCCTCGGCGTCGGCGCGTTCGTGGTCGGCGTGGTGCCGTTCCTGCGCGGGCAGCGCTCGCGCTTGGTGCGCCGGACCATTCCCGTGATGGGGACCGTCGCGGAGGTCGGCGTGGTGCACGGCGACCCACACTATGCCCACGCCGCCATCGACGCAGCCTTCGCGGCGTTGCGGCGCACCGAGCGCCTGATGACGCGGTTCACGGCGACGTCGGACGTCGGCCGGGCCAACACGTCGGCCGCATGGGATGCCGTGGCAGTGTCGGAAGACACGGGATTCGTGCTCTCCGAGGCCCTGCGGTGGGCCGAACGGAGTGACGGCAGATTCGACCCGTGTCTGGCTCGGGCAGTGGTCCTCTGGGACGTGGAGCACCGATCGGCACCGCCCGCCGAGGCGGACGTTCGCCGCCTCGCCGGCCGCGCTCTGTATCGGGGGCTGGACCTGGATCGCCGTGGCGTCTTGCCCAGCGTGCGATTCACCGATCCCGACGTGGCCATCGACCTCGGCGGCATCGGCAAGGGGTACGGGGTGGATCGGGCGGTGGCAGCGCTCAGGGAATGGGGTATCGGGCGAGGCCTGGTGAATGTCGGTGGCGATCTCTACGCGCTTGGCACGTCGGAGGATGACGACCCGTGGATGGTCGGTATCCGGTCTCCGGACGATCCCCGCACGCTGTCTGGGAAGATCGCGGTGACCGACGCCGCCGTGGCAACGTCCGGAGATTATTTGCGCGCCTTCCGTCACCAAGGTCGCACCTATCATCACCTGCTGGACCCCACGACCGGCGCACCCCGCGAAACCGCAGTGCACAGCGTGACGGTGCGCGGCCCCACGTGCCTCGCGGCCGACGCGGCTGCCACGGCGGTCTTCGGGCTACCGACCGCCGAGGCCAACGCGATGCTGAACCGGTCGAGGACGGGGGTGGAGGTCGTTTAGCGAGAGACGAGAAGCGAGAAGCGGGAAAGGGGAAAGGGCGGGAGGCGGGAAGCGGGAAGATCGATATCGAGAGAAAAGGTGGAACGTGAAGTGTGAGATGTGACCGAGCTTGTCCAGCTCACCGCTGCTCAAAGCACACATTTTGTGCTTCACGTTTCACCCCTTCCCTATGGCCCCGCGGCTGGTCTGACCGGTCGCGGGGTCGTCGTCGGTAAACGCCGGCGCCGTCCCCAGCGTCTCATGCGTGTAATGCGGGCGGACCGGAATCACCCGTGAGCGAGCTCGAACGGCTCAACGCACGGCTGGAACCGCTGGTGAGACGGTCCCAGGCCGGAGACCGAGATGCGTTCAATGAGTTGGCCGACGAGTGTCATGCGCAGGTGTACCGTTGGGCGCTGGCGCAGACCGGACACCCCGACGACGCTGACGACGTCGCGCAGGACGTGCTGCTGCGCCTGCACGCGGGCCTCGGTCGCTACCGGTCGGAGTCCCGGTTCACGACCTGGCTGTATCGCGTGACCCGGAACGTAGCCGTCAACCACCAGCGGCGACAGCGGCGCCGCTCGAAGCTCGGCGAACGCGTGGACGCAGCCATGATCGAGGCCGCCGCTGAGGTACCCGATCCGGCCGACACCCTACACCAGGCCGACACGGTGGAGGCGATCATGGTGCAGTTCCGGGAGCTTCCCCGCATGCAGCGGGAGGTGTTCGACCTCGTGGACCTGCAAGGCATGACACCGTCCGAGGCGAGCGCGTTGCTGGCCATCAACCCCAACACGGTCCGCGCGCACCTGTTCCGCGCTCGGAAGACGATCCGGAGCCGCATCCTGGAGCGGTATCCGGCGCTCGTGGAGGATCACCGGACATGAAATGCACCGATGCGCGTCAGGCGTTGCTGATTGCCGACCCGAGCGAGCTCGTGGGAGGTCACGCGACCGAGGTGTCGCGACACCTCCGAGACTGTTCCGGATGCGCCGCCGCGGCCGCCGCCATTGTGGAGCACACGGATGCCCTTCGGCGCGCACTCGTTGCCAGCGCGGCGTCACGCCACCCGGGCGTGACGGTGCGGCACACAGCGAAGAGAGGGCGGCGGCGCTGGATCGTGGCGGTGCCGGCCCTCGCTGCCGCGGGACTCGCGGCCGTGCTGTTCATGTCGGACACGGCATACCGCGGCACAGAAATCGTCCCAGCAACCCGTGCGGCCCAGACCCCCGGCCCATTGGTGGATCAACCCATGGGGACCAACGTCGCGGTGTTCGGCACGGACAACCCCAACATCGTGGTGGTGTGGTTCTTCTAGAGCGAGGGAAAACATCATGCAGACATCGCAGATCCTGAGCCTTGCGTTGCTCACGTCCTTCGCGGCGTGCGGTGGGTCGGCGTTGGATCGGCTGGACACGCAGACCTTCCAGCTCCAGCACTTGGACGCTGAGGAGGCGGCGCAGTTGATCGACCCGTACGTGTACTACGATCGGGAGGGAGCGCCGGGTCGGGTGAGTCACGTGGGCAACACGCTCACGGTGCGTGAGACGGACGACAACCTCGCACGAATCTCCCGCGTATTGACGGAGTTCGATCGCCCCAAGCCGGGCGTGCGGCTGCATTTCCAGATCATCGAGGCAAGTGACCGCGGCCCCACGCAGGCGGTCGATGCGGCCATCGCCGAGGTCGAGGCCGAGTTGCGCAAGCTGTTCAAGTATCAGCGATATCGATTGCTGAACGACGCCGTCATCGGCGGGACCGAAGGCAGTCACATCGAGCAGGCGGTCGGCGACATTGCGGCGACCGACCCCGACGGCAACGCGTGGATGATCACCGCCAACATCGGCACGGTACGGACGTTCGGTGACTCGGGCAGCGTGGAGCTTCGCGTGGGGATTCGCAATCCGTACCGCGGCGCCCTGGAAACCACGGTGAACGCCCGGGTGGGTCAGACGATCGTCGTCGGGAACGCGCAGTTGGCGAGTGGCGGCGGAACCGTGATCCTGACCGTCAGACCCGAGTTCGTGCAGTAGACGCGCCGCAGCGAGCCGGGGCTCAGGCCGCGGCGCCTGCCCCCGGCTCCCAGCTTACCCCCCTACGAGGTGATCGCGGTGTCGCCGCAGCACATCGAGCGAGAGCGCCGACTCACGGATCAGTTGCACGGAGCTGAACACGACGGCGAGTACGCCGCCCACCGTGAGCGCGAGCACTAGCCACGCGCTTTCTGCGAACCACAGGCTCGTGACTCCACCGACGGTCCCTGCGATCGCTAGGAGACCCACGCTCACGTACAGCCCAACAAGGGCATCGCGGAACAGCGCTGCCCTGTGCCAGAGCTGTCTTGCGTGCGCCGCAACATCGGCATCAGCGTGGCCGAGGAGGTGGTGAAACTCCTCGTGGATCTGCGCGTACCGCGCCGAGGTCGAGAGAACCAAGAGCGCCACTCCAGGCAGCAGCACCAGTGGCGTCAGCCACGCGCCGTTCAGTTCCATAGCTCACTCCTCACGCCTCGAAGATGAGGCTCATGCAGCTGCCGCCGGCTTCCGCTTTGCGCAGCTCGGAAAGATCGACGGTCTTGACCTTCCGGTCGAGGCTCTCGAGCACGGCCAGGGTACGCGGGAAGCCGGCGGCGAGCACCACGGTGTCACGCACGAGCACAGTGTTGGCGGCGGCCGGCTCCTCGAGCGGGACATCGACAAGTGACGCCGGCCGCAGCAGAGATGCGTCGATCCAGTTCCGATTGACGAGGATGATGCCATCCCCCACGTGAGAGCAGGCGGATTTGAGGTGGAGACAGCCGGTGACCGCAACCGAGCATACGTCGTAGCCGAACGGCGCCGCGATCTGCTCGAGCTGTGCCACGCCGTCGGCGTTGGTGCGGGTCGACGCGCCGACGTACAGCACACTCCCGACCCGAAGCACGTCACCGCCGTCCAACGTCGCCGGTGCCCGGATGCGCTGAACGGGACGGTACCGCGCCAGCGCGTCGGCGACGGATGCGCGTTCGCGGCGGCGTGATGCAGCACCGGGACGGGTGATGATCGCCACTTCCTCCAGCACGACCGCGACGTCTTCGACAAACACGGAGTCGGGCAGGTCGGGCTCCGGCGCGAGTGACACCACTTCGGCACCGAGTCGGGAGAGACACGCTTCGTAGGCGCGGTGCTGCGAGAGGACTACCCCGGCGTCGATGGGCTGTCGGTCGAGATGGGTCAGTTCGCAGCGTGCCAGCGCTTCGGTTGGGGGCCGCGTGACGGCGACAAGCCGCCGCCTCCGATTCACCGGCGGGCCTCGAAGAAGTCGCGCAGCAGCTCACCACAGTCGGTTTCCATCACGCCACCCATCACCTCGGGGCGGTGATTGAGCCTCGGGTGCCGAAGCAGATCGCCCACGCTTCCAGCCATCCCCGCCTTCGGATCGTACGCGCCGAATACGACGCGCCCCACGCGCGCCAGGACGATCGCGCCCGCGCATTGCGCGCATGGCTCGAGCGTTACGTACAGCGTCGCGTCCTCCAGTCGGTCGCTGCCTGTCGCTGCCGAAGCCCGCTGCATGGCAAGCAGCTCCGCGTGCTGCGTTGGGTCGCGCCGCGCGACCGTCTCGTTGTGCGCACGGCTCACGACCAGCCCGTCTACTCCCACCGCGGCGCCGACCGGTACCTCTCCCGCGTCACGGGCGAGGCGGGCCTCAGCCAGCGCCGCCTCCATCCCGGTGCGGTCGGCCTCGGTCAGTGCGCCCCGCTTAGGCACTGACACGCGTGGATCCCGATGCAGCACCCGCGGCGGAGCGCACCCGCTCGAAGACCAAGTCCCGGTCCGATCCGACGTCGACTCGCACCGTGTCGCCCTCGGCGTACTCGCCCTCGAGCAGCGCGAGCGATAGGGGGTTTTGGAGCCGCCGCTGGATCACCCGCTTGAGCGGGCGAGCCCCGTACAGAGGATCGTAGCCCTCGTCCACCAGCACGCTCTTCGCCTGGTCCGAGACGTCCAGGGTGAGCCCGCGATCGGCAGCGAGCGTCGCCACCCGCTCGAGTTGCAGATCCACGATGCGCAGCAGGTGATCGCGCGCGAGCGGCCGGAACACGACGACATCGTCCACGCGGTTCAGGAACTCCGGCTTGAAGTGGTGGCGTAGCGTCTCCAGAACCCGACGCTCGGCATCGTCCCAGTGCTCCCGGCCCAGCTCGAGAATCCACTGGCCGCCGATGTTGGACGTCATGATCAACACGGCATTTCGAAAGTCCACGGTACGGCCCTGGCCATCCGTGAGCCGTCCATCGTCGAGGATCTGGAGCAGGACGTCGAACACCTCGGCGTGTGCCTTCTCGATTTCGTCAAACAGCACAACCGAGTAGGGTCGGCGACGGACTGCCTCGGTGAGCTGTCCGCCTTCTTCGTAGCCGACGTACCCCGGCGGAGCACCGAGCATGCGGGCTACCGAATGCTTCTCCCCGTACTCCGACATGTCGAGCCGCACGAGGGCGCGCTCGTCGTCGAACAGGAACTCGGCGAGGGCTCGGGCCGTCTCGGTCTTGCCCACACCGGTGGGCCCGAGGAAGATGAAGCTTCCCACAGGCCGGTTCGGGTCCTGAAGGCCCGCACGCGCGCGCCGCACGGCGTTGGCCACGGCCGTCACTGCCTCGTCCTGCCCGACCACCCGCCGATGCAACTCAGCCTCGAGCTTCGTCAGGCGCGTCCGCTCCGACTCGAGCATTCGACTCACCGGAATGCCAGTCCATCGTGCCACGATCTCGGCGACGTCCTCGGCGTCCACTTCTTCCTTCAGGTACTTGGCCTTCTGCTGGATTTCGGCCAGGCGCGACTTCTCCAACTCGATGTCGGCCTCGAGTTGCGGCACGCGCCCGTACCGGATCTCTGCAGCACGCTGGAGATCGCCGCGGCGAGTGGCCTGCTCGGCCTCGAGACGCGCGTCTTCCAGGTCGGCTTTTGTTTCTCGGATCGTGGTGATGGCGGCCTTTTCGGCCTGCCACTGCGCCTTCATTGCCTGGGCCCGTTCCTCGAGCTCCGAGAGCTCCTTGCGGAGGACAGACAGGCGGTCTCGACTGGCCCGGTCCTTTTCACGGGTCAGCGCCTGCTCTTCGATCTGGAGCTGGATCTTGCGCCGCTCGACCTCGTCGATCTCCTGCGGCAGGCTATCGATCTCGATCCGCAGCCGACTCGCCGCCTCATCGACCAGGTCGATCGCTTTGTCGGGGAGGTGCCGCTCGCCAAGATAGCGGTCCGACAGCGTCGCGGCCGCCACCAGGGCCGCGTCGGTGATGCGCACGCCGTGGTGCACCTCATAGCGCTCCTTCAGTCCCCTTAGGATGGCGATAGTGTGCTCCACCGACGGCTCGCCCACGTACACCGGTTGGAACCGGCGCTCGAGCGCCTTGTCCTTCTCGACGTGTTTGCGGTACTCGTCCAGGGTCGTGGCGCCGACCACGTGGAGCTCGCCACGGGCGAGGGCCGGCTTCAACATGTTCGACGCATCGACCGCACCCTCAGCGGCTCCCGCGCCCACGAGCGTGTGCAGCTCGTCAATGAAAACCACGAACTGCCCTTCCCTGCCCGTAACCTCCTTGAGCACCGCCTTCAGACGCTCCTCAAACTCCCCGCGGTACTTTGCTCCGGCCAGCAACTGACCGATGTCGAGTACGATGATCCGCTTGCCGCGCAGCGACTCGGGCACATCGCCGTCGACGATCCGCTGCGCGAGACCTTCGACAATGGCCGTCTTGCCGACACCCGCCTCGCCGATGAGCACCGGGTTGTTCTTGGTCCGGCGCGACAGCACCTGCATGACGCGACGGATCTCGTCATCGCGACCGATTACGGGATCGAGTTTGCCCGTCCGTGCGAGCTCGGTGAGATCTCGGGTGAACCGTTCGAGTGCCTGATACTTCTGTTCCGGGTCCACGTCGGTCACCCGATGACTGCCCCGCACGCCGTCCAGCGCCTCGAGCAACTGCGCCTTGTCGACGCCTCTCGCGGTGAGCAACGCCTTGGCCGACGTCCCCTTGGCCTCAACAAGGCCAATCAACAGATGCTCAGTCGAGACGTACGCATCGCCGAGATCCTTCGCGACGCGGTCTGCTCGGTCGAGTGCAGCGTTCAACTCCCGCGCCGGGGTGGGTGTCGCCCCACCTTCCTGTCGCGGGAGCCCATCCAACTCCCGCTCGGCCTCGGCGCGCAGCTCCGTGACGCTGACGCCGGCCTTTTGTAATACCGGCACCACGATCCCCTCGTCCTGCTGCAGCAAGGCGAGAAACAGATGGGCATCGTTCACGACCGGGTTGCCGCGCGCGGTGGCCAGCGCCACGGCGCTCTGGACCGCTTCACCGGCCTTCACTGTCAGGCGATCAGGTCGAATCATGGCAGCAATCCCAACATCGGTTGCGGGTGGACCATCCAATCCGCTCCTGAAAGGGCAAGCCACATGCCCGGCGAATTACGCAAACCTGGCAGCAATGCGCCACAAAGACAGACGCGCCGACCCTGAGAGCCGGCGCGTCCTGAAATCCTGACAGAGTCTGAGTTCCTCGTGCGTTGCTCCCTACTTGACGATGGTCATCTTCTTCGTGAACGACTTGCCGTTCACGACGAGTTGATACACGTAGACTCCCGACGCCGCTTCGCGGTTGGTCCCTTGCACTTTCCCGTCCCAATACGCTGCGTACTCACCCGTCCCATTCCACTGGAGCTGCACGTTATCCAGTGGCTCCCCGGACCCCTGAAGCATGGGGATCGCGACGAGCTGTGCGAGGATGTTGTAGATCCGGAGCGTGACGACAGGCTGCTGTCCACCGGCCCAGAGATCCTGGTCCAGGGTGAACGGGATGGTCGTCTCCGGATTGAACGGATTCGGGTAATTCCTGTGTAGCTGGACCTGCGGTGCAGACGCTCCCTGCTGTGCCAGGGCGACCGCCGGAGCAGCTACCAGGAGCCCGAGCGCAACGGCCGCCCAGGCCAGACTCTTCATGACCAGCTCCTATCTGACGGAAATGTTCGTTGCGAGCTACCCCTTTGGCTTGAGTGCGTATCTGTCCGACGTTTTTGAAGTTAGGTCGCGACCGCAAGGTGTGTCAAGAGTCGGTCGCCGCCAGGTCGGCCGCGGGGCCAAGACGCCGGCCATCGCCGTCTCGGACGGTCACGCCGAGCCCGTCGAGCCACTCGAGAACCGGAATCAGGTACTTCCGTGTAAGTCCGGTCCTATCACGCAGTTCTGCGGGGGTCGCTCGACCGATTTCTCGGATTGCCGCGACCACGTCGGCCCTCAGCCGCTCGATCGCACCACGATCGTAATATCGGTCCCGTCCGATTCTCGTGGCTGTGCGTTGCCGCACAAGATACTCTGCCAGATCCCGAGCCCGATCGGGAGGCACGACCGTCCCGATTTCCTGCTCGGTGAGTCCCTGCGGTCCGGCCTGCTCCAGCGCGGTCCGCAGTGCCATCGCGAGTGCCTCCGCATCCCGCGACAGTGTCGGCGCGAAGTCGGCCAGGCGGACCCACCCCCCCTCAAAGACAATTGTTCCGCGGGCGGCCAACTGCTCGAGCACGAGGTCGGCCAGGGTCGGCGATCGCTGCGTGGCCCGTAGGAGCTCTCGGGGCATGCCGGGATCGAGGGGACGCTCGTCATGGTGGTGCCGGAGCGCCGCCAGCGCGGTCGTTTCGGCGGCGGCCACGACCGAGCGGCGCACCAACCGGTCACCCACGGGGACCAGCGCATCGCCCGCGGCCCCCACCACGCGGTCAACCGACGCGGGATGCAGCCCTACGCGGACCGGGAGATCTGTCCACCGCACCCCATCGTCACCAGCGGCCCCGACCACCGCCGACAGCCGCGCTGCAGGGTCCCCACTGAGCCGTTGCTCCAGCCCCCGCGGCCGTCGTGGACGGAGTGCGGGCAATGGATCTGCCACCAAGCACCCGCCGATCGTGCGCATCGGAGAGTAAGAGCGTAGCACACCCCGATCGCCCCAGCGCGCCACGACGGGCGTTTCCAGTCGCAGCCGAGCCGAGCCGGAGCTACCAGACGCGATGTCCCCCGCCTCCGGCGTGACGCGGGCGAGGACCTCCGACGTGCCGAGGTGGAGCCGCACCCGCGTCCGCTGCGTGAGGGGCTTGGCATCGGGCAGGAGATGCACGGTCACATCGATCGCGGACGTCGCGCGCCACGCAGGATCTGTTACGACCACGTGGCCCCGGGTCACCGCCGACCGCTCCAAGCCGGGAAGCGCGAGCGCCGTTCGCCGGCCGGGCTCGGCGGCTGGCCGAGTGGCTCCATGCACCTCCACCGATCGCACGCGCGCCGTGATATCGCCGGGGAGGATTCGGACCTCCTGACCTACCGCTACCGTCCCACTCCACGTCGTGCCCGTGACGACGGTTCCGGCACCCGCCACGCTGAAGACGCGGTCGACGGGCATGCGGAAGAGATCGTCCGACGACCGGGCGGCGGCGCGCGAAGCCGCCCGAGCGAGCACCGCGGTCAGGTGCTCGAGGCCCTGGCCCGCGACGGCCGAGCAGCGTACCGGGTTCTCCCACGCCACGACGGAGCCGCCAAGGCGAGATGCGATGTCACTCTCGACGAGCTCCAACCATTCCTCGTCCGCGAGGTCGGTCTTCGTGATCGCCACGACCCCACTTCGCACCCCCAGGAACTCGAGGATCGCGAGGTGCTCCACGGTCTGCGGCATCACCCCTTCGTCGGCTGCCACAACCATGAGCGCCACATCGATGCCGGTCGCACCCGCCACCATGTTGCGCACGAAGTCTTCGTGGCCCGGAACGTCAACGATGCTGGCCTCCAGGCCATCGGGCAGGTCGAGACGAGCGAAGCCGAGATCGATCGTGATACCTCGGCGCTTCTCCTCTTCCCAGCGATCGGTATCGACCCCGGTCAGCGCCTTGACCAACGCCGTCTTCCCGTGGTCCACGTGTCCGGCCGTGCCGATCACGACATGCCGTATCATGCGAGTTCCCGCCACAGGCTCAGGGCCTTGAGCTCCCGCTCCTCAGCCAAGTGGCGTTCCACGAATCGCACGAGGAGCCGCCGGTGCGCGGCGGCGTGCTTGGCGCCGAGCGCCGCGATGTCGGATACCTCGCCGGCGATCAGCCGTTCCAGCACCTCGCGGTCATCGGCACCGAGTCGCGTGCCGCGCGTGCCACGCGCACATCGTGTGCAAAGGAATCCACCGTCGGCCACCGAGAACACCGTTGCCCCGGTCGGGAGCGGGCGGCCGTCGCGGGCACAGGCGTCCCGGCGCGGCGCAAACCCCAACGCCTCGACGGTTGCCCACATGACCGAGAGGCTCGCGAGGTCGAGCGCGGCGACCGGGACGGCGGCGAGCTGGTCGAGAGCGGATACCGTCAGGTCGTAGATCTCGGGGTGCGGCTCGGCGGGGCACAGTCTGATCAGGAGTTCGGCCAGGGCCGCGGCAGCGGCAAACCGCCTAACATCCCGCGCGAGTTCCTCGTGCTGGCGGATCACGTCGAAGTCGGCGAGCGTGTGGAGGTCGCGATGCGGCTTGATGTACACGTGGGCGGTCCCCTCACTCAGCACCTGCAGTCGTGCCCCGAACGGGCTCTTGGGACGCTGTGCTCCCTTGGCAATGGCACTCTGTGCGCCGTGATCCCGCGTCAGCAACCGCACGATCTTTGACGTCTCGCCATAGGGAAAGGCGTGCAGAACGAGAGCCTGCGTGCGGATCGGTGCCATGGAGGGAAAGCTAGGGGATGGGGGCGCGTCCCGCGCCGTGGTCCCCGGCTACCACGCGGCGCGCACCCCGGCCATCACGGTTCGCCCAGGGCTCAGAAATCCGAAGACGTCGGCCGGTTGCCGGTCGAGGAGATCTCGCACGGAGACTGTCATGGCCAGCCGCCGGCTGCTAGCCGCCGAGCCCCAGATCGTGGCCTCCGCCGACAGATCGAGCACCGCATATGGGGAGAGCGTCACCGCCGCCGCGGGAAACGATGTGAAATCTCGATCGTCGCGGTCTCCGACATACCGCAGGGTGCCTGACAGCGTCGCGCGTCGGCCGAGTGACGCGATGATCGCGAGTCGGGCGGCGTGTGTGGGCCGCCGCAGCAGCCGCTCACCCTCAACAAAGGCCGACCCCGACCCCTCATCGGCTCCCGCGTCGACCACCTCCGTGCGAAGGTGCGTGTACGATCCCTTGAGCCGACCGAGTGGCACTTGCACCTCGGCTTCGAACTCGACGCCGCGCGCCGTCGCCACTCCGACGTTGAGGTAGCTAGGCTCCGCCGGATCCGCGGTGGACACGTACTGGACCAGATCTCGGAACCGCTGATCGAAATAGGTCACACTCACGAGGACAGCACCATCCAACGCGTTCTGCTCCAGTCCCGCCTCCCACAACAGCGACTGCTCGGGCCGAAGGGTAGGGTTGCCACGGGCAAACGGATCGTCGGCGAACTGTTCGAAGAAGGTCGGCTCCTTGAACGCCCGCCCCACCGACGCGCGCACCCGTGTGCCACTCCGCAGTCGATAACTCATGCCACCCCGATACGAGAGGAAGGTCCCGAACACGTCGCTCCGATCGACACGGCTTCCGACGACCAGTGCCAGCTCGGGTGCCGGAGTCAACTGGACTTGCCCGTACGCTCCACGACTCAGGCGCGTCGCGTTGAATGTTGAGGCACTGGGGCCGAACTCGCTCCACGATTCGCTCTCACTTCGCTCGTCCTGCCACTCTACCGACCAACCCGTTGTCACCGCGGCCCACGAGGCCGGCGCTGCTGTCAGCCGCAGGTCGGCGCTGCGCCGCCGAACGGCACGATCGTTGACGAACGCATAGAAGCCCAGGGTGTCGGCCGGACCGTCCGCCGGGTCGTCGATGCCACCGGCACTCCGACTCCACGCCACCGTGACGTGTCCCTCCAGCGCTGTGCTGAAGCGACGACCGACTTCGAGCGTCGCGGTAAGCCGATCGCGGTCCTGAAACGCATTCAGATCGCTCACGGCTCCCGACGCGTCTGTGGGGAAGTGATACCGACTCCCACCGTACCGTATGGCCAGGGTCACCTCCGTGCGGGCGTCCGCCAGGGTCGTGAACCGCCCCGTCCAGCTCGAGGTGCGGAATGCATTGTTGACGTCGTAGATCCCGTCAGTGCGCGTTCCAGCGAACGTCATCGCGAAGCCTACCGGGCCTGCACGCCCGGTGAGCCCTCCCGTGGCATCGAGCGACGCATACGAGCCGGCCTGGAGGCCGAGATCGAAGCGCATCCGCTCCGCTCCTCGCCGAGTGAACACCTGCACGACGCCGGTCACGGCATCCGACCCGTAGAGCACGCTCACGGGTCCCCGCACGATCTCGATCCGCTCGACGGCGTCGAGGCCGAGGTCGGCGAGATCGATGGCGCCGCCGGGATCGTTGAGGGACACGCCATCGATCATGACCTTCACGAAGTCGCTCTCGCCACCGCGCACAAACAGGCTCGTAGCGCCCCCGAACGAGCCGTTCCGCGCCAGCTCGACGCCGGTCACCTGGCGCAGCGCGTCGGCGAGCGACCGGCTCCCGAGTCTTTCCAGATCACGACGTTCCAGAACGGTGACCGTCGCGGGCTCCGCCTCGCGAGGCGTCGGTCTCCGGCTCGCCGTCACGACCACCGGCTCGAGCCGCACGGTGTCTGCCGGCTCCTGCGCCGCCGCGTTCCTGACGCCGGCGGCCATCCCGATCGTGGCGACAAGCACGGGGACCCAGCGGTGCGGCTTGCACGAGGCAGATGCGGTGCGCGATCTCATGACGCTGTCCCCTCTCTGTCAGACTCATCCTTCCGCAACGGTACATATTGCGGTACGCCGCCCCAATTGGTCACGGCGACCGGCCACTCGAATACGTCTTCGAGAATCGTCTTTCGCAGCACGGTGTCGGGCGGGCCACTCGCGCGGGCCACGCCGCGATCCATCACGACAATGCGATCCGCGTAACGCGCCACGAGATTCACGTGGTGCGTCACCACGATAGCGGCGATCCCCTCGTGCCGGACGAGCCGAGCAGTCAGCTCGAACACCTCCATCTCATGCCGGATGTCGAGGTTGGCGGTGGCCTCGTCCAGCACAAGGGCCTTGGGCTCCTGCGCCAGGGCACGGGCAATGCGGACGCGCTGCCACTCTCCACCCGACAGCGTGTCCACCCAACGATCGGCGAGGTTGGCCACGTCGCATCGTTCGAGTGCGTTCTGGACAGCGTCCTGGTCGCGGCGTCGCGGCGCACCGAGTGACCCGAGATGGGGGTAACGGCCGAACAGGACGGTCTGATCCACGCGAAGCGGGAACATTGGCTCCTCCCGTTGCGCTACCACGCCGACCAGGCGGGCGAGATCGCGACGTGACCAGTGGGACACGGCGCGTCCCGCGACCTCCACGGTGCCAGACGTGGGTCGCAGGACGCCGAGGACGAGGCGGAGCAATGTCGTCTTGCCGCTGCCATTCGGACCGACGATACCGACCAGCTCGCCCGGGGCGACGGAGAGCGCGAGGTCACGCACCGCGTCGGTGGCAGCACCGGGGTACCGAAACCGCACGGCCTCAGTGCGAACGATCAACTCGCCCATTGCCGCACCAGCAGTACGAACACCGGAACGCCGATCAGGGCCGTGACCACGCCAACCGGCAGTTCGAGTGGGGCAAACGCTGTTCGCGCAATGGCATCGGCGATCACCACGAGCGCTCCACCCACCACAAAAGCGGCGGGAAGCAGCGAGCGGTGGAGCCGGGCCCACGTGAGCCGCACGGCGTGCGGCACCACCAGCCCGACGAATCCGATGATCCCCGCGAATGCGACGGCAACGGCCGTGAGTGCCGACGCAGTGACGTACAGATGTCGCTTGGCGCGTTCGACGTCGGCCCCAAGGAATCGGGCGGGCTCTTCGCCCAACGCCAGGAGATCGAGGGGCCGGGCCAACGTGTAGAGCAAGGCGAGGGGGATCACCGCGTATGCGGCGAAGATCGCCACCGCCTGCCACGACGCGCGCCCAAAGCTCCCCAGTAGCCACATGAGCGCGTTCCGCACCTCCGGGGCCGGTGACAGGGCCATGATCGCCCCCATTACAGACGCCGCGAACGCGCCGACCACCACGCCACCGAGCAGCAGCACGCGGGTATCCAACACGCTGCCCGTGACCACGGCCACGCGATAGACGAGCAGGATGGCGCCAACAGCCCCGACGAGCGCCGCGATGGGCACGGCCCACGGGCTGGTCAAGCTCAGCGCGATGGCGCTGACCGCGCCAAGGCCGGCACCCCCCGAGAGACCCAGGAGGTACGGGTCCGCCAACGGATTGCGAACCAAGGCCTGCAGGGCCGCCCCGGTGACCGAAAGCGAACCGCCGACGAGAAACGCGAGCAGCACACGCGGCAGCCGAAGGTCACGGACGATGGTCACCGTTGGACCCTCGGCCGATCCCACCAATCCACGCCACACGTCACCCACGCTGAGTGATGCCGGACCGAGCGCCACCGCGCCCAGAACGACGACCGCGACCGCCGTGATAAGCCCGAGCCAGCGCATCACGGCTTTTCAGTCGTGAGGGCCGCGGTCAGTTGGGCGACCGCCTGACCGGCACGGAGGGATGGCCAGCTGAACTCTGATCCATGGACGCGAACGAAGCGCCGCTCACGCACCGCCCTCACCGCCTCCCACTCAGGCCGCCCGGCGACGGCGGGCTCGCTTTCCTCCACCAGCAGCACGATATCCGGCGCTCGGGCGGCGATCGCCTCGATGCTTACGGTGGCCGAGGACTGCAGTAGATCATCGAACACGTTGCGACCGCCGGCGAGCTGAACCAGCTCCGACAGGAAGCTCCCCCCGCCGATCACGATCGGCGGTGCGTCCCACGCGAGCAACAGTACCGCCAGCCGGTGCTCGATCGCCCGTCCGCGCCAGGTATCGAGGTCTCGTTGGAACGCGCCCGCAAGTGAGTCGGCCCGCGCACTGTCTCCTGTGACCCGTCCCAGCAGCCTCACCGCGGGCGAGACATCGTCCAGTCGATCCAGCCGAACGCTGAGGGACGCGATGCCGAGCTGGTCGAGGCGGGCAATAGTGGGGGCGTTGGCGGACGTGTGGTAGAACACGACCAGATCGGGCCGCTGGGCGGTGACCATCTCGAGGTTGGGATCAAGTCCGTCCCCGACACTGGGGACCGCCTGGGCCTCAGGCGGATAGGCACTCCACTTTGTGCGGCCTACCAGACGCTCGCCGGCGCCCACGGCAAACACCATCTCGGTGAGCGACGGTGACAGTGATACGATGCGCTGCGGCACCGAATCGAGCCGCACCGGGTGGCCGGCGTGGTCCACCACGGTCCCCCCCTCCGGCTGCTCGCCACAGGCGAGGACCAGGGCGGTCGCGAGGAACGCGACGCTACGGGCGGACGGCAAGACCGCTCACTCTGTCTCGGCCGTCGCAGAGTGAGCGGACGCTCTCACGATATCGCTGAATCGCATGTCCACCTGCCCCCCCGCGAGGGATCCGTCTGGTGGTGCGACCGCGTGGCGTCTCCTGGCTTCGGACGACTGGCTCGCCTTCCCGGTCTCCCAGTGGCATTGCTGAGCCAGCCAATCGTGTCCGTTACAGTGGCGGGGCCGCGCCGGTCTCTCACCGGGCTTCCGCCGTCGCGATCGCGACTATGGCTGCATACTGCTCGATTGAAGTCTAGTGTGGCGTCGTAGGCGGCGCCAGAGCGGCCGAGAGGTGGGCCTTCAGCTCCGCCCGACGTGCACGATAGGTCTCCTCGTCCATGGTCGCACGGGCAGCATCGAGCGCCGCGATCTCGGCCGCGAGCACTGCCGGATCCCCGCCGACGGGCGCCGGCGAGGCCCGAACGCGGCGCCACCACAGGGCGAACACGCCAAACAAGACCATCGCGGCGAGGGGTACCACGAACCACACGACGGACGGCCCGGCGCGGTGCCCGGCCCCGAACCGCACGGTCATTGTCCCTCCTGGCCCCACCGACTCGGCGCCGTAGCGACGGAGGGGTGTGCCATCGAGGTTCTCCACACCCCGGAGGGAGAGGGCCGGCGCGTCGAGCGACGCCAAGCTGTCTTCCAGCAGCACGCTGAGACGCTCGATCGGCTGATCAACGACGATCGCCATGGAATCGACATCCGATCCAAGTAGGTAGCCAACCAGCACTTGTCGCTCGCCGGGGGGAATCGGAGCAAAGACCGACAGCGTGTCGGTCCGGTACTCGATCGCGTCGGAACCGAGGTCGGTCATACCGATCTCGAATTCCCGGGCGAGCGGGGTGATGGCTGCCTGCCACACGGGGGTGATCGAGTCTGCCGCGACCCTGGTATGGCGACCGCGGTTGACCAGCACGAACAACTCGACCACTCGCCGACCGTTGGACTCCGGGCGGCGCACGAGCACGTGGCGCTCGGCGACGACGATCGGCGGGCCGCCCGCCGAGGTGTCGTAGACGACCAGAGGAGGAACCGTCTGCACGCCAGACCGCGGCAGCGCGAACGGCTCGCTGAAATACGCGAGGCTTTGGTGCTCGACACTCGTCAGGTAGGTGGCCGAGGTGTCGCCGGAGCTGACCCGCATCGCGTACCGACCGGAACGATCGGTCCGCTGCGAGTCGACGGCCGCTCCTTCCGTCGGCCCCACCGCGTGCAGCACGACCCACCGTCCTCCGAGCGCCGTCGAGTCGCCGTCGACCATGCGGATCACTCGCCCGACCACACGAACACCCTGGGCCTCGACGGTGGCGCCGACCCCCAGGCTTACCAGTGAGAGCAGGAGGACGCTACGGAGTGAACTTGCCGAAATCTTCGGGGTCCAGGTTCTCGAGATACGAGCGGAGCGAGTCGGCATCCAATTCGCCCCCCTCCGGCTTCATGGGCTCGACCGTGTCGATGGTCGTGAGCTCCAGCAGTGAGTCCTGCGTGAAGATCGGAGCCTTCAAACGAAGCGCGACCGCGATGCTGTCCGACGGTCGAGCGTCGATGTGGATCACGTGGTCGTCGCGGTGTAGGTGTAACTCAGCGAAATACGTGTTTTCCTTGACTTGCGAGATGAACACCCGCGAGAGGGTGGCACCGAGTCCGATCACGATCTGTTTGACGAGATCGTGCGTCAGGGGTCTGGCGAACTTCACCCCGGCCAACTCCATCGCGATCGCGCTCGCCTCGGACGGGCCGATCCAAATCGGCAGGACCCGTTCACCCTCCTTCTCTTGGAGGATGACCACCGGGGTGTTGGTGGCACGATCGAGACCGAGATGGGCGACCTTGACTTCGATCATCGAGCCTCACGTACCGGCATCCCAGGACGCCAGGTACTTCCGCTGGGCCGGCGTCAGGGTATCGATCTCGACCCCCATCGCCGCGAGCTTGAGTTCCGCCACCCGCCGATCGATCTCGACGGGCACACGATGCACGGCCTTACCGAATGTACCCGCGTGTGCAATCAGATGTTCAGCGGCGAGGGCCTGGTTGGCGAACGACATGTCCATCACGCTCGCCGGGTGTCCCTCAGCCGCAGCGAGGTTGATCAACCGTCCCTCGCCCAGCACGAACAATCGCTTCCCGTCGAGCAACCACTCATCGACGAACCCCCGGACCTTCCGCGGGCCCTTCGCGACCTGGGCGAGGTGCTCGAGGTCGAGTTCCACGTTGAAGTGGCCGGAATTGGCGATGATCGCGCCGTCCTTCATGAGGCGCATGTGCTCGACACTGATCACGCTCGTGTTCCCGGTCAAGGTGACGAACAAGTCACCGATCCGAGCGGCAGCGGCGATGGGCATGACCCGATAGCCGTCCATGCGCGCCTCGAGCGCCCGCAGGGCATCGACCTCAGTGACGATCACGTCCGCCCCTGCCCCACGCGCCCGCATCGCCACACCGCGACCGCACCAACCGTACCCGCTCACGACGACCGTCGACCCCGCCAGCAGGATGTTCGTGGCGCGGAGAATCCCGTCCATGGTCGACTGTCCGGTGCCGTACCGGTTATCGAACAGGTGTTTCGTCTGCGAATCGTTGACGGCAATCACAGGGAACTGGAGCACTCCTTCTTCCGCCATGGCTCGCAACCGAATGACACCGGTGGTGGTCTCTTCCGTCGAGCCGATGAGGTGTGCCACCACGTTCTTGCGCTCCTGGGCACTCAGTCCCTCCACCCACCGTCGCACCGGCGGTTCCAGATCGTCGAGCCGCTCGAGAGCGATCATGTGCAGGGCGCTCACCAGGTCGGCACCGTCGTCCATGGTCACGTCGGGCTGGTGAACGAGGGCGGCCAGGATGTGCTCGTAGTACGTCTCTTTGTCCTCGCCCTTGATGGCAAACACCTTGATGTCGTGATCGCGCACGAGGTGCGCGGCAACGTCGTCCTGCGTGGAGAGCGGGTTGGACGCGCACAACGCCACATCGGCCCCGCCCGCTTTCAGGGCGATCGCGAGGTTCGCCGTCTCGGTAGTCACGTGGAGGCACGCGGAGAGCTTTTTCCCCTTCAGCGGACGCTGTTTCTCGAATCGCGCCCGAATCTGTCGCAGGACGGGCATGAACTGCTCGGCCCACTCGGTCCGGCGCCGACCTTCATCGGCGAGCTTGAGGTCTTTGACGTCGCTTGGGATATCAGTCAGCGTTGTTTTGGCAGTCACGGTTTGTCGAGGTCAGAGGTTCACGGTTGGTGTGTCCAGGTTACTGGAGGCGGCGTTACGCCGCGTTCTTGACCGCCTCGCGGAGATCGGCGCTGCGGGTGGGATCTTCCCACGTGAAGAGTCGCACGTGTGTGCCGTGAGCCTCCACGGTCTGCGGCATGCGGCCGAAGTGCCCGTAGGCGGCCGTCGCCTGATAGATGGGGTTGAGGAGATCGAGTGACGTGACGATCCCGCCAGGCGTGAGGTCGAACACCGATCGAACACCAGCCTCCAGCACATCGTCAGGCTCCGTCCCTGTGCCAAACGTGTCGACCATGATCGACACCGGCTCTTTCACGCCGATGGCATAGGCGAGTTGTACCTCGCATCGACGGGCCAGTCCGGCGGCCACGACCGTCTTGGCCACCCACCGGGCCGCGTACGTCGCCGACCGGTCAACCTTCGACGGGTCCTTCCCGCTGAAGGCACCACCTCCGTGTCGCGCAGCCCCACCGTACGTATCGACGATGATCTTGCGACCAGTGAGGCCGGCGTCGCCCTGCGGGCCGCCCACCACGAAGCGTCCGGTCGGATTGATGAACAACTTCACATTGGCCGTATCCAGCGGGTATTCGCTCAGGACGCTTCGAATGATCTCTTCCCTGACCGCCTCTTGGATCTGTGCATCGGAGACCGACTCGGCGTGTTGCGTGGAAACCACAACCGCGCGAACGGCAACGGGTCGACCATCGGCGTACTCGACCGCCACCTGGCTCTTTCCATCCGGCCTGAGCCACGGCAGCGCTCCCGTCTTGCGTGCGTCGGCCAGTCGCTTCGTCAGCCGGTGAGCGAGCATGATGGGCATCGGCATCAGTTCCTGCGTCTCGTCGCAGGCATAGCCGAACATCATCCCCTGATCGCCCGCCCCACCCGTATCCACGCCTCTGGCGATGTCGGGTGACTGGGGGTCGATGGCCGTCAGCACCGCACATGTCTTCGCATCGAAGCCATACGCTGCGTCGGTGTAGCCGATCCGCTCCACCGTCGAGCGTACGAGATCCGGGACACTGAGGTGCACCGACGACGTGATCTCTCCCGCCAGTACGACCATCCCGGTCGTGACGAGGGTCTCACACGCCACCCGTGCACTCGGGTCGTGCGCCAGAATCCCGTCCAAGATGCCGTCGGAGATCTGGTCGGCCATCTTGTCTGGGTGCCCCTCGGTCACGGATTCCGATGAAATGATATGTCGCGTAGGAGTCATGCGGTTCGCGCCGTTAAAGCCGTCCAGTGGAGAAGCTTCTCAACCTAGCGGAGCCCACCATAGTGGGCAACCGCCCGCCCTTGACGAGCTCGACGTCTACGAACTCCGCGAGACCTCGCTCGAGGATCGCCTCGGCCTCGTCCTTCGTCGGGGCCAGCAGCGCCGCATTCGCTGCCGCAGCCGCCCCATCGGTATCCACCTGACGAATGATCCACCGCACGAGCGGGAGTGACGGCGGGGACACGCTGAGCACCCGGTAGCCGAGTCCCAGCAGGAGGAACGTCGAGATCGGATCGGACGCCATCTCGCCACAGACACTGACTTCGATGCCGGATCGCGCCGCGCCGTCCGCAATGCGCTCCAACAGCTGCAGCACGGCAGGGTTGTGCGGATTGAAGCGGTCGGCGAGTCTGGCGTTGCCGCGATCCAGCGCCAGCGTGTACTGGGTCAGGTCGTTGGTGCCAATGCTCATGAAGTCGCAGCGGGTGGCGAATTGATCCACGAGGATGGCCGCCGCCGGTGTCTCGATCATCACCCCGAGCGGGATCGACGTGGCTGCCAGCACGCCCTCCTGCTCGAGCTGCCGCACCGATTCCGCGACGAGCTCCTGGGTGTAGGTGATCTCTTCGAGCTGGGTGACCATGGGGATCATGAGCCGCACGTCGCCGTGCGCTCGCGCCCGGAGGGCGGCTCGGATCTGTGCTCGAAACAGCTCCGGGTGGTCGAGACAGACCCGGATGGCCCGCCACCCGAGATACGGATTCGCTTCGGGGGCCGTCCGGAACGCCGCGGGGAATTTATCGCCGCCGAGATCGTAGGTGCGCACGACCACCGGATGATTCGGAAAGCTCTTGGCGACGTGCTCGAAGTACGAGGCCTGTTCGTCCTCCGTCGGGAGATCGGTGCGACCCAGGACCAGAAACTCGGTGCGCAGCAGTCCGACACCCTCGCCGCCATGATGCACGGTGCCGTCCAGTTCTTCAGGGAGATCGACGTTGCCGCGGAGCGCCACCCGACGACCATCGACCGTAACGGCGGGCAACCCGACGGTTGCTTCGAGCTTCTGATCCAGCTCGACGCGCAGCCGCTCCGTGGCCTCGGCCGCGGCTACTTCCTCCGCGGTCGGAGTCAGCAACACGATCCCGTGCGTCCCGTCGAGAATCACCGTCATGCCGTCTCGTACCCGATCGAAACCTTCGATCAGTCCCATGACGCACGGGATCCCGAGACTGCGGGCCAGGATGGCGGCGTGCGCGGTTCGTGCGCCCTCCGAACTCGCGAGGCCGGCGACGTCCTCGCGCTCGAGTTGCACCGTGAGCCCGGGCGTGAGCTCTCTGGTGAACACGACGGTCGGGGTTTCCTCGATCCGAGGGATGGCGTCGCCGAGCGACCGGCCAATGAGGTGGTTCAGGACACGCACTTGGATCCCGGAGATGTCCGCAACGCGCTGACGGAGCTGAAAGCTCGACGACTGGGCCCACATGGCCCGCATCTCGAGCGTCTTGAACTCGAATGCCCGCTCCGCCGACAGGTGGTTGTCCCGGATGAGGATCTCCACCTCACGCAGGAACTCGGGGTCCTGCAGCATGAGAATCTGGGCGTCGAAGATCTTGGATTCCTCGGTGCCGGCCCGCTCGCGGGTGCGAACGCGCAGCTCCTCGAGTAAGACCTGTACGGCCACGAGGGATTCGTGCAGACGCTCGATTTCCCCCTGCACTTCGTCAGCCGTCACAAAGCTCCGGGTCACGGCTGGGAGCTCCCACTGCACCACCCGAGCCGTGCCAATCTTGATGCCGGGGGCGACCCCGACGCCCTTCAGCAGCCGCGACTCCGTCATTGCTCCACGTATTCCCGGGTCAGGCACCGCGCCAACGCTTCGATGGCATCCTTCGCGTCCTCGCCCTCCGCGCGCACGGTCACCGTACTCCCGAATTCGGCCGCCAGCGTCATCACGCCCATGATGCTCTTGCCATTAACCCACACGCCATCCTTGCCCAGCGAGATCTCGCACTGAAACTTCGCCGCCACCTTTACGAACTCCGCTGCCGGCCGGGCATGCAGTCCGAGTCGATTGCGGATCGTCGTGGTCCGTTCGATCGTCATGACAGCCACCCCACGAGCAAGGCGACTGCCGCCGCCACGAGTCCGAATCTGAGCCCCCGGAACGCCGGCAGGATCCACTGCGCAAACGCCACCCCGAGGGCACCCACCAGGGCAATACTGAGTTTCGTCTCCAGAACATAGTCACGGGCAAGCCATCCCCCCAGCACGGGGATAGCCAAGCCGACGAGCAGGGCCCCGATGGGACCCAGCACGCGCATGCCGCGTTTGATGCCCTTGGCCGTCAGCGCACGGGAGACGTCCTTACCCCGGCGCCATCCTTCGCGTAGCGCCCACCAGCGCAGCGTCAGATGCACTGCATTGTAGCCTAGCAGAAATACGACCGCGCCCGCTACCGGCGAGATCTGTGCCGCCACGAGGAGCCCGAGGCCCACCGCGGCCGGCATCGCCCCGGCCCAGATGAGCTTGTCCCCCACCGAGCCCAGCGGGCCCACCAACGCATGGCGCAGTCGCTCCACCTGATCCGCAGGAAGTCCGTCCCGCTCCGCCCGCGCCACGGCGCCGACCGCCATCCCGGCCAGGTACGGATGCGCATTGAAGAAGCGGACCGCGCGCCGCATAGCCGCCCGGTACGCCTTCCCGTCACGGCCGCCCGGCAGCCCCCGCAAGAGCGGCTCCACGGCCCACGCCCACCCGACTCCGACCATGCGGTCGTAGTTGAACGACGCCTGGAGCAGGAACGTCCGAAGCCAGCTCGCGCCGAGGCCCCGGGTCATTGGCTGAGCGTCCAGATGACGCCCACGATGAGGCCGAGGCCGAACCATCGCACGGTCACGGTCTGGCCGACGGCTCGAAGCACCCCAGCGGTGGCGGCTCCGAGACCGGCACCAATGACGACGATCCCCACCAGCACGGCCCCGCGTACCTCCGCGATGGGGGGCCAACGGTATACCGCCCACGCCAGCGCCAGCCCCCCCACCGTCAGGGCAGCGGACCGCGCCACGTCCCGCGCGAGCCCGCGCAGATGAAAGGCCGTCACCGCCCCTGGGGTGCCGGCATCCAACGCGTCGCGATGCCGTCGAACGTCCCTCGTGTTCGCCTGCCGGATGAGGAACATCATCCACTCACCCACATAAGCCACGACGAGGCCGGCGCAGACGGCCAATCCGGTTCCGAGTGCGCCAGGTGCACCCGCTGCCGTCGCCGCGGCGGCCACGGCTCCAACGCCGTAGTCGGGATAGCGAACGCCGCCGATAGGCAGGACGTCGAGGGCAAACAGCTCGAGGATAGCTCCGACCGTCCCACCGGCCAGCGGGTCCCCCAGAATCGCGCCCGCTACCGTTCCCGCCACCAGGGGTCGCGCCAGCATGAACTGGCCCACGCTGACCAGGTCGAGGCCAACGACGGTCCCCCACACCACGAGCCATCCCCATTCGGGCGTCATGCCCAGCTCTCCAAGGGAACCGGACTGGTGGTCGGTACGTCTTGGGCGGTGACTTCGACACCCTGCTCACGGAGCCGCCGCAATTGCTCCGCTTCGTCGACCGTGAGGTAGACGAATGCGAGCCGCTGAGTGCGTTCGCCCCCCTCGTGCAGGCCACCGACATTGATCTTGCGGATCACGTCGGTGCCTTCACAGAGCCGGACGATCGTGTCGACACGCCCGGCGAGGAGGATGGTCTTGGTGGGCTCGGCATTCCACTCGCGCACGGCCGCGACCGCCTCGGGCACGGAAGCGAACTCCACGGTGACGTCGCCCGGCACGCCCAGCGTGTACAGCTCCTGCTCCCAGCTGTTGGATCGGACCTCGTCGTCGATCAACACGATCCGTCTCACGCCGAGGTGTTGGACCCAGCCGACCACCACCTGCCCGTGAATGAGCCGGTCGTCGAGCCGCGTGAGGACGATGCTCATCCTGCCGATACGGTCACGGATCGGATTGCCCGGGTGCCGGCGGCCACGGCCCGTTCAGCCGCCTCCGATGGCGTGAGGTCCCGGTGAAACGCGAAGTCCAGGAGCATCGGGAGATTGACGCCGGCCACCACGGCAACCTCGGGCCGGGCCCGCAGCTCCGAGAGCGTCGCATGGAGACAGCTCCCGCCAGGCATATCGACGAACACCACCGCCGGGCCCGAGCCGACGGCCGCGCGGATGTCGGAACAGAGTCGGTCGGGCGACGCACCAGTGTTCGTGATCGCGACGATCCCGCTGGCATCCCCCGCGATGCCCTGCACCGCGTCCAGCAGCGCCGTCGCGATGCCCGCGTGCGACACGATCACGGCTCGAAGCGGTTCACTCATAGTCTTCGGCCAGGTACTCCCTGAGTTCCGCCTGTTCGGCGAGGCGCTGGATGAGGCGGTCGTTGAACTGCCGGGCAGCGTCCACCCCGCTGTACCGCAACAGATGGTTCATCGCCACAACTTCGCAGATCACCGTCAGGTTCTTGCCCGGATTGAGCGGGATGGTCACCATGGGTAACTCGACTCCGAGAATCGTCCTGGTGCGGCCGTCCAGACCCGTGCGCTCCACTTCTTGTTGGGCGCTCTCCCAATCCTGCAGCTCGACCACCACCTCGATTCGCTTCTGCTGCCGGACTGACCGGACACCGAACAGCGCCATCACGTCGACGAGCCCGATCCCGCGGATCTCCATGTACCGGTGCGCCAGCTCGTGCGACTGCCCGATCAGGACGCCGGCGCCGCGCAGGCAGATGTGGACCACATCGTCGGCGACCAGCCGGTGCCCTCGCTCCACCAGATCGAGCACGCACTCGCTCTTCCCGATCCCCGAGCGACCGATGAAGAGCAGGCCCACGCCGTAGACGTCGGCCATGGAGGCATGTATCTGGGTGGCCGGCGCGAACATCTCGGTCAGGTACGACGTGATTCGGCGATAGAACTCGGCAGTGCTGAGTTGCGACCGCAGCACCGCAATGCCCCGCTCCTGGCCCAGGGCCACGAGCTCGGGCGGTACCTCCTGCGCTTTCGACACGAACACACAGGGGAGCTCGTAGCTCATGAACGTCTCGAGTGCCCGTTTCCGCTGCTGGGCGGTGAGAGATGCCAGATAGGCAATCTCCGTCTCGCCCAGGACGTGCAACCGCTCCGAGACAAAGCGGCGTGTGAATCCGGCAAGGACGAGCCCGGGACTCGACACCTCGGCCACCAAAACTTCGCGGCCGAGGCCGGCGTCGCCGGTGAGCACCTCGAGCTTGAGCGAGTCGCCCTTGCGCTCGAGGACATCCCTGATGACGAGGGTCGGCATCGCGACGCTACGCCGGCCCTCGCACGGGCCGCCCGGAGTTCTTGTCCAGTTGATTGCGCAACTTGGCCCCGACCCGATCCAGGGCGGAACGGAAGTCTTCGGCTTCCGCCGAGGCAATCTTCACCTGACCGCGCGGGAGGTAGAGCTGGATCTCGACGACTTTGCGCCCGTGGTCGGCATCGAACACGATTTCGGCCCGCTGCGGCCGATGGGCCGCCTTGGCGACCTTCTCAACCGTCGTCTCGGCTCGCTCCCTCAACTCATCGGAAATTTCGCAGTGACGTGCGGTCACGATGATTCGCATGGCTCGCTCACTCCTTCCCCCTTTTGAGGGGCGCTGCGAACTGTTTCGTGCAGGTGCACCTCGGTGTGCTCGGCGGCCCGGTCCCATGACAGAGTCTCAGCAAATCTCCGGCCGCCGCGTCCGAGGCGGTTGACCAGATCGAGATCGCCACTCAGGCGTCGCAATGTGTTCGCTAGGGCCTCCGGTCGGTTGTGGGGAACCAGTATTCCAGTTTCATCGTTGAGGACGGACTCGCGCAAGCCGGGGCTGTCCGAGGCCACCGCCGCGGTCCCGCAGGCGGCTGCTTCGACGTTCGTGATTCCCCAGCCCTCCTTGGGTGATGGGAACACCACGGCCCACACTTCACGCAGCAGCCGGAGCTTCGCGGCGTCGTCAATGAAGCCCAAAAAGCGGACGCAGTCCTCGAGCCCGAGTCGATGCGCGATCCGCTCCAGCCGTGGACGATCATCGCCCGACCCCGCGATCTCGAATCGGATGGCCGGCACATGGTGCCGGGCCAATGCAACGGCCTCGAGCGCCAGATGGAGCCCTTTGTACCGCTTGAGGCGACCGACGTACGCGAATGTCGGCACCGGCCGACGAGCGACGGCCGCATCCGGTGTGTAGGCCGTCGCGTCCACGCCGGGGTAGATCACGCGCACAGCCTCGGCTGGCACGCCACGCTCGATCAGATCGTCCCGCGTGCTCCTGCTGATCGCATGAAACGCCGACCGTCGATACACCCTGGGAATGGGCTGCTCGGCAAGGCAGACGATCGAGGCCACGGGCCAAGACGCCTCGCGAAATGCCGTCGTCCCGAACAGGTGCGGTACAATCACATAGACAGGACGGGTGGTCAGCGTCGGCACGAACAGCGGTAGCTTGTTGATGTCTTCGACGACAACCTCGTAGGCATCGCTGCGGAGCAGACGGCGGATCTGTCGGCGCCCAGCGAGTGCAAAGGTATGTCGACCCGCGAACCGCCGCACATCAATCCCATCGATGCTAGTACGGGGCTCGGCGCCCGGCCAGCCGGAAGCGACGAGCGTCACCGCGTGCCCCCTCGCCACGAGGCGCCGAAAGATCTCGAAGAAGTGCACTTCGGCCCCGCCCGCCTGCGGGTTCTCCCGATCCAGCCAGTTGACCGCAAGAATCCTCACAACCGCCCCACCCGTCGCGCGAGCGCGTCCAGAACACCGTTGACGAACGCTGGCGCCTTGGCGCCGGCGAACCAGTGCGCCAGGCGAACGGCCTCGGAAATAACCACCCGCGGCGGCACCCGATCGGCCAGCAGCTCGTACAGCGCCAAGCGCAGAATCGTTCGCTCGATGACCCCCACTCGCTGCGGACGCCAATGCTCGACGGCCGCGGCGATTTCCTCATCGAGTCGCGCGACATCCGCCGCGACGGCGCTCGCGAGCGGCTCGGCCCGCTCGACCGCCGATCGTCGCTGCGGTGCTCCGGCCAGCAGACCGACCACGACAGCCCCCATCGGCGGCCGGCCCTGGATCTCCCACGCATACAGGAGCTGCAGCGCGCGCGCACGGGCGCGGGTCTCAGGTCGCAGCACGTGGGCGGAACGGCGCCAACGCCCGCAGGGTCTCCACGGCCGCCCGCGCCGCGTCCTCGCCCTTGTTACCGGCCTCGCCGCCGGCCCTCGCCAAGGCCTGTGCCAGGGTATCACAGGTGAGCAGGCCGAAGCCGATGGGAACACCGAAGCGTGTCGATACGGCCATGATCCCGTGACTCGCCGTATCGGACACGTAGTCGAAGTGCGGTGTCTCCCCCCGTATCACAGCTCCCAGCGCCACGCCGATCGCGTAGCGTCCGGTCTCGACACCCCGATGCAAGGCCACGGGGAGCTCGAACGCTCCCGGGATCCACACGACATCGACGTGGTCGTCCGCAAAGCCCTCCTCACGGAGTGCCGTCCGAGCCCCATCCAGCAGGCGGCGGGTCACCCCCTCGTTGAATCGGCTGACGACCACGAGCGCCCGAGCCTCGGCGGAGGGCGCACGGCGGGGTTCGCTGGGCACGTCAGCTGGCAAAGAGGTGACCGAGCTTGTCGCGTTTGACCTTGAGGTAAGCCCGGTTCTCGTCCGTCGGACTGGCAATCAGCGGGACGCGCTCGACGATCTCCAGTCCATAGCCGTCCAGGCCAACCATCTTGCGCGGGTTGTTGGTCAGGACCCGGATCGAGCTCAAGCCGAGATCGATGAGGATCTGTGCGCCGATCCCGTAGTCGCGGAGGTCCGGGGCAAACCCAAGCGCTCGATTGGCCTCGACGGTGTCGTGCCCCGTGTCTTGCAGCTCATACGCCTTGAGCTTGTTGAGCAGCCCGATGCCGCGTCCCTCCTGATCCAAGTAGACGACCACCCCGGCACCTTGCTCGACGATGAGCCGCATGGCCGCGTGGAGCTGCGGCCCGCAGTCGCAGCGGGACGAGCGGAAGACGTCACCGGTGAGACACTTCGAGTGCATCCGCACCAGGACGTTCTCCTGGCCGTCCACATCGCCGTAGACCAATGCGACGTGCTCGTGCGCATCGACATCGTTCTCGTACCCAATGACGTGAAACTCTCCGTGCGGGGTCGGCAGGCGCGCTTCGGCCACTCGCCGCACCAATCGTTCGTTCTGCAACCGATACGCGACGAGCTGCGCGACGGTGACGAAGGTGAGCCCGTGTTCCAACCCGAAGCGCTCGAGTTGCGGGCGCCGCATCATGGTGCCGTCGTCGGAGAGCACCTCGCAGATCACGCCGCTCGGATGCAGGCTCGCCAGCCGCGCGAGGTCGACGCTCGCCTCGGTGTGCCCCACTCGCTGCAGCACGCCGCCAGGTCGCGCCCGGAGTGGGAACACGTGGCCAGGGCGGCGGAGATCCGAGGGTACGGTGGCGGGGTCGATCGCCACTTGGATGGTCTTGGCTCGGTCGGCGGCGGAGATGCCCGTCGTCACCCCAAACCGCTTGGCCGCGTCGATACTCACCGTAAACGCCGTCTCGTACGAGTCGGAGTTCGCTTCGGTCATCTGCGGCAAGCCGAGCTCGACGGTCCGTTCCGGCGTGAGCGTGAGACAGATCAATCCCCTGCCGAACTTCGCCATGAAATTGACCATCTCGGGTGTGGCGTGCTGTGCCGCGCCGACGAGATCGCCCTCGCTCTCCCGGTCCTCGTCGTCGGCCACCAGAACGAGCTTGCCCGTTCGAATGTCTTGGATGGCTTGTTCGATGGTTCCGAACGGCATGTTAGCCTCCTATGCCCGCAACGCGCCGCGCTGCTGCAGCAGCTGGCGCACGTATTTGCCAATGACGTCGGCTTCCACATGCACTCGATCGCCGGGCGCCGCACGGCCAAGGGTCGTGTGCTCCCGGGTGAACGGGATGACCGAGAGCTGCACGACTCCTGGCGCCGGGACAGCGTTCACCGTCATGCTCACTCCGTCGACCGCGATCGAGCCGTACGGCACACTGATTTCAGCGACCTCGTCAGGGACAGCAAGGTCGATCAGCAGGGCGTCGGCGGTCGGGTGGACGGCCACGACCTCGGCCACACCATCGACATGTCCCTGCACCAGGTGCCCGCCGAACCGGTCTCCCATCTGCATGGCCCGTTCCAGATTCACGGCCTCGCCCTGCCGAACGTCGCCCAAACGGGTTCGTCCACGGGTCGTGACGACCGCCTCGACCGTGAACCGATGGGGCGCGCAGTCCACCACCGTGAGACAGACACCATTGACCGCGACGCTCTCGCCCACGACGAGATCCTCGTACGGGGCAGTAACGGTGATGGCGAGCCGATCCCCATCGCGGCGCACGCCCTGCACCGCACCCAATGCGGTCACGATTCCGGTAAACATAGCTCTCGATCGACCACCAATAATGTATCGGGTCCCAGGGCCTGGCGCTCGGTGACCGTCCACGCGCTTGCCTCACCCAACAGGGCCGACGTACGCCGGCCAAAGGCAGGGTGTCCATCACCCAGCCAATGCGGCGCTTGAATCCAGTACAGTCGGTCCACGAGGCCCGCTTCCAGCAGCGCGGTCGCTAGGACTCCACCCCCCTCGACAAGCAACGAAGTCACGCCCTGGGACCTCAGGTCGCTGAGCGCCTCGTCCAGATCGCGTACCGCACGAACCGCAACCTGGCTCCCGACGAGGGAGGTCCGCACGCGACTCTCCGCGTCCGGCTGCACGAAGACGACCGTGGGCACCTCCCCAGCCGTGCGGGACAGCTGCAGGGTGCTCGGCACCTCCCCGGCCCGCGCAAACACCACCCGCCTCGGTGCGACACGCGGCGTGACGCTCCCGCGGACGGTGAGGGCTGGATCGTCGAGCACCGCGGTCACCCGCCCCACCGCGATCGCGTCGAATCCCGCGCGGAGCCACTGCGCGTATTCGCGAGCCTCCGCTCCTGAAATCCACTGCGACGTCCCGGTCCGATCGGCCACGAACCCGTCCAGCGAGGTCGCCAGCTTGAGGGCCACAAAGGGCCGACCCGGTCGCCGACGCGACCAGAGAAACGGGGCATTGAGCGCGGCCGCCTCGGAGCGCCCTACGCCCTCCACGACTTCGACGCCGGCCTGCCGCAGCCGCGCGGCGCCGCCACCCGCCGTCGCGTCAAGATCGGGGAGCGCGTAGACGACCCGCGCGATCCCGGCCGATACCAGTGCGTCGGCACATGGTGGAGTCTTCCCGTGGTGGGCGCACGGCTCGAGCGTGACCACACACGTCGCCCCGTGAGGATCGTCGCATGCCCCAAGCGCCCGGATCTCGGCGTGCTCGCCGCCGAACTCGGCGTGGTAGCCTTCCGCCAGGGAGCGACCGTCACGCACCAGCACCGCTCCGACCAGTGGGTTCGGGGCCACCCGGCCCCATCCGAGTCGGGCCAGCTCCAGCGCTCGTACCATCGCGTCGGCGTCTGTCACTGCACCGTCACACGAGGTGGACGCCGTCGCCCTCGACGACCGTGCCGACCTCCCACGTTTCGATCCCCGCCGCAGACGCGGCGTGTCGAACGGTGGCGACCGCGTCAGGGGGGACAATGGCGATCATGCCGAGTCCCATGTTGAACACCCGGTACATCTCGTCGGTGCGCACGCGTCCCGCCTCTTGGAGCACCTGGAACAGGGCGGGTACCGACCAAGCAGCACGATCGATCCGAGCGGCCCGGTTCGTTGGAAGCGAACGTCCCAGATTCCCGGGAATGCCACCTCCAGTGATGTGGGCCAGTGCGTGGACCGCCGGCAAGGCGGGCTCAATGGCCGCCCAGTAGCTGCGATGCACCGAGAGGAACACGTCGCCCACGAGCATCCCGAGACCTGGGAATTCATCATGGACGTCGAGTTCCATCTCGTCGAACACGATGCGACGCGCCAGGGTATAGCCGTTGGTGTGGAGACCGCTCGACCCATAGCCCACGAGCACGTCTCCCACGCCGACCCGATCGCCGTGGATTGCCTGGTCCTCTCCGACGACTCCCACGATGGTGCCTGCCAGGTCGTAGTGACCCGACTGGTAGAGATCCGGAAGCTGGGCCGTTTCGCCCCCGACGAGTGTCATGGCATGGGCCCGGCATCCACGGGCCACGCCGTCGACCAGTGCGGCGATCGTGTCCGCGGCGGCGTCGGCATGGGCGATGTAGTCGAGAAAGGCCAGCGGGCGGGCGCCGTGCACCAGAATGTCGTTGACCGAGTGGTTCACCAGGTCTTCGCCCACCGTGTCGTGCCGACCGGCACGGATCGCGACCAGCACCTTGGTGCCGACGCCGTCGGTGCTCATGACCAGCGTCGGTCGTTGCAGATCGTCCGGGAGGCGCAGCATGCCGCCGAACGCGCCGACCGCGCCACGAGCCAACGCTGTCCTGGTCGACGCCACCGCGTTGACGATCCGCCGCTTGGCCTGCTCGGCGGCATCCAGATCGACGCCGGCCGCGCGATATCGATCCGCTGTGCTCACCCGACTCCCGTTCCTTTCACGCCTCCATCCCGGGCGGCTCTGCTGGCGCTTCGGCCCCGCTAGGCCCCCGGCTCCGGATCGATATCGAAGCGCACGAGATCGGCGAACTCCTTCACGCGCGCCGTCACCTCGGCCAGCCCGATCTCTTCGAACCGTCGCACCGAAAAGCGCTCGACGGCGAACGACCCCATCGCAGCACCGTAGACCATCGCCTGCCGCACGTTGCGGACTGACAGATCGTCGGTCCGGGCCAAGTGCGCCATGAACCCACCGGCGAACGAATCGCCGGCACCGGTGGGATCGTACACTTCGTCGAGCGGGTACGCCGGAATGTAGAACACGTGGTCGTTCTGCATGAGCACCGCGCCGTACACGCCCTGCTTGACGACCACCATCTCAGGTCCGCGTTGCAGGATCCACTTCGCTGCACGGTAGACGTTCCAGTCGCCCGACAGCTCCCGAACTTCGGAGTCGTTCACCAACAACACGTTGATGCGCTCGAGCAATTGGAGCAGCAACCGTCGCTTGCCGTGGATCCAGTAGTTCATTGTATCGCACGCCACGAGCGTCGGCTCTTGAATTTGATCCAGCACGCGGAGCTGCTGCACCGGATCGATGTTGCCCAGGAACACGAAACGGGCATCCCGAAACGCGTCGGGAATCTCGGGTTGGAACTCGGCGAACACGCCGAGCCGGGTCTCCAGCGTCTCGCGGTTCTGGAGATCGTACGAGTATTTGCCTTTCCACCGGAAACTCTCGCCCTTGCGTCGCTCCACGCCCCGGAGATCCACGCCCTGTTTGGCCAGCGCTTCCAGCGCATGGAATGGGTAGTCGTCGCCGACGACCCCGACCATCTGCACCGGATGCAGAATGCTTGCCGCGTGGCTGAAGAATACGGCGGAGCCGCCCAAGGCGTCTGCGGTGGCGCCAAAAGGCGTCTCGACCGAGTCGAGCGCGATGCTTCCCACCACTAAGAGAGTCATGGCAGCTACATCCGTTCCGGGGCGGTCACCCCCAACAACCCAAGGCCATTTGCCAATACAATCTGTGCAGCGCGCGCCAACACCAGACGCGCCCCCTCGAGCGGGGGTTCGGCGCCCAGCACACGATGATGGTGATACCACGCATTCACCGATCGTGCCACCTCTTCCAAATACACCACCACTCGGTGCGGCTCGAGCAGGTCGGCCGCCTTGGCGATTACGGCCGGATACTCCGCGAGCCGTTTGATCAACTCCTGCTCTTCCGGCTCGGCGAGCAACGCCAGATCGGCCTCGCGGGGAATCACGGAGGGGGGATCCACACCGGCCACCCGAAAGATCCCCGCCATGCGGGTATGCGCGTACTGCACGTAGTACACGGGGTTCTCTTCCGACTGCTTGGTGGCGAGATCGATGTCGAACACGAACTGCGAATCCCCACGCCGCATCAGGAAGAAATACCGAGCCGCGTCGACACCCGTCTCTTCGACCAGATCCCGCAGGGCCACGAACTCCCCGGAGCGCTTCGAAAACCTGACTTCCGAACCCTGCTTCATGATCTTCACGAGTTGCACGATCACCGCGTGAAAGAACCCGTCGGGGGCGCCGAGCGCGGTCAGAGCAGCCTGCATGCGCGGCACATAGCCGTGGTGATCGGCACCCCACACGTCGATGGCGCGGTCGAATCCGCGTTGACGCTTGTCCCAATGGTAGGCGATGTCAGGCAGAAAGTAGGTGTAGCTCCCATCGCCCTTGCGGAGCACTCGGTCTTTGGTGTCCCCGAACGCGCTCGTCTGGAGCCAGAGCGCACCGTCGTGCTCGTACAGCAGCGTCCGACGCTCGAGCTCGGACAGTGTCTCCTGGAGGGCTTCCACCTGGTAGAGCCGGCTCTCCGGGAACACGACGTCGAACCGCACCCCGAAATCTGCGAGATCACGATCCTGCTCCTCGCGCTGCGTCCGGACGGCGACCTCACGGCAGCGCGCGACTCCCTGATCCATTGGCATGTCGGCAAAACCGGTTCCCTCGGTCTCGAGCAGTTGGTGCGCCAGCTCTTCCAAATACGCGCCGTGGTAGCCGCCTTCCGGAATTTCCCCGCTCCGGCCGGCGGCCTGTTGGACGCGCGCCCAGAGGGACTGGGCCAGTCGATCGATCTGCAGCCCCGCATCGTTGACGTAGAACTCCCGAGTCACCTCGTGGCCCGTGGCTTCGAGCAGCGATGCGACGGCGTCGCCCAACGCGGCACCGCGACCGTGGCCAACATGGAGCGGACCCGTGGGATTGGCCGACACGAACTCGACATTGACCGTCCGCCCCCTGCCGATGTCGGTTTGCCCGAATTGGTCGCCCGCCTCGACGATCCGGGCAAGCACCTTCGCGAGCGCCGAGTCCGCGAGCCAGAAATTGATGAATCCAGGGCCGGCAATCTCCATTCGGTCGACCAGGCCGGGTAGCGGGGCGAGTTCGGCCACGATCGTCTCGGCAATCTCGCGGGGTTTGCGGCGGAGGGGACGCGCCAATTGCATCGCGAGATTGGTCGAGAGGTCGCCGTAGGAGGGGTCGCGCGGCCGCTCGAGCTGGATCTCGACGTCGGGCTGTCCCAAACCCACCGCCACCCGACCCAGCGCCTCGCGGAGCCGGTTGGCTCCGGTAATCAGGAGTCTGCCCCCGCGTGCTTGTCGGGCGGTGTGGACTTGGGAGCGCGCTCCGGCTTCTCCTGGGTCTTCTTCTCCTTTGTCGCACCGCCTTGATCGGCCGGGTCGGATCCCGACCGCTTGTAGTCCGTCACGTAGAACCCCGACCCCTTGAACACGAGTCCGGCACCCCCTGTGATCACCCGGTCACCCCGCGTTCCGCACTTCGGGCACTTGGCGCGGGTATCGTCGGTGATCTTTTGCAGCTTCTCGTACGTGTGGCCGCACTGTGGGCAGCTATAGGTGTAGGTCGGCATGGGCTCAAACCAGGTAACTCAATGCGAAAGGCCAACTTAGCCGCCCAGGAGGCCGCGGTCAAGCCGTCGCCCGAAAGCTCCCCCACGCCTGGCGCAGGGCGCCCGCGATCTCGCCGACGGTAGCACGGGCACGCACGGCTTCCACGATCGCCGGCATGAGGGAGCCGGGACCGGATGCGGCCTCACCAACGGCCCGCACGGCCGCCGTGTGCGCCGTGCCGTCGCGGCTCGACCGCGCGCGGACAACGCGCTCGATCTGCTCGCTGGCGAGCGCCGAGTAGTCGGGCTCGTCGAGCGCGGGCGCCGCCTCGTCGTCCACGTAGTCGTTGACGCCGACCACGATCACGTCATTGCGCTCGAGGCTGCGCTGATACTCGTACGCGGACCGCGCGATGGCGTCCTGCAAGAACCCGCTCTCGATAGCCCGCGCCGCCCCCCCCAACTCGGCGATCTCGTCGAGCAGCGCCCGCGCTTCGGCTTCGAGGGCGTCGGTCAAGCTCTCGACGTAGTACGAGCCGCCCAGCGGATCCACGGTCACCGTCGATCCCGACTCGTGGGCGAGGATCTGCTGCGTGCGAAGCGCCAGCCGGGCTGCCTCGGCGCTGGGAAGGGACAGGGCTTCGTCGTAGCTGTTCGTGTGCAACGATTGGGTGCCGCCCAGGACGGCCGCAAGCGCCTGGACGGTTACTCGCACGACGTTGTTCAGCGGCTGCTGGGCCGTGAGGGTCGAGCCGCCGGTCTGGGTGTGGAACCGGAGATGGCAACTCCGATCACTCGCGCCGTAGCGGTCGCGCAGGAGGTGGGCCCAGAGTCGTCGCGCCGCGCGAAACTTGGCGACCTCCTCGAACAGATCGTTGTGGGCCGCAAAGAAGAACGACACTTTCGGGGCGATGTCCTCGATCTCGAGGCCCGCCGCCACTGCCCGATCCAGATACTCCAGCGCATTCGCAAACGTGAAGCCGATCTCCTGCACGCCCGTGGACCCGGCCTCGCGCATGTGATATCCGCTGACGGAGATGGGGTTGAAGCTCATCTGCGACGCGGTGACAAATCGGAATACGTCGGTCACGAGCCGCAGTGACGGCTCCACCGGGAAGATGTAGGTGCCCCGCGCGACGTATTCCTTCAGCACATCGTTCTGGACCGTTCCGCGAAGCCGCGCCCGTTCGATGCCCCGCTCCTCGGCGACCACGACGTACATGGCCAGCAGCACGCTGGCCGTGGCGTTGATGGTCATCGACGTGGAGACCCGGTCGAGCGGAATACTGTCGAACACGACGGCGAGATCGTCTACTGTATCGATGGCCACACCCGCCCGCCCGACCTCCCCCACTGCCATTGGGTCGTCGGAGTCGTATCCCATCTGCGTGGGAAGATCGAACGCAACCGAGAGGCCCGTCTGTCCGGCATCGAGCAGCTCGCGAAAGCGTTGATTGGTCTGGGCCGCCGTCCCGAAGCCGGCGTACTGCCGCATGGTCCAGAGCCGCCCCCGATACATGGACGGGTGAACACCTCGGGTGAATGGGAAGGTGCCGGGTCGCTCCGCCATGCGGTCGGCCGACCCGGGAGCGTAGACCTCCGCGATCGGGAGTCCCGAGGGGGAGCGGCGCTCGTCGCTCACGTCACCGTCGCCGCGTCCACCTCGGTCACGGTCTGCATCACGAAGTCCACGTCGGCGGCGCTGCCGATGATCAGCGGGGTCCGCTGGTGGAGCTCCTCGGGTTCGATATCGAGAATCCGGCGTGCACCGTCCGTCGCCTTCCCGCCCGCCTGTTCGGCGATGAACGCCAGGGGATTCGCCTCGTACTGGAGGCGCAGCTTCCCTTTCGGTGCCTTGGCGTCGGCCGGGTACATGAAGACGCCGCCAGCCAGCAGGTTGCGATGGAAATCGGCCACGAGGGAGCCGATGTAGCGCGCGTTCTTCCGCTGCTCCGGATCCTCGACCCCCTTAAACATCTGCACGACGCGTCGATACCCTTCGGTCCACCGCTGGTAGTAGCTCTCGTTCACGGAGTAGAACTTGCCAACCGGTGGTGTCTGGATGTTGTAGTTGAGCAGGCGGAACTCGCCAATGGTCGGGTCGAGCGTGAACAGGTGGACGCCGTGACCCACCGAGTAGACGAGCACGGTGCTGGAGCCGTAGATGACGTAGCCAGCCGCGATCTGGCGGTGGCCTTTCTGCATGCAGTCTTCCATCGTCCCCGGCCCGTTCCCCCGGGTCACCCGCTTGTGGATCGAGAAAATGGTTCCGATGGAGACGTTCACATCGATGTTCGAGGAGCCATCCAAGGGATCGTAGAGGAGCACGTACTTGCCGGGGTTCCGTTCCTTGGGGACGGGTACCGGATCGCCTTCCTCTTCCGACGCCATCACGCAGACGCGTCCCGTGAAGCCGATGGCCTGCTTGACCGTCTCGTTGGCGATGACGTCGAGCTTCTGCTGCTCTTCGCCCTGCACGTTTCTCGCGCCGAAGGCCCCGAGCACGTCCACCAACCCGGCCCGTCGCACGTAGCCCGAAATCACTTTCGACGCGAGGGCGATGTCGTAGAGCAGATTGGTGAGGTCGCCGGTGGCCTCGGGGTGCATCCGCTCTTGCTCGAGGATGAACCGCTCGATCGTAACCAGTGACGAATCCGGCACAGCACGCTCCCTGCAAGAGAGGAGGGTCGCCCCCCGGTGACCCAAAGATAGCCCCCGTCGGTACTGATGGTCACCGTACCATGCCGATCGGTGCGCCACGTCTCGATCCCCTGGTCGGCCAGTCGCTTCAGCACGGCCGGAGCCGGGTGCCCGTACCGATTGGGACCCACACTGATCACGGCGAGCCGCGGGCGCAGCCGATCGAGCCACGTGACCGTCGTCCCTCCGCCGGAGCCGTGATGACCCACCTTCAGCACCTCAACGGGTGTGAGCGAAGGGAGCAAATCCCGTTCCACCGCCGAGCCTACATCGCCCGTGAGCAGGGCATCGAAGCAGCCGTACCGCACGTGCACAACCAGCGAGTTCTCGTTCGGAGAGAGCTGTCCCCCAACCCACGCGTCCCCTGGGTGGAGCACGGCGAGGGTGACCGAATCGATCGTCACCGTGTCACCAGCGCGCCCAACACGCCATGGCACCCCCAGCCGGTCAACGGCCGCCAGGTACTCGAGGTAGAGACTGGTGCCGACGGGCTGGCCGGGCTCCAGCACGAGGCCGACGTCGAGGTTGGCCAGCACCGTCGGGATCCCCCCGAGATGATCCGCATCGCCGTGGCTCACGATCACCGCCTCCAGCCGACCCACACGGTGACGTCGGAAGAATGGGAGTACGACGCGGCGGGCGGCATCGCCCGCCCGGCCCCGTGGCCCGCCGTCGATGAGGAGCCACCTGCCGCGCGGCGTCCGAACCACGATGGCATCCCCCTGCCCGACATCCAGCAGATACATCGTCAGCACGTCCCCGCGATCACGTTCCACCCACACGGGCACGGCAATCGGCACCCACACGGCCACGGCGCCTATGGCCAAGGTCCGCTTGGCCCGGCGCCAACGCGCATATCTGCGGCGGGTGAACACGACCGCCATCGCCAGCACCACGCACCAGGGAAGTGCGAAGCCGAACCCGGCCGCGCCGGTCACCGATCCCAGCGGGATCGCGGCGGCGAGCCTGGCGAGCCACTCGAGCGCCGCCAAGAGGAGCCCCCCCGAGCCGGCCACGATCTGCCCCACGCCGAGGCTCACCATGATGGCGGGAACGGCGATGCTTGCAATCGGAATAGCGGCGAGGTTGGCCACCACGCCGATGGGCGCGACGGCACCAAAGGTCCAGGCCGTGATGGGCGCGGTGTACAGCGTGGCACCGACCGACGCGCCCAGCAGCGGGCCTCCCCACCCGCGGACGCGATGCCGCAGCGCAATTCCTCGGCCCCATGACGTTCCCGCCACGGCGGCCACCGACAGCCACGCGCCGACTGACGTCATCGCACCGGGCTCGATGTGCAGCAGGATGACGACAGCCACGGCGAGCACCGCCGACGGTGGCGGATGGCGCTGACGCAGCCTGGCGATCGCGTGGATGGCTACGAACGCCGCCGCTCTGGTTGCGGGCGCCGGGAAGCCAAGCAGTGCCACGTAGAGCCAGGTAACCGTCGCGGCCACGATCCAGCGCTGCCTCCCGACCCCCACCCACCGGAGCACAATGAGCACCCAGCCCGCAATCACACCAACGTGCAGACCCGAGATGGCCAGGACATGGGCCAGTCCGGCCCGTGCGAAGCGCGCGCGCAGGTCGCGCGGTAGATCATCCCGCCGGCCGAGCACCAGCGCTTCGACGAGTCCCGCGCGCGGACCGTAGAGCGTGTCGACCCGCGAGGCGATCCGCCGACGAATCCGGTACCGCCATCCACCCCTGCGCGAGAGCACCCGGTGGTGCGTGACGCGGACGACCCCGCCCGGGTACGCGGTGCCCACCGCGAGCAGCACTGCACCGGCCGGCACGGCATCGGCGACACGTAGCCGCACCGTGCCGCCGCACTGCCGGGTCGAGTGCAGTATGGTGCCGGTGGTGGTGCCGCGCCGGCTCGGCGCGTCGTGCACCCTGAGCATTACGGACTTCGGACCGGGCAGCCACGCTGCCCGACATGTGCCTGCTTCACGGTGGGCTCGGGCCATGCCAGTGAGGAGGCCAACGAGCAGGGCGAGCAGCAGGGTGCCCCACCACGGCCGGGTCCACGACGCGGCACCGATCATCGCGGCCACGGCCAAACACACCGGCCAGGGCTCCGAGAGGATCAGACCGAGCAGGACGCCAATGGCGAGCGCGACGCTGAGCCGCACTACGGGTGGCATCGATCGCGGGAGACATCTTGGGGGAAGCGAACCCGCCACGGCACGTCGGCTGGCGCCGGTCCGTGACGACGACTGCTACGCGATAACGGCCAACCCAGCGAGTGGAGCCGCCGGCACGCCGGCGAACGTCGCTCCGGACGTTCCCACAAGCCGCACGGCCCGGTAGCTCCCGATCCAGGATTTCGGCCCGTCGACCAACACCACCTTGTTCGCCCGGGTCCGCGTCTGCAGCCGCTCGCCGCGACGAGCCAGCTTCTCGACCAGCACCTCGTGAGTCGTCCCCACCAGGCGGAGGTTCTTCTGGCGCGCCACGCGCCGCACTTCGTCAATGAGGTGTGCAAGCCGGTCCGCCGCCACATCGGACGGCACCGGGTCGGGCAGTCGCACCGCGCCGGTGCCGTCCCGGGCGGAGTAGCGGAACGTAAACGCGTCGTCGAATCCAACGTCACCGATCAAACTCAGGGTGTCGCGGAAATCCGCGTCCGACTCGCCTGGGAAGCCCACGATGATGTCGGTGGTGATCGCCAGATCGGGAATCGCGGCTCTGAGTCGTTCCACACACGCCAGATACGACGCGCGGTCGTATCGCCGGCCCATACGCTTGAGGAGTCGCGACGAGCCGCTTTGCACCGGCAGATGCACGTGCTCGCAGACTGCCGGCACCTCCGCCATGGCTCGGATGGTCGGCTCCGTGAAATCGTTGGGGTACGGACTGGTGAACCGGAGGCGCCGAAGGCCGGCGACGTCCCCCACTGCCCGGAGCAGGTCCGCGAAGTCATGGTCACCATCGTGGTAGCTGTTGACCGTCTGCCCGAGCAGGGTGACTTCGGTGATTCCGTGCGCCACCAACGCCTCCACCTCGCGCACGACGAGCTCCAGCTTACGGCTTCGCTCCCGGCCCCGCGTCATCGGAACGATGCAGAACGTGCACCGATAATCGCAGCCCCGCTGCACCGTCACGAACGCCGACGGCTGACCCACTGGACGTTCCTGCGGGACGTCTTCATAGTGTTCCCACGACTTGAAGGCGACATCCGCCACCCGCTGGCCCGCGGCGACGCTGTCGATGAGGTCGGAGAGCCCCCGATACCCGTCCGGACCGACCACGAGATCCACGTGTGGCGCCTCGTCCAGAAGTGTCGCGCCGAGCCGCTGCGCCATGCACCCGACCACACCGAGAACGACGCCGGGTCGCTTGTGCCGCTTGAGCTCACCCAGCCGCCCGACGACACGTTGCTCCGCATTGTCTCGGACCGCGCAGGTGTTGACCAGCAGGAGATCGGACTCGGCTGGATCGTCCGTGAGCGTGTACCCTTCCCGCCCAAGCTGGCCCACAATGAGCTCGGTATCGGCCACATTCATCTGGCACCCGTACGTCTCGACGTAGACGCGCTTGGTCATGCCGCATCCTCGGCCGTGGTCGCTTCGAGCCTCCCATCGGCTGCCGTCACCACACGGGCCTGGAACCGAGGTGCGGGCGGGAGCGCGGACGACCACGACACGGTCAGGTAGTCCTCCGTGAGTCCCTCACATCGGCCGTTGACGCGTCCCAACCGCACGATATCCGCCCGTCCACCAGCCCGGCGCTGCCGGTACGCCGCACCCTTGGCCTCGCCGAGCGATCGCAGCTCGGCGGTGCGCTCAGCGACCGCTGGGGGGGCCACCGATGCACCCAGTCGCCTCGCCGGGGCGTCGGGACGCTCCGAGAAGGGGAACACATGCAGGTACGTGAATGGCAGATTCTCGATGACGCGCCGTGTCTCGGCGAAATCCGCCGCCGTCTCGTCCGGGAACCCGACCATGACGTCCGCCCCCAGGCCAAATGCCGGGAGCGCCGCCGCGATCTGTTCGACTCGCCTCTGATAGCTGTCTGCCGTGTACCAGTGTCGACCCATGCGGCGCAATACGCGATCGCTCCCGGACTGGAGCGGTGCGTGTACGTGTGGCGCGAGCCGATCGGGATTCGAGCGCATCAGGTCGACCAGCGTGTCGTCAACCTCCGTGGCCTCGACCGACGAGAGTCGGAGCCGGACCGTCGGCACGATGTCGATCAGCTCGGCTACCAGGCGACCGAGCCCTATTTGATCGGGGAGATCGCGCCCATACGACCCGATGTGGACCCCGGTGAGCACGATTTCCGGGTGGTGTGCGGCAAGACGGCGCATCTCCGCCGCGATGGCCGCCACCGGGCGCGACCGGCTCGCTCCTCGAGCCAGGGTCGTCACGCAAAACGTGCAGTGCTCGTTACACCCGTCCTGGATCTTCACCCAGGCGCGTGACCCGCGGCCAAAGCCCTGAAGGCCGTCGAGATGGTGTCCTGACTCGAGGCCCAGCGCGCCCAACACGTCCGTCGGTGCAGCGCCCCCGACCACGCTCATGACGTTCGGGAGCCGCGCCAAGGCTCCGGTGTCGAGCGCGGCGGCGCAGCCCACAACCACGGTTCGGATGGCGGGGTTGTGACGTGCCACCCGGCGCACGAACCCCCGCATCTTGCGCTCGCTGACGTGGGTGACCGTGCAGCTGTTGATGACCGCGGTGTCGGCGGCCCGTGGCCGGTCCACGATCGTCGCGCCGGCAGCTTCGAGCGCTTCCTTGAGCAGCTCGGTGTCGTACTGGTTCGCCTTGCACCCGAACGTGTGGAGGAAGACCCGCATCACGGACGAACGGTCAGCCCCACCGACACCTGCCACGCGCGCTCGATGGCGCCGCCGCCATCCCGGATCGCGCGCTCGATAGCGAGATCGATGATCGCGCGGTTGGCTGCGAACGAGAGTGCCGTGCCAGCGGAGAGGTTGATCTCGCGTATCTGATCGGTCGTAGGACTGAACGGGAGTTGTGCGTACCGGACGCCGACACGGAGCGGGAGGCGGGACACGCCGACGTCAGCGCCCCCCACCTCGAGGCCGGTGCCGACCTCCCAGGTGTCGAACACCTCGTGAATCAGCCCGGTGGATGGATCGCTCGCGGCACCGCCCCACGACCGCCAACTCGCCGACGCCGACCACCGTACCACCCGCAACGGAGCGTACGTTAATCCCGCGGACAACGTCCACGGGAGCTGCAGCTCCGGTACCGGGAGTAACGGGTCGCTCACGTCCAGTCGCCCGTCGCGGCGGGCCGCGAGCCCGAACCGGACGCGGCGCGAGGGCGTTACCACCACACCCACCGATATACCGGTCCCCGAGTAGTCCACGTCGCCCCGCTGCGTCACCGACGCGTAGTCCGGGCTGTCAAACTCCCGCTGGAGCCGTTCCCGAGTCGATCCGCTCAGTAAGTGGAACGCGCCCCCAACCTGTAGCCGTTCGCTCACCGCCCAGGCCAAGCCGAACCGCACGTCCGTGATCCCTCCGTCCGACCGTAACCGATCGGACACGAGTACCTCGGTACCGCGCAATGTCACGGTATCGGCGGTTTCGATGTCGAACGACCGCTCGGCGTAGAGCGCGTAGCTCACCCCAAACGAGATGGGAGAGTTCTGGATTCGCCCCGCGATCATCGCGATCGGGAATCGGGTGTCGCGGAGCCCCTCGGCCGTCACACCACTCACCTCGTACCGCCGGCTGGTCGTCTCCGTTGTACCGGACACGGTGAGGCGGCCGTTGAACGCGATGGCGGCCGGATTGAGCGCCGAACGGGGATCGAGAAGGCCGAGCCCGCCGCCGAGCGCGCGATTGCGCACCGACGCGGGACGCCCCGGGAACCCAACGCCGAGTACACCGTACACCGACGCTTGCGCCGCCAGCGGCTCGCCGATAGCAGCGGTGAGCAAGACCACGACGGTCCCGAGGCGCCAGCTCATGGCGTGCTCCCACCGCTGAGGAAGAGCGGCACATAGGTGAGCCGAAGCGCCGGCTTGGCCCCGGCCGATCGACTCGTGGCCAACCGTACCTCGCCGAGTGTTGCGCCCTCGGGAATCAATCTGAGCAAGATCGTGCGGGGGCGCGTGGTATCGGCCTGCCATGGGCGGATGATGTGAGTCACGTCGATGCGGATCGTATCGGTGCTCCCGACGGCCAGGCTTGCCGCCCCGCGGATGATGGTGTCCTGTGGGGCCGGGATGTACTTCGACTTCGGACCGTAGTCAGCCTCGAGCCCGAAGGCGCGAAGGCTCAGCGTGTCACCGGGCGGGCCGAGGACCGGTGACGACGGCATCAGCAACAGCGTGGCCCGCACGATATTGGAGTTCCGGAGAATGGAATCCGGAATGGCGAGCCGGAGGAAGGCCCGGGCCGACGGCAGACCACCGGCCACAACCTCGTCCGGCGCCGGGACGGCGACGGGGCGGCGAGCGAACGTGTCGAAATCCACCGTTCGATTCTCCACCCGGCTCACCGGTGTTCCGCTGGAGTCCGCCTGGGCATACCGCGTGAGCGCCGATTGCCCAAATGTCCCCTGACGGCTCCCAAGGTCCGCAAAGGCCGCCTGATCGGCACGAATGGCGAGGCCAACCGCCACCGTCTGGCTGTCCTGGCTCAACGTGGGGAAGGCGTCGCCCGCCAGGACCGTCACCAGGCTGTCGATGGTCGCGGCGCTATCCGTCAGCACCGAATCCGGAACGACAATCGTCGCCAGCAGCGTGCTGTCTTGGAAGTAGGGATCGAGGTCAGCAAAGGCCCAGTTGGTGTCGACGGCCACCGGCAGCCGATGGAGCCGCACCTCCAGACCCGAGACATCCTGCCGTCGCCGCAACAGGGTGAACCGCAGCCGAAACGAGTCCAGGGCGGTGATGGGCCGGAACTCGGAGCCCACCTGGACGCTATCGCCGAAGGAGAAGAACCGGATCACCGCTCGGCCCTGCTCCTGCAGCCCGTCGGACGCAATCTGCATGGCTGCGCTTCGGTCGGCCGTGACGTAGCCCCGGAACCACTCCTCCTGCGCCAGGGCTCCGGCGAGCACGGTGTCCCGCACCTGGAGCCGCGCGGCAGGGCAGTAGTCCGGGCACGCCCCCGGGGACGTGAGGCTCTCCTCGCACGCGCCCACCATGAGGACGATGGCGGCCAACCACCACGCTCTCATCGGCCCAAGTCTCCAGGCAGAAACGCGTCCGGCAGGAGGTCGCCGAGCCGCCATTCGCGGCGTCCCGCAGCGCCGACGGCGGTCACGCGCAGCTCGAGGCCGAACTCGGCCAATGCCTGACGGCACGCCCCGCACGGGGAGGCTCCGGGCTCGATGTCGCTTACCACGACCAGACGCCGGAAATGACGCTTTCCCTCCGCCACCGCAGCACCCAACGCGACACGTTCGGCACACGTGGTGAGACCGTAGGAAGCGCTCTCGATATTCGCCCCGGCGTAAACGGACCCGTCGTCGCACTCGAGTGCCGCTCCCACGCGGAAGCCGCTGTACGGCGCATACGCCTGTGCCTGAGCCGCCCGGGCCTTCGCCGTCAGGGTGTCGTCCACTGTGCGATCTCGCCGAGAAACGATGTTCCCACATTCACCTCTACACCAAAATAGTCGGCAATCGTGGCGGCGACGTCGGCGAAGGTCTCGCGGTCGCCAAGCGGCACCGGCCGGATGCCGGGCCCCACGACCAGCAACGGCACGACTTCGCGGGAATGATCCGTCGATGCCGTGGTCGGATCGTTTCCGTGATCGGCCGTCACGATCATCAGATCATCCTGGCCCAGCCGACCCACGAGGCTCGGGATCGCTGCGTCGAGCTCACGGAGCCCCTGATAGAACCCCAGAACGTCGTTGCGGTGCCCCCACGATTGGTCGAACTCGATCACGTTGGCAAACACCAAGCCCCTCTCGAGATCGGCGAGGGCGGCCTCGATCAGGGCATACCCCTCGGCGTTGGACAGCGCATGCTGGCTCTCGATGTGGCGTCCGGCGAAGAGGTCGTCCACCTTCCCGACACCCCGCCTCGGAATCCCTGCCCCCGCCAGACGGTCGAGCAAGGTATCGCCGGGTGGCTCGAGCGAAAAGTCGCGCCGGTTGCCGGTACGCTCAAACGTCCCCGAGCGACCCACGAACGGTCGCGCGATGACGCGCGACACGGCGTGCTCGCCTACCAGCACCCGCTCGCGCGCCGCCTGGCATGCGGCGTACAACTCCTCGAGCGCCACGATCTCCTCATGCGCCGCCACCTGAAACACGCTGTCGGCGGACGTGTACACGATCCACGCCCCACGCTCGACGTGCGCGGGGCCCAACTCATGGATGATCGCGGTGCCCGATGCGGCGCGGTTTCCCAGAACGGACCGCCCGGTCAGGGTCTCGAACGCGTCGATGATATCGCGCGGAAACCCGTCGGGGTACGTGGGGAACGGCCGATCGAGCACGAGTCCACACAGCTCCCAGTGGCCAGCCGTACTGTCTTTGCCGGGAGACATCGGCACGGCCACGCCGTGAGCCGCATTGGGGTTGCGACACCTCACCCCCATGAGGGGGCGGCAGCAGCCCAACCCCAACCGTTCGAGGTGCGGCAGATACAGGCCGCCCACCGTGCTGGCAACGTTGCCCAGCGTATGGCTCCCGACATCGCCAAAGCGCGCCGCATCCGGCGCCTCGCCGATCCCAACCCCATCGAGCACGACGAGGGCGACTCGACCCACGCCCCTGCGCTTCACGGACCGGTGTACTCACGCCGCATGCGTGCGCCGAAGCGAATCAGCGATTCGTAGCTGATGGTCTGGCTCCAGGACGCGAACTCGTCGATCGAGATCGTGGCGTCTCCGTCGCGCCCCACGATCGTGGCGAGATCGCCGATGCGCACGCCGCCACCGTCGGGTCCCAGATCCACCATCACGAAATCCATCGTGACCCGACCCACGAGTGGGCGGCGCTGCCCATCGAGGAGCACGTGGGCGCGACCCTCCAGGAGTCGGGGAACGCCGTCAGCATACCCGATGCCGACCGTGCCGATCACGGTCTCCCGCGACGCGGCCCAGGTTGCTCCATAGCTCACCGTCTCCCCCGCGGGGAGGTGCCGCAGACTCACGACCGGCGCCCGCACCGAGATCACCGGTCGCGGCGCCGGCAGATCCGGGGCGTGTTGACCGCCGTACAGGAAGATGCCGGGCCGCACCAGGTCCAGCCGCTCCCGGAGCCGCCAGGCGGCCGCGCTATTGGCCGCATGCAGGAGCCTGGGCCGCTCGGGCAGCCGACCCACGGCCGCGGTGAATCGCTGCCATTGACGCTCGACGGATGCTCCGCTCGCATCCGCCGAGTGAAAGTGTGTGAACGCCCCCTCGAGATGGGGCGAGTCCCAGGTATCGAGGCCGTCGTCGTCCCACCGTACGCCGCAGCGTCCCATCCCCGTGTCGATCTCCAAATGAAACGGACCATCCCATCCCTCGGCGGTCTTGGGATCGTCCAGTACCGCGCGAAGATCGTGATCGCGATAGGCAGGTCGCTGTTCGGGCCGGGCCGGCGTGAAGACCAGAAGCGGGCGACGCACACCCGCCTCGCGGAGCGACACGGCTTCGTCGACACTCACCACCGCAAACCCCCATGGATCCAGCGACTCCAGGGCTCGGACGACGGGAATGGCGCCCAGGCCGTAGGCGTCGGCTTTGACGATGGGAAGGAGGGCCGCTCCGCCAGCGGCGTCCCGAACCGCCCTGGCGTTTGCGAGGAGATTCGCGAGATCAACCGCGACCCAACCGCGATTGTCGAATGCAGTCGTTGACACGTTCACGAATGGACGCGTATTGTACCGGCCCTATGACGCAAATGCAAGAACCATCAGCGCTTGGGCGCATTGTCCACCTCGTGCGCGACCTCCGTCGCCGCTGTCCGTGGGACGCGGCACAGACCCCAGCAACCTTGCGGCCGTACTTCGTGGAAGAGGCCATGGAGCTGGATCACGCCATCGGCCGGCGCGACCCGGATCGCATCCGGGACGAGCTGGGCGACGTGCTGCTCCACGTCGCGTTTCAGATCGTGCTTGCGGAAGAAGCGGGCTGGTTTGGCGCGGAGGACTTGACCCGCGCGGTCGAGCAGAAGATGTGGCGACGGCACCCGCATCTGTTTTCCGACGCCGGCACGCCAACCGCTGAAGCGGCCGAGCCTCCCAACTGGGAGCACACCAAGAAGAGGGAGGTTGCCCACAGTGACCCGAGTGTCCTCGACGGCATCCCGCCGGGGCTCCCCGCTCTCTTGGCTGCCTATCGCCTCCAGGAGCGGGCGGCAGGCGTGGGCTTCGATTGGCCGGACGCCAGCGGACCGCTCCTCAAGGTCCAGGAGGAAACTCGCGAGCTGGAGTCCGTGCTCGACGACGGGGGCAACCGCGGGCGGGTCGCGGACGAAATCGGCGACCTGCTGTTTGCAGTCGTCAATCTCGCGCGCAAGCTGGGGTGCGATCCCCGCGCGGCCCTTGAACAGGCGAACGCCAAGTTCTCCGATCGGTTCCGCCGGATCGAGATCGTTGCTGCCGACCGCGAAATCGACATCCACACGGCCGGCCTCGAGCTGCTAGACGCGCTGTGGGACGAGGTGAAGAACGAGGCCGACTGACGGGCGCTACGGATACAGCTTGGTCATCATCCGCGGGAACGCGATGGCCTCGCGGATGTGGGGAATGCCGCAGATCCATGCCACGGTTCGTTCCACGCCGAGGCCGAAGCCGGAGTGCACGAACGTGCCGTATTTCCGGAGATCCAAGTACCAGGCGTAGTTCTCTTCCGGCAACTCCAGTGCGCGAATGCGGGCCAAGAGCTTGTCGTGATCATCCTCCCGCTGGCTCCCGCCAATGATCTCCCCGTAGCCCTCCGGAGCCAGGCAGTCGTTGTTGCGAACCGTGCGGGGGTCCTCGGGGTTCTCCTTCATGTAGAACGCCCGGACCGCTTTCGGGTAGTTATAGACGAACACCGGTCGATCGTAACGGCTGGCAAGCGTGGTTTCCTCGTCGGCGCCAAGGTCCGCCCCCCATGCGATGTCGGACCCGGCCGATTGCAGGATGTCGATGGCCTCAGTGTACGACACGCGGTGAAACGGCGGAAGGACTCGCTCCAGTGGCGTGGTGTCCCGCTCCAACTCTCGAAGCTCCTCGGCTCGGCGCTCGAGGCAGCGGCCCACGATGAACGCGACGAACTCCTCCTGCAGCCGCATGTTGTCGTCGGAGTCGTACCAGGCCATTTCCGGCTCCACCATCCAGAACTCGGTCAAGTGCCTCCGAGTCTTGGACTTCTCGGCGCGAAACGTGGGACCGAAGCAGTACACCCTGCCCAGCGCTGCGGCGGCCGCTTCCAGATAGAGTTGGCCGGTTTGGGCCAGGTAGGCCGTGCCCAAATCGAAATACGGCGTTTCGAACAGTGTGCCCGCGGATTCGCCGATGGACCCCGTCAGGATCGGCGTGTCGACGAGCACGAAGTCGCGCTCGTAGAAGAAGTCGCGGATGGCCTGGACGACCTCGTGACGTACTCGCATGATTGCCACCTGGCGCCGGCTACGCAGCCAGAGGTGGCGATGCTCGAACAGAAAGGCGGTCCCGTGCTCCTTCGGCGTGATTGGAAAGTCGACAGCGTCGGCCAGGATCTCCACTCCCGATACGCTGAGCTCGACCCCGCCGGGAGATCTCGCGTCCTCTCGCACTACCCCGGTAACCGCCACCACCGTCTCCTGGGTCGTTCGCCGGAACCGCTCCCACGTTTCCGCGTCGGTCTCCTTTTTCCCGAGTACGCACTGCAGATATCCGGTACCGTCGCGGAGCACCATGAACGCGATCTTGCCGCTGGATCGGGTCGTGACGACCCACCCGCGCACGGTCGCCTCCGCCCCGATGCGCCCCGGGAGATCCCCAACGTAGATGTGCGGTTGCATAGGGCCGGTATCCTAGCCCTGGCCCTGATCGGTGTCAACGCGATCGCGTGCGTTCCGCTCAAGATCGAACCCCCGTCGGGCGACCAGGGTGCGTGGGTCACCCCGGCCGGCCATCTCGAGCGGGCGCCATCCGCAGCGGAGACCCTGTCGACCGCTCTGGAGCCGGGTTGGACGTGGGATGCCGGGCGGGCGGCTGCCGGCCCGCTCGCGATCGGCGATTCGATCGTGGTTGCGGTTTCCACCGATCGGAAGATCTCCGTTCTGCACCGCGCTTCCGGCCGACTCATCTGGCGAGCCCGCCTCAAGGGGCCCGGATCATCGGGCCCGCTCTTTGCGAACGGGATCGTGTATGCGGCGAGCGGGGATCGGCGGGGCCGAATCCACGCCTTCGACTTGCTCACCGGCAAGGTGCGGTGGAGCCGCACGGTGGGTCCCGTGATTGGGCCGCTTGCGCTCGGCGACGGCACGGTCTTCGCGGTCACCAGCGCTGGCTCCGTGGTCGCCGTCGGCGCGGAGCGGGGCGAGGTCCGCTGGCAGCAGAGCCATGCCGGTCCCCTCCGTGCCGGCGTGACGAAGGTTGGCCCCCATCTTCTCGTCGCCAGCGACGACTCGCTGTACCTCATCCGGAGCGAGGACGGTCAGATCACCGCCCGGGCAGCCGCTGAGGGGGCACCATACGATCCCCCCGCGGTCACCGGCAGCCTCCTCATCACCACGTCGCCGGACGGGGCTGTGTCCGGGTATGCATTGCGCTCGCTCGAGCGGCAGTGGACCATCGACGTGGAGGCCCCGGTCTTCAGTGGCCCGGTCGTCGCCCGCGATACGGTCTTCGTGACGACGCTTGACGGGCATCTGTGGCGCATCCCGCTGGCCGCACCAGCATGGGCTCGCGCGGTCGCACTCGGGTACACGGTGAGGGCATCGCCGACGCCCGTGCAGGACGGCGTCCTGATCGGCACCGTGGCCGGTGAGGTCGTCTATCTTCGCGGGGAGGAAACGACCCCGGCATGGAGCACGTCGGTCGATGGTCCGATCGATGTCGCACCAGTCGCGAATCGCGGTACGCTCTTCGTGATCGACGGCCGCGGAACCGTTGGAGTGTGGCGGTCCCGGGCAGCGTCGAGGGAACCCTGACCGCAATGGAGCGTACGGGACGGTAGGATGACGACGACGCAGTCGCTTGCGCGGGGCCTCGGCTGTCTAGCGCTCCTCTGGCTCGGGACCGCAGCGGCCGTGCGGGCGCAGGATACGCTCGTGACAGGCCGAACACCCTGGATTGTCACGGTGTCCCATTGGGGGAGGTGGCCGGCGCTCGCCACGTCGGCGGCGCTCGTGACCGTTGCCGCGTTTCGGCAGCATGACGCGCGGACGCAGCTCGAGCAGCTTGAGACCTATTGCCGAGCCGACCCCGGGGCCTGTCTCCAAGTGCCGGCCCCCGGCGGGGTTGGGGTGGTGTACGCCGATCCGGAGGCGGAAACGCTGTTTCAGGAGTACGCGCGATCTGAGCGCCGGGCACGTGGGTTTCTGCTGGGCGGCCAGTTGTCGCTCCTGGCGACCGGCACGATGTTCCTGATCGACTTGATTCACGACGGTGACGACTCGGTGCCGAACATCCCGTACACGCCGCTCGAGCTCTACACCACTCGAACACGACTGGGACTCAGCGTGCGATTCTGAGGCACCGCCGCGTGCGTCCCGCATCGGAGGAATGGTCATGGCAAGTGAACTGGCGGCCCAGCAGTGCGTTCCGTGTCGGGGCGGCGTGCCCCCGCTTACCGGCAATCAGATCCGGCCGTTGCTGGCGAAACTAGGAGGGGACTGGTCAGTGGTCGACGAACACCACCTGACCAAGACGTATGTCTTCGATGACTTCGCGCAGGCACTCGATTTCACCAACCGTGTTGGGGCGATCGCCGAGGAGCAGGGCCACCACCCGGACATCTCTCTCAGCTGGGGCAAGGTGGGGCTCCAGATTTGGACGCACAAGATCGACGGCCTCACCGAGAGCGACTTCGTGCTGGCCGCCAAAGCGGATCAGGCGTTCGACGAGCGCTAGGGAGCGGGCTTCTGGGCGCGGATAAACGCGCTGCGGAACGGCCCCACGCCTGGGACGTCGAAGGTGCGGGTCTCCTCCAGCGAGATATGAACGAACCCCGCGGCCCCCAGTTTGGCGCGGTACTCGGTCTCAGTGAGCGCGCCCGCGACACATCCCGACCACAGCGCCAGATCGGCGCGGACGTCCGGTTCGAGGGCGCTCGTCGCAACGATATCGCTGACCGCGAGACGACCACCGGGCCGCAGCACCCGATGCACCTCTGTGAAGACGTGGTCCTTGTCCGCCGACAGATTGATCACGCAGTTCGAGATCACGACATCCACCGACGCCTCGGGCAAAGGAATGTCTTCGATCTCGCCCTTCAGGAACTCGACGTTCTCTATCCCCGCCTCTCGCTGATTCCCGCGCGCCAACTCCAGCATTTCGTCGGTCATGTCGAGGCCGTAGACTTTGCCGGCCAGCCCGACCCGCTTTGCCGAGAGCAACACGTCGATGCCGCCCCCCGATCCCAGATCGAGGACCGTGTCGCCGGGTGACAACTCGGCAAGCGCTGTCGGGTTACCGCAGCCGAGGGAGGCCTCGACAGCTCCGCGCGGCAGATCAAGGACGTCCGCGGACTCGTAGATCCGGGCGCTGACGGACTCGGTGCAGGAGTCCCCGCTACAGCACCCCGACCCTCCGGCCAGCACGTTGAGCGCGGCGGCCGCGTACCGGTCACGCACCGCGCGCTTCACGTCCTTCGAGTGTTGCGACATCGCCGACTCCTTTTTCATCAATACTTGTTGATATATTCAGCCAAATAAAAAGCAGGCTACCCGCAACAGACCTCGAGCCGATCCCCGGATCGTCGCTGATCACGGGCGAGCCCCGACAGCGCCGTCGCGGTCTTCTCCAAGGCGTCCGCATCGAGCGAGTAGAACATCCAGCGCCCCCGCTTCGCCGCCCGCACCAACCCCGCCTCTCTCAGCGTTTTCAGGTGATGCGACAGCAACGGCTGCGGGACGTCCAGTCGATCTGCCAGCTCGCACACGCAGGTCTCCGTGCCGACGAGCGCCTCCAGAATACGGAACCGCGTGTCGTCGGCGAGCGCCCGACAGCAGGCAACCGAGCGGTCGCGCTGGGTGGGGGATCTCACCATGAGCACAATATATCAATATACGTTGATATATCAACCCCCTACCCCACCCTGAACAGCTCGATCCCGCGCTCGTAGCGCCGCTCCACCCGGCGGCGGAGTGGTTGGTGGGCCGGTGCCGAGAGGTTTGGGTCGCTCGCGATGAGCGCGAGGGCGGCGCGGCGCGCGAGCACCACGAGATCGTTATCGCGCTCGAAGTCGGTGAAGCGCAGGTTGATTCCCCCGGCCTGCCGTGTTCCAACCAGCTCCCCCATGCCGCGATCTTTGAGGTCCAGTTCGGCGATCCTGAAACCGTCGGCGGTCCGGGCAAATGGCTGGAGCCGAGCGCGTTGCCCGGGTACGTCCGTGAGCAAGACGCAATGACTCTCATTCGCGCCCCGGCCCACTCGGCCACGCAGCTGATGCAACTGTGCCAGTCCGAAGCGCTCCGGGTGCTCGATCACCATCACGGTGGCGTTGGGCACGTCGATCCCCACTTCGATGACGGTCGTGGCCACGAGCACGTGGACCGCGCCGTCTCGGAACCTGCGCATCACGGCGTCCCGTTCGTCGGCCTTCATCCTTCCGTGCACGAGATCGACGGTGAGCGGAGCGAGCTCCCCTTTCAGTTGATCGGCCATGGTCGTGGCCGCCTTGAGGTCGACCTTCTCCGATTCGTCGATCACCGGATAGACGACGTACGCCTGCCGTCCCGACTTGCACTGCTCTCGGACGAACGCATAGACCTTCTGCCGGTCGCGACCGGTGCGGATCCCGGTCTTCACCGGCCGCTGTCCTTTGGGCTTCTGCCTCAGCGTGGAGATATCGAGGTCGCCGTACAGGGTGAGCGCGAGTGTCCTCGGGATCGGCGTGGCCGAGAGGAGGAGCACGTCGGGGGCGTCCCCTTTCTCGATCAGGGCGGCCCGTTGCTCGACCCCAAACCGATGCTGCTCGTCAATGACGACGAGCCCGAGCTGCCGAAAGTCCGTCTGTTCTTGAAACAGGGCGTGCGTGCCCACGATGACTCGGGCGCCTCCGTCGGCGATCCGACGGCGGATGGCGGTTTTCTCGGATTGCGCCAGCCGCCCGAGCAGAAGTTCCGGTAGGATGCCCAAGGGTGCCAGGAACTCGCTCAGCGTACGTCCATGTTGCTCGGTGAGCAATTCCGTCGGTGCCATGAACACTGCCTGGTAGTCGTTTTCGACCGCCAACAGCATCGCGAAGAGCGCGACCACCGTCTTCCCGGTCCCCACGTCGCCCATGAGGAGCCGGTGCATGCGCTTGTCCCCGATCATGTCCGCCGTAATCTCCCGAATCGCCCGCTTTTGATCGGCGGTCAGGTCGAACGGCAGGCTATCCTTGAGCCGTGAGGTGTGTGTCTTCTCGAGCGCAAAGCGGGGGCCTTTCGCAGCGCCTTTGGCGAGGTGGCGCGCTCGAGATACGACGAGCTGCAGGTCGAACAGTTCGTCGAGCGCCAGACGCCGTCGACCCAGTTCCCACGCGCCGGATTGGCTCGGACGGTGCACGGCCCGCAGGGCCTCGGCAAGCACCGGGACACCGGCTTCCCGCCGCAGCGACTCCGGAAGGGAATCCCGCACGACCGCAAGCATCGCCTCGAGCTGCTCCGCGACGATCCGCCGGATCTGTCGATGGGTTAGCCCTTCCGTGGCGGGATAGACCGGCAGAACCACGCCCTGCGCCTCGGTACCTTCCCCGTCCCCTGCCTCTTCTCCGGCGTCCGCCAGAACAATCTGTTCCTTCGGTACCACCTGTCGCCCGTGATAGTACTTGACCGGACCAGTCACCAGCAGCAGCTGCCCCGGCTTGATGCTCCGATCGAGGAATGCTTGACCGGGCCACGCACACTCGATCACACCGGTGTCGTCTCGTAGCACGGCGCGGAAGATTCGAAGGCGTCGACGGGTCGGCACTACGCCCTTCGACACGACCCGTCCGACCAGGGTCACCTCCATCCCGACGGCAGCCTTCGCGATCGGCGTCACCGTGGTCGCGTCGAGATACCGATGGGGAATGTGGTACAGCAGGTCTTCCACGGTGCGCACGCCCAGTCGCGCGAAGGCATCGGCGCGCTGGGGACCGACCCCCTTGAGGAACTGGACCGGCGTCTCGGCCTGCAGCATCAGTCGGCCAGTAGCCGCTCGGCAAACCGCGCGGGATCGAATGGCTCGAGATCGTCGAGATCCTCCCCGACGCCGACGAACCGAATCCGCAGCCCGAGCTCGTGCTGGACTCGTAGCACCGCGCCGCCCTTGGCCGTGCCGTCCAGCTTGGTGAGGACGATGCCGGTGAGCGGAACGGCTTCGGAGAAGAGACGTCCCTGTTGAAAGGCGTTCTGCCCCACCGTGGCATCGAGCACGAGCAGGCTCTCGTGTGGCGCGCCGGTCCGCTTCCGGCTTACGACACGGGCGATCTTCCGCAGTTCGTCCATGAGGTCGGCATGGGTGTGCAGTCGTCCGGCGGTGTCGATCAATACCGCGTCGGCCCCGCGAGCCGTGGCCGCTTCGATGGCATCGAAAGCCACCGCGGCCGGGTCGCCACCCTGCGAGCCCGCGACGATCGGGATATCGAGTCGGTCCGCCCAGATTCGCAGCTGCTCGCGGGCGCCAGCGCGGAACGTGTCGGCCGCCGCCAACAGCACGGATCGGCCGTCCCGTCGGAGCCCGTGAGCCAACTTGGCAATGGTGGTCGTCTTGCCCGCGCCGTTGACCCCGAAGATGAGGACAACCCCGGGGCCGTCACCGTCACCGAGGTCGAGCCGGTCGGAGGGCACGGCGGAGGGCAGGTACCCAGCGACACGCGCCGCAAGCCAGTCGCGCACGGCAGCCTCTGACTTGAGCGTGCCGCGCCGAAGCTGCGACTCGAACGCTTCTGCAATGTCCAGCGCGGCGGGTCCGAAGTCCGCCTCCACCAGCACCCGCTCCACGCGCTCCACCGTCTCGTGGTCGAGTCCCTTCACCAGCACCGTGACGTCGGTGAGCGCCACCTCTTTGATCCGCTGCCAGAGGCCCTTCCTCACGGCAACCCTCGCCGCTGACGCCACGCCCACTCACCCACAAACGCCATGATGACGAGGACGAACACCCACCACCGTTGGCGAAGGTGTGCCTCCATGCGCTGGCTCCCGACCTCTGTCGCGCGTTTCGACCGTGCGACGCGATCACGCGGGGGCCATTCGTCGGAGTACTCCTCGACCGCCGTCGTTCCCCGTTCCTGCCCCCACTGCCACCGATAGATGCCCGGATCGAGCCGGACGGCAGCCATGCCGTCGGCATCGAACCGGAGCACGACGACCGTGTCGACCGAGGCGTTCTGGAGGGCGACGGGCACCGAGTCCGGCGGTGACGCTCCTCGCCACCGGAAGATGATCGGTGTGCCGCGCTGCACCACGCTCGACGTCTCGAGTCGTCCCCGCCGCGGGAGACGATCCGAGGTCAGCAGCCAATCCGTACCGGCCGCGACGAGGGTACGAAACGCCTCGAGCCCCGCCCCTCCGCGCAGCACCCAGCGATAGAAGCCGTGGCCGGCCGTCATCAGTTCGCGCCGGCCACCGGTCGTTGATCCGACGACCACTGGCCGCGCCGCACCGCGCCGCCCCTCCCGAGCCACTAGGGCCGTCCAGCCGTCGGGGACGGAGTACCACGCGAGGAGTGGGGGCAGTGAATCCCACTCCACGCGCGCCAAATCGGCGAGGAGCGGTGACGACGGCACGGAGCCGGACACGTACCACTCCCCGATCTGTGAGGACCCATCCTCGATGGACCAACGCCATACGGGCGTCTCACGAGGGACGTCCCCCCCGGGAATGCTTCCGCGAGTAATCACGAGCGACGCGCCCGTGAGCGCTCCGCGAACGGCCGTCGCGCTCACGGGCGC
>JBFIHA010000016.1:0-68424 GCA_041602035.1 Gemmatimonadales bacterium | reverse complement strand
CGGAGGTTCTCGACGTCGAGGCCCAGACCCATCACGTACCGCAGGATCTTGTTGCCTTTGATCAACTCGCGATTCTTCTCGTCGCGCTCGGCTTCCGCTTCCTTTTCCTTTCGCCCAGCGCCTTTCACGAAATCGAAGAGACCCACGACCGGCTCCTTTCCGTTCCGGTAGACGTCGATTGCTCAGTTGCGGCCGCCGAACAGGCCGCCCAGCAGCCCCTTGCCGAGCTTTCCGGCGATGTCGTCCACGATGCTGCCGTCCCCATCCTGGTCCAGCAGCTTGCCAAGCATCCCGATGGCAGGATTGGACTGCTCCATCTGCTGTCGCTCGCTGCCGAGCATGCTCGCGAGGCTGCCTGCATCCAGATTCTGCTGCCGCCGCTGCCGGCCCAACGCTCCCATGACGAGCGGCGCGAGCATCGGGAGCAGCTTGCCGACCATCGACGGGTCGAGGCCGCTGGCCTTGCTCACCCCAGCCTCGACCGCGGGACGCCGCGTGCCCAGCGCATGGCGCAGGATGCCCTCGCCGTCCGCCACGTCCGGAGACTGGAGGAACGTGCCAAGGTTGTCGAGTACCGTCCCGTCGTGCTTGTCCAGGGCGCGATTGAGGGCCGCGGCTCCGTCACCGTTGGCCGAGTTGCGCGCCAGGGCGCCGAGCAGCACGGGCAGTGCTGCCCCCACGGCCTGCTGCGTGGCCCCGGTGTCGGCGCCGAGGTGCTTGCTCATCTGGCTGACCTGCTCCGCACCGCTCACCTGCTGCATCAGCATTTCTACGATCGATGACATGACTGCTCCACCATTGGAGTACGAGTGTGACCCAGAGAGAGCGCAACATCCGTACCGGGTGCCGGTTCCCGAAACGACGAGGGATTCGCGATCCGGGTGTTCCGGTCCGGGGCAGGACCGCGCCCAGTCGGTCCCGAATCGAGATCGGGCGTCCCATATCGGTTTGGATCGAGGTGGCACGCGTGGACTGCGTCAGTGGGCACCACGGAACCGTCGAGCGGGTGCCCCGGAGATCGAGTCGTTGTGCTTGGGGGGAATGCCTGGTTAGTGCCAGGAAGGCACCGCTCGGCAAAACCTCGTCCAACTACATGTCGCAGTGGCGAATACAGTTCAGGATGTGCTGCACCTTCGGTTCGGTGATCCGATAGTGCACGTGGTTCCCGTCGCGGCGCGCCGCCACGATACTGCAGCCGCGCATCTTGGCGAGGTGCTGCGACACGATGGCCTGTGGGAGCCCGAGTGCCTCCCGGATCTCGGTCACCGTGGCCTCACCCAGCTCGAGCACCTCCACGATCTTCAACCGCTCCGGATGGCCCAGCAGCTTGATGATCTCAGCCGCTCGGCTCAGGAGCGCGGGCTCGATGGAACGCACCAACGTGGGCTTCGCCATATGCAGATAGATAATAGCAATGTATCTATGTGTCAACGAGGTCATGCTGGGAACGGCGCTGGCCGGAACACCGAACTAAGAGAAAGGGCCCCAACGAGTTAGCGGGGTTCTTGCCGTGGTTTCGGAGTGGTGAGGTCAGATATCCAGATTCCTCACATACCGCGCGTTCTCTTCGATGAAGGCGCGACGAGGCTCCACTTCGTCACCCATGAGCGTCTCAAACACCTGCGCTGCCTCCACGGCATCCTCGAGCTCGACGCGCAGCACCGTTCGGGTGGCTGGATCCATGGTGGTGCGCCACAGCTGGTCGGGGTTCATCTCACCCAGACCCTTGTAGCGCTGCACGCCGATGTTCCCCTTCCCGCTGGCGCCGTTGGTCAGACGCTGGACGTACTCGTCGCGCTCGGCGTCGTCGTAGGCGTAGAACTCATCCTTCCCCTTTGCGACCCGGTACAGCGGCGGCTGTGCGATGTACACGTACCCCGCCTCGATCAACGGGCGCATTTCCTTATAGAAGAACGTCAGCAGCAAGGTGCGGATGTGGGCGCCGTCGACGTCCGCATCGGTCATGATGATGATCTTGTGGTACCGCGCTTCGTCGATCTTGAACTCGTCTTCGCCGATGCCCGTGCCGAGCGCGGTGACGATCGTGCGGATCTCCTCGTTGGAGAGAATCTTGTCCACCCGCGCCTTCTGCACGTTGAGGATCTTGCCGCGAAGGGGCAGAATCGCCTGGAACGACCGATCGCGGCCCTGCTTGGCCGACCCGCCCGCGCTGTCCCCCTCGACGAGATACAGCTCACACATGGTCGGGTCGCTCAGGGAGCAGTCGGCGAGCTTCCCGGGAAGCACGCCGTTCTCGAGCGCGCTCTTCTTGCGGACCAGCTCCCGCGCCTTGCGTGCCGCCTCGCGGGCCCGCGCGGCGCTGAGCGCCTTGTCGATGACGGCGCGAGCCGCCGACGGTGTCTCCATGAGCCAGTTCCCGATGTGCTCGTAGACCACCGTCTTGATGATGCCTTCCACCTCCGAGTTGCCCAGCTTGGTCTTGGTCTGGCCCTCGAACTGCGGCTCCTTGACCTTGACGTGGAGTACGGCGGTCAGACCCTCCCGTACGTCGTCGCCGCTGAGGGTGATGCTGTCCTTCTTGAACAAGCCCTTGTTCTTGGCGACCTCGTTGACGCACCGCGTGAGCCCTGCCTTGAAGCCGGTGAGATGCGTCCCGCCTTCGTGGGTGTTGATGTTGTTTACGAAGGTGAACGTGTTCTCCTGGTAGCTGCCGTCCCACTGAACGGCGAGGTCGATCTCGACGTCGTCCTTCGACGTCGTGAGATGGAACGGCTTCGCGTGCAGCGCCTTGCGGTTGCCACGCAAAAACTCAACGAACTCGGCGATGCCCTTCTTGTACAGGAACGTCTGCTGCTTCGGTTCGTCGGCACGCTCGTCGGTGAGCGTGAGCGTGATCCCCGAGTTCAGGAAGGCCAGCTCTCGAAGACGGTTCCCGATGGTGCCGTAGTCGTAGTCCCGAGACGGGAAGATCTGTCCGTCGGGCCGGAACGTGACCTTGGTACCCGAGCGCTTGACCTTGCCCGACGTCTTCAGGCTCTGGACCGTCGCACCACGCTCGAATGCCATATGGTGCTCTTGACCGTCACGCCACACCCACACGTCGAGCCGTTCCGACAGGGCGTTCACGACCGATACGCCCACACCGTGCAGCCCGCCCGACACCTTGTAGGTGCTCTTGTCGAACTTGCCGCCGGCGTGCAGCATGGTCATGGCCACCTCCACACCGGGCTTCTTCTCCGTCTTGTGCAGATCGACGGGAATGCCCCGTCCATTGTCCTGCACGGTCACGGCATGATCGGCGTGAAGGGTCACCTCAATCCTGTCACAGTAGCCGGCCATCGCTTCGTCGATGGCGTTGTCGACGACCTCGTACACGAGGTGGTGGAGGCCCCTGAGTCCGGTGGACCCGATGTACATGCCTGGGCGCCGACGCACGGCTTCCAGGCCCTTGAGCACCTGAATGGCGTCGGAGCTGTACGAACCCTGCTTATGTGGTGTGGTCATATCCAGTCGGCCGAGATACGAAAAACGGGGTCGCGAGGGACCCCGGACGAGGTCCATTCAATATACCTGAGCGCGCCCCCGAAGGCAATGGCGCGACAGGCACGTAACTTCCCATGCAGGAACGGGTTAGGCACGTCCGCATCGGGCTCGATCGCGATCATCGTGTGCCGGGATCACTGTGCGGGTGACGGCACCTGCGGACCCCACGTTCGCAGCGCGTCACTCGGCGCGCCACACGATGCGTCGGATCTTCTTCCCGCGCTGACCGAGCCGCTTCAAGATGGTCGGCGACATGAGTTGCAGCTCCTGCAGCCATCCGGCGGACGCCACGCTGACGATCAACGCGCCGTCCTGCGTGACGAGATGCGGTGTCGTCACCGTGGCAATTTGGGGCCCGACCAGCTCGGCCCATTCGGGAATCACGCTCGCCTGATCGAGACGCCGTTTGAGGCCAGCGCGTTTGATGTAGGCGGCGATCGCCTCCTCCAGCGGGGTGGCGGACGGGGGCCGGTCACTGCGGCTCAAGGGTTCCTCCCCGCATGGTCCACCGCGGCACATCCAACAACTCCCGAGGAACCTCCGACTCCCGGGGCGCGACGACGACAGCCTGTCCCGACATCGTCTCGCGGATCAGCGCGAGCAACCGTTCTTGGCGTCCGCGATCGAGCTCGGCAAACACGTCGTCGTAGAGGGCAATCGGCGCGGATCCCTTGGCCGCCGCCAGCGACTCCGCCTCCAGGAGGCGGAGGGCAACTGCCGCCGTCCGCTGTTGTCCGGCCGACCCGTAGGTCCGTTGATCGCGGCCGTCCAACGAGAGTCGTAGATCGTCGCGGTGTGGTCCGACCGTGGTCATGCCTCGCCGAGCATCGCGGCGGAAGTTTCGCGCCAACGCATCGGCGATCTGATCGGCGGTGTCGTCATCTCGGTGGTGGTCGGGGGCGTATTGCAGGCAACACGCGCCGGCCTCTCCCAGGGACGCGCACAGATCCTGGAACCGGGTGGCAGCGGCGGCCGCCCAGCGACGGCGCGCGCGTGCGACGGTCCCCGCGGCGACGGCGTACGGTGTATCGAACGCGCGGGCAGCGTCATCGTGCCCGTTCCGCAGGGCCGCGTTCCGCTGCCGCAAGGCCTGTCGCATGGCGGTGAGCGCCGCCAGATACCCCGGCTCACTCAACGCCAGCACGATATCCAGGTAGCGGCGACGGCCTGCGGGTCCTCCCGCCACGATCGTGCGGTCGCTCGGTGCGAACGCCACCGCCGTGAGCCGACCCACCCCGTCGGCCAGCTTCTTCGTTTCGACACGATCGACCGTCACCTTCTTTCGGCGTCCTGCGATCTCGTAGCCCACGGTCACGCGCCGCGGCCCGTCGCCGGCGACGAAGAAGCCCGCGTCCCCGAACCTGACCAGTTCCCGATCCTTGGCGCCCCGCACGGAACGGAACAACACCAAGTAGTACATCGCCTCCAGGAGATTCGTCTTCCCCTGCCCATTCTCCCCGAGCACTACCATGCCTTCCGCCGGCAGGGTTACGTCGAGCGCGGCGAGGTTGCGGAAGCTCCGGATCGTGAGTCGGGTGAGCCGCACGGCGCTGCGTCGTCTATTGCAAAGTGAATGAGCGGTCGGCGGTGGCCCGATTGCTCAGCGTGTCGGTGGCCACGACCCGGAGCACGATGCCACCGCTCGTTCCCGGATCGGTGGTGATGGGATAGTCGGCCACGAACAGGGTGTCGGCCGGGAACAACGTCGGGAACCCGAACGAGACTGTCCCCAGGACGCTCGCCGCCACCGAGGCGAGCGGGGTTCGATCCGTGATACGGACCCGCACACGAATCTCCTGACCGGCAGCGAAGACACTGTCGGCGGGTGCGAGGAACTCGATCAACGGCGGGAACGTGTCGGGACCGAAGCGGCCCGGTCCAAAGTCGGGACGGGCCGGGTCCGCACAGGCGGCGCTCAGCACGACAAGGGCCGTGGCCGCCCCCACGTTCAGGGCCATGCGGACGGGCCGAGTCATGGGGTGAGCGCCGGGCCGCCGCGTTGCTCCAGCGCCAGCAGCCGCCGTTTCAACGGGAGCCCTCCACCGTACCCGCCGAGCTTGCCACCAGCCGCCACGACCCGATGACAGGGGATGACCAACGGGACCGGATTCCGTCCGTTCGCATGACCCACGGCCCGTGCAGCGCCGGGACGACCGATGCGTCTCGCGACGTCGCCATACGTTGCGGTCGTCCCATAGGGAATTCGCGCGACCTCATGCCACACGCTGTGATCGAAATCGGTGCCGTGCGGCGCGGTGGCGAACGTGAACTCCACGCGCTCACCGCGAACGTACTCCTCCAGCTCGCTGGCCACGCGCCGCTCGAACGGAGTGGTCGGCGCACGGGCACCGGAGCGATTGAGCCGGATCTGTGTAACGGACGCGCCACGCGTTTCGACGGCAAGCGTCAGGACGGGTGTCCTCACGGTGAACGCGTCGGCCATCGACATTCGTGCGGATTCCTCCGGAGCGGTTGCGGGTGGCGGTGTCCAGGAAACATACCGAGGCGCTGCGGGACGGGCCCGTCGGCTCGACCCCGAGAGTATGAACCCTCCTTCACGATCGCTTCACATGCGCGGGATCGACCGCCGTGCACATTCGCGCACTGGCACCAACATACTTGGGATCGTGGTTTCGCGGAGGGGACGGCGCTCGAATGCCCCATCAAGTCCCTCGCTTGGTCTTCGTGTTCGCGGTGGCCGTGCTCACCCTGGTGGTTGCCCGGTGGTACCTCGTACCCGAGACGTTCGGCGACATCGGGCATTATCGCGCGGCGGCCATCGACTCGATCGTTGCCCGTCCCATGAAGTACGCCGGGCACCAGCAGTGCACCATGTGTCACGGTCCGATCCAAGAGGCCAGGTTGGCGTCCAATCACAAAGGCGTGCGCTGCGAGGTGTGCCACGGGCCGGCCGCGGCCCACATCGCCAATCCGCTCGAGGTCAAACCGTCCATTCCGCGCGGTCGCGATCAGTGCATCCTGTGTCACGCCTTCAACCCGTCCCGGCCCACGGGATTCCCGCAGATCGATCCGGTCGCGCACAATCCGCTCACGCCGTGCCAGGAGTGCCACGACCCGCACGCCCCCGAGCCTCCGGTGGTGCCGGAGTCGTGTGCGGCATGCCACGGCGAGATCGCTCGACAGAAACTGGTGTCACACCATGCGAGCTTGGCGTGTGAGGCCTGCCATGTGGCACCGGTGACCCACAAGACCAATCCGCGGTCGGTACGACCCTCCAAGCCGACGGATCGGAGCTTCTGCGGGGAGTGCCATGCGATCGGTGATCCGCGAGCGGCCGTCCCCCAGATCGATCTCCGGACGCACGGTCAGCCATACACGTGCTGGCAGTGTCATTACCCGCACCACCCGGAGGCGCCGTGAGTTCTGACCTCGGTGATCCGGCGCGCCCCTCGAGCGACGCGCCAGCGAATCCGGCACTCGACAGACGACGGTTCCTGAGCCACGCCGTCGCCGGCGCGTGCGCCGCCGCGCCGATGCTCTTCGGTGTGGTCCGCCTCCCGGTCGCACTCGGACAGCAGACTACCGACGGTGTCTACGACGCGCGCGCGCACTATTACGGCATGGGAGTCGATCCCTCCAAGTGCATCGGATGTGCGAGGTGTGTCGCGGCGTGCAAGACCGAGAACGACGTGCCCGTCGATCCGCACTACTTCAATACGTGGATCGAGCGCTACGTCATCACCGAGGACGACGAGGTGGAGGTCGACAGCCCCAACGGCGGGCTGGATGGATTTCCGCCGCTCACGCAGGCGAACGTCGAGCGGACGTTCTTCGTGCCGAAACTCTGCAATCAGTGTGACAGCCCACCGTGTGTCCAAGTCTGTCCGGTGGGGGTGACGTTCATGACCGACGACGGGGTGGTGCTGGTCGACGACGACTATTGCATCGGATGCCGCTACTGCATTCAGGCCTGCCCCTACGGCGCGCGGTACCTCCATCCCGAGACCCACGTCGCTGCGAAGTGCACGTTCTGCTACCACCGGTTGGTGCGGGGTCAAGTGCCGGCCTGTGTCGAGGTGTGTCCCACGGGGGCCCGCGTCTTCGGTGAGGTGCGGGGCCGCGCAACGCCGCTCGCGCGGTTTACGCGGTTCAATCAGATCCAGGTGCTGAAACCGCACCTCAACACGGCGCCCAAGGTGCTGTACGCGAACTTGGATGGAGAGGTGAGCTAGCGTGCAGGGATACATCTATCCCAACGAGTTCGAGCTCCAGTGGAGCCTCCTGATCGTCCTGTATCCGTACCTCACGGGCTTGGTGGCCGGCGCCTTCATCCTGGCGTCGCTCGAGCGGGTCTTCAATGTGAAGGAGGTGCAGCCGACCTATCGGCTCGCGCTGCTCACGGCGCTGGCGTTTCTCCTGGTAGCCCCATTGCCTCTGCTCGCGCACCTCGGCCATCCGCTACGGTCGTACGAGATCTTCCTGACACCCAATCGCAAATCGGCGATGGCCATGTTCGGCTTCGTCTACGCATGGTATCTGGCGGTGGTGTTGCTGCTGGAGATCTGGTTCGACTATCGGAAGGACCTGGTCCTGTGGGCCCGCAGCGATCGCGGGGTGATGCGGTGGATTCGCTACGCGCTCACCCTTGGCGCCACCGATCTCTCCGAACGTTCGTTGCGGTTCGACGACCGTGCAGGCCGGGTCATCACGATCGTGGGTATTCCCTCCGCCTTCCTGCTTCACGGGTACGTCGGGTTCATCTTCGGATCTGTCAAGGCCAACCCGTGGTGGAGCAGCGTCCTGATGCCGGTGGTGTTTCTGTTCTCGGCGATCGTGTCCGGCATCGCGCTCGTGTTGGTCATCTACATGCTCACCACCATGTTCCGCTGGCGCAAAGTGGACATGGCGTGCATGGACAAACTGGCACAGTTCCTCTTCTATGCCGTCGTGGTGGACTTCTCGCTCGAGTCACTGGATTTCATTCACCGACTGTACGAGGCGGAGGAGTCCATCCGGATTCTGTCCCAAATGGTCGAGAGCCGGCTGTTTCTCAGTCTGATCGTCCTGCAGGTGGTGTTGGGAACGGTGATCCCCCTCATTACGCTCGCGCTCGTCTCGCCTGGATTGCGGAAGGGCGGCTTCGTGCGCCTCCCGCCCGAGCTGAAACAGCTGACCTATCTGGTGGCTGCCGTCCTGATCCAGATCGGTATCTTCAGCATCCGCTGGAACGTGGTCATCGGTGGTCAGCTCTTCTCGAAGAGCCTGCGCGGCCTGACGGTCTACAAGGTCCAGCTCTTCGGTGTCGAGGGACTCGCCGTGTCCGTAGGGTTGCTGGTTCTCCCGTTTGTGATCCTGTGGGCCCTGGTCAAGATCCTCCCCCCGTGGATGGATCAGGGTACGAGTGATCCAGCGGCAACTACCGCGGGCGCGGAACCAGCGCTATCGTGAGTTCGTTGGCTGCGCCACCACTGCCGGGACGGCCTGCAGGCAGGCAGCGGACGGACGCCCCGGCGGTGAGCCGGTGCGCGCCCCTTCTGTGTGAGGACTGGCCATGAATCGGATCAGTGCACGAATCAGCGCGGCGCTCACGTCGCTCAAATGCCCCGGCTGCGGGAAGCTCGTGCAGCCGGTGCAGCCGGCCACCCAGGTCCCACCGCCGGGCGAGGGAAAGCGGTGGTCGTTTGTCTGGCGGCCGCCGAGTGGCGTAGTGTGCCCCGAGTGCAGTTTTCCGCTCGGGCGGTACGCGCGGCGGCTCAAGTGGATTCGCCTCTTCTCCGCAGGGGTGGCGCTCCTGACGATCGGCTTGCTCCTGTACGTGTGGGGGCTGGTCGCGGAGGTGCCGGCATGGCTCCGCACACTGCAGCGGGGAACGGTCTTCGCCGGTGCGGCTGCCTTCCTCATGGGCATGGTGGGTCTGGTGCTTGGAGGGCGGAGTGAGGAAGCCGGAGCCGGATCCTAGACGAGGCGATCCGGACGTCTCGGGAGTACGGGTGGCATGCTGCTCTCCGCAGCAACTGGGGTCGGGTTGCTCTCCGAGACCGAGCCATGCACTGTTACTGGTTGCCTAGCAGACATGGTGCGCGTCATGGGAGATCGGCAGGACGCCGGGCGAGCCTCGATTGCCGATTGTCCGGGGGCAAGCGGGGCCCGCACCCCACTGGATCGGCGAGGCGGCCATCCTCCCAACCTATTCTGACACCGCTGGGGAGGGTTCGGTGATGCAGTGGACGTGGAACCGATGCCTCATCGTCGCGGCAGTGACGGCGGCGGTCGCGTGGGCCGGAACCGTTCGCGCGCAGGAGCAGGAGGCGGCGGTCGACAACTGCAGGGTGTGCCATGGTGTCCTCGATGACCAGCGTCTGGGAGGGCCGGCCCGAGCGTTTGCCGGCGACATCCACGCCGCCCGCGGCCTCGGGTGCGCCGATTGCCACGGCGGCGACCCGACGGTAGCGGGATTCGAGGGCATGGATCCGGACAAGGGCTTCGTGGGCCGTCCTGGAAAGCTGCGGCTGGCCAGCTTCTGCGGACGCTGCCACTCGGATGCCGCATACATGCGGCAGTTCAATCCGTCGCTCCGCGTAGACCAGGCCGCCGAGTATGCCACGTCAGTTCACGGGCGACGCCTCGCGGAACTCGGGGATACGGCGGTTGCCGTCTGCACCAGCTGTCATCCGGCCCATACCATCAAGCCACCGGCTGACGCAGCATCCAGCGTGCACCCGCTCAACGTCGGCGACACCTGTGGCGCGTGCCACGCCGACGCGCAACACATGGCGGGATACCAGATCCCCACCGATCAGCTCGAGAAGTACCGACGCAGCGTACACTGGGTCATGATGAACGTCGAGGGAGATCTCTCGGCCCCGACCTGCAACGACTGCCACGGCAACCACGGGGCGGCCCCCCCCGGGTTCTCATGGGTCGGCAACGTGTGCGGACAATGCCACTCGGTGATCGCGGAGTACTTCGCTGAGAGCCGCCACTCCCGCACGTTCGCACTGCTCGGCAATCCGGGGTGCGCCACGTGCCACGGCAATCACGAGATCGTGCGTGCCGGGGCGGAACTCCTCGGCTTGGGCGAGGGCGCCGTCTGCGGGCAATGCCACGTGGCCCAGGACGCGGGCGGGACCACGGCGACGACCATGCGAACGCGGCTCGATTCCCTGCGTGTGGCCTTTGGCAGCGCTGACTCGCTGCTCCTCCGAGCAGAGCACGCCGGGATGGAAGTCAGCCAGGCACGCTTTGAACTCCAGGGCGGGCTCAACGCGTTGGTCCAGGCCCGGGCGGCCGTGCACACCTTCAACCCGGCACGCGTCGCGGCGTTTGTCGACGAAGGGTTGAACGTGACAGCCGCCGCCCACGAGCGCGGGGTGGACGCCCTCGACGACCTGCGGTTCCGCCGAACGGGCTTGGGAGTGTCGGTGACGATCATCGTCGCCCTGATCGTCGGACTCGTCATCAAGATCCGACAGACGGAGCGCTAGCCACCCGTGACCCCACGTGAGGTGAATGGAATGGAGCAGACCGGATCGGTCTCCGGCCAGTCCCGACGGCGGTTCATCGACTGGCTGATGAGCCGGACCTTGACCACGTGGCTCCTGAGCACCAGCGTCGGCGGCCTCGTGCTCGCCGTCGTGTATCCCGCCGGCCGCTACCTCGTACCGCCTGCATCGGCGGAATCGGCGGCGGCCTCGGTCACGCTCCCGTTCGGCCCCAATGACCTTGGCCCCAACGAGGGCAGGATCTTCAAGTTCGGCAGCCGTCCCGGCATTCTGGTGCGGGCGGCCACCGGCGAACTGCGCGCCATGTCGGCGGCGTGCACCCATCTAGGGTGCATCGTCCAATACCGCTCGGACATCCACCATGTCTGGTGTGCGTGTCACAATGGGCACTTCGACCTCAACGGTCGAGTGCTCCAGGGTCCGCCGCCCGAGCCGTTGGAGCTGTACACGGTCAACGTGCGGGATGACCAGATCGTCGTCAGTCGGGGGAGCTGACATGGACGACGACGAGCAGGGGCGGTTCCAGCGGCTGTACGGGTGGCTCGACGACCGGCTCGGGCTGGCAGCGCTGGGCGAGTTGGCGAAGAAGAAGGACGTCCCCGTCCACCGGCATACCATCTGGTACTACCTCGGGGGAATGACGCTGTTTCTCTTCGTCGTGCAGATCGCGACCGGCGTGCTCCTCCTGTTCTACTACCGCCCGAGCGCCGAGGAAGCGTACGAATCGGTGCAGTTTCTGATGGCGGAAGTGGAGTTTGGGTGGCTGGTCCGCTCGATCCACCATTGGGCGGCCAACCTCATGATCTTCACATTGTTCCTCCACATGTTCAGCGTGCTGTGGTTGCGCGCGTATCGTCCCCCGAGAGAGATCACGTGGTTCAGTGGGGCGGGGCTGTTGGGTTTGGCGTTAGCCTTTGGGTTCACCGGCTACCTGTTGCCGTGGAACGAGCTGGCGTATTTTGCGACGCGCGTCGGTACCGAGATTTTGGGTGTGGTACCTGTCGTCGGGGAGTTCCTGCTACGCGTGGCGCGGGGCGGGGAAGATGTGACCGGCGCCACCCTCACGCGGTTTTATGCCGTGCACGTCGCTGTGCTGCCAGCAACGTCTGCCGTGCTCCTCGGGTTACACCTCTTCATGGTGCAGAAACATGGGATGAGCGTGCCGCTCGACATCGAGCGGCAGGGTGGGGCGAACCGCACCATGCCGTTCTTCCCCAACTTCCTGCTGCGTGACCTCGTCGGATGGCTCACGGCACTCGCCGTACTCGCTGCATTGGCCGCGTTCTTCCCGGCAGAGCTCGGCGTCAAGGCTGATCCCTTCGCTCCGGCGCCGGCGGGGATCAAGCCCGAGTGGTACTTCATGTTCATGTTCCAGACATTGAAATACCTTCCGGCTCACATCCTCGTGCTCGAAGGTGAACTGGTGGGCATACTCGGCTTCGCCGTGGCGGGGCTACTGCTCGTGATCATCCCGGCGTTGGACAAGCGCAGTGCGCGGGGTGAGCCGACGCCGGTCGTCACGTGGCTCGTGATTGCGGCCATCATCTACATCATCATCCTGACCTACCTGGGATACACCGCCAGCCCGACGACCTGAAGCACACCCCGAGGGTCCCAGCACGCCTCCGCTCCTAGGGTGCCGAATCTCGTCCGTGAGAGTAGCGTGAAGCCCGCTTCATAGGTGTTCGAGGTATTGCCAGCCCCAGAATCTTCTATAGATATTGTCGTGAAGGGGATTGGCACGGGAACTTCGAGAAAGGGGGAGGTGTGCGCTGGTTCATGGTCCAATTGCGGAAGGCACTTCCTGGGGCGGCTACGGTGGGTCTTGTGCTTGCCAGTGCGTGCGGGGACGATATCGCCTTCAAGGATCGTGCACCCTTCAATGCGCCAGCTGACGCTGTGGCGGGGTTCCTTGGCTACTTCTCGGTCGCTGACAAACAGACCACGTGCGGCAACTGCCATGCAGACGAGCAGGCCACGTGGTCGCAGACCCACCATGCGGACGCGTGGTCGACCCTCCAGGCCTCTGGGGCGGCGCAAGACTTCTGTGAACCGTGTCACACGGTGAGCCAGAACGGCAACGCCGTGACCGCCGTGGCGGGGTATCCGGCCGTGCGTGACGACGCGGCCCTGGCCGCCGTGTACCACGACGTCCAGTGCGAGAGCTGTCACGGGCCGGGAGTCGATCATGTGTCCAACCCGCAGGCTGTCAAGCCGCTCGCATCGATTCTGGCTGCCAGCGCCGCGACCAACGGCTGTGGCGAGTGCCATTCCGGCGCCCATCACCCGTTCGTCGAGCAGTGGGAGCTGTCGAAGCACGGGTCGGGGACGAGCTTCTCGCGGGGATCGATTCCGTCATGCAGTGAGTGCCACAGTGCGCAGGGCGCGCTGGTGGAGCAGTTCGGGGTCAACGCCAAGTACGTCGAGAAGGGCGATGCCCCACTGCCCATTGTCTGCGTGGTGTGCCACGACCCGCACGATGCCACCAACCCGGCCCAGCTCCGGGCACCGGTCGGGGAGCCGACGACACGGAACCTCTGCATCAAGTGCCACAATCGGCGCACGGTCCCCGGCGAGGGGTTCCGGGGGCCGCACGCCGCTCAGGGACCGCTGGTCTTGGGGCAGCAGGTGGGGTGGTGGCCCCCCGGTTTCGAGTGGCTCGATGGGCTGACCGGGACGCATGGCAATCCGACGGCGAATCCGCGCCTCTGCGCGACGTGTCACGTGGAAATGTTCGAGGTGACCGACGCGCAGGGAGGGTTTGTGTTCCAGAGCGTCGGACACCTGTTCGAGGCCATTCCGTGCCTCGATGCGCAGGGCATTCCCACCACGGCGAGTTGTGCCAACGACGAGCGGTCGTGGGGGGCCTGTATGGGTTGTCACGGTACCGCGGCGAACTCCCAGGCGTTCTATGAGGGATTCAAGAGCGAGCTGAACACGCTCCTCGACCAGATCTGGGTCGACGCGAACGCCAACACTATCATCGATCCGGCGCCGACCGACGCGGGGGTGCTCCCGCAGATCCTGCAGGTGACCGGTGATCAGAAGCAGATCGACATGGCGGACACGCTGTTCACGGCGGCGGAGGGGATTCTCCACAACGCACAGATCGCCGCGACGCATGATCGGGAGCATTTCCTCGACGGCAACACCATCGTCGGCTCGGACACGGTGCGGTTCACGGGCCACCACACGAGCGGCAACGGGGTGCACAACCCGCCGTTCCTGCGGAACCTGCTCCGCGCCTCGATCCAGCACGCGATCAGCTACTATGGGCTGCCGGCGCCTCCGGCGTCGGTCGACTTGAGTGTGCCGGCGCCACCGAACTGACGAGGTCGGGGCCCGTCCCACGCGGGACAGGGAGTAGCACTCGGACCGGCTCCGTCCTACGACGAGGACGGGGCCGGTCGCACGATGGCGGTCCACGAGGTCCCCTGGCCGCACGGGGACACGCCGACTGACGAAATTCGCGAGGAGGGCACACTGAACGACGACAGGCAGGAGGAGAACCAAGCCGGCCTCGGATTCAACGACCTGCTACTCGGTGCGGTCGTTGCGCTGATTATCGCGGGTGTGGCGCTGGGCACCGTCCTGTACGTGTCGCCCGGTGACCACTTGGAGATTCCCGAGCTGCAACCGGTGGTCCGTGTCGCGCAGGAACGCGACGTCCCGGTCGGAGCGAGCCGGCTCATTCGGTGGGGCGACCGCGCTATCCTGGTCGTGCGCCTCGGACAGGATCGCTTCGCGGCAGTTGACGGCTCCTCGCCCGCCGACGGGTGTCTCCTGCGCTGGGAGGAGGAGGCCTCGCGCATCGTTTCGCCCTGTAGTTATGTCGTGTACGATGTCGACGGGACGGTGGTGGCCGGAACCTCGACGAGAGCCTTGCAGCGGTACCCCGTGTTCCTCCGGGACGGTGTGGTTTACGTGGGGAGGTCATAACCGTGATTCGACAGACGCTCGCCGCCTTATGGCGTGCCATCGTTGGCGTGTGGGACGATATCAAGGCCAGCACCGACGCGAGTCTCCTGGGCATGGTCCGGTTCATCGGCCTGCTCTACGGGCCGATCGATCGTAGCCTCAGCATCGATGAGGCGCTGCGCAAGGCGCTGCGTTACCGGCTGGCGCCCCATGTTGGCTGGCGACACGCGCTCGGCAGCGTCACGTACCTGCTGTTCGTAGTGTTGGTCGTCACCGGTGTGCTGTTGGCGCTGTTCTACCGCCCGTCCGTGCAGGAAGCCTATCCCAGCGTTCAGCACATCGTCTCCGAGACGCCGTTTGGCTGGTTGGTGCGCGATCTCCACCACTGGTCGGCCAATCTCATCGTGATCGTGCTCCTCATGCACATGGCTCGCGTGTTCTTCGAGGCGGCGTACAAGCCGCCCCGCGAGACCAACTGGCTCATCGGCATTCTCCTTCTCTTCGTCGTGCTCGTTTTCGGGGGAACCGGCTATCTCCTCCCGTGGGACCAGTGGGCGTACTGGACACTTACCGAGGTGATGACGGCTATCGCCCGGATCCCGCTGGTCGGCCGGCAGTTGGCCGAGGCCATCATGGGCGACGTCATACCGTCGGGCGCAACCTTGAGTCGGTTCTTCGCGCTCCACGTCATCGTGCTCCCATGGATCGCATTCGCGCTGCTTGGATACCACTTCACGTTGGTGCGGCGGCGCGGGATCGCGCCGCCCATGAACGTTGAGGCCGAACGACGTCGGTGGAGGCGTAGCGGCCGATTCTCACCGGAAGAGCAGCCGAAGGAGGGGATTCCGTTCTACCCCAATCACCTGCTCCGCTCATTTGTTGTGGCCCTTACGACCCTCGCGGTGGCCCTCACCCTGGCGATCCTGTTTCCGCGCGTGCTCGCCGATCCGGCCGATCCGTATGCCGTGCCTGACGTGCTCGTGTCCACCTGGGTGCCTGTCGACGTCTCGCTGGCGTTGATCCGCCTGGCCGGCACGTGGGGATTCGTCCTGTTCACACTGTTGGGCGTCAGCCTCGTCCTGGTTCCGCTGCTCGACCGAGGACCTGCTCGGCAGCTCCGAAAGCGGCCCGTGGTGGCGGTGTTGGGCCTCGCGTTCTTCGTTGGGTACGTCGCCCTGTGGATCGCAGGGCGCGCGATCGGCTCGGTGGCGCCCTCGGAATCCCTGGGAGCGGGCGCCGCCGTCGAGCAGGTCGAGCCTGGCCAGCCGTCGGTCCCGCTCCCCGAGGGTGACCGTAGTGCTCCGGTACCGCCACCCGGGGCTGAGCGGGAAGGGGGTGCCCGATGAGTCGCCTGGCACTGTGTGCAGCGATCGGCGCCCTCGCCGGTCTCTCCCCACTCGTCGCCCGTGACGCGGGTCGGCTCGTCGGCCAACAGCCTGGGCAGGTCACGCAGGACGCCTCGACCTATGGATGCATCGTGTGCCATGCCGACATGCGCCGGGCATTCGCCCAGGGCGCGCATGCAGAACGCGGCATTCGCTGTCACTCTTGTCACGGTGGTGATCCGTCACAGGTGGAGGTCCCGGCCGCTCACCGCGGTCGATTCGTGGGCGTACCGTCGAAGCGGGCCACGATCGAGCTGTGTGCGTCTTGCCACTCGGATCCGAATCAGATGCGGCAATACGGACTGGCCGCCGACCAGCTGGCGGAGTTCCGCACCAGTCGCCACGGGGAACTGCTCATTGGGCGTGACAACGTCGACGCCCCGACCTGCACCGACTGTCACGAAGCCCACACGATCCGTCCGGCGAACGATGCGCGCAGCATGGTGCATCCTACGAACATCCCACGGACCTGCGGGCGTTGCCACGACGACGACGCCCTCATGCGGAAATACGGGCTGTCGGTGGATCAGCTGGCCCGCTTCGAGGCCGGCGCCCACGGCAAGGCGATCTTCGAGGAGCGGAACTTCGCGGCGCCGACGTGCGTCGGTTGCCACGGCTCGCACGCGGCGCTGCCACCCGACGTGACGGAGATCGACCACGTGTGCGGTAAGTGCCACGTCCTGCTCGCCGAAGCACTGTACGAGGGCCCGCATGGCACTCCATCGCTGGCCGGGCGCATCCCCGGCTGTCTGGGGTGCCACTCCAACCACGGCAGTGAACGGCTTCCGCCGGAACAGATCAGTGAGCTGTGTGTAACGTGCCATGCGGCCGACAGCCGCATGGCGGGGCTTGGCGAGGAAATCGAAGAGCAGGTGCTCCACGCGCGCGCTGAGCTGGAGCTGGCCGAGGAGGCCATCGACCGGATGATCCGGATGGGTCGCGACGTGTCGGACGAGCGCTTTCGGTATCGGGCGGCGTTCACGGCATATCAGCAGTTGGCCAAGGTACAGCATTCGCTCGATCTCGAGCAGCTCGAGGCCCTTGGGCGTGAGCTGCGGTCGAACGCCGCGGTGATTCGTTCCACGGCGGAGGCGTACGCAGAGGAACGGTGGGAGCACAACCTCCTGTTGATCCCCATCTGGTTCTTGACGCTCTCGGGCATTGCCTTCGCGGCGTTCAAGCTACGAGAGCTCGGAAGGGCGAGTCATGGTTGAGCGTGCAGTCAAACAGTTTCGGAAGCTCTCGCGGCCGCTGAAACTGGCAGTCCAACTGGGTGTCCTGGCCGTCATCTTGTCGACGGTGGGGGCGGTGGGGTTCATTGAGTACAGTGCCCAGCCCAGCTTCTGCAAGAAGTGCCACAACATGCAGCCGTACTACGACTCCTGGGCCACCTCCACCCACAACGATGTCCCGTGCATCAAGTGCCACTACGCGCCGGGTCTCCGGGCCGAGGCCATGGGGAAGATCCAGGCGGCGAACCAGGTGGTGAAGTACGTGACCGGCGCGTATGGAACCAAGCCGTGGGCGGAGATCGAAGATGCGGCGTGTCTCCGATCGGGCTGCCACTCGTTGCGGAAGGTTGAAGGGGTGGTGAGCTACAACCCCAATCCGGGCCGCAGCGACATCGTAGTGCGGTTCGATCACACCCAGCATCTCGGAGAACTCCGTCGTGGCAAGCAACTCCGGTGCACGAGCTGTCACTCCCAGATCGTGCAGGGCAACCATGTGGCCGTCACGCCGGAGACGTGCAACCTCTGCCACTTCAAGGATGCCCCGCGCGACGACCCGGTCACAGGCTGCGTCAGCTGTCATCGCGAGCCACCACGCATCGTGTCGCCTGCGGGGTTCGTGGTCGATCATCCACAGTACGTGCGTGATCTCGTGTCGTGCACATCGTGTCATGAGCAGGTGGTGACTGGATCGGGGGCCGCTGACGAAGCGCGCTGCTACACCTGTCACAACGAACCGGATCGGATCGAGGCATTCGGCAATACGACGCTCGTGCACGAGACGCACATTGCCGAGCACAATGTCGAGTGCGCGCAGTGCCACATGCCCATCGAGCACCGCTCAGTGGCGTTGAGCCAGACCGCCGACCTCGACTGCGCCTCATGTCATCGCCGCGTGCACGAGGCCCAGCAACGGCTCTATGCGGGCATGGGCGGACACGGCACCGAGAGCCAGCCAAGCGCGATGTTCCAGGCTCGCGTGTCCTGCACCGGCTGTCATGAGCTCACGAAGCAGGTCCGGGGACACGAACAGGTACGGTTCGCCGGCGAAGCCTCGTGCCTCTCGTGCCACGGCATCGAATACGTGAACATCCTGCCCGCATGGCAGCGCGAGATGGATCGGAAGTTACGCGCCGTGGAACCAGTCGTGCGGTCGGCTGAACGTCGCGCGAGCTCAGCGGCGACGGGCACCCGAGCGCCGGTCGACAGTTTGCTCGCCATGGCCCGCGAGAACGTGAGGTTCCTCGAGCAGGGGAAGGGCGCCCACAACATCGGGTACGCGGACAAGCTCCTCCGCGCCACCCTGGATCTCGTGCGCGAAGCGGTGCGCATCGGCAAGCTGCCCTATGTGGTACCGGCCGTCGACCTCGGGCCGAACCTTGGCGAGAACGTGTGTCTCCAGTGCCATCTCGGCGTCGAGCGCCGCACGGTGCCGTTCGAAGGCCGGAGATTCAACCACGAGCGACACGTGATCGGCTCGGGGCTCTCATGTACGACCTGCCACAGCCCCATGGAAGACCATGGCAAGACGGTCGTAGGCTCGGGAGCGGCGTGCTCCAGCTGCCATCACAGTACGACACGACCGCTCGACTGCTCCACGTGCCACGCGGGTCCGCAGGGCGCACCGGTCGATCCCGTGGAACACACCGTCGGCGCCTTCCCCCACGCGTCACATACTGCTGCGGGTCTCCCATGCGCGGCGTGCCATCAACCGCCGGCGATGGATGCCTCGGGCGTCGAGTGTACCCAGTGCCATGACGCCCACCATCAGCCCGAGGCGACGTGCGCGAACTGCCATCGGGAGGGGGTCAAGGCCAAGCACGACCGTTCATTCGCGCACCTGCAGTGCAGTCAGTGCCACGGTGAACAAGTGGCGGGCGTGACCAAGTGGACGCGCCAAGTGTGCACGACGTGCCATGTGGATCGGGTGGACCACAATGCCCCGGTAGCCTGCGAGTTGTGCCATGAGGTGGCGCCCCTGAGCGGCGGGACGTAGGACCCAGCTCGACGGTCCCGGCGCCATCGCGTCCACGCCCCGGTTGCGCACGGAGTACCATGGACTCCCGCCTGATGAGGGCCTGTTGGTCGATTGGGCCATCAAGGAGGCGGTCCACGAACTCGGCCACGCGTTCGGCCTCGTGCACTGTCCTGACCCCGGCTGTGTGATGCGTGCGTCGACCTACGTTGAGGAGGTAGATCTCAAGCGTTCGGAGTTCTGCGTCCGCTGCGCGGAGTCCGTGAAGGCGGCCGGTCGTCGATAGGGCGGTGCCGGTGTGGGTGAGGGTCAGGACGCCTGCTCGGCGGTCTCCCCACGCTGGATCCGTTGCGCCTTGAGCCAGCGCTCGTACGCGAGGGGATGGTGCTCCTTCAACCTCCGCAAGGTCATCCTTCCATCCAGCCAGACCCGACTCATTGGAAACACACCCGGCTTGAGGTGCACGTTGTAGAGGTGGCCGAGGATGACCGCCAGGAAGGCGAGCACCGCCTCGTATCCATGGATGAGCAACACGAGATCGTACACCCACTTCGGAAACACCCAGAGGGTCAGCTCGAAGAACCACATCATGAGTCCGGTCACGATCATGACGATCGATCCCCAGACCACGGCGAAATACTCGAACTTCTCGAAGGGGTCGAACTTGTCGAAGTGCGGCGGATCGTCCGTCTTCCCCAAATGGTACTTGACGAAGTGCACGAGGTCTCTGACGTCCTGCACGCGCGGCATGACGCTGCCGAAATCTCGACGCCCTTCCTCGGTGAGGAGGATCCAGAACGTGTGGTACAGCGCGAGCACGATCAGGGTCGCGCCGGCGAGGTGGTGCACCCACGTGCGCAACGAGAACGCGCCGCCGACGCCTGTCCCGAGTAGCATTGGCAGACCCGTCATGATGAGGAGCGCGAAGCTCACAATCAGAATGACGTGCTGAATCCGCTCGTGACGTGTGAACCGGGTGACCGTAATGCGGTCCAGGTCATGCTCGTACGGTGTCCACTCAGGCATGACTGCCTCTGCCGCGTCGAGGATCGACGACCCGGTACCGGTACTGATCCAGCGCGATGAGGCCGACCGCATAGAGCACGGTCACCCCAATGACAAGAATGTAGAACCACTGCACCGCGAGCCCGAGCGTCGATTGCTCGTCCACGAATGACACCACGTGGATCCGGCCTTGGGCGACCCCCTTGCCGATGCCGGGGTGGCAGCTTCCGCAGGTCGCCATCAGGTTGCCCGCGTGGATGGATGACCGGGGGTTGCTCGAGGGGAGGATCTCGTGCGCGCCGTGGCAGCTCTCACAGTTCGCAACCGTGAGTTGGCCGCTCCGCAGCGCGATGCCGTGGAACGAGCGCTCGAACGTCCGCCCTCGGGCCACGCCCAGCCCGTATTTGGCGTTGAACTCCTCCTGATCGTGACAGGCCGTGCAGGTGCGCGAGATGTGTCGAGGGTTGACACCCGATGCGGGACTTGCCACTGCCTGGATACCGTGCTCGGCGTGACAGGAGATGCAGGTCGGGGCGTCCAGATTGCCTTCGCGGAACTGCTCGCCGTGGATGCCGCGGTCGTACTGGGCCGTGATGCCAGCGTGGCACCGGCCACAGGTCTCGACCACTCGCTCCCGGTGCATGGGACAGGCTGCTTCGGCCACCTCCTGAATCTCGTGGGCGCCGGAGCCGCGCTCGCCGTGGCAGTCAGTGCAGACCGGGGCCACCGTGAGCCCCTTGGCCAAGAGCCCCCGTCCATGCACGCTGTTCAGATAGCTCGCTACAGTGAGAACGTTCTCTTGCCCGAACCGGCGCATCCGGTCGGCGTCTTCGTGACACACGGCGCACGTCTCGAACTGTGTGAGCCGGTAGACGGTGGAACGGGGGTCGGTGTGCCGACGGATATGGTGGTCGCTGTGGCAATCCACGCATGCGGCCGGCTCCTCCCCGGTGAGGGGATGGGGCCGTCCGTGGACGCTGTGGGCGAGCTGCTCGCGTTCCCGAGAGTGGCAGCCGCCGCAGTTGACCCGACCCGACGCGCCATGAGGAAAATCCCCGATGTCCACATGACAGGCGTCGCACGAGAATCCCAGGGCGCCGTGCACCGTGGATGCAAACTCGGATGGGTCGACGGACAGGCGTGCAGCGCGCGCGGAGTCACCGGTGACGCCGGCCATGAATTCGTGGCTGCCGTGACACGCCAAACAGCTCTGTGCGGTCGCCAACGAGGGGATGAGAAGGACGAGCGTGGCTGCCAACATCAGGTGACAGGCCACACCGCAGGCGGTCAACGCACACCACCTGGCCGCACCCTGCGTTGTCTGGTCGGGGGATACGGTGTCCGCCACTGGCCCGCCCCGACCGCCCACGCAGAACTCCACCCGCGAGAGCTCTGACATATCCCCTCCGGCCCGTGCCATACGGGCACCCGGAAAATACCGTACTCGAAAACCCCCATTTCGAATTCTGCATGAGACTTCCTTTAAGGAGCCTCGGGTGCTCCGATGGCTCACTACATTTGCGTTGCGCATCGCTAAACGTCTGGCGGGCAGCGTGTTGTGGAGGGGGGAGGTCGATGACACCGTCGCATCGTGAGCGCTGTTTTCCTGTCGTTGCCGTCGGCATTGCGGCGACGCTTGCGTTCCTCATCGTTGGTGTCTCGTCGGCCAGCGCGCAGGAAGGCGATCCGTGCCTCGTGTGTCACGGGAACGGGCAGATGTTTGCCGGGGCGCGCGACAGCGCCCGGTTGCACGTCTCGACCCGGACGCTGGAGCGCTCTGTGCATGGTCCCGCAGGCGTCCCATGCGCGATGTGTCATCAGGGAATGGACTTTCCCCATCCCGAGCCACGTCCGCGCGTCGACTGCGGTCTGTGTCACGCGGGTCAGGCCCAACAGCACCGTACCTCCCTGCACGGGCAGGCTGCTGCGCGCGGCGACCGTTTGGCCCCGAGCTGCACGGATTGCCACGGGCAGCACAACATCCGGTCTCATCGGGATCCGCTGTCGCCGACCCGAGTCATGAACATTCCCTTCTTGTGCGGCGAATGCCACCAAGAAGGCACGCCGGTCTCGCGCCGGCCAACGATCCCGCAGGACAGCATCCTCGAGAACTACTCGGAGTCGATTCACGGCACGGGCCTGTTCCGGCAGGGCCTCACGGTCACGGCGGTGTGCACGTCGTGCCACACCTCTCACCAGATCCTGCCGCACACCGATCCGCGGTCGAGCATCCACGTCAGGAACGTGGCGGCGACCTGCATGCAGTGCCATGCCCAAATCGAGCAGGTCCACCGGCAGGTGATCGAGGGGCGGCTGTGGGAGGACGAGCCGCACAAGATCCCAGCGTGTGTGGACTGCCACTCCCCCCATCGGATTCGGCGCGTGTTCTACGATGCGGGTGTCGCCAACCGGGACTGCCTCCGGTGTCATGGGGACCGAGATCTCCGAGGCGTCGCCCGCGGCGACACGGTGTCGCTGTTCGTGGATGCCGATGCCTACGGTGCCAACGAACACGGCGGGACGGCCTGCGCCCAATGCCACGTCGAGGTGAACCCGGCCCTTGCCCGTCCGTGTGCCGCCATCCAGAACCCGGTGGACTGCGCCATCTGCCACGCCGCCCGAGTGGACGAATACAACGGAGGGATCCACGGGAAACTTGCCGCGGAGGGTGACGAGGACGCGCCACGCTGCCTCGACTGCCACGATCGGCATGCCACGCAAGATCGACTGAATCCGCGGTCGCCGACGTTTCCGCGGAACGTTCCACAACTGTGCGCCCAGTGCCACCGGCAGGGCGAGAAGGCGGCGGTGCGGATCATTCCCCATGTGCCGGCGCCGGTCGAGAGCTACGAGCTGAGCATCCACGGGAAGGGCCTGTTCCAGAGCGGCTTGCTGGTTACGGCCACGTGCGGAAGCTGCCACACGGCGCACGGTGAGCTGCCTGCGTCCGACCCGAAATCGACGGTGAACCGAAAGAACTTGGCGGCGACCTGTGGCGCATGTCACCATGGCATCGCCGAGGAGTTCGCGAAGAGCATCCACGCACCCGGGGCAACTCGCACCTCGACGGATAGCCTCCCCACCTGCGAGGACTGTCACACGTCGCACACCATCAGGCGTGTGGACCGCGCGGACTTCCGACTCCTGATGATGTCGCAGTGCGGGCGGTGTCACGAGACCGAAGCGAAGACGTTCTTCGACACGTTCCACGGCAAGGTGTCGCGGCTCGGCGACGCCGCGGCGGCGAAATGCTATGACTGCCACGGCACGCACAATATCCTGCCGACGTCCGAGCCCCTCTCGACGCTGAGCCGCCGGAACGTCGTGGCAACCTGCTCGAAGTGTCACAGCGGTGTCAGTCTTCGCTTCACGGGGTACCTGACGCACGCCACGCACCACGATGCCGAGCGCTACCCGTGGCTGTTCTGGACGTTCTGGGGGATGACGGCTCTTCTGATCGGCACGCTCGGTTTTGCGACGCTGCATACCCTGGCCTGGTTGTGGCGCTTGCTCTGGACGCCCGGGCTCGCACTGCATGTAAAGCCGACGTCAGGCGAGAAGGTGGTACGGCGCTTCACGGTGTGGGAGCGGTCGATGCACGGTGTGATGCTAGTCAGCTTCTTCATCCTGGCGCTGACCGGCATGGTGTTGAAGTTCTCGTACATGGCATGGGCCCAGACGTTTGCCAATCTGGTGGGTGGGTTCCCGACGACGGGTGCCCTGCATCGCGTCGGGGCCGTCACGTTGATCGGGATCTTCGGTGCCCACCTGTGGGATGTCCGGAAGCGGAAGCAGGGCTCCGGCCTCACGTGGCTCAAGTTCATCCGGACCGATCGGTCGCTCATCTTCACCAAGCGCGACTTCCACGAGTTCGTCCAGTCGATCAAGTGGTTCGCCGGCCGCGGCCCACGACCCGACTATGGCCGCTACACGTATTGGGAGAAGTTCGACTACTTCGCTGTGTTCTGGGGGATGTTCGTGATCGGCTCCACCGGGATCCTGCTGTGGTTTCCCGAGTTCTTCACCAGGCTCATCCCGGGGTGGTCGGTGAACGTGGCAACGATCCTCCACAGCGACGAAGCACTGTTGGCGGTGGCCTTCATTTTCACTGTGCATTTCTTCAACACGCACTTCCGGCCGGACAAGTTCCCTATGGACCCGGTAATTTTTACCGGCCGGGTGCCGCTCGAGGAGCTGAAGCGAGACAAGCCGAGAGAGTACCAGGAGCTGGTCGCCAGCGGGGAACTGGAGCGTCACCTCGTCGATCCGTATCCTAAAAAGCTCCAGCGCGCGTTCAGCGTGTTCGGCTTTACGGCGCTCGGCATCGGTCTCACGCTCATCGGGCTCATCATCTATTCGATGTTGTTCGGCTATCAGTGAGCCAGGCCTCCGACCCGCGTGCCGCCACCCGAAAACGCCTCGGTCGAGCGGTCAATCCGCCCTGGACGGGTCGGGTATGAATTCCTACTTTAGGGTCGTACCGGTCCTTGTGGGGGAGGGGATATGAGAAGGTTCGTCGTTCGTGCGGCGGCCGCCATTGGGGGACTGCTGGTGCTGGCGGCGCCGCTCCACGCCCAGGGCTATCACGTGCGCTGGAACACGTGGTTCCAGTCCGTGGCCTACCGTGGCGTTCAAGCCGACAGCATCCTCGCCGCCACTGCCGTGGCGCTTCCCGGCGGTGGGTTCGAATCGCCCGACGGCTTCGCGGTATCGTGCCCCGCGGGGGCCACCTACTGCGGCTTTTTCCGGCCGGCGGCCGAGCAGCGCGGCATGCCCGTCGTCAGCACGATCGACGCCAGTGTATGGGGGTTTGGCATCGAGGGTCTCAAGTTGCACGTCAAGGGCCGGGCCGGTGGGGACCTGGAGGACGGTGGCTTCTGGCCTGGGGTGGAGCCCGAGGTGCAATTGATCGAGGGATATGCCGAGTACGCGAGGCGCAACGTCACGGTGCAGGCTGGCCGGACGACGGTGTTTTCCCGGCTTGGGTACCTTGGCCTCGATGGTGGACAGGCGTGGGTCCGTCCCTTGGGCGGCAAGCTGCGGATCGGTGCCTACGGTGGCTGGGCGTTGGCCGAAGGGGCAGTGCTGCCGATTACCAGTCCGGAGCTGAACCCGCTCGCCGAGTTTCGACCGACCGAGCGGGAACTGGCGTTCGGAGGCAGTGTGGGGTGGAACCTCGGCATGTTCGAGGGCCGGTTGCTGTACCGACGGGAGTTCGATCCAGGAGCCGATCTGGTGTCGGGTGAGCGCGGCGCGGCTGAGGCCGTGATCCATCCAGGCTTTGGCTTCACGGTAACAGGCGGTGTGGAGTACGATTTCCTGACCAAGGCGTGGGGTACCCACGACGTCGTGGTGCGCTACCGCCACCCCGGAGGGTTGGCCGACGTGACCGTCGGCCAGCGACGGTACCGACCCTACTTCCCGGTGTGGTCCATCTGGGGCGTGTTCAGTCCCGCGGGATACAATCGGGAGTACGCCTCGGTGGCGGTGTACCCTGTCGCGGGCCTCGTACTCAGGACTGAGGGGTACCTCTTCAACTTTGAGGACACCGAGACCCAGACCCCGCTCGGCGCATTCGAAGATGGTGGGTGGAGCTGGTCGGCGGGCGGCACCTATGCTGGGGTGCAGCACTTCGTGTTCGATGCCAACTACCGCGCGCAGTTCGGACCGGGCGCCTCGTCGCAGGGGTTCGACGGGCGGGTCACGTACCGTCGCGACGTGTTTGCGGTCACCGCGAGGGGCGGGCGGCTCGAGCGGCCGCTGGAGTATCGCTTCAGCGACGCCGAGGTCTGGTCCTATGGGTTGCGTGTCGATGTCGAGCCAATGCCGGGGATCTTCCTGAACGCCGAGGCGGTGCGCTACGACGAGACGCGCGAGCGGCCCGATGCAGCGCAACTGGATTGGAACCAGACCCGGTTCAGTGTTGGAGCGACGTTCGTATTCGGCTCCTCGGGGGCCCGGTCGCGTGGGCTGCACCCGGCCATCCTTCGTATGCCCGAGACTCGGAGGTCGCGATGAAGGCGCTCGTAGGGGTTGCGGCGGCGGCGGTCATCGCGGCCGTGGCGGGAACGTCTCCCATCCCCGGGGTTGCTCCTGTTCCGATGCAGCAGTTCGACCATGGGAAGCACGAGGGCTTCGGCTGCACGACGTGCCACGCCAATGTGGCGACGGGGCAGGTTTACCCCGACCCGTCGTTCTGCGCCTCGTGCCATGATGGGCAACTCCAGCCGCGGGTGGATTGGCAGCCGCCCTCTGGCCCCTCGCGGGCCAACTTGAAGTTCCGCCATGCTGGTCACCCGGCCGTGGAAGCGTGCGACATGTGTCACGTGGTCGGCGGCATGGTACAGCGCGCGGTGATCGACCAGTGCATGGCGTGTCATGGCATCGCCGAGCACCAAAACGCTGCCGTCTCGGATTGCGAAGTCTGCCACGTCCAGCCGCCGGCTCCGCCGTCCCATGCCTTTGCCTGGCGGGACCGGCACCGGGCGGAGGCCGCCGCCGCGCCGGATCAGTGCGCCACCTGCCACGTGCGGGCTGACTGCCTGGACTGCCACCGCCCGGACGCGGCGTCGCCGGCGGGGGGATATCATGGCCTCGACTACCTGCAGCGCCATCCCGCGGCGTCGTACAACCGGGAAACGGAGTGCTCGTCCTGCCACAACGTGAGCCAGTTCTGTCAGAGCTGCCACCAGCAGGCGGGGCTGGTGTCGGGCGGGGCGATCGGCGCCGGATACCACGATGGGAACGCGTCGTTCATCGCCGGGCACGCGCAGGCCGCGAGACAAAACCTCGAGAGCTGCGTGGCGTGCCACACCGAGCGTGACTGCCTGAGGTGTCACGTCTCGTTCAACCCGCACGGACCGGGGTTCGACGCGGGGGCGTACGCCGGGAAGAACCAGCAGGTGTGTACGGTGTGCCACACGACGGTGCCGAATCCGAACTGAGCGCCAGTGGGGTGGCGGAGCCGGGGACCGTTCGGCACATTTGCGGGTAGAGGGAGTAGGCATCGCGTGATGCCGGGGCCGACGTGGGTCGGCGTGCTGACCAGCAAGGGGAGGTGAACCGGATGCGTTTCGTGAGATTCATCACCGCCGCGGCGGCGGTGACGGTGGTTGGACTGGTGTTGCCGGCGCAGACCCTGGCACAGGCGCAGGCACCGGCGAAAAAGCCGCCGGTCATGAGCCACACCACTGAGGGCCGGGCCAACTGCATGATGTGCCACAGCGGGAAGATGCAGGGGATGAAGGCGGCGCCGGCTAACCACGCCGGGCGAGCCAACGACTCCTGTACCTGGTGTCACGCGAAGGATGCCGTGATGCAGACCAAGGAGGCGAAGGCGATCCCGCATTCGCTCGATGGCAAGGCGAACTGCACGATGTGCCACAGCGGGAAGATGGCCAACATTCCCGCGCCGTCAGAGGCGGCCCACAAGGGTATCTCGGACAACAGCACCTGCGGATACTGCCATACGGTGAAGTCGTAGGCAGCCGCCGGATCGAATGACGGTCCCCGGAGTCGAGCGTGACTCCGGGGGCCGTTTGCATTGCAGGTCTGGACGCGACCGATCTCGGGCGAGACTTTGGGACGGATGACTGGCACTGATGGCAGCGACCTCCAGACGATCCCCGGCGTGGGACCGAGCATCGCTCGTGATCTTCAGGATCTCGGGATCCGGCGGGTCACCGATCTCCGAGGCCGGGATCCGGAGCGGATGTATGCCGATCTCATCGCCCGTCGCGGTGCTGCCATGGATCGCTGCGTGCTGTACGTGTTCCGCTGTGCCGTGTACTACGCCGAACGGCGTCGGCATCGGCCGGAGCTGCTCAAGTGGTGGAATTGGAAGGACCGACCGTATGTGGGGAGGGTGCGGTGACAGGACTCGACGAGCTGGTGCAGGGCTTTCTGAGCCAGAAGCGAATCGCCGTGGCTGGTGTCTCGCGGAATCCCCGAGAGGCCGCCAACCTCATCTTTCGGAAGCTCGATGGAGCGGGGTACGACGTCGTGCCCGTCAATCCACGGGCCGACGAAGTGGAAGGCCGGCCGTGCTATCCGGATCTGACGGCGATTCCCAATGGCGTGGATGGGGTTGTGATCGCAACGCCCCCCTCGGCGGCGCACGCCTTGGTCGAGCAGTGTGCCACGCTCGGGATTCGCTGGGTCTGGATGCACCGGTCGTTCGGGGAGGGGAGCGTGTCCCCAGCGGCGGTGGAATGGTGCCGGACCCACGACATCCGGGTCATCGCCGGGGCGTGTCCCATGATGTTCTGTACGCCCGTCGATTTCGGACATCGATGCATTCGATGGCTGCTTGGGGTGACGGGTGGACTGCCCGCCTCCTCGTGAACCGCTTGACCGACTACGGAGCCCAACCATGATCGAATTCGAGACCACGCTCGGCAACTTCACCGTCGAGCTTCACACGGACGAAGCACCGCTCACGACGGAGAATTTCCGTCAGTATGTGGATGCCGGGTTCTTCGACGGGACGATCTTCCATCGCGTGATCCCCGGCTTCATGGTCCAGGGCGGTGGCTTCACCGCCGACATGGTGCAGAAGAAAAGCCGCTCGCCCATCAGGAACGAGGCCGACAACGGTCTCAAGAACCGTCGCGGCACCCTGGCGATGGCCCGCACCCAGGACGTGAACAGCGCCACCTCGCAGTTCTTCATCAACCTGGCGGACAACGCCTTTCTGGATCACGGCGCCCGCGACTTCGGCTACGCGGTGTTCGGCACGGTCGTCGAAGGGATGGACGTGGTGGACGCCATTGCGGCGGTGAAGACCGGGACCAAGAAGGGGCACGGGGACGTTCCGCTCGAGCCCGTGGTGCTGCGATCGGCCCGGCGTCAATGAGACCGGCGCGACTCGTGCCCCTGACCGGGTACCGGGAGTACCCGATTGACGAGATGCGGCACCGGGCCGCCGAGTTCTACGACGAAATGCGCCGCCGCCGCACGGTGCGCCACTTCTCGGACCGAGCCGTGCCTCGGGATGTGATCGACCAATGTCTTCGGACCGCCGGGACCGCGCCGAGCGGGGCCAATCGGCAGCCGTGGCACTTCGTGGTGGTCGGCGACCCAGCCATCAAGCGCGCGATCCGCGAAGCGGCGGAGCGCGAGGAGCGGGAGTTCTACGCTGGGCGGGCGACTGACGAGTGGCTCGAGGCGCTGGCGCCCCTGGGGACCGACGAGCACAAGCCCTTTCTCGAGACGGCCCCCTACCTCATCGCGGTTTTCGCGGAGCGGTACCTCGTCGGTGACGACGGGACCCGACACGCCAACTACTACGTGACGGAATCGGTCGGGATCGCCACGGGGCTGCTCGTGGCGGCCCTGCACCACGCCGGTCTCGCCACGCTCACCCACACCCCGAGCCCGATGGGGTTCCTCAACCAGATCCTGCACCGGCCCGACAGTGACCGGCCGTTCGTACTCCTCGTGGTAGGACATCCCGCCGCCGCCGCCGTGGTCCCAGCCATCACGCGCAAACCGCTGGAGGCTATCGCCAGCTTCGCCTGCTAAATCGTTGTAGGGCAATCCGTTACCATTCCTGAAGACGCCTTAATATAAAGATTAGTATATTGCTATAGTAACATGCTATATTCCCCTTTGCTGAACGGCCGCGAACGCTGGTCGCGGCTAGAGAAGCGTGCGAAATCAGACAGGGGGGCAGTCGTGAAACGAATCGTCGTACTCGGTGCGGGAACGGCCGGCACCATCATGGCCAATCGCATCGCGAAGCGCTACAAGTCCGAGCTCGGTGCCGGTGACATGTCCGTCACGGTCGTGGACCAGGACAACCGCCACGTGTACCAGCCCGGGCTTCTCTTCGTCCCGTTCGGGACGTACACGCCAGGCGACACTGTCAAGCCGCGACGTCGGCAGCTGGACCGACGGGTGCGGTATGTCGAAGCGGCGATCGACCGGGTCGACGCCGACGAGGACCGGGTCCACCTCGCCGATGGGCAGGCGCTCGACTACGACCTCCTCATCGTGGCTACGGGGACACGGATCGCGCCGGAGGAAACCGAGGGACTCACGGGCGACGGGTGGCAGGAGAAGATGTTCGAGTTCTACACCCTCGAGGGCGCGACGGCCTTGGGTCAGGCGCTTGAGCAGTTCGACGGTGGGCGACTCGTGGTCAACATCGTCGAGATGCCGATCAAGTGTCCCATCGCGCCGCTCGAGTTCGTGTTCCTCGCGGACGACTACTTCACGAGCCGCGGCATTCGCGACCGGGTCGAGATCGTGCTTGCCACCCCGCTCGACGGCGCCTTTACGCGGCCGGTGGCCGCCAAGGCCCTGGGCGATCTGCTTGCCGAGAAGAACATCGTCCTCGAGCCGGAGTTCAACGCCGGTGAGGTGGACGGCCCGAACGGCAAGCTCATCTCCTGGGACGAACGGGTGGTCGAGTTCGATCTCCTGGTGAGCATCCCGGTCCACGTGGGCCAGGACTACGTGGGTCGATCGCCGGGACTCGGCGACGACATGAACTTCGTCTTGACCGATCCGCAGACCCTGCAGGCCAACCGCAAGCGCAACATGTTCGCGCTGGGAGACGCGACCAACGTTCCCACGTCCAAGGCTGGGTCGGTGGCGCACTTCGAAGCCGAAGTCCTGGCGGTGAACGTGGAGCGCTATTTGGCGGGTGAGCCACTCGCGCCGGCGTTCGACGGCCACGCCAATTGCTTCATCGAGACGGGTGATGGCAAGGCCGTCCTGATCGACTTCAACTACGACGTCGAGCCGCTCCCGGGACGGTTTCCGTTCGCGATTGGCCCGATGCCGCTCCTCAAGGAGGCGCGCGTCAACCACTGGGGGAAACTGGCGTTCAAGTGGGTCTACTGGCACGTGCTCCTGCCCGGGCGAGACATCCCGGGAGTGCCGCCGCAGATGCTGATGCGGGGGAAGCGGCGCGGTGATCTGCCCAAGCTGGAGCGGCAGTACGTGCAGGGCGGAGCACCTGAATCCGACACAACCGAGAACGACGCGACGCACGTCGCGTGACCAACAAGGGGGGAAGCATGACGGCAACACTTGCGGGATACGAGGTCGACGTCGACCACGAAGGCTATATGCAGAAGCCCGAGCAGTGGAACAAGGAGATCGCGCAGGAGATGGCGAACGAGGTCGGGATCGGCACGCTCACCGACCGGCATTGGAAGGTGATCGAGTTCCTGCGTGCCAAGTTCATGGAGAACGGTACGGCGCCGTCCATCCGGTCACTCGGCAAGGAATCGGGCGTGCCGGTGAAGGAGCTGTACCAGTTGTTCCCCAAGGGGCCGGCAAAGCTCGCTGCGCGCGTGGCCGGGATTCCGAAGCCCCGTGGCTGCGTCTGATCCGGACTGCGCGATAAAGGAGACGATACCATGACGACGACAATGTCTGAGCCGGTGGTCACCACCGCGTCGGCGCCGAAGGCAATCGAGAAGGTCTCGATCATCATCTCGAAGGGGTCGCTCGAGGGGATCTACCCCGGCCTCATCATGGCCAACGGGGCGCGGATGGAGGGCATCGAGGCCAACGTGTTCTTCACGTTCTTCGGGATGGACGCGATCGTGAAGAAGCGTCAGGACAAGATCAAGGTGGCCACCGTGGGCAATCCGGGGCTCCACATGCCCACGCTGCTGGGTGCCATTCCGGGCGTGTCCGCCTTTGTCACTCACATGATGATGCGTGAGATGGACAAGCTCGACATCCCGCCGATTGGCGAGTTCGTGCAGATGATTGCCGATACCGGAGCTGGCATGTATGCCTGCAAGGCCTCGGTCGACATGTTCAAGCTCGAGCGGGAGGATTTCGTCGACGACATCACGGACGTGATCACGGTCGGCGAGTTCTACGAGATGGCCGCAGGGGGCGAAATCGTGTTCACCTGACGCCGTCCGCCGGCGCCGGGCTCGGCGGCCCGGTGGCCTTCTTCTCGACCGACTCATAGACAGCCCCCCTGGTCGGCTTGAAGGAGTGTCCGCCGGGCCGTTGTACGAGGGTCGCCATGGTGACCCGCCGATCCGACCGGTAAGTTCCTGTCGTCCTTGCTGGAGCACCGCACCATGCCGCCGAAGATCCCGCCTCCCACGCCGGGAGAGTACGACCCCTACTATCAGACGTACCTCGACGGACTCCCGGCGGGCGATGTGCTCGCCCTGCTCGAGACACAGCGCCGGGAAACGAGCGCGCTCCTTGGCGGGCTCTCCGAACAAGAGGCAGGATATCGCTACGCCGCCGGGAAATGGAGTGTCAAGGAGGTTGTCGGCCACCTGATCGACGTCGAACGCGTCTTCGCCTATCGGGCATTGCGCTTCAGCCGCGCCGATACGACACCGCTTCCAGGCTTCGAGCAGGACGATTACGTGGCGCGCGGCAACTACGACAGCCGAACGCTCGTCGACCTCCTCGAGGAGCTCGACGTGGCCCGGTCGAGCACGCTGGCGCTGTTTCGCGACATGAGCGCCGCAATGCTGGACCGGCAAGGGACCGCCAACGAGGCGACGATGCGCGTGCGGGCGGTGCCATGGATCATCCTGGGCCACGAAAGACACCACCTCGCCATCCTGCGAGGACGGTATCTGGCCGCCCCGGAGCCGCCCGAGCGGGGGGACGGGTGGTAAGCGCCCCACGCCGAGCGGTCGGCCTTGCGCTCCTCGTCGTTGCGGCGTGCACGCCGACAGCGGACCGCGGCGCCGATCCGGTAGCGGTCGTGGCCGCGCCCACACCGCAGGCCGCCGAGGCAGGAATCGCCGTGATGCTAGCAGGGGGGAATGCCGTGGATGCGGCCGTCGCGGTCGCGTTCGCGCTCGCCGTGACGGAGCCGGCGATGTCCGGCTTGGGAGGGCAGACCCAGATCCTGCTGCACCCAGCGGAAGGACCGCCCGTCGTGATCAATGGGACCTCGTTCGCGCCCCGAGCCACCCCGCGCCGTGCGTCCGCCGCCGCCATCGTCGGGCACCGGGCCACGACGATCCCCACGACGGTGCGCGTGCTCGATCACGCGTGGCGCGCGTACGGAAGCGGCCGCGCGACCTGGCCCGACCTGCTCGAGCCGGCCGTGCGGTACGCCGAAGATGGCTTTGTCGTCGGTGCGTTCGGGGCCAGCGTGTGGGAACGCTATGCGGACCAGCTCGCGACACATCCCGCGACGCGGAGGCTGTTCCTCGACGAGGACGGCAATGCGCCCCGGGCCGGAACCGTGTGGCGGCAGCCGGTGCTGGCACAGACGCTACGCCGTCTCGCCACGGACGGCGCGGACGAGTTCTACCGCGGGACGCTCGCACGGGAGATCGCACGCGACATGGCCCAACACCGAGGGTGGCTTACCTTCGACGATCTCGTAGGCCTCCCGGTGCCGGCCGAGATGGAGCCGTTGCGTGGGACGTATCGAGGGTTCGAGGTCTACTCGCTCCCGCCACCGGGCGGCGGATGGGTGGTGCTTGCGATGTTGAATCTCTTGGAGCAGTCGCCGGCGGGCACTCTCCGGCCAGGGAGGTCAGACCGCGCGATTCGCGTGGCTCGCGCCCTGCGTGTCGGTCACGAGGAGCGTCGGGACCATCCGATTCGCGACCTCGTCGGCTATGAGGACGAGGTGGGCCGGAAGCTGGACAAGGCGACGGCCCGCACGCTGCTCGGCGAAGGCGACGGACACACGACGCACTTCTCGGTGGTCGATGGTGACGGTCTGGTCGTGAGCGTCACACAGAGCGTCAACTACGCCTTCGGCGCCAAGGTGGCCCACGGGACGCTCGGGTTTCTCTACAACGACTACATGCGGGAATACGAACTCGGGAGCCCCGACCACCCCTTCGCCCTTCGCCCCGGTGCGATGCCGTACTCCTCGATGAGCCCCACGATCGTCGCTCGGGACGGCACGCCGGTGCTCGCGCTCGGCAGTCCAGGCAGCGCCCGTATCATCTCGGCGGTGGTCCAGGTGGCGGAGCTGTGGATGGATGGGTATGCCGATATCGAGCGCGCGGTGGCCATGCCACGGCTCCATGTCGTGCCGGATAGTGGGCTTTATGCCGAGGACCCCATGGACGCCGACCGATGGCGCGAGGCGTTCGCGTCGAACGGGTTCGTGGTGCTCCGTCGAGAGGGGTCAACGGGACACCTTGACGCCTACTTCGGTGGCGTGCACGCCGTCGCCCGGGAGCGAGGCACGTGGACCGGGGCCGCCGATCCGCGACGCGACGGCGTGGTAGTGCGGATGCCACTCGCCGCCGACCGTGAGCGATGAAGACGCTGCTGCTCGTCCTGGTCGTCGTTGTCCTCGGGGCCCTCGACCTCGCGGCGGTTCGTGACATTATCCATGGGGAATCCGATCTCCAGAACGAGTTCCTGACGGTGATGCTGAGTGGCCTCGTGTTCGGCGGTCTGATCGGCTACTGGGTGCGCGAGCGCCGCAAGCGGCGCGCGGGTGACGGAACGACGCGGGCGGAACGGAGGTAGTAGCCGTCTGATGTTCGTCGGTCACTACGCCGCTGGCTTCGTCGCGAAGGGCGTGGATCGTGCGATTCCCCTCTGGGCGTTGATGCTGGCGGCGCAGCTGCTCGATGTGATCTGGGCCGGCTTCCTCCTGCTCGGCGTGGAGCAGGTTCGCATCGTTCGGGGATTCACTGCCACCAATGCACTCGAGTTGGTGTCGGTGCCGTTCTCACACAGCCTCAGCGCCGCCGCCATCTGGTCCCTCGTGGCGGTCATGGCATACAATACCTTCACCCAGTACGGTCGCGTGCGCGGAGTAGCCGCGGTGGTTGGCACCGTGGTCCTCGTGCACTGGCTCTTCGATGCCCTGGTGCATCCGGCCCAGCTCCCGCTCTTCGGCAACCGTTATCCGGTGGGCCTCGGCCTGTGGCGATACCCGCTGCTGTCTACGGCGCTCGAGTTGGCGCTGCTCTTGGGGGGCCTCGTGTTTCTCTTGTGGGTGGCCCGCCCGCGCTCGGCGGTGCTGCGGCGCGGGCTGGTGGTGTTGGTGGCGCTCCTCGCCGCGGTGCAGGTGGTGGCCGTCCTGGGGCCGGTACCACCTAGCGTCACGGTCGTTGCGGTATCCGGTCTGGTCACACCGCTCGCGATCACGGCCGTCGTGTATCTGCTCGAGCGCCGGGAGCCGAGGCCGCTCACGTGACCATCCCGGCGCCGTTCTCACCGATCGACTGGACGCCGAGTGGTGTCAGGATTCTCGATCAGTCGCGCCTGCCGGACCAGGAGGTGTACGTCGATATCCGCAGTGTCGAGACGATGGCGGAGGCGATCCGGTCGCTCCGGGTACGCGGCGCACCGCTCATTGGGATTGCCGCGGCGATGGGGCTCGCGGCTGCTGCCGAGAATGCCGCGGCCGCCGGAGTGCTCACCCCGGACTGGCTCCACTCGGCCGCGGATCGTCTCGAGGCCACCCGTCCGACAGCGGTGAACCTGACGTGGGCGCTCGACCGGATGCGGCAGCGCGCCGCCGCCTTCGCGGACGGCCCGTGGGGACGGGAGGTGTCGCAGGCGCTGCGAGAGGAGGCGCAACGCATCTGGGACATCGAGGCGGGGATGTGCGTCGCGATCGGGGAGGCTGGCGTTGGCCTCCTCACGCCGGGCTCGACGGTCCTCACCCACTGTAATACGGGTCGGCTCGCCACGGGCGGGCTCGGCACGGCACTCGCCGTGATATCCGAAGCCCGCGCGCGCGGCATGGACATTGATGTCGTGGTCACCGAGACCCGGCCGCTGCGTCAGGGTGCCCGGCTCACGGCATGGGAGCTGGCCCGGGCGGGCATTCCGGCCCGCGTGATCGTGGACGGGGCTGCCGCCGCGCTCATGGCCAACGGGGAGATCGATGTCGTGATCACGGGGGCCGATCGGATCGCCGCCAATGGGGATGTGGCGAACAAGATCGGCACGTACGCGCTGGCGGTACTTGCCGAGGCCCACGGCATTCCATTCTTCGTCGCGGCACCACTCAGCACCTTCGATGCCTCGCTACCCACGGGTGAGGCGATCCCGATCGAGGAGCGGGGTCCAGAGGAGATCGATGCTGCTCCGGGCGTCCAGGCGTTCAACCCGGCGTTCGACGTGACGCCCGCGGCCCTGATTGCGGGGATCGTGACGGACCGCGGGGTACTGCGACCGCCGCTGAACGCGGCGATCGCGGCCGTCTCACTTTAGCAACGAAGGTGGTCGGTCAGGCGACGATGGCATCCCGCACGTGGGCTTCGATGAACGTGCACCACTCGTCCAGACCCTCCCCAGTCAGCGCCGACGTGCGGAAGAAGCGGAGGTCGGGGTTGATGCGCTTGCCGTGCGCGACCGCCAGTTCGGCATCGAAATCGAGGTACGGGAGCAGGTCGATCTTGTTCAGTACGGCGTAGTCCGCCTCGCGAAACACCTTGGGGTACTTGAGGGGCTTGTCCTCACCTTCCGTGACCGAGAACACCACGATCTTGGCTTCTTCGCCCAAATCCCAGCTGGCTGGACACACGAGGTTGCCGACGTTTTCGATGAAGATGAGATCAGTGCGGTTCAAGTCGATCTGTTCGAGTGCGCTCAGCGTCTGCCGGGCGTCGAGGTGACAGGCACCCCCGGTCACGACGGCGTGGACCAATCGGCTCGTGTGCGCCGCCAAGCGCTCGGCATCGTTCTGGGTTTGCACGTCGCCGGTGATCACCGCGATCTCCACGTGCTCGCCGAGACAGCTGAGTGTGCGCTCGAGCAGCAGGGTCTTCCCGGCGCCGGGTGAAGAGACCAGGTTGAACGCGGTGACGCGGTGCGCCTCCAGCCGGCGCCGAACTTCGCGTGCCAACTCGTCGTTCTTTTCCATGACCTTCTCGCGGACGTCGATCGTTCGGATGGACATGATCGCTTCCCGGAACGCATGTGGGTGTGAACGATAGGTCGGAAACGATGAAGAATCGGTGAAGGGGTGGTGATGGTTGACAACTCGGGCGCTGACGGAGACGGTCCGGAGGGCGCGCTCCGGTGGCGGGCCCGTTCTGACGTGACCGTGTGAGGGGACACGATGCCATCGGTGCTTGCACTCGATCAGGGGACGACGGGATCCACGGCACTGGTCATTGCCGCCGATGGCCGTGTCGCGGCCCGAGCCTACCGAGAGTTCACGCAGCACTTCCCCGCGCCGGGGTGGGTGGAGCACGACGCCGAGGAGATCTGGCGGGTTACCGTGGACGTAGCGCGCGAGGCGCTGGCCCAGGTCGAAGAGACACCGGCCGCCATCGGCATCACCAATCAGCGCGAGACCGTGGTTGCCTGGGATCGTACGAGCGGTGAGCCTCTCTGCCGAGCTCTGGTCTGGCAGGATCGACGCACCGCCGGTCGCTGCCGGGAGCTGCGCGCGGCGCGCGGTGATGCGTGGATTGCCGAGCGCACCGGACTGGTGTGGGATCCGTATTTCTCGGGCACGAAGATCGAGTGGATGCTGCGTGAGGTACCGGACGTGCAGCGGGCCGCCGCCGAGGGACGCGCCGCCTTCGGGACCATCGACAGCTGGCTCACGTACCGGCTCACCTCTGGAACGGCCCACGTCACCGATCACACCAACGCATCGCGCACGCTCCTGTACGACATCACGGCGCACGACTGGGACCCGGAGCTAATCGAGCTGTTCGGTGTGCCGCGCGAGAGCCTCCCAGCGATCCACCGCTCCAGCGAGGTCGTGGGCGTGGCGGATCCGGTCCACCTGGGCGCTGCGCTGCCGATCGCGGGCATCGCGGGTGACCAGCAGGCGGCGCTCTACGGCCAGGGCTGTTGGGAGCCCGGGCAGGGGAAGAACACGTACGGGACGGGGGCGTTCTTGCTCATGGTGATTGGAGCTGGGGGAAGCGGGAAGCGGGAAACGGGAAGCGACGGGGGGGGACCGCGTGGGGTGTTGACCACCGTGGCGTGTGACGCGGCGGGGGCGCCGATCTATGCGCTGGAAGGGTCGATCTTCATTGCCGGCGCGGCGATGCAATGGCTGCGCGACGGACTCGGGATCATCGAGCGGGCCTCGGACAGCGCCGAGCTGGCGGCCGGAGTGGCGGATACGGGCGGGGTCTATTTCGTTCCCGCCTTCGTGGGTCTGGGGGCCCCCCACTGGGAGCCCGAGGCCCGTGGGACGATCGTGGGATTGAGCAGGGGCAGCAGGCGCGCGCACCTGGTTCGTGCGGCCCTCGAGGCGATGGCATTCGGCACGCGTGACGTGCTGGAGGCGATGAGTGCCGCCTCGGGGGTGCCGCTCACCGAGCTCAAGGTCGACGGCGGGGCGGCGGCCAACGACTGGCTCGTCCAGTTCCAAACTGATACGCTTGGCGTCCCGGTGGCGCGGCCCGATGTGGTGGAGACCACGGCCCTAGGGGCCGCCGGGCTCGCCGGGCTCGCCACCGGCGTGTGGCGGAACGCGGCAGACTTCCTGGCGAGCCGGTCCTATCAGTGGTTCCACCCGGCGGGAGCACGGGACGCGGAATACCGGGAGTGGCAACGGGCCGTGGAGACGGCCCTGTGGTGGGCGCGCAGCCGCGAGGGGGGGTCCTGAGAGCCCAATCGGCCTAAGGAAACCTTTACGGGCCGATCACGAACTTTTGAGTTCCTGAGGGATACCATAGTACGCACCGGGCGGGAATCCCGACTCAGTTTCCCGCCATTCGTATGGGGGGTATATTTCGGTCATGAAAGCCAAATACAAGTTCCTCTTCGGGGCCGTCCTGGTTGCCGGAACCGTCGGGTTCCTGATGACGTCGGGGATCAAGGAGACGGGAGTCTATTTCCTCACGCCAACAGAGCTCGCGGCCAAGGTGGCGGTTGATCCGTCGTTCCACGACGTCGGTGTCAAGATGGGCGCGCGGGTCGTGCACGGGTCGATCACGCGGAACGTGGGGACCCAGACGATCACGTTCCAGGTGACCGACGGGACGCAGACGTATCCCGTCGTGTACCGGGGGCTCGCGCCGGACACCTTTACCGACGACGTCGACGGGGTGGTTGAGGGCCGGCTCGAGCCGGACGGCACATTCCGCGCGACCACGCTGCTGGCCAAGTGCGGCTCCCGCTACGAAACCACGCCGCAGGCCTAGCGCCATGACGACGCTGGGACAACTCGGGTTGTGGCTCGCGCTGCTGATCGGCGCGTGGGGCACCTTTGTCGGCTTCTATGGCGGGATCACGGGCCGTGCCGAGTTGATCGCGAGCGCCCGGCGGGCCACGTACGCCTTGTGCGGCGTGCTGGTCGTCGCGTCGATCGGGCTCCTCGTTGCGCTCCTCAAGCACGACTTCAACGTCGCCTACGTGGCGGGCTATACCAGCCGCGATCTCCCGACGGTGTACATCCTGTCGGCGTTCTACGGCGGACAGGCGGGGAGTCTGCTGTTCTGGGCCGTGGTGCTCTCGATCTTCGGCGCGCTGGCCCAGTGGCTCACCTCACGCAGGTACGACCACCTGCTGCCGCACGTGGCGGGCGTGACGAGCGCGGTCGTGCTGTTCTTCGTGATCGTGACGCTGTTTGCGGCCAACCCGTTCGAACGACTGCCGTTCACGCCGGCCGATGGCAGCGGCCTCAACCCGCAGCTGCAGAACCCGGGCATGGTGATTCACCCGCCCATGCTGTACCTCGGGTACATCAGCATCACGATCCCGTTTGCGTTCGGCGTGGCGGCGCTCGTGTCGAGGCGGCTGGACACCGGTTGGCTCCATGCCATTCGCAAGTGGACCATCGTCTCGTGGCTGTTTCTGTCCATCGGAATCACGCTCGGCAGGTGGTGGGCGTACGTCGAGTTGGGATGGGGCGGCTACTGGGCCTGGGATCCGGTGGAGAATGCGAGCTTCCTCCCCTGGCTCACGATGACCGCGTTCCTGCATTCGGTCATGATCCAGGAAAAGCGCGGCATGCTGAAGAAGTGGAACATGGTGCTCATCTCTTTGAGCTTCCTGCTCTCCATCTTCGGCACGTTCATCACCCGCAGCGGGATCATCTCCAGCGTCCACTCGTTCGCGCAGTCGCAGGTGGGCTACTACTTCCTGGGCTTCCTGATCTTCATCATCCTCGCGATGGCGGCGCTGCTGTGGCTCCGGCTCCCCATGCTCGAGTCCGAGGCGCATCTCGAGAGCATGGTGTCGCGCGAGGCGAGCTTCCTGTTCAACAACCTGATTCTGGTTGGCATCGCGTTCTCGGTATTCTGGGGCACGATGTTCCCCATCATCTCCGAGATCGTCCGGGGCACCCAAGTCACCGTGGGCCCGCCGTTCTTCAATCAGGTGAACATTCCGCTGGGGATTCTCTTACTGGCGCTCACGGGCATTGGCCCGCTCATCGCGTGGCGCAAGGCAAGTGTGCGAAACCTGCAGCGGCAGTTCGCGGTGCCCGTCGCGTCAGGCGGGATCGCGGCCGCCATTCTCACGGCGCTCGGCATGGGGAACTTCTACGCCATCGCGACCGTGTCGCTGGGAGCTTTCGTCACCGGGACGATTCTCCAGGAGTTCGTGCGCGGGGTGGGCGCGCGCCACCGTCTGCACGGTGAGGGTTACGCGCAGGCGCTCGCGCGGCTCGTGGGCCGCAACCGGCGGCGCTACGGAGGCTACGTGGTGCACCTTGGCATCGTCATCTACTTCCTGGCGTTCACGGGTCAGGCCTTCACGGTCGATCTCGAGGCGTCGCTCAACCCGGGGGAGGTGGCCGAGATGCGATCGCCGTGGGGACACACGTACGCGTTCACGCACATTGGTGTGTCGCAATACGACGAGCTCAACCGGCTGGTGAGTGCGGCGAGCGTCGAGGTGGCGCGAGACGGCGAGCGTGTGGGCATCATGAAGTCCGAGAAGCGGCAGCACTTCACCTGCTCCGCACCCATCGAACCGTGTCCGCGGCAGATGCGCCAGCGGTCGTTCGAACCGTCCACCGAAGCGGGGATCCGAAGTGATCTACGCGAGGACGTCTACATCGTGTTCGCTGGCGTCGTGGAAGGGACGGAAGAAGCTGTGTACCGCTTCACACTGAACCCGATGGTCTGGTGGGTGTGGTTCGGCGGCTTCGTGTTGGTGGTGGGTGGCGTCGTCACGCTGTGGCCCGGCACGACCATCCGGACGGTGGGCCAGGACGACACGCAGGGTGGCTACGCGGCGCAGCTCGTGGAGGCGAAGCGTGCGTAGGCGCGACCTGCTCGGTCACGTCGCCGCCGCCGCGGTGCTCCCGCTCGCTGGGGTGGCCCGTGCCCAGGAGCCACCTGCCGGCGCCGCGGTCGGGGCGCCGGAGCTGTACGATCCGTTCCGGGTGGGTCGGCCGCGTGACCGCATCACCGACTACGAGAACGATCCGTTCATCGTCGGACTCGAGAGCCGGATGCGGTGCACGTGTGGATGCAATCTGGACGTCTATACGTGCCGGACGACGGATTTCACGTGCGCCACGTCGCCCGCGATGCATCGTGAGGTGGTGCAGATGGTCGAATCGGGCAAGACGGCGCAAGAGGTGATCGACGCGTTCGTGGCGCGACACGGCGAAATGGTGTTGATGGCCCCCAAGAAGGAGGGGTTCAACCTGCTGGGCTATTTCCTCCCCGGCGCGGCCATCGCGTCTGTGGGTGCCTGGCTGATCTGGGCGTTGACCAAGCGACGCACGCGCGTGGTGACCGCCGAGGCCAGTGACGGCGTGGATGTCTCCGGTCTCGTGCCCGAAGAACGTGCCAAGCTCGAGGCGGAGCTGAGCAACCTGGAGCTGTAGCGATGCTGGAGTTGATTGCGGGGGTGCTGGTGGCGTTCGTGGCGGTGGGGGCGGTGGTGCAGCCGCTGCTCGCTCCGGCCAGGCCAGGGCAGCGGGGAGCTACAAAGCCCCAGATCGAGTTCGAGGAGCTGGAGGAGTCGGCGTCGCCCAAGATCCAGGCGCTCCTCGCCCTGAAAGAGATCGAGTTCGACCGCGCCACCGGGAAACTGTCGGATGAGGACTACGCCGAACTGAAGGCCAAATACTCGAGGGCGGCCCTGGACGCGATCCGGGCCGAAGAAGAGGCGACGCCGGCGGTTTTCACCGATGCAGAGGACGCGGCCGAAGAGCTGGTGCGGCTCGCCGCGAGCGGCGCACTGACCGTCTGTTCGCAGTGCGGTCCGCGCCCGGAGACCGGCGCCGCGTTCTGCTCCGACTGCGGACGTCCACTCACGAAGCCCGAGCCAACCCCTAAGGCGAAGGCTCGCTATTGCGAGGCCTGCGGCAACGCGTTGTCACCCAGCGCCAAGTTCTGTGACGCCTGCGGCGTCAAGGTAGGCGCCGAGCCGGCCGGCTCGGTCCGCTAGCCGACCCACTGGTGAACGCCCTCCCTCTTTGGGGGGCGTTCTCTTTTGTAGCGCGCGCCGTCTCAGTGTGGAGCGGGGAGAGGCGCACTCCGGACTTCCTGATTTCCGAGTATTCCCGTTCGGTTTGAATCCTGCGTGAACTCCCTTACGGGACATCGATGACACATCGCGGGGATCGCTGCGCTCAGCGGCCAAGCGATTGTCGTTGTGTCACTTAGACACGCGTGTCGGCACGACGGGTTCCTGCCGCAACTTCATGGAGATCTCACGAGATCTTCATGAAGTCTCCGACAGGCTAGACCTCCCGGAAGCGTCACGTTCCGCACGCACCCCGAGGGCCTCGAACCGGCTGCGCGGTTCGCGCCGGGGGGGGTCCCTTACGGCTGTTTCTCTACAGGCTCCACGAAACGCACAGGGGGAGACATGAGAGCACTGCTCGCCACAATGGTACTGCTGGGCGTATTCAGCGCCTCGGCGCTGGCCCAGACGGTCGTGGGGTCGTCGCACGACCTGAGCGACGACTTCACCACGCCGGACAACCAGGTATGCATCTACTGCCACGCGCCGCACAACGCGCTGGTGGCGGTGCCGCTCTGGAATCACGCGTCCACGGCCCAAACCTTCACCATGTACAGCAGCTCGACGCTGGACAACACGATTGCCGGGCAACCGTCGAGCATCTCCAAGCAGTGCCTGAGCTGCCACGATGGTGTCACCAACATCGATGCGTACGGCGGAGGGGCTGGCAGCCAGAACATGGGAACCACGTTCCCGGGGTCCGGCGCCATCATGGGGACGAACCTCGGCAACGATCACCCGATCAGCATCAATTACGACAATACCGCTGATCCGGGACTGAACGCGCCGTCGGGCGCCGCCGTGGGGACGCTGCCGTTGTTCGGGGCAGGGCCGACCTACACCGTCGAGTGTGGCACCTGCCACAACACGCACGACCAGGCCACGTACGGCAACTTCTTGCGGGCGAGCAACAACGCCAGCAGCCTCTGCCTGACGTGCCATAACAAGTAGCGTGCGTGCGGTCTCGGTAGCACGGGCGCGGTGGACGTTAGGCGCGTTGGTGGCAGCTGTCGTTGCCGCTTGTGCGCCGAAGCCGGTGGAGGTCGCTCCGCTGGTGGTGTTTCCGCCGCCGCCCGATACGGCACGGATCCAATTCCTCACTCGTTTCGGGGGAGCGCAGGACCTCGGAAGGGGGCGCTCGTTCCTCGATATCGTTGCCGGGCCCGGCGACGAGGGCCCCGCGGCGATCCAGAAACCCTACGGTCTCGCGATCCATCAGGGCCGCGTCTTCGTCTGCGACACCCGGCTACCCGGCGTCGACGTGCTGGACCTTCGGACGCGGTCATTCACACCGTTCCAGCCGCGTGGCGAAGGATGGCTGGGTACGCCGTCCGGGTGTTTCGTCGATCCGCTGGATGGTCGGCTGTTCGTGGCGGATGTGCAACGGGGCCAGGTCGTGGTGTTCGATTCTACGCTGACCTACGTGGCCGCGTTCGGTGAGGGCCCCGACGCCAAACCTGCGGACGTGTTCGTCGAGGGGGATCGGGTCTGGGTCGGCGACATTGGGACCGCGAGTGTCCGCGCGTACGACCGACGGTCGTACGCGCTCCGGTGGGAGCTGCCACGCGGTGAGCCGGGAACGCAACCCTACCTGCGCCAACCGACCCACATAGCGGTGCGGGACGGCAGGCTCTACGTGAGTGACGGGCTGCTGTTCACGGTGAAGGTCTTCGATCTGGAGGGGAACTTCCTGCGCTCGGTCGGCGCACTCGGCCGGGGTCCCGGCCAGTTCGCGCGTCCCAAGGGTATCGCCGTGGATCGCGAGGGTCGGCTCTATGCCGTAGACGCCGCGTTCGAGAACGTGCAGCTGTTCGACGCCGAAGGCAATCTGCTCACGTACTTCGGCGGACCCTACCAGGGGCCAGGGTATCTGTATTTGCCCGTCAAAGTGGTCGTAGACTACGACAACCTCGAGTATTTCCAGCAGTTCGTGGATCCGCGGTTCAGCTTGCTGCACCTGGTGCTGGTGACCAATCAGTTTGGACCGGACAAAGTCACGGTATACGGGTTCGTCGAGCCCAAGGAGGCCCAGCGTGGGACACCGTAGCCCGCTCGTAGGCGTCGCCCTCATCGGGGTCGTCGTGCTGGCCGGGGCCTGTCGGAGTGCGGCTTCGGTGATCCTCGATCTGCCCCCACAACCCGAGACCCAGGAGCCGCGGGGCCGAACCGCCGTGATGACCGCCGGCCAACCCGCGCTCGCATCGGCCCAGGACACGGTGCGCCCTCCGGCCGAACGCACGCTCGACCCTGACACGGTCCTCGCGCTATTGCCGCGAGATGCTGGGGGAAACGTGGATTGGGTGGAGGCGGTGCGGCGCGGTGTCGTGAAGCCACGACGTGGCTTGCCGGGTCGGCGGGTTCCGCCGGCCCTGGACGGGTTTGCCCTCGATTTCTATCTCGAGGGTCCGGACCGCATGTTCGACGCGATCTTCCCGCACTCGTCGCACGTGACGTGGCTGGACTGTCAGGGATGTCATCCCGCGGTCTTCCGGTTTCTTCACAAGTCGACGAGCATGGAGGCGATCAATCGGGGGGAGGCTTGCGGGCAGTGCCATGGTCCGGTCGCGTTTCCCGCCACCAGCTGCTTCCGATGTCATCCCCAGATGCCGCCGTCAACCGGCACCGTGGCCTCTTTCGGGGCAGACATGATCCTGCCACGCGACAGTACCGTGGTCGCACCCGCCTACCCCGCGGCTCGGTTCCCGCATTGGGTGCACCGGATCCGGTACACGTGTACGACCTGTCACCCGGAGACGTTTGAGATGCGGCTGGGATCGACCCCGTTGACCATGGCCGCGATGCAGAACGGCCAGCAGTGTGGAGCATGTCACGACAGCCGAACTGCCTTCGGGCTCACCCAGTGCGACCGCTGTCATACGGCCGGCGCCGGATCGGGAGGGGACGCAGATCCGTGAGTGGGGTGAGCTCGGGCGTCCGGATCGTCACGGCGGTGGCGGTGCTCGCCGCGAGCCCGGTCCAGGGCAACGCTCAGGTGCAGGTGACGGCGCCGACCGGCCAGCTCGGGGCAGAGTTCCGTGGGGCGTCCTCCCGCGTTTCCGGCTCCGCCGCGACGCAGCTCGGGACGGTCTGGGAGTGGGTGGACCTGAGTGTGACGGGCGCGTTCAAGCATCCGCGGCTCTTTCTTCTCAGGGCGCACGTGCGACCCACATGGCTCCAGGGCTACAGCGAGGTCCTGGGGGCATCCGAGAGTGACGCGACCCAGTACGTCAACTACGATCTCCACGCCGCCCTGTTTTCGGGGCTTCCCGTGTCGTTATCCGGCAGGGCGCGGCGCCTCGTCGGAAGCGACCTGGACGTGCTGAGCGCCGCGCGGGACTACGATCTTGGCGAGTTGGGGGCGCGACTCGACTTCCGCTATGCGCCGCTCCCCATGTACGTGGATGTCCGGAACGAGACGCGGGTCGAGTCGTGGGTTCGGGATGGCAGCGAGTTCGCACTCCGCGACGAGTCGCTCCGGACGCTGGAATTCCGGGCACGGAACCGGAAGTTCAGCGCCGATCTCCAGCGCCGTGATTTCACCGATCGCGCCGACGGGCGGGATTTCCAATCCTTCCAGAGCACGCTGCAGCATCGGGCACGCTGGGGAAAGCGCAGCACGCTATCGTCGCACCTTGTGTACCTCGACCGCACCGGATTCATGCCGCACCAGCGCTTCGCATGGTCGGAGCAACTCCACCTGCAACACACCTGGGACTTCGCGAGCGACGTGCGCTATGGCCAGTCCTGGGACGAGAACGGCGCGACCCGGCAGCGCGGCCGCAACGCGCAGGCAGTCTTTACCTACACGCCCTCACAGTGGCTTCGGGCCACGGCCGACGGCTCGGCGCGCTGGAATCGGTACAGCAACGGCACGCGGGACGAGTACCGGGTGATGCCGATGGTGACGCTGACGGCACGGCTCCCGGCCACGGCCGTGATCCGGATGTATGGGTCGGTCGGCTTCGAGTCCGTGCGGCAGACCGCCACCGATGGCTCCGTGCCGGTCATCAACGAGTTGCACGTGATCGACGCGTCGGGCCGGTTCACGCTTGCGGAGCGGTTTGCGGATCCCGCGACGGTTACCGTCACCGACGCCGCCGAGACGATCGCGTACCAGCCGGGTCTGGACTACCGGCTCGTGGAAGGCGGCCCCCTTTTGGAGGTCCTCGTGTTGCCGCAGGGCCGAATCGCGGCCGGCGACACGGTGTTGGTCGACTACCTGTTCCGCATCGCCCCGGACGCCCGCTCCGAGGGAGCCCTAGTGACGTACGGGGCGAGCGCCGAACTGCGCGGGTTCCGCGTGTATTTCCGCCACGACATCCGCGACCTCGACGAGCGGGGACCGTTTTTCCTTGGCCTGGCGCAGAACTTCATCACGGCCGGGGTGGGGTATACGGCCTCGGTGGGTATCGTGCAGGCCGACCTGCGTGGTGAGTACCAACGCCAACGGTACGACGGCCTCGAGGCATCGACGTACCTCGTGAACGCCAGCCTCGCGGCGGACGTGCAGCGCGCGTTCCGGGCCACGGTGTCCGCGAGCGGGTACCAGAAGCGGGGGGCGCTCCTCCCCTACGACAACGTGCAAGGTCACGTCTCGCTGGTCTGGACACCGATCGGTGCGCTCCGGCTCGGGGCCCGTGCCGCGCTCTGGTGGTGGGAGGAAGGGGACGTGCGCAGCGAGTCGTTCAACGGCATCGGGCTCGACGCCGACGTGCGGTTGCGTTTGCTCACGCTTCGGGTCGCGTACGATCGTGGGTGGTGGGATGACGGTCGCGACCGCACGACCGACCGTCTCGTGGTCCGATTCACGAGGGACTTCTGACATGTGGCCTCGTGCCCTCGCCCTCGGGTTCTTCCTGGTCTGCGCCGCCACCACGGTCCGCGCACAGCACGCCGAGAGCAGGCTCGGCGAGCGGGGCTGCGATCTCTGCCACGGGCCGCACAGTCGGGGAAACCCGGGTGAGTACAACCTCAAGACCGCCGACGTGAGCGTGTGGCTCGGATCGGGTGTCGTGGGTGGCCTAGGGGCGGTTTCCAGCTCGTGTCTGCGGTGCCACGTGAGCGTGGCCCTGCGCGAGCGCCAGCCCGAGCTGGCCGATCGTCAGCTGCTCGGAGCGTCGGGTGGGACCTACCTGGGCTTCGATCTTTCGGGCCATCACCCGATGGGAAAGGTGGACCTGACACTGCGCTCGGGGCTCCCGCCCAGGGGAGTGGCCGCGGCCAGCGGTGTGGTGGGCCTGAGCGCCCTGGGCGGAGATCGGATCCAGTGCACCAGGTGTCACGACCCGCACGATCGTGCCGGTACCGTGCCCGGGCACCACGAGCAGGCCGGACTGTGCGGTCAGTGTCACGATGCTGGCACGTATCTCGTGGGCCATGAATCGGTGGCGTGCTCGGACTGCCACCGGCTCCACCGGGGAATGCCCGGGCCGCTGCTCCGGGAAGCGTCGACCGAGCGGCTCTGCCGCTCGTGCCACGACCCCGTGCTTGGAGCGTCCCCGGTCAGCGTGGTGCCGGTGTTGCAGCTGCCGACAGCGCACGCCGGGCTAGGTCATGCGGCGTCGTCGGGCCGGTGTGAGACCTGCCATGAGGTTCATCGTTAGTGGTCGGGGCGTGTCTTGGCCTGTGACTGGGCTCATGTGGCCCGACCGTGGACGCGGGTATCATGGGGGTGGTGATACGGATGCGGCCCCACCCGGGAGAAGCGTGATGGCGATCGCGAGGCCCCTCAGCCTGTTCTTGGCGCTCGGTCTGTTGGCCGGCTGCCTGGGAGACGTGCCGGGTGGAGGGGACGTTGTCGACACGGACAAGCCGGAGAAGAAGGATCCCCCATCCCCCACGGTGCCGGTCGATCCGCAGCTGCCGCCGACGGGAACGACGCTCGCGTCCCCGCTCCGGGTGGAGGTGACGGGCACCGGCTGGCTGCTCGTGACCGACTCGAAGAGACGCATGGTGTTTCGGGTCGATACGGCCACCCTGCTCCCCGATCAGGCCCTAAAGCTCGACGCCACGCCGCTGGCCGTCGGCATGCTCGGCGATCAGATCTTCGTCGGCATCGAAGAGCGACAGACGGTGGAGATGTTCGACGCGTCCGGTCGGGCCATCGGTTCACTCGGTGACATCGGAGCGGTAGCCCATCCCAGCGATCTCGCGATCGATGGGGGGGAAGGGCTGGTCTTCGTGCTTGACGGGCGCGCGGGGGACATCAAGGTGTTCGATGTCGCTGACCGATCGCTCACGGGGACCATCGCGGCCGGGCAGCTACGCTCGCCCGCAGGGGTGGCGGTCGATCCGGGCCGGCGGGAGGTATGGGTGAGCGACTACGGGGCGAGTGGGGTGGCCGCATCGGTCACGGCCTTCTCTTACGATTCCGAGACCTGGGGCGCCGTCGTGGGCGAGATCTCGGGAGAGGGTACCTGTGGCTCGCTGGGGTGTAGCGGTGGATTCTCCCGGCCCCGGGGGCTCGCCGTGGACAGTGCGCGGGTGTACCTGACCGACGCGGTGTTGGCGCAGGTGCTGATGTTCGACCGGGACAGCGGGGAACGAGTCGGGGCGCTTGGCACGGGCGATCCGGCAGTCAGCGATCTGCGAGTCCCCACCGACGTGGAGATCGATACTGCCGGGCAGGTGTTCGTGACCAGCACGAGCACCGCGCGCGTGGTGCGGTTCCGGGCGGGAGACACACCATGAAGCGGGTGCATCCGTGGATCGGGGCGTGCCTGGTGGTCTGGGCGGTCTTGGGAGCTCCGCAGCCGGCATGGGCACAGAATACGGTGCACGACGATTGCGACTACTGCCACAATGTCCACGGCGGGGGCGGGTTCATCCCGTTAACCGACCACAACCGTGACGTGGATCTCTGTCTGTCGTGCCACGACGACGGGGCGCCGCCGACCTACAACGGGGAAACGGTGCCCAAGGGCGTGGCGGTCCATGCCGGGACCGATCATGCCGTGGCGGATACCACGTCGTGCATCGATTGCCACGATCATGAGGGCGAAGCGGCGGGGAACCTGGCGCTCATTCCGCGGCAATTGAACTCCCGCTACACCGGCCTCAAGACGGTCGTGTTCACCGCGCGGACGGGGACGAACTCCTTCGCTGACGGCAACACCACGTACGACGGGGTGTGCGAGGTGTGTCACACGCAGACGACGTACCATCTCAGCACCGGGGGTGGGGCGAGCCACAATGCGGGGCAGGAGTGCGTCACCTGCCATGCGCACGATGCGGGCTTCCAGGGCGCCGGCGGGTGCACGGCCTGCCACAACACCCCGCAAGACAACGGCGACGGTGTTCCCGTGGGAGGTCGGCGGGCCGTAGTCGGCGAGTTCGCGCGAGCCAGCCATCATGTGTTGGTCACGCCCGCCGACTCGATCCCCGATGGGGACTGCACCACCTGCCACGACATGGCGCAGCACCAACAGGGCAGCGTGCGGCTCAAGAACGCGGACAACGCCGGCATCATCTATACGCTCACCGGCGATCCGGCCACGAGCAGCACGGAGGCAGTGAAGCTCACGGCCTTCTGCCTTGCCTGCCATGACGCAGACGCCGCCGGAGGTGGCGTTCCGTTCAGCGATGGGCAGACGCCGCCCGTGATCGACAACGCTTTCTGGGTTGCGTCATCACACGAGCAGTCAGCGGCGATTGTGGGCTGCTACGGCAACGGCCAGTTCGGCTGCCACGCCACCGGCCACGGGTCGGCCAAGCAGAATCTGCTGGCTCCCGCGGGAACGCCGCCCACGCCGCCGGCCAACGCCGAGGAGGAGGAGGGGTTCTGCTTCAATTGCCATGATGCCGATGGGCCGGCCGGCTCCGATATCGCGGGTGCCTTCCAACCGTCCATCCTGTGGGTCCAGGCCCCCGTGGCGCCCAACGACAACGTGAACCTGAACGACCGGCACGACGTCCAACAGGCCGCGCAAGCTCAGAGCGGTGCCAAGGTCGAGTGCACGGATTGCCACAATCCTCACCGGGATACTCAGGCACAACCGTTCGTGACGGATCCCGATCCGAACGATGGCCGGGTGCCGGGGACTGGGCAGGTCTATTCAGATACCGACTTTGCGAGCGAATTCTGCATGGATTGCCATGACGGGAGTTACGGACCGGGCGTCACCCCGCCGGCCCAGGCACTCGACAACATCCGAAACTCGTGGCCGAATACCCAGATGGGTTCCACAGGGGGCGGTGCCCCCCGCTACGACTTCACGCCCGTGCCGTGCTTGGATTGCCACACACCGCACGCCAGCGGCAATCTGTTCAATCTGGTGCAGGTCGTGCGGGACACGGGCGGAGTACCGATCACCAGTGACGGTGGCCCCGGCTACACGGTGACCACCAACGCGGTCAACGATTCTCACAACAACGGCTACGACTGGTGCAACACGTGTCACACGGGCAGCATGGGCCAGAACCGAGACAATTGCTTCCGTTGCCACGTGCATGCGGACACGAAGAGGTTCTAGCGGCTCCCTAATCTTTCGAGAACGCTGCTTTGAGTGGAGCGGCGGCTCGGCATGAGCCGAGCCGACCTCGGGTTGCCACCTCCCCACCCGACGCTGTCCTAGAACTCGAACCCTTCCATCTTGGTGAGCCCCACCTTCAGGCTCACTCCTGCCGCCGAGAGGCAGATCACGGCGACCGCGACGAACGCCGCGATCATCGTGATGTCCACCGGTATCGGCTGCCCGTTGAAGCTCGCCCGCAGGTAGGTAGAGACCGGCATCGCCTCGATCACGATCACCAGGGCGAGCAGGGCGATGGTGCTCATCATGAACACCAATCCGCCGAATGACGTGGGGATCTGGGCCGCGTTCTCGGTTTCGAACTGGGGATAGAGCGCCCCGAACCCAAGCGCCATCGCACTGATGGCGACCGTCAGCAGCACGATCGTCCCCACACTCACGGCCATCATGAACGGGCTCGCCTGGAGAATCACGTTGGTGAACACCGTGATGAGGAGCGCCAGCACCAGGAGTGGCACCGTCCCCACCCAGTACTTGGACCAGAGTAACGCCTTGAGGTCGAGCGGGCTCGAGCGCAGCAGCCACATCTGCCGACCCTCGAGCGAGATGGCGGGAAACACGAACCGGGCGGCGATGGCGGCCAGGACGAAACCCGCGAGACCCAGGTTCAGGAACGAGATCACCGTGACCAGATAGAACGGCACCTGCTCGCCCGTGAACAGCGGCAGCGCGCGGATGTTGAAGAGGTAGATTACCACGAGCACGCCAAGGAGAATGAGTTGACTCCACTGTGTGGTGTCGCGAAAGAACAGCTTGAGATCCTTGATCACGAACTCGCGCTTCGACACGGAGAGCGGTGAGAAGAGTGGGTTGAGGAGTGCTGCCCAGAGCCACCCTTTCACGAACCGCTCGGCACCCTCCTGTGCTTTCGTGAACCCCGTGGGATACAGGGCGTAGTGGAGCATGGCACCCAGCACCACCGTAGCCAAGGCAGAGCTCCAGAGCGCGATGACCGGGAACCAGTCGAACGGTCCCACCAGGTATCCCATCAGCGCATCAGTGGACCACTCGCTCGGCAGCAACGGCGAGGTGGGTGTGCGGAGCACGGTGATGAAATCGAGCAAGCTCTGGAACCCCTCGGGTCCAGCCAAACGCTCCGGACGAATGAGCCGAAACAACAGCACCACGCCCCCTGCCGCCGCGATCGCGATCACGGAGAGCAGGTCGCGCGTGCGTCGAGCCGGAAAGACGTTGACCAGGATCAACGTGACGGCGCTCCCGACCACTGCCGGCATGATCAGGATGGGTAGAACGACGGCGACGGCGAAGAAGCCGAACCACCAGCCTCCGTCGTAGCGCACCCCGTAGGCTGCGAGGATCGGCACGGCCATGAGTGCCACCATCCACGAGCTGTGAACCAGGGTCTCACCCAGCTTCGCCAAGTAGACGTGAAACCAGTCCACAGGGGACGACACCAGCAGATCGAGGTCCTTGGCCAAGAAGAAGGACGAGAGGGCGGTGATGACGTTCGAGAGAAGCAGTATCGATAAGAAGGAGAGCAGCGCCAAGCTCAAGAGCTTGGCGGCGAGGAGCGGCCCGATCTCTTCCACGCCGCGGAAGTAGCCAAGCACCCGGTACAGCACGCCGAACACGGCGAGCCAGAAGATGAGCCCTACGCCGCCGATGATCAGCGCCTTCCCGCGCGACTGGCCCTGACGGAAGCGGGTGAGCGCGGTGCGCCACTTGGGAGCGATGACGAGGGCGAGGGAATTCATCGACCAGGAAGTGGGAACCGGGAACCGGGAAGCGGGAAACGGGAACCGCGCTCGCGATCCACCGATCCCGCGATCCGCCGCTCCACGCGATCAGTCCTGGAGGATCGCGGCGAGCTCTTTCACGGCTTCGCCGCCGGTCAGCTTCAAGAACAGCTCCTCCAAGGAGGCGTCGCCGGCCGCGGTCTGTAGTCGCAGCTCGTCGATGGTGCCGCGCGCGACGATATTGCCCTCTTGGATGATCGCGATCCGGTCGCACATGGCCTGGGCCACCTCGAGCGTGTGGGTGCTCATCAGCACGGTGCCGCCCCGTTCGACGAAGGCGCGGAAGATGTCCTTGAGCAGTCGCGCCCCCTTGGGATCGAGTCCCACCATGGGCTCGTCCACGACGATGCATTCGGGCCGGTGGATGAGCGCGCTCGAAATGATGAGTTTCTGACGCATCCCGTGGCTGTAGGCCTCAACCAGCTCGTCTTTCCACACCGACAGCTCGAATAGTCCGAGCAGCTCGTCGATGCGCCGCTCGACCGCCACGCCGTCCTGCCCGAACAGGCCCGCCACGAAGCGCAGAAACTCCGCACCCGTGAGCTTCTCGTACACGAAGGGACGGTCCGGGATGAACCCCAACCGGCGCTTGGCTGACATGGGATCGGCGATCAGATCGTCGCCGCCCAGCCAGATGCGCCCCTCCGTGGGCCGCAGGATCCCGGCGATCATCCGCAGGGTCGTGGTCTTGCCCGCCCCGTTCGGCCCCAAGAAGCCGAACAACTCGCCACGGGGGACGTGTAAGTCGATGGCATTGACCGCGACGAACTTGCCGTAGGTCTTGGTGAGCCGTTCCAGTCGAATCATCCGTCCGACCTCGTCTGAATCACCTCCAGCTCGAGCCGGCCGATCAACTGGATCAGCTCAACTTGGCGCGCGAGCCCCCCGATCGTGAACCGGAGGTGCGACGCGTCGGCCGGGAACTGCCCGAAGGTCGGGTCGACCGCCACCCAGCCGTTCAGGTAGATCTCCGGCCACGCGTGGTAGTAGAATCGCCCGTCCACATGGACGAGGCCGGCGGCGGTCCGCGTCGGAATGCCGACAGCGCGAGCCAGCGCCACGTAGAGCACGGTGTGCTCGTTGCAATCGCCGCGGCGGGTCTCGAGCACCTCGAGCGCGCTGGGCACGCTCACGGTGACCCGTTTGGCGAGTTCGTCGTGGACCCACTCGTTGAGCAGTTGCGCCGCACGTCGCGGGTCGCGTGTCCGGCCCACAATCTGCCGGGCCTGCGCCTGGATGCGGGGATCGTCGCTCTGCACCAGAGGCTCCGACACCAAGTACGGATCGAAGGTGGGGCCCGAGGCCGGCAACCGATATCTGGGTCGCAGCAGCTCGTCGCGCTCGCGGGTCACGATGAGCGTATCGCCCACGAGCGTCTGGCGGCCGCCAGAGAGATCGAAAGCGCCGAGGTCAACGCCAACGAGGCGCACCCGCACCGTTTCCAGGGCATCTGACAGCGCGACATTCGAGGCGATGGCCGTCGCGCGAATGAGGTCGGCACCAACAGCGGCCACGGTGAGTTGCGGCTCCCGGCGGATGAAGTTCTCGAACGCGATCTCGTAGGCTGTTCGCTCCATGGTGAAGCCCACTGGGGTTGTCGCCTGCACGATCTGCCCCATGTCGTCGATCCACGCGTCGACCGAGAACCCGCCCATCGCCTGCTTTACCTTCCAAGCATGGACGGTGTCCCAGCGCGCCGCGATCCAGATCGACTCGCTGCCACGCAGCTCGGCGGAGTCGGGTACGACGAACGTGGACTCCGCCGTCACGGTGATGTCCACGGTGCGTTCGGCGAGCGCCAGCGGGTCGAACAGTCGGACCGAGTACGTCTGGCCCACGCGGAGCTCGCCGCCGAACGCGAGGCTCAGGGGGAGCAGGGCCGGGAGCACGATGGGCCGCTCGAGCGGGAGACGGTACGTCTGCCGTGAATCGGCGCTCTGGATCTCGACGTCGAGGACGGAATCGCCGGTCACGCGCCCGGTGACGTCGAACCGGACGTCCTGGCCGCGCAGTGTGGCATCGAACGTCCGGAGACTGAGGGTGCGGGTGAGGTTGGCGTTGGTCCTCGCTTCCACCCGCTGCACTGATCCGAGGGCCGGGATACGGAGGACCATCTGGTCCTGCACGCGGATCGTGTCCTGCAGCGTGTCGATGAGGCTCGACGCAAAGCCGATCTGCTGGCCACCCAAATCGAGCCGATAAAACGTCGCGGCCGGCGAGATGTTCAGCGCGGCTTCGGCCAATACCTCGGCCTGTGGGCGGAAGTACTCTCGCTTGACGAGCCAGCCCATGACGCCCACCCAGATGAAAAGCACGGCGACGGCGCCGACCCGGCGGCTCACAGCTGCGTGCGACCTCGAATGAACGCTTCCACGATTTCCCGGACCTCGTCGGTGTCCACCACTATACACACTTCCTTGGGGTATGTGGCGGTCCGCATGTCGGTGACGAGGGTGTCGACGAGGATGCGGGCGGCATCCTCGAGCGTCAGGTTGCCGGGTCCCGTACCCAGGAGGGGGGTCGCGAGCCTGCTCAACTCCCAGTCGGCCGCGCGCTGCAGTACGCTGGTGATCGCATGCCGCACCCCACTCGGGGTGATGGGATCGACCTCGCTTGCAATCACCGCGTGAATGACGAATTCGGCCCCGAGTTCTCCGCCCGATGTCACCACGGCCGCCCCCACCGAGAGCCGCATGGGCATTGCCAACTGCTGGACGAACGTCGGGCCGCCGATCTGCTCGATCCGGCGCAGCGCTGGAGTAAGGGGTTCGAGGGTCGCGGTGGTCGGGCGGACCAACGCGTCCGCCTCAACGAACGCGAGGTCGTCCACCGCGACGCGGATCACTTCCGCAAGAGCTCGCGTGAGCGCCGGTACAGCTGCGCGGCCTCGTCGGGGCGGTTCAGGCGGTCCAGCACGATGCCGAGGCCGTAGAGGGCCCTCGAGTCATTCGGGCTGAGCTCGGCCGCCCGCTGATAGCACCGCAACGCGCCATCGAGGTCGTCCACGTGATTCAGCGCCTCTCCCAAGTAGAAGTACGCGGACGCCCGGCTGGAGTCGAGCTCGATCGCCCGGCGCAGGTAGGGGGTGGCATCGGCCCACCGCCCCTTGCGAGAGAGCACGAGCCCGAGATGGTAGTGCGCCTCCACGTTCCCAGGATCGGACCCGAGGACGGTGTGCAGGTCGCTCTCAGCCTCGGCATACCGGGACAGGCCGGCGAGGAACGAGGCGCGAGACACCAGCACCGCGGTGTTGCCGGGGTCGTGTGAGAGGCAGGTGTCGTACTGCAGTAACGCTGCGTCGTCCTGACCCATCCGCCCCAAGAGTGAGGCCAGGTTGGCGCGAGCGGCGACATGGCCCTCGTGCCGATCGAGTAGCTCGCGGTAGATGCCGAGGGCGCGCGTGGTCTCACCGTTCCGCTCCGCCTGGCGGGCGGCGCGATAGAGCAGGTCGTCCGACTCGGGCTCGCCCAGCGGGGCAGGTCCGGCGTCTGACGCCGACGGGATAGGGGTGGAAGTGGGGGTCCAGCGCACCGGCGGGTCCGGGTCCTCCAGGACCTCGGTGGCCACCTCGCGGTCCTCGACCTCAGGAGCGATGGTCGCGTCGGTGTCGCTCGATGCCGGATTGGCCACGGACTCGGTCGGATCGGGTATGTCGGGGTTGTCCACCGCCAAGACAAACGGAATGGGGTGGCGGCTCAATCGGGCGCTGTGGTCGGGAGTGGAACTCGCTTCCGAGAACATGCGACTCGCGGCCGCCTTGGCGGCAGCCCGTCGGCGGGACCGACGGCGGCGTCTGTGACGACTCATGCCCCTCCGCCCTCCAATTCAGTGGTTTCGCTCCCCACCCAATCAAGATATGCCTCGAGCCCGCTTGCGATAGTGAGCCCCAGCACTTCCGGCACGTCGTACGGATGGAGCTCGGTCATGGCCTCTCGCAGGGGTTCCCACTGGCTGCGGCTCGTCTTGAGGAGCACCTGGACCTCGGCGGTCTCCTCGACCTGTCCCTCCCACCGATAGATCGAGGTGACCCCGTCGACGACGGTGCCGCACGCGACGAGGCGGCGGTCGACCAGATCGCGGACGAACGCGCGCGCCGCCGCCGGCGTGGGGAGCGTCGTTAGGACCAGGATCGCGTCGCGCGGATCGGTGGCGGCCACGCCGCATCTCCTCATGGCTGCTCGGGGGTCGAGAAGCTACGCCTCGCGGAAGGGGCCCGCAAGGCAGCCGGAGCCGCGACCGCGACCGTTGACCGCGAAACCCGGTGGAGCCTAGGTTCAAAGGCTATGCGAAATCGGAATCTGGTCGTCCGCGGTGCTCGGGTCCACAACCTGCGGAACATCGACGTCGAGATCCCACGGAACCGCCTGACCGTGGTGACCGGGCTCTCGGGCTCCGGCAAATCGTCGCTCGCCTTCGATACCATCTATGCCGAGGGTCAGCGGCGATACGTCGAGTCCCTTTCGGCATACGCCAAGCAGTTTCTTGGGCTGATGGAGAAGCCCGACGTCGACGCGATCGAGGGACTCTCACCGGCCATATCCATCGAGCAGAAGGCCCCGAGTCACAACCCGCGGTCGACGGTGGGGACCGTCACCGAGATCTACGACTACCTTCGCCTGCTGTGGGCCCGGGTGGGCACACCGCACTGCCCCAACGACGGGTCGGCGATCTCCCGGCAGAGCGCATCGCAGATCACCGATCTCGTGCTTTCCTGGCCTGCGGGCACCAAAATCGAGGTGGTTGCGCCGCTGGTACGGGGTCGGAAGGGCGAGTTCAAGGACCTGTTCGAGAGCGCCAAGCGGCAGGGCTTCGTTCGCGTGCGCGTTGACGGGGAGGTCTATGACCTGTCGGCGCCGCCCAAGCTCAAGCGGCGCGTGAACCACGACATCGCGTTGGTGGTGGACCGCCTGACGGTTCGCGAGGAGGATCGCCGACGTCTCCACGACTCACTGGAGACCGCGCTCCGAGCAGCGGATGGTGTGGTGGAGGTCGCGAGGCACGGACGGAGCAGCGACGCGGTCGTGTTTTCCGAGCGGTTTGCCTGCCCTACCTGCGGGTACTCCCTGGCCGAGCTCGAGCCTCGGCAGTTCTCGTTCAATTCACCGTACGGTGCCTGCACGGCGTGCGGTGGGCTGGGGGAGCGGCGCGTCGTGAGCCCCGAGCTGGTGCTCGCCGACCCCAGTCTCTCGATTCTCGAAGGCGTGGTGATTCCGTGGGGAGAGCCCAAGGGGTACCTCCGGACCGTGGTGCTCCCCACCCTCGCGTCGGAGTTGGGTTTCGACCTCGGAACTCCTTGGGCCGACATTCCGGAACAGGTCCGCTACTCCCTGCTGTATGGCGAGCCAGGCAGAACGTTCCGCTTCCAGACCTCACGCAGTCGCGCGAGAGACTACGAGATCGAGTGGGAAGGCATCCTGCTCAACGTGACGCGCCGCTATCACGAGACCTCGTCCGACGCGGTCCGCCAACAGCTGTCGGACTTCATGTCGGACGTGCCATGCGAGGTGTGCAGCGGGCACCGTCTCAAGCCCGAGAGTCTGAGTGTGCTCGTGAGCGGTCAGAGCATCGGCGCGGTCGTCGATCTGCCCGTCGACCAGGCCCTGGGCTTCTTCGAGGCGCTCCCGGTGCGGTCGGACGGGAACCAGGGTGTCGATGCGGAGATCGCGGGTCCGATCTTGAAGGAAGTGATTGACCGCCTGCGATTCCTCACCAATGTGGGGCTGGGCTACCTGACCCTCGGTCGGGGGGCTTCGACGCTGTCGGGCGGCGAGACCCAGCGAATCCGCCTCGCGACCCAGATCGGCAGTCGCCTGGTGGGGGTGCTGTACGTGCTCGACGAGCCCTCCATCGGATTGCACCCGCGCGACAACCAGCGCCTGCTCGGCACGCTGTTTGGACTGCGGGATCTGGGAAACACCCTGATCGTGGTCGAACACGATGAGGAGACGATCCGGTCGGCCGATCACGTCATCGACTTGGGGCTCCGGGCCGGTCGGGAGGGTGGACAAGTGGTGGTGGAAGGCTCCGTGGACGATGTCGTGACCCATGTGACGTCGCTGACTGGCCGGTACCTGCGACGGGAACTCCGGATTCCCATCCCCTCGCGCCGGCGCGAGCCGGAACCTGATCGGGTGCTGCGGGTGCTGGGGGCGCGACAGCACAACCTCCGGAACCTCACGGTCGAGCTCCCTCTCGGCTTGTTTATCGCCGTGACTGGCGTCTCGGGCTCCGGCAAGTCGACACTCGTCACCGAGATTCTGTATCGGGCGCTCGCCCGTCAGTTCTATCGTGCCAAGGCGCTCCCGGGTGAGCACGATGGTCTCGAAGGCGCCCAGGCGGTGGACAAGGTGCTCGACATCGACCAGAGCCCGATCGGCCGCACACCGCGTTCCAACCCGGCCACCTACACCGGCCTGTTCACCCCGATTCGCGAGTTGTTCTCCCAACTCCCGGAATCGAAGCTTCGGGGATACGGCCCGGGCCGGTTCTCGTTCAATGTGAAGGGGGGGCGGTGCGAGTCCTGTCAGGGTGATGGCCTCGTCAAGATCGAGATGCACTTCCTGCCCGACGTCTATGTTTCTTGCGACGTGTGCAAGGGCCGGCGGTACAACCGGGAGACGCTGGATATCCGGTACAAGGGAAAGTCCATCGCCGACGTGCTCGACATGACGGTGGCCGAGGCGCTGGAGTTCTTCGAGCAGCAGCCACGCATTCGCGGGCGCCTTGAGGTCCTGAATGACGTGGGACTGGGGTACATCCACCTGGGCCAGAGCGCGACCACACTCTCGGGCGGGGAGGCCCAGCGGGTGAAGCTCGCCACCGAACTGAGCAAGCGCGACACGGGGCGAACCCTGTACATCCTGGACGAGCCCACCACCGGCCTCCACTTCGAGGACGTGCGGCTGTTGCTCGACGTCCTGCATCGACTGGTGGACAAGGGCAACACGGTGATCGTGATCGAGCACAACCTGGACGTCGTGAAGACGGCTGACTGGGTGATCGATCTGGGTCCGGAGGGAGGAGACGCGGGCGGGGACGTGGTGGCGGCAGGATCGCCGGAGGCCGTCGCGCGTCAACAGGGGTCGTACACCGGCGGCTTCCTAGCGGCGGTGCTGAAGTCGTAGTCGGCTTTACAATTCCACGAGCCGTGACACTTTTTGAAACATCGGCCGTACTGGGGAGCGGGAGGAGATTCGACGTGACCTATCCTAGCGAGATCGGGGCCGCCGCGAGCCCAGCACTTTTGCCCGACAGGGATCCCTCATGGGCATGATGGCGCCGTTCCTCGTCCCGATCACCCTGTTCCTTACGATCGGAGCCGTCGTGATTCTGCGCGGCCCCTTGGGCAAGGCCTTGGGCGAACGGATCTCGGGCAAGCACGCTGGCCTGCCCGCGTCTGGCGAGAGCGAGGCCCTGCGAGCCGAGTTGGACGAGATGCGCTACCGGCTGGGGGAGCTGGAGGAGCGGGTCGACTTCACCGAGCGGATGCTGGCGCGCCACAAAGAGACGGACCGCCTCGGGCCAGGAGCGGCATGAGCGGATCGCCCGGGAGCCCCCTCGGAGGCTGACGCATGGACCCCTTCATTCCGTTTGCGGGGATGGCGACGGGGGTGGTCATCGTTGTCACCATTGCCCGAATGATCCGTCACTGGGTGGATCGCCACTACGAGCAGGCCGGATCGGCCGGCGGCACGCTGGAGCCCACGGTGGCGCGTCTCGAGGAGCGCGTCGCCATGTTGGAGGAACTCTCGGGTCGGATGCAGGATCTCGAGGAGCGCGTCGACTTCACCGAGCGGGTTCTGACCCGGGAACGCAACGCGGGGCAGCTCCCGCGCCGCGACTGAGGGCCGATCCGATGGCCGGCTTGCCCCTCCCCGTGCTGGCTCAGACCGGAGGCATCCCTCCGCTCCCGCCCGAGATCGGCTCGGTCATGATCTTCAATGAGATCGTGGTGCCGCTGCTCGGCATGGCGATGGGCGCGTTCGTCCTCTGGGGCATATACCGGATTGCCACGCGTCTCCTCGAGCGCCGGCGCGGTGGGGCCGGGCAGGCCGACCTGGAGGGATTGCGGTCGGAGGTAGAGCATTTGAAGGCCCACGCGGGCGCAGTCGAGGAGCTGTCGCTGAGACTGAACGAGGTCGAAGAACGGCTGGACTTTGCCGAGCGGCTGCTCACGAGGGAGCGGGAACGGGCTGGGCGGCTCAAGCCCGGCGACGGCTAGGCGGCGGCGAAAGCGATCGGGAGAGCCCGAGGCATGGAAGACATTCTGGCGGTCACTTTCCTATTTGGCGGCGGCACGCTGTTTCTGATCTCGATCTCCCCGGTGGGCCGGGCGATTGCGGATCGAATTCGGCAGCGCGGAGCCGCGGCCTCGGGTGACGAGATGGCTCGATTGCGGGAGGGGCAGCTTACGATGTTCGAGGAAGTGGAGCGCTTGCGTGAGGAAGTGGCCGAGCTGCGTGAGCAGGTGGATTTTGCCGAACGGATGCTGGCCCGACATCGCGAGGAGCGGTCGCTTCCGCCGGGTGAGGAAGGGGACCGGCAGTCGTAGCCGGCCCGGCCGGGACATGGCGGGGTCGTCGTGGTACATTTGCGGCTGGAACGGACGCGCGCGGGCGGGCCGCGCCGGCGTGCCATCGAGAGAGGGGTGAGTTGGACATGGGCATCTTTCAGCGTCTGGCGACGGTCATCAAGGCACAGATCAACGCGCTGATCGGCAAGGCGGAAAACCCGGAGAAGGTGCTCGATCAGCTACTGCTTGAGATGCGTGGGCAACTGGCCAAGACCAAGCAGGAAGTGGCGACGGCGATCGCGGACGAGAAGAAGCTCCAGGCGCAGGTCGAGAAGGAGAAGAAGGCGTCGGAGGACTGGGAGCGGCGCGCCATGCTAGCGGTCCAGGAGGGCCGCGATGACCTGGCCAAGCAGGCCCTCATTCGGCACAATGAACACCTCCAGCACGCGCAGGCAATGCACGAGACTTGGGTGCGTCACAAGGCCGACGTGGAGACCCTGAAGACGTCGTTGCGGGAGCTCAACGACAAGATCGAGGAAGCCAAGCGCAAGAAGAACCTGCTGGTGGCACGGCAGCGGCGGGCCGAGGCGCAGGGTCGAATTCAGGAGACCATGTCGTCGATGTCGGACCAAAGTGCCTTCGAGAGCTTCCGGCGCATGGAAGAGAAGATCGAAGACATGGAGCGCCAGGCGCTCGCGGCCGCCGAGCTGGCTGGCGAGCTCGAAGGCGACGTGCTGGGGCAGCAGTTCAAGGCGCTTGAGTACAAGGGCACAGCCGACAATCAATTGCTAGAGCTGAAGCGCAAGATGGGGATGCTGCCGCCGGGAGAAGGCGAAGACGTACGTCAGCTCCCTGGAGGCGCTGACGACATCCAGGAGGCGGAGGCGGAGGTGGTTGAGGACGACGAGCCACAGGGTCACTGATGCGCCTCACGGAGCGAAACCTGGCGGCGACGTTGATCGTACTCTTCGTCGCCGCTCTTTTACTCCTCCTCCTCGGCAGGATCCGGGAGGTCGCCATTCTCCTCTTCATGGCGGCCCTCGTCGGGGTGTACCTCTCGGCCTTGACCGATCTCCTCGTGCGACAAGTGGCGTTCCCGCGAGCGATGGCGCTGGCGGTGGCGGTGTTCGGAACCCTCCTCGCCATGGCCGGCATCACCGCGTTGGTGCTTCCGCCCGTGATTGCGCAGGCGCAGGACCTGATCGGCTCCATTCCGCGCTTTGCGGAAGACCTGGAGGCCGTGATCGCCAGGCTCGCCGAACGCTATCCGATGTTGGAGGGCACGGCCCTGGGGACCCAGGGTGGGGGCGTGGTCGAGACGGTCATCGACGACGCCATGAACTTCGTGCGCGGGTCGCTGGTCGGGTACCTACAGGCCGGCGGCAAGCTGGCCGTGGAGCTGGTGGCCGTCTTGGCCATGGCCATCTACATCGCCCGCAATCCGTCTCTCTACCGGGACGGCATGCTGGCGCTGGTGCCGCCCAACTACCGCCAGCTGGCCCGGACCGTTGCGGCCGATCTCGGGGGCACGCTCCGCACCTGGATCTGGGCCCAGTTGTTCGCCATGCTGGTACTTGCCGTCCTCACCATCATTGGCCTCTGGATCCTGCGGGTGCCGTACGCGCTGGGCTTCGGTGTCTTCACCGGCGTCGTGGCGATCGTCCCGTTCTTTGGGTCGACGGTGTCGACCATCCTTCCGGCCCTGCTGATGCTGAGCATCAGTGGCTGGGTCCATGCCAGCGCAGTGCTCGGGCTGGGTGTGATCGTCCACTTGATCGAGGCAAACGTCGTCGCTCCGCTCATCTTCGAGGAGCGGGTGAGTCTGCCGCCCGTGCTCACGATCGCCAGTGTACTGGCCATGGCCACCCTGTTGGGGCCCTTGGGCTTGGTGGTGGCCGTGCCCACGTTGGCCACGGTGATGGTCCTCACCCGCCACATCTTGTTCGGTCAGGTCTACGGAGACCAGGATCCGACCCGGGCGCCGAAGGCCGTGTTGGTCGAGTCGATGACCGGCGAACGCAAGGTCGTGATGGTCGAAGAGGAAGCTCCGACCCCGGTCCAGTAGCTACCCACCGATCCGCTTGCGGGCGGATCCGCATCTGACCGCAACATTCCGCCCTCGGCCGCGCGATTCCGGCGCGTCCATCGAGTCGTCTCCTCCATATCGTGTCTCACGCTGTCCGGCCGGTCATCAACCTCACGCCCTGTCGTGAAGGAGGACCGGATGAAAGCTCTCATGACCAGCCTGCTGGTGGCCGGAGCGGTGGCGATGCTGCCGAACCCGCAACCGGCCGACGCCCGGCAGGACAAGCTCGCGAAGTGTTTGGCCGAGGCCATCACCACATGCGACAACGAATTCGAAGGGCGGGATCCATACATGACAGCCGTTCGCGGCTACTGCTACATGATTCGCACGGGCATGTGCTACGCGTTCGATCCTGCGTGATCGCACCGCCTGATGTGAACTCACCGATCGGCTGGACGCGGAGGGGGGGCCTGGCGCCCCCCCTCGGGCTCTCCAGATGAGTGCTTCACCCAAGCCGCTGGCGTTTCGTGCGGAGTGCGAGCTGGGGCTGCAGCTGGTAATCCGGAATCGGCCGGTGCGGCTCGTCGTGCTCCTGGTCGCGATGGTGGTCGCGATGGCCGTCGCGGGGGGGGTACGGGGGAACCTCGCGGCGGCCGGACGTCTCACCTTCGTAGCTGGTGGCTCACTGATGGCGGTTGCCGCCTCGCGATTGTTGGCCAAGGGTGCGGCCCTCGCGGCAGCGCGTCGGGCCGCCGCACCCGCGTGCCTGCATGCGGCGGGCCGCCTGACCGCCATCACGGTGGTGGGTGGGCCGCTCGTGGCCGGAATGGCGGCGCTGCTGGCCGGATCGGCAGCGGGGTGGGCGCCTCTTGCCAGACTGATCCTGGTGGGGTGGACCTACGCCGCAGCCGTCGCGGCGCTCGCGCTCATGCTTGGACCGATCATTGGCGCGAGTGGGGCGGCCTCCGCCGCGCTCGTGCTGGTGTGGCTCGGGGGGATCCCTCCCTCGGGCATGCAGGGAGTGTTCGAAGCGTGGCCACCCGTCCAGCGGCCAGTCGTGTGGCTTTGGAACCTGCTGCCGCTCGGGTGGCGGGCCCACCGGCTGCACGTCGAGGGCGAGATGATTGACGCCATCCTGCTCGGCGGATGGGTCGTGATCGGCGTCGCGGTGGCGGCGTGGGCAGCCGCGCGGGCACCGGTGGAGCCCGCGCGAGGAGCGCTCTGATGCCCGTGCTGGAGTGCCGCGCGGCAACCCGGAGCTTCGGGAGCGGGCGGCGGCGACGCACGGCCCTGGCTGCCTGCACCTTCGCGGCCGAACTGGGGGAGATTGTGGGTATCGTTGGTCCGAATGGCGCTGGCAAGACGACCCTCCTGGCAGCCATTGCCGGTGACGTGAGGCTCTCGGGCGGTGAGATCGTGGTGCACGGTCGCCGTGCTGGGACCGGAGCCGCTCGCCGTGCGGTCGGGTACGCACCCGATCCGCCGAACGCCCCGCCGGAACTGACAGGACTGGAATGGCTTGCGTACCTCGCGTCCCACCGTGCCCCGACGGGAGCGGCTCGGGATTGCCTGGTGCGGTGGGCCGTGGGGTTGGCTGATCTGAGCGGGTTCGTTGGCCGTCGCGTCGCCACCTACTCGCGCGGCATGGCCCAGCGCCTCGCGCTCGGGGCGGCCGCGGTGACGGGCGACCGCGTCGTGGTGCTCGACGAGACGCTGAACGGCATCGACCCGATCGTGCAAAGGCGTCTGCGGGGCAGTCTGTCCGATCTCGCCGCTGACGGGCGCTTGGTGGTGGTAGCGTCTCACGACCTCGGCACGCTCGAGCGGATTGCCACTCGAGTCGTCGTCTTGGCGGCCGGTCGCGTCCGGGCCGACGTTTCCACGGCCGAACTCCTGGGTGAACGGGTGGCCGAGCTCACCCTTACCGGGTCGGCGCTGGCCGGGGTCTCGCGGCTCCTGACGCGGTTCCGCGGGGCGTCGCGGACCGGGCACGGAATTGCGGTGCCGCTCCGAGGTGGGCTCACGGTGGAGCACGTCCTCGCGGTGTGCCGCCAGGACCGAGTGCCAGTGGCCGCGTCGCGAGTACGGTACCGGATGCTGGAGGACCTTCTCGTGGCTGCGGTGTCGGCTGATGGCGGAGTGGCGTGACTCGCGAACCCTCGTCGTGGTGGCGGCTGCCCGGGTTGGTGCTCGTGGACCCGCGGACGGCATGCCAGCGGGCGATCCACACGGGCGCGCCCGGCCGTTTGGCGGCAACCATCCTGGGAATCGCCATCGCACTCGGGGTAGCCACCCTCCCGCGCCAGGTTGCCATCCTGAACCGGACGCTCGCGGTGCTCGGCGACGCAGCGCTCGATGCACAGCGCGAGCTGCTGCGGGCGGGGGTGGTGCGACTGATGATCGTCGATCGTGTGGTTCCCGCGCCCACGCTGCTCATAGCCGCGGTGTTGGTGCTGGTTACCGCCGAGCCCGTGCTCATGTTAGCTCGCGACCGACGCCCCAGTCGTGTCGCCGTGCTCGTTCTTGGACTCGCCCCGCTCGTCGTGCAGCGCGTTGGCGAACTCGCGGTCACGTACCTCGTCGATCCTGCCGCCTACGTGACGGCCGGAGACGCGATCATGGCACCGCACCGGTTCACCATCGGTCCGGCCCTGCTTTGGGCTCGGTCGGGCACGGTGCCCGGATGGGCGGAACTCCTCGAGACGCGCCTCAACCTCGTGTCCCTGTGGTGTGTCGGGCTCTGGAGCGTGGGGTTGTGCTCACTGGACGGTCGCCCCTGGGCTCCGTGGCACCTGGCGCTTCCCGTCGCCTGCCTCGGCGGTGCCGGCGTCCTGACCTGGGCCGTCGGCCCCGTCGTGATCCAGGTCGTGCTCCGGTAACGGCCAGCCGCCCTCAGCGCGCGTTGACCAATCGGCTCCCGGCGCTAGCTTACGCGCCACTGAGGGCCGGCGGATGCGTCCGGTCCGGGGTCGATCGCAAGGAATGACGCTCAAGCTCTACAACACCCTCACCCGCCGTCTCGACGTGTTCGAGCCGCTGGCCCCGCCGCGCGTCACGGTGTACATGTGTGGGCCCACGGTCTACAACTACGCCCACATCGGCAACTTCCGGACATTTGTCTTCGGCGATTTGCTGCGCCGCTACCTGGAGTTCTCGGGGTTCGACGTGCTGTTCATCATGAACTTGACGGACGTCGACGACCGAACGATCAAGGCGGCGGCGGAGCGCACAGTGTCGCTCACTGAGCATACGGAACCCTTCGTGCGGGCGTTTTTCGAGGATCGCGACTATCTCCGGATTCGCCCGGCAGATGTGTACCCGCGTGCGACGGCCTATGTGGAGCCCATGGTGGCCTTGGTGGAGCGCCTGCTGCAGCGGGGAGTCGCCTATGTGGGGGACGATCGATCGGTGTACTACGCGGTCGAGCGATTCCCGACCTACGGGCACCTGTCGCAGCTGGACCGGCGTGAGTTGCGATCCGGGGCGCGGGTGGCGAGCGATGAATATAGTAAGGAAGACGTGCGGGATTTCGCGCTGTGGAAGGCCGCGTCGGAGCAGGACGAGCAGGTGGGCGCGGCGTGGGATGCGCCGTTCGGGCGCGGCCGGCCCGGCTGGCACCTCGAGTGTTCCGCCATGGCGCTCACCGAGATCCGGCAGCGATTCGGGGTGGAGACCCTCGACATCCATGCGGGCGGGGTGGACCTGGTGTTCCCGCACCACGAGAACGAGATCGCCCAGTCCGAAGGCGCGACGGGCAAGCCGTTCGCGCGGTTCTGGCTCCACGGGGAGTTCCTCTTTATTCGCGGCACCAAGATGTCCAAGCGGTTCGGCAACACCCTCACGGTCCGGGATCTCCAGGAGGAGGGACTCGACGCCGCGGCCGTGCGGATGCTTGTGCTCTCAACCCATTATCGGCAGCAGCTCAACTTCACCGACGAGGCGCTGGAGGCCGCGGTGGAGGGGGTGCGTCGGATTGGCGACTTCCGGGACAGGGTGGTCCAGGCTGCCGGAGCCCGGGCTGGCACACCGGCCGGGTCGCCCGACCAGCCGCCGGCGGTGCGGACGCTCGTGGCCGATTTCCAGGAGGCCATGGACGACGACCTCAACGCGCCGCGGGCGATCGGTGTCCTCTTCTCGTTCATCCGGTCAGCGAATCGCGAGTTGGACGATGGGACCTGGGGGCCAGCGGAAGCGCAGGCGGGACTGGCCGCGCTGGACCGGGTGATGGGGGTGCTCGATCTGGTTCCGGGGCCGGCCCCGGTGGCCGACGAGCTCGCTCGGTGGGTGGAGGCCCGGATTGCCGAGCGGGGGCGGGCGCGAGCCGACCGCGATTTCGCCAAGGCGGACGCGATTCGGGACGAGCTCCTGGGGAAGGGAGTGGAGCTGGAGGACACTCCGGAGGGGACGCGGTGGCGGGTACGGCGGGGGTGACCCGTGGGTTCCGATCCGGTCTCGGGCCACCGTTGACGGCACCGCAGGGTCTGGTTATGCTAAGTGTCTGGTGAAAACGGGCTTGGCTGACGTAGCTCAATTGGCAGAGCAGCTGATTTGTAATCAGCAGGTTAAGGGTTCGAGTCCCTTCGTCAGCTCCAGAACGTGTCGCAGGGGCGCCTTGGCGTCCCTGTGTGTATGACTGCGCCTCTCTGCGAGGCGGTTTGCGTGAGCGAGGCGGGCATGGTGGGGTGCCCGAGCGGCCAAAGGGAGCAGACTGTAAATCTGCCGGCGTACGCCTACGAAGGTTCGAATCCTTCCCCCACCACTGGTCGCGACAGTGGCCGGTGCGCCCCACTGGG
>JBFIHA010000015.1:0-69337 GCA_041602035.1 Gemmatimonadales bacterium | reverse complement strand
GCGCCCGTTTGTTGCCGTGCTCGGGGGCGCGAAGATCTCGGGAAAGATCGACGTCATCGAAGCGCTGCTGCCCAAGGTGGATGAGATTCTCGTCGGCGGCGCCATGGCCAACACGTTCTTCGTGGCCATGGGGTGGGAAGTGGGGACGTCGCTGACCGAGCCCGATCGGGTGGCCATGGCCAAGGACCTGCTGCACCGCGCCGGTCCCAAGCTGGTGCTGCCGAGCGGCGTGATCGTGGCGCGCAAGCTCGAAGCCGGCGCGCCGTACAGAAGCATCCCGCGCGAGCGTATCGAGCCGGGGTGGGCCGTGTACGACATCGACGAAGACGCCGCCGCGGAGTATACGCAGCGGATTGGCCAGGCCAAGACCGTGGTGTGGAACGGGCCGATGGGTGTGTTTGAGACCCCACCCTTTGATGCCGGCACGATTGCGATCGCTCGCGGTCTCGCGGTGGCGTCGGCTCGGGGGGCCACGACCATCGTTGGCGGCGGTGATTCCGTGGCCGCGGTCACCCAGGCCGGTCTAGAGTCCAAGATGACGCATGTCTCGACGGGCGGCGGCGCGTCGCTGGAGCTGTTGGAGGGCAAGGAGCTCCCGGGCGTGACGGCACTGGACGACGCATGAGACGACCGATCTTTGCCGCGAACTGGAAGATGCACCTCAGCCCAACGGCGGCGCGGTCGTATATGGAGACGTTTCTAGCGCGTGTGCCGCCACTTGAGGATCGGGAGGCGTGGTTCTTTCCGTCGGCGCTTGCGCTCGACGCGGTGGCGACGGCAGCCAAAGGCCGAGCGGATCTCACGGTCGGCGCACAGAACGTGCACTCGGAGGACAAGGGGGCGTTCACCGGTGAAGTCAGCGTTCCGATGGTGCGGGACGCCGGAGCCATCGCCGCCCTGGTCGGCCACTCGGAGCGGCGGCACGTGTTTGGTGAAACCGAAGCCGAGACTGGGCGCAAAGTACGGGCGCTGCTTACCCACGGCCTCGCCCCCATGCTCTGCGTCGGGGAGAAGCTCGAGCAGCGCGAGGCCGGCGTGACCCTCTCCGTGGTGGGCAGGCAGCTCAGCGCACTCGAGGGTCTGGAGCCGCTGGCGCTAGCGAAGGTCGTGATCGCCTACGAGCCCGTGTGGGCTATTGGCACCGGCAAGACCGCCACACCGGCTGATGCGGTGGAGGTGCACGCGTTCATCCGCGATTGGATGGGCAGGGAGGGGGTGAGGCCAGACGAGATGCGCGTGCTCTACGGTGGGAGTGTCAAGCCGGACAACATCGAGGACCTCGTGGCGGAGGCGGAGATCGACGGGGTACTGGTCGGTGGCGCCTCGCTCGATGCGGTCACCTGGAGCACGATGGTCCAGACACCGCTCGATTGACTTGACTCCTGAACCGGCTATCTTGCGGCCCGATACGAGCGACGCATGTACACTGCCTTCCTGATTGTCCTGGTTCTCGTGGCCGTTGCCATGATGACGGCCATCCTGCTCCAAGCCGGAACGGGCGGGGGACTCGCCGCCATGGGCGGCGGCGCATCGACCGACTCGTTTCTTGGCGGCCGACAGGCGGCCACCATCCTCACGAAGTCGACATGGTGGCTTGGCGGCATCTTCCTCGCCCTGTCCCTCCTGCTGGCCGGCATGAGCACCAGAACCTCGGTGCCTCGGTCGGTGCTGGACAGTGAGCCGGTCGCCCCGGTGCCGATTGTCCCCCCGACACAGCTTCCCCTGAACGTGGAGCCCGAGCAATCCCAGGGGACGACACCAGAGCCGCAAAACTAGTGTCGTCGGCGCAACCCGCATACGTGCTGCTCGAAGACGGCGCGTGGTTCCCCGGAACCGCGCGCTCTTCGTTTGCTCCGACCCCCGGGGAAGTGGTGTTCACCACCAACCTCACCGGGTACCAGGAGGTGTTCACCGATCCGTCGTATCTGGGCCAGATCGTCGTCATGACCGCCACGATGATCGGCAACTATGGCATCAATGACGATGACGTGGAGTCTGCCAAGCCCCAGGTGACGGCCGTGGTGGTGCGCGAGCTTGCGCGATACCACTCCAACTGGCGCGCCACGGGCGCGTTGGACGGCTGGTTGGCGGAGCGTGGAATCCCGATCCTCGAAGGAATCGACACTCGGCGCCTCACGCGACACATCCGGTCGGCCGGGGCGATGCGCGGCATTGTGGCGCTGGGCGCGCAACCCGACGACGAGACGCGTCGCCTGCTGGACGCGAGTCCCAGAATGGAGGGGCTCGACCTCGCCTCCCGAGCCACGGTTCCCAATGAGCAGGAAGTCGGCGATGGGTCGGCGGCGTACCATGTCGTGGCGTACGATTTCGGGATGAAGCGCAATATCTTGCGGATCCTCACCGGGCTCGGATGCCGGGTGACGGTGGTCCCGTCCACGACACCCGCCGCCCGTGTCGAGGAGCTCGCTCCGGACGGGCTCTTCCTGTCGAATGGCCCGGGCGATCCGGCTGCGGTCAAGTATGTGCTGCCCGAGATCCGCCGCCTCGCCGATGCGGGTCGGCCCACGTTTGGCATCTGTCTCGGTCACCAACTGCTGGCGTTGGCCTACGGCGGGGAGACCTCGAAGCTCCCCTACGGTCACCGAGGCGGGAATCACCCTGTGCGCGACTTCCAGACCGAACGGGTCCTCATTACCAGCCAGAACCACGGATTTGCAGTCAGGGGAACAGGTAAGGTCGTGTCAGGTGCCAAGTCACTTGAGGTGACACACCGTAACCTCAATGACGACACGGTCGAAGGTGTGCGCCACCTTGAGCTGCCTGCGTTCGGTGTGCAGTACCATCCAGAGGCCTCTCCGGGCCCCCATGACGCAAGACGTCACTTTGACGAATTCGTCCAAGCTCTTGACAGTCAACGGTTAAGCCGATATTAATGTCGGCCCGACGCCGTGCATCCGACGGGGCACGGCGGCCGCCACCCGGGGCCCATCGAGAGGGGACCAATGACCAAGGCGGATCTCGTCGAGAAGGTCACGGCCAGCATAGCCCGGACGGCCGGGCCGATGATCTCCAAGAAGGACTGCGCGCGCGTCGTAGACGCGTTCCTCGAGGCTATCAAGCTGTCGCTGGCGGATCAGAACAACATCGAGATCCGTGGATTCGGCACGTTCAAGATCCGACGTCGCAAGACGCGGATGGCGAGGAACCCGCGAACCGGGGAGCCGGTCGAGGTGGCAGCGCGGCCCGTGCCCGTCTTCAAGCCGTCCAAGGAATTGCGCGGCATGGTCGCGTCCTCCGAGGACGATCGGGAGCCTGCGGCGGCGGAGGGTTGATCCGGGCTCGACGACCCGGTTGAGCGAGCCCGACAAGGACTGCGAGGCAGCGCGGGGCGGTCGCGATACACGGCGACCGCCCCGCTTTCCCGTTTCTCCCATCTCCCCGGCCGAGGGAACCCGCTTAGTGCCGGTTGCGGAAGGCCTCGTACAAACGAGTGTGCTTGCTCTCGAGCGAGACCTCGAGCCCCTGAATGAACGCCCGCTCCACGTGGGTGACGATCTGGAGCGGATCGCCGTCGGTGACGATGAGGTCTGCACGTTTGCCGGCGTCGATGCTGCCCATGTCACTCCCAAGCCCGAGGATCTCGGCCGGGTTCTGCGTGACGGCGCGGAGCGCCTCGTCCTTGGGAAGTCCAAACGCGGCGGCCTTGGCGGCATGATAGGGGAGATTGCGGACGTCACTCGCATCATCGGTCGCAAAGGCCACGCGCACACCGGCGGCATGCAGGCGGGCAGCGTTCTCCCACCCCGCGATGAGCGGATCGTCCCGATCCATCGTCGGTGACAGCGCCGAGCCCACGATCACGGGGATCGAGCGGGAGGCGAGTTCCCCGGCGACCCGAAACGCCTGATCACCGCCCACGATGACTGCCCGCATCTCGGGGAACTTGTCCAGGAGCAGCAGCAACGATCGAATGTCGCGCTCCCGGCGTGTCCTGAAGAACACCGGGATGCGGCCCGTCATGGCCGGAGCAAGCGATGCCACGAGGAAGCGGTGGCGATTCGTGATGTTGGGATCGAAACGCGCCGTGGGATCGTCGGCCGTCGTCGTCCCTTTCGTGTAGAGGACGGCGCGCTCGAACAGGGTGATCAACTCCTCGAGGTTATCCCCTTCCAGGCTCGGCTCGTCCCAGGGATCCCCCTTCGGGCTCGGGAATGCGACCACCAGGGCGCCAGTGTCGCGGACGGCCATGCGCTCCGGGGTGTCCCCCTGAAGCTGTATCACCGAACCCATACCCCGAATCACCCCGCTTGCGGGAGCCGTGAGCACGGTCAGAATGCCGTTGGCCCGGGCGACGGGGATCGCCTCGCTGTGCGGATTCACCCCCGTCAGCGCGCGGATGTGGGGATTGTAGCGCCCAACCTCGCGATCATCGCGGCTCGCCCCCACCTGCCCGATCTCCACCATCCCCAGTCGGGTCATCGCGTCGATCATGCCCGGGTACACGTGTTTTCCAGCCAGATTGAGTACGCTGGCGCCGTCCGGAATGGCAACCTCGCCAGCCCGTCCCACGGCTTGAATCCTCCCGTTCGCGATCAGCACGACACCACTCTCGATGGGTGGTCGGGAGACGGGATGCACGGTGGCTCCCACGAGGGCCGTCACCTGTCCCTGTTGCGCCGATCCGGCCGGGAGCATGATGCCGCTGCTCGGTCCGCTCGTCGCCGGGCCGACTCTGGAGGCCGGCGCATCGAGGGCGGAGGGTGTCCGCGAGACGGACGGCGACACGGCGTCAGGCACGACCTGTGTTTGCGGCATCGGCCGGACTGGATCGCCGCGGGTTTCGGCCTCCCGCTCGCGATCGTAATACACGATGCCGTCGACCACGGTCTTCTCCACCCGGGTGTAGGCGTCGAACGGATCTCCCGAAAGCAGCACGATGTCGGCCTGTTTCCCCACTTGCAGCGTGCCGACCTTGTCGTCGATACGAAGGATCTCCGCCGGATACCGCGTCAGCATGCGCAGAGCGTGTTCCTTCGGCACGCCGCCGTACTTCACGGCCTTGGTGAATTCGTAGACCATGAACGACGAGAGGTTGCTGCCGGTGTCATCGGAGTTGATGGCCGTTTTGACACCATGCTCATGCATGATGGCCGCGTTGTATGGGATGGCGTCGTAGGCCTCGAGCTTGTATGCCCACCAGTCGCTGAAGGTCCCCGCTCCGGCGCCGTGGGCGGCGATCTCGTCGGCCACCTTGTAGCCCTCGAGGACGTGCGTGAACGAGTTGATTCGGAACCCAAACCGCTCCGCCACGCGGAGGAGCATCACGATTTCGTCCGCGCGGTACGAGTGCGCGGTGACCAGAATCCTTCCCTCCATGATGTCGACCAGCGCCTCGAGCCTGAGATCGCGCCGTGGAGGGACGCGGACCGCTCTGGGATTGGCGCGGTAGGCGTCCCACGCCCGCTTGTACTCCTGGGCTGCGGTGAACGCCGCGACGTAGACCGCTTCGACGCCTTCACGGCTGGCCGGGAACCGCTGTTGCCCCTGGCCTCCGAAGTTCTTGCGGGTCACGTTCTCGCCCAGCGCGAACTTCACGGTCTGGGGCGCGCCCGCGAGCAACAACGCGCGACCATCCTGCATGCCCCAGCGCATCTTGATGATCGCGCTCTGGCCGCCGATGGGATTGGCACTTCCATGCAGCACCTGACCCGTCGTTACGCCGCCCGACAGCGCCCGGTAGATGCCAAAGTCCTCCGGATCCAGGGCGTCGATCACGCGCACTTCGGCCGAGATGGGAACAGAACCCTCGTTGGTTGCGCGCATGCCGATGTGCGTGTGCTCGTCGACGAGACCCGGGATCGCCGTCTGGCCGCTCGCGTCGACGACGGTCACCCCCCGTGGCGCAGTGAGGTTCGACCCAATGGCGCGGATCGCGCCATCGCGGATCAGGATGGACACGTTGCGATAGACCGAATCGTCGGCGGTCCACACGGCGTCGAGATTCCGAATGAAGAGGTCACCGCGTGGGACGGTGACGGCGCCGGGCTCGATCTGAGCCCTCCATTGCCCCGCCGCCGCCGAGGCGAGAACCGACGTCATCACGGCGGCAGTGACAAGCGTTCGAGCGGTGCTCATTCGTTCCCCCTCTCGGGCGTGCCGGTACGCCGTGCCGTCCATGAGAAGTCTCCCATTGGGCCGCCCCCGGTTCCCGATACCTCGTCACCCTCGACGGTTCCCTTGATGTCGAATTCCATCGTTTCGCCCCCCATGCTCAGCACCCATGTGCACGTGAAGGCCGTGCCCGAAACCACGCCACTGCGGATTTGCACGGTTCCCATTTCCATCACCAACGTCCCGCTGAATTCGGCCCCATCCTGCTCCAGCGTCATCCGACCGCCCATCACCTGGCCCCCGGCGTCGATCTCGAGCGTCCAACTGCCGGTCACGTTGACCGCTGGAGCCTCACCGCCACTCGGTGTGCCGCTCGGCTTGCCGCGCTCTAACTCGCCTTCCACGAAGGTGTAGGCAATCTTCGTCGTCTCGGCGAAGAGCGGTCCGTCGGTTACGACGAACGTGGCCGGGAGCCCGCTCTCGATGCGGGAGAGCGAGGGCGCACCCAGGAGCGCGGCCGGGGTCGCCGTGAGGGCGCGCAGCGCATCTGCCTCGCTCAAGCCGTACTCGATTGCCTTCCGCGAACCCTTCAGCAGATCGGCCTTTCCGCCGCCGGTGGTGAGGGCAAACCGCACCCCGGCCGCAGCCAGCTTGCCCGGGTTGGCATAGAGCTGTTCGAGATCGCGCTTCTCACGCTGCGCCCCGGCGTCGAGGGGTTGGGGGGTGGGCGCTTGGGCAGCCGCCGAGTCGCTGGTTTCACCCTCGGGCTTCTTCTCTTCCGGCTTCCACTGCTTCGGTTCGGGGAAGTCCAGCGACACCAGTACCGGGATGTTCCGCCGGTTGAGGAGGTCGGCCACCTTCCATGCGTCGTCGCCGCCCACGATGATCGGCGAAAAGCCGTATTCCTCTGCGAGACGAACCACCAGTCGGATCTCTTCCGAGTCGTCTGCGGCAAAGAACACCGGCGTTTGACCGGTGAGTACGGAGCGCAGGACCTCGTAGTCGGGATCCCACCGGGGGGCCGTCACCCTCCGAGGGTCGCGCTGGTAGGCCGCGGTGTGAGTTCCGTGATGGCGCGCGTCCTCCAGGCTCTGGCGAATGAACGCGGCCACGGCGAACGAGGTGCCGGGATACGCTCCTCGCGCCCCTCGGAACGAGAACACGGGGCCCAGGGTCGGCATCAACACCAAGCCGGCGGCGACATCGGCGCCCTTGCGATGGATCAGCACGGCGCCGCGTCCGGGCATCACGGGTCCGTCGGGATGCACCGCACCGGCCACGATGCCGGCCAGACGCTGCTTCTCGAGATCCTTGCCGGTGGCCGCCAGGAAATCGGTGACTCGGCGATGCGGGGTGAACCCCTGGACGTGCCTCGGCGGATTCCAGGATTCGACTTCCTGCCGGTTCACCTCAACCTCGGGGAACTCGACCTTGGCCGCTCCCTGCGCATCGATCAGGCCCGGGAACACCATCAGGGAATCGCCCGTGAGCACCTCCGCGTCCGGCGGCAGTGGCACATTGGCTCCCATGGCCTCAACGAATCCGTTCCGGACGACGATCGTCTGATTGCTCAGGCGGCCCCCGTCCGGGCGTACCACCGTGACACCACTGAGCGCATAGGCCGGCACTGGGGGCGGGTCGGTGAACTGTGCAGTGACGGTATGAGGAGCCAGAAGCGTCCCCACCGTCACGGCCGCCACGGCAGACAGGAGGCGAGCGCGGGGTCTCAGCATCTCGGGTCCTTGGGCTGATGGAGTTGACGAAGCGTGGTTGCGTCCGCGAGGACCCGGAACCTGACCGCGAACCGGTGTGGTGTCAAGATTCACCGGCGTGTTTGCCGCGCGCCCTGCTCGACGCTCTCGGGAGCGGCTATATTGGGCCGTATGTCGTCTCACCTCGCCGATCCCCGGGCAGCGCGCGCGTCGATCACGGTCGAGTGTCGGTTGTTTGCGCGTTATGCCGAATTATTGGGCCGGACGCAGGTGTCGTTGCGGCTCCCACCTACGGCCACCGTGAGCGACGCCATCGCCGCGCTCCGTACGGGAGTGGAGAAGGGCGATCTCCTGCCCGCCGCGCCGCTCGCCGCAGTGAATTGCGAGCACAGCGCACCCGACCGACCGCTTCATGATGGTGACGAATTGGCGCTGCTGCCGCCGTTGGCAGGGGGGTGATCTGGGGTATCTCACCCGGGAGCCGATCGACGTGGCAGCCCTCCTCGCGGAGGTGGCGGCACCGGGGCGGGGAGGCACGGTGGCGTTTCTCGGCACGGTGCGTCGCAGCGCCGAGGACGGCCCGGTCAGCGCCATCGAGTACTCCGCGTACGAGGAGATGGTCGTGGCCGAGCTCGATCGCATCCTCGACGAAGCCCGCGCCCGGTGGCCGGACGTGGGCGTCGCAGCCAGCCACCGACTGGGCACCGTGCCGACGGGCGAGGCCAGTATCGGGGTGGTCGCGGCCGCCCCACACCGGGATCAGGCGTTCGAGGCGGGGCGGTTTCTGATCGAGGAGGCCAAGCGGCGACTGCCGGTGTGGAAGCACGAACGGTTCGACGACGGGACGGTCCAGTGGCGGGACACCTGACGGAGGCCGCGCCGGGGTGTCGGAGGTGAGGTGATGGGACTGGCCATCGCGTTGATTGAACCGCAAATCCCCCCCAACACCGGGAACATTGCCCGGATGTGTGCCGCGACCGACACCGCGCTGCATCTCATCGAGCCCCTCGGATTCCATCTCGACGATGCGCGACTGAGGCGTGCCGGCCTGGACTACTGGGACCACGTCGATCTGTGGGTCCACCCGCACTGGCGGGCGTTCCGTCATGTCGTCGCGCGCGAGCGCTGCCTATATTTCTCTTCGCACGGGACGCGATCGTATGTGGACGCTCCCTTTGTGCCGAACAGCGTGCTGGTGTTCGGCAGTGAGGTGGACGGGATGCCGCGGCGGATTCTGGAAAAGCACCCCGACGAGATCTTCCGTATTCCGATGGCGCCAACCGTTCGCAGCCTGAACTTGGCGACGGCGACCGGCGTCGTGCTCTACGAGGCGATCCGGCAATTGGCCGTCCCGATCGAGCCCGTGCATTCCAACCCACCTCCCACCTCGTCAGCCAACCACAGCGTACAACACGGGAACGGACCATGAAGAAGATCACGGTAGTGGGAGCGGGTCATGTCGGCGCGACGACGGCGCAGCGACTGGCAGAGAAGGAGCTGGCGCGCGAGATCATCCTCGTCGACATCCTGGAGGGGATTCCGCAGGGTAAAGGACTCGACCAATGGCAGTCGGGTCCAGTGGAGGGGTTCGACACCCGCATCGTCGGCGCCAACGACTACGGCCCGACGAAAGGGAGCGACATTTTCGTCGTGACCGCCGGCATTCCGCGCAAGCCCGGCATGAGCCGGGACGACCTCGTCAAGACGAACGCGGGGATCGTGCAGGCGGTCGCTGCCGAGATCAAGAAGGTCGCGCCGAAGGCGATGATCATCGTGGTCTCCAATCCACTCGATGTCATGTGCTACGTGGCCAAGACGGTGTCGGGGTTCCCACGTGAGCGGGTCATGGGCATGGCGGGAATCCTCGACACGGCGCGCTACCGCACGTTTTTGTCGGAGGCGATCGGTGTCTCGGTCGAGGACATTCAGGCGATGGTGCTCGGCGGCCATGGCGACTCGATGGTACCGCTCATCTCGTACACGACCGTCTCCGGTATCCCCATCACGCAGTTCGTCAAGAAGGGCGTCCTCGATCCCATAGTGGAGCGCACTCGGAAGGGCGGGGGCGAGATCGTGAGTCACCTCAAGACCGGCTCGGCGTACTACGCTCCGTCCTCGGGTGCCGTGCAGATGGTCGAAGCGATCGTGAAGGACAAGAAGCGACTGTTGCCGTGCGCGGCGTGGCTGGAAGGGGAATTCGGGTTGAAGGACGTGTTCGTCGGTGTCCCGTGCCTCCTCGGTGCGGGCGGGGTGGAGCGAATCGTCGAGATTGAGCTCAGCGCCGAAGAGAAGGCCGCCCTCGTGAAGTCGGCCGATGCCGTCCGAGAGACCATGAGCGTGGTGAAGCTGTAGCTCGGGACGGTCACAAGGTTCCACGCGGCCTGGCGCCGATGGCGCCAGGCCGTAAGTTCCGGCACGACTCCCACCCTCCCGGAGACCTGACATGATCTCGATACCCTCTCTGTGGCTCCCGATCCTCCTCTCGGCGGTTGCGGTCTGGATTGCGAGCGCCATCGTGTGGACGGTGATGCCGCATCGCCGGTCGGAGTTCAAGAAGCTGCCCGATGAAGATGCGGCGAGGAACGCGCTCAAGGCCCCGCCGGGGGAGTACCATCTGCCTTTCGCCAAGGACGCCACGGCCGCCAAGGATCCGGAGTTCATCCGCAAGGCCGAAGAGGGACCGGTGGGCTACGTGCGCATCCTGCCGGCCGGCCGGCCGGCGATGGGCAAGGCCATGGTGCTGTCGCTCCTACTCTACGTGGTGATTGGCGTGGTGGTGGCCTACCTGAGCAGCCGAACCCTGGATCCCGGCGCACACTATCTCGCCGTGTTCCGAGTGGCCGGAGCCACTGCGTGGATGGCGCACTTCTTTGCAGCCGTGCCCGACTCTATTTGGTTCGGCAAGCCGTGGCACTCGACCGGAAAGCTCCTGTTCGAGTCGTTGGTCTATGCCGGTCTGACTGGAGGCATGTTCGGCTGGCTCTGGCCCGCCTAGCGGCCGGGGCCGATTCAGCGCCCTTCGTAGGTCACGTAGTTCCGGGGCGTCTCCCACAGAACGAGGCGTACGAGCCTCCCGGGAAGACGCCCCTCGAGTATCTCCCAGATGGCCACGACCAGGTTCTCCGTGGTAGGGTTGCGCTCGCGGAACTCCGGAAGATCCAGATTGAGGTTCTTGTGGTCGAAGCGCCGGAGGACCAACTCCTCCACGATCTGCTTCACCTCGCCGAGATCTGCGACATACCCCGTCGTGGGATCGACCTCTCCCTCGACGGACACGTCCAGCTCATAGTTGTGCCCGTGGTAGTTCGGGTTATTGCACGGTCCGAAGATTCTGCGGTTCTCGGCGTCGGAGAGCGTCGGGTTGTGGAGCCGGTGCGCCGCATTGAAATGGACCCGACGGGTCACGGTGAGGGTGGGCATGCGGAGGTAGTTAGCGGCGCTCCGAGGTGGCGTCAAGCAGAGGCGTGAGCGGGGTCGTTGACCTTCATCTATGATGTTGCTACTATGGAAGTTACGCCACCGTGACCCATCATAGACTCGTCGGCCTCCTCGCGCTGACGCCGCTGCTCGCCCTCCTCGGGCCTTCCTCCCTTGAAGCTCAACGGAGGAGCGTGAGCGTTTCCTACGGCGCCTGGTGGCACGATCAGACCAGCGTCCAGTACGGGTTCGCGTACGATCGCGCACTCTTCGGCCCCATCGGCGTTTCTCTGGGCGGGTTCTATCTCGACGACAGCGGATCCCTCATCGACCGATCGCAAAGTGGGGGCGAGGTGCTGCTCACGGTGGGGCATCGGAGCCGGGGGTGGTACGGACTCGGCAGTGTGGGCCTCGGCATCGATCACGATGACGGCAATGCCGACGCGTCGTGGGGCATTGGCCTCGGCTACACGTTTCCCCTCCTCCAGTTCTTTGCCGTCGGTCTCGAGACCCGGTACCGGGTCGAAGACACGGGGGTGAGCGGGTTCTGGCGGCTCGACCCGATGGATCGGCGCGGGCTGTCGTTGTCGGGCCGGGTAGTGGTCGGCCGTGGCCTGCGCCGATCCGGCCCCCCGAGGGGTGGCGGGACCGCGCCGACCCCGCGGCCGGTTCCGGTGGTCGTGCCGGTCGACGATGGGAGCGTGCCGGAGGACGTGGCACGGGTAGCGTCGAGCGTGGTGCGCACGGCGCTCGACGCCATGGGGAGTCCGTATCGTTGGGGGGGAAGCGATGCCACCGGGTACGACTGCTCAGGGCTCATTCAGTGGGCATATGGCCAGCACGGTATCGTCCTGCCCCGGATGAGTCGCGATCAGGCCCGGCAGGGAGCGCTCGTGGAACGGCGTGTGGCGGCCCTCAACCCCGGAGATATCCTCGCCTTCACCGACGGCGGCGGTGCCGTCACCCATGTGGGGCTCTACGTGGGTGATGGTCAGTTCATCCACAGCTCATCGACGGGGGTGCGGCTCTCCGGCCTCGACGCGAGCGACCCGGAGGCCCGGTGGTGGCGCGACCGCTGGGTGGCGGTGCGGAGGATTCTCCAGTGAGCGTCGCCGCAGCCTCGCCGCAGCCGATCGGCTGATGCCGTGGATTGGCTGGGTGCCCGCGGAGGAGGCGACGGGGTTGTTGGCCGATCTGTATCGGCGATACGGCTCCGGGCACGGCATGGATCACATTCTCAAGATCCACTCCCTCAACCCGGAATCGCTCGAGCGGCACTACCGGTTCTACGACCACCTGATGCGGGGGCCGTCCGCCCTCTCCCGCAGCGAGCGCGAGATGATCGGGGTGGTTGTGTCGGCCGCCAACGATTGCTTCTATTGACTGCGCCATCACGGGGCGGCGCTCCGTCGGTATACGCGTGATCGGAACATGGCCGACGCCGTCATCCGCGACGTGCGCTCCGCGCCGCTGTCAGCGCGGGAGCGCGCCATCGCCGACTACGCGACCAAGTTGGCCCTGTATCCGAGCGACATGGCCGAGGCGGATGTCGCTCGGCTGCGGGAGGTTGGGCTGTCGGATGGGGAGATTCTCGATGTCTGCCAGGTGGCAGCGTACTTCAGCTTCGTGAACCGCATGGCGCAGGGCCTGGGGGTGGAGCTGGAGCATTACTGGAGCGAGGATACGGACCGATGACGCGTTGGCTGATGTGGGCGACGGTGCTGGCGGGTTCGTGGGGAGCGGCAGGCTGTCTCGGCGATTCCACCGGGCCACCGCTTCCGCCCGCCGACACGGTCGCGTTTGCGACATACGATCTCGGGGCGTTTCATGCGTGCGGCCTCACTGCAGCCGGGCGCGCCTACTGCTGGGGTGCGAACGGTGTCGCGCAACTCGGTACCGGAACGTTCGAAGATGAGGCCGTGCCGCGCCGCGTGGCGCAGGGCACCGCCGTGTACCGGCAGGTCACGCTAGGCGGTGGGCACACCTGTGCGGTGCTGTCCACCGAGGTGGCCCACTGTTGGGGTCTCAATGATCGCGGCCAGCTCGGCCTGGGGACGCAGGGCCTGCCGGTTGGGCAGCCCACCCGCGTCGCGGCTGGGAGGCTGTTCTCGTTCATCGCCGCGGGCGGTGCCCACACGTGCGGCCTGGATCAGAACGGGTTTGCCTGGTGCTGGGGGCTCGCCGAGTCGGGGCGGTTGGGCAACGGGGTGAGCGGCGTCGAGATCACGCGGCCCACACCAGATTCCGTGTTGTTCGCGGAGCCGTTTGCCATGCTGACCCTGGGGAACGACCACACCTGCGGGCTCACGGCCGACGGACGGGCCTACTGCTGGGGATCCGGGGCCCTAGGCCAGCTCGGCATCGGCGCGTCCGAAAACCGGGATACACCCACCCTCGTCTCTGGCGGGCACGTGTTCGCGCAGCTCGACGCCGGTGGCCTCCACACGTGCGGCGTGACGCTCGACGGAGACGGCTACTGTTGGGGCGACCACGCGTCGGGGCAGCTCGGGATGGGCTCGGGCGGCCCCCAGGCGGCACCGACGGCGGTGAGCGGCGCCCGAGCGTGGCGGTCGATCCACGCCGGCGGCAACCACTCGTGCGCCGTCACGATCGCCGACGAGGCGTACTGTTGGGGACTCAACGACTCTGGGCAGTTGGGTGACGGCACGAGCGCCAGCCGCAACGTGCCGACGGCAGTGAGCGGCGGCCTCGCCTTCCAGTCCGTCGTGCCGGCGCTCGGGCCGTTCACGACCGGTTCGTGCGGCCGAGCCACCACAGGTGTGCTTTACTGTTGGGGCTACGGCGTTGACGGGATTGTCGGCAACGGGGCGTTTGTGTCAGTGGCTGTCCCGACCCGCGTGGCCGGCCAGCTGGGTCCCTGAGAGCCGTCGCCCGACACCCCCCACCCTCCGCGCGCTTCGGTTCAGCCCTTGACACGGCGTCGGGGGGGCGTATCTTACTCGCCATTAGCACTCTATAACGGTGAGTGCTAGCAATCTGTAACACTACCTTCCACAACCGTTTACGTATCGGAGGCACCTGCATATGGCCCCTGCGACGAAATCCAAGGCCAAGCTCAACATCAAGCCCCTTGGCGACCGCGTCGTGATCCGGCCTCTCGAGGAGGCTGAGGAGATGCGTGGCGGGCTGTACATCCCCGACACGGCAAAGGAGAAGCCGCTCCAGGGTGAAGTATTGGCCGTCGGCCCGGGTCGAATCGAGAAGGGCGCGCGCGTTCCCATGGACCTGAGCGTGGGACAGAAGGTGTTGTACGCCAAGTACGCGGGCACGGAAGTGCGCATCGCGAGCGACGAGTACCTGATCATCAAGGAAACCGACGTCCTCGCAATCGTCGAGTGACGTAAAGGGGGAGAACACGTATGGCAAACGCAAAAGAGCTGCATTTCGATGTCGCCGCCCGGTCGGCGCTCAAGTCGGGCGTCGATCAGTTGGCCGACGCGGTGAAGGTGACCCTCGGCCCGAAGGGCCGAAATGTGGTGATCGACAAGAAGTTCGGCAGCCCGACCGTCACCAAGGACGGCGTCACGGTCGCCAAAGAAGTCGAGTTGGCCGATCCCGTGGAGAACATGGGCGCTCAGATGGTGAAGGAAGTCGCCACCAAGACGTCCGACGTGGCCGGTGACGGTACCACGACGGCGACCGTTCTGGCCCAAGCGATCTTCCGCGAAGGCCTCAAGAGCGTCACGGCGGGTGTCAACCCGATGGCGATCAAGCGCGGCATCGACAAGGCCGTCGATGCTGTGGTCGGCGACCTGAAGAAGTTGTCGGTCCCGACGGCCGGGAAGAAGGAGATCGCGCAAATCGGCTCCATCTCGGCCAACAACGACGCCGAGATCGGTGACCTCATCTCCGACGCAATGGAGAAGGTCGGCAAGGACGGCGTGATCACCGTGGAAGAGGCCAAGGGACTCGACACGACGCTGGAGACCGTGGACGGCATGCAGTTCGACCGCGGCTACCTGTCGCCGTATTTCGTCACGGATCCCGAGAAGATGGAAGCCGTCCTCGAGGACGCCTACATCTTGATCCACGACAAGAAGATCTCGTCCATGAAGGATCTCCTGCCGGTGCTCGAGAAGGTCGCGCAGACCGGCAAGCCAATGCTCATCATCGCCGAGGATGTCGAGGGCGAGGCGCTCGCCACGCTGGTGGTGAACAAGCTGCGCGGGACGCTGAAGATCTGTGCCGTCAAGGCACCGGGCTTCGGTGACCGCCGCAAGGCCATGCTGCAGGATATCGCCGTCCTGACGGGTGCACCCCAGGTGATTTCCGAGGAGCTTGGCTTCAAGCTCGAGAACGCCGTGATTGGCGATCTCGGTCGTGCCAAGCGGATCGTCATCGACAAGGACAATACCACGCTCGTCGACGGCGCCGGCGCCGAAGACACGATCAAGGGACGCATTCAGGAGATCAAAGCGGCGATCGACAAGAGCACGTCTGATTACGATCGCGAGAAGCTGCAGGAGCGGTTGGCGAAGCTCGCCGGGGGCGTGGCGGTGATCAACGTGGGCGCGGCCACCGAGACCGAGATGAAGGAGAAGAAGGCTCGGGTCGAGGATGCGCTGCACGCGACGCGGGCCGCCGTGGAAGAGGGCATCGTGCCCGGTGGCGGCGTGGCGTTGCTCCGCGCGCAGAAGGCCTTGGAGAAGATGAAGGTCACCGAGGCCGACGAGCAGATCGGTGTGGACATCGTGCGACGGGCCCTCGAAGAGCCGACGCGCATCATCGCGTCCAATGCCGGAGTCGAAGGCTCGATCGTGGTCGAGAAGATCCGCACGACCAAGGAGAAGAACTTTGGCTACAACGCGCAGACCGACGTCTACGAGGATCTCGTAGAGGCCGGCGTCATCGATCCTACCAAGGTGACCCGGACGGCGCTGCAGAACGCGGCGTCGGTCGCGAGCCTGTTGCTCACCACCGAGTGCGTCGTCGTCGAGAAGAAGGAGGAAGAGAAGATGCCTCCGATGCCGCCCGGCGGCGGCATGGGTGGGATGTACTAGGCCGGCTCAGTCAGCACCTGAGAGGAACGCACAGCGCCCCGGGGGTTCCCCGGGGCGCTGTGCACATCCGAGCGCGCTGTTCGGCCGCGGACCGTCAGTCACGGCGAGCGTCGCGGAGAATACGTTCCAGTGCGGCCTGATCCGCTCTGAGCAGCCCTGCACCCGGCAGGCGCGTGAGAAGCTCGGCCCAGCTCGCATCCTGCCGGAACGCGCGCCGAAACAGTGGAATCGCGTCGTCCACGCGTCCGAGGTCTGCCAACGTCACCGCCACCCAGTAAATCAGCTCGCCGTTGGTCGCCTCGTCGGGCAGCAGCTCGGAGGCGAGCCGATAGCTCGCGAGCGCGCTGTCTACCTGTCCGATCGTGAGGAAGTTGTCGCCGGCGGTCGCGGCGTTGTACGCGCGGGCCACCGTGAGCAGGCGACGCAGCTCCCCCAGCGGGTCGGGATCATCCTCCACGCGGAGGTCGAACACCCGCTCCCACGGTGCGTCCGATCGGTTTCCCGATACCACGAGCAGGGCGGCCGACTGCTTGCCCCGAATGTCGCCGCCCGCCGCTTCCGCCGCCTCCAGAGCGACGAGCATCCGCTCGGCGAGATCGCCGGCCGCCGCCTCAAAGGCCCGGGCCATGGCCGGCCACACCGACGCGTTGCGCATCAGGTTGGCCTGGACCGAATACCAGCGGCCCTGGTGATGGCCGGCAGCAGGGATGTCCTTCGATCCGGTGTGCGCGGCCACTCGGCCGGCTGCATCGATCATGGCAACCTGCCGCACTTGCGAATCGGGATCCGCGCGCAGCAGGGCTGCCAGCGCCTCGGGAGCGGGCGTGCCGGTGCGCATCAGATACAGGCCGCGGGGTCCGTAGGACGGGTCAACGAACGATTGCGTCGCCACCGCTCCGACGCCCGGCTCGGCCCATGGCACCACGCTGCCCACCGAGAACCAGTGCGACTGCACGGCCACCCCGAGGTGGCCGGTGACCGAATCCATGGCCACGATGGAATAGGTGTGTACCGGGCGGGCCGGCGGTTCTTGGGCAACCGCGGTCGCGGCCCCGGCCAGGGCCAACACGAACATGAGACGCATCGAACTCCTCCTCCCGGTGTATATTAGGTCGCACGGGTGCAGGGTGGACCGTAACCAACTGTGGCGAAAGGTGTTCCGATGAAGGCTCCTTGGCTGGTCGCGGCGGTGGCTCTGGCGCTGGTTGCGCCCGGCGCGGTCGGCGCCCAGACTCCGGCAGCCTCGAAGCTGCCCGACCTGTCGGGGACCTGGCAAGCGGACTCTCCAGACGGCCCGATTACCGTCGTCGTCCGACCCGATTCCTCGGCGAGCTTCGGTGACGAGATCGTCCGCTGGCGTATCGCATCGGACACGGTGTATCTGGCTATTGGGGGTGAGTGGCTCGCCTACAACTTCTCGCTGCGCAACAGCAGCTTGACGCTGTTCGGGGGGGACCTCGAGGAGCCCATCACCCTTGCGCGGATCGGTCCACCCACCCCGCGACCCAACGGCGTCCCGGTTCCTCCGGTGCCTGGCACACCCCCTGCAGCAACCGGAGGCGTTCGAGCAGGATCCTGACCCCCGCGTGACGGAGGGGACCTGATTGGGACGGACGCGCCTGTGAGTGAGGAACGTGAGGTGCTCTCACCGGAGCTCTCGGCGTTCCTGATCGAGTTCGCCATCGCGCTGAACAAACACGCTATCTACCCGGGAGACCACCCGTCGCTCGGGCCGGCCACCATGCGCTTGCACGAGCGCTTGGCGCCGCTTTTGACGCAGCGGGAGTTGCGGTTGGGGATCGCGCGGGACCAGCTAGTGATCGAGGGCGTTGCCACCGATCCCATGAACCCCGTGCTGGCCGAACTGGCCGGTCGCCTCCACCGCCATCACCTCGCCGGCGTGAGCGTGGTGAGCGGCGTCACCGCGGCTGAGCTGCGAGACTTCCTGGCGACCCTGGCGATCGAGGCCGATCGCACCGGAGAGCCGCTTGGGCTTGCCCCCCCCGAACGACGTGACGCGTGGCCATCCGTGCATCTGCACCCGCAGGAGTACGACCGCCTGGAGTTGATGGGCCAGGACGAAGCGAGCCATGCGGAGGACTGGTCGGCCGCAAACGAGCTGTGGATCGCGTTGGCCCAAGCCGCAACCGAAACGGACCAGCGGCCGCGGGCGCTGGACGCTGACGAAATCGCCGAAGCAATCCAGGGCCGCAAGCGCAGCGACGCGTACGACAAGGTCATCGTCGACTACATGCTGAAGCTGGCGAGCGAGCTTCGAAAACGGGGACGGCGGGAGGCCCCCGAACTTCGACACCGCGTGTCGTCATTGATCTCGACGCTCGAGCCCGATGTGCTGGAGGAGCTGCTTCAACTGGCGGGAGGAGCGGTGGAGCGCCGGCGCTTCCTTCTCAATGCCGCGGAGGGCATGAGCATCGACGCGGTCATCGCGTTGGTGCGCGCGGCAGGACGCTTGGAGAGCCAGGTGATCTCGGAGTCGCTCATGCGGTTGTTCAAGAAGCTCGCGGCCCACACGGAGGGTGAAAGCCAGGTCCGCCGCCGGGAAGCCGATGTGGCCCTGCGCGACCAGGTGCGGACGATGGTGAACGATTGGTCTCTCGAGGACCCGAACCCGACAGCGTATGGCGCTGCCTTGTCGAAGATGGCGTCGGCGTCCGCGGTGCGCGACGGGTCACAGGCCGCAGAGCACCGACCGGAGCCCACACGCGTGGTGCAGATGGCCCTCGAGGTGGGTGAGACTGGCAAGGTCCTGAGTTCGGCGATCGAGCGCATGGTCGCGGCCGGCAACGTGCGAAGCCTCTTGGACGCGATCACCGTGGACGAGAGCTCTGACGTGGCGCAGCATATCTGGCAGCGCCTCGCGGGGCGCGAGATCTTCGATCGGGTGCTCGGTGCTTCCCCTCTCGACACGGCCGTGCTGGACCACTTCATCAAGCGCATGGGGATCGAGGCGGCGGTGCCGATGCTCGATGCCCTAGCCACATCGGAGATTTCCCAGACCCGTCGCATTCTGCTCGACCGTCTCACCCGTCTGGGAGCCGACGTAGCACCGTTGGCGGCGGAACGCCTGTCGGGCGCCCCGTGGTACGTTCAGCGCAATCTCATTCGACTGATTGCTGACATCGGTGTGTCCCCGGCTGGGTTCGATCCCGAGTCCTACGTTGCCGGCTCCGACCCACGGGTCCGTTTGGAAGCGATCCGAGCATTGCTCCGCACGCCGGAGCGCCGCGAGCTAGCGCTGTCGCTGGCACTCAAGGACGCAGACGCCCGGGTCGTCGAGCGGGGACTGATGGCAGCAGCGGTGGCCAGCCCCCCGTCGCTGATCGACCTCGTGGCAGTGCATGCGCGCGGACCTCGGAACGCGAATCTCACGGTCCTCGCCATCCGTGCCCTGGGGAGGCTCGACGACCCTCGCGCCGTGGAGACGCTCGTCGAGCTTGCGGCGCCGAAGCGCGTGTTCTTCCGGAGCCGACCTCCGGCGAAATCCCCCGCCTATCTGGCGGCCCTTCGGGCGTTGCATCGGCACTGGGAGGACCCGCGAGTGACCAAGAGCCTGGTGGTCGCCGCGCGGTCGCCGGATCCCGAGATTCGCGACGCCGCCATGGGCATCGAGCGAGAGGACAGCTAGTCGTGCAAGATCAGGTGGCCTTTCTCCACGCGCTGGCACAGGCCCTGTCGGTGCTGTCGCTCTATCCCGCTGGCCACGCCTCGCGGGAGCGCGTGGTGGACAACGCCTACGCCGGCCTTCAGCGGCTCCTGGAAGACCGTCCTAAGGTCACGTTCGGGTTTCTGGGAAGCGAGGTGCTCGCCGACGGCCAGCCGGTGCGGGAGCTTCGCGACTGGGAGTGGGCAGAGCGGCTGCCGTCGGTCGGCATTCAGCAGCTCGAGTGCGACCGCACGGCCACCAAAGATGAATTGGAGGAGTTCCTCGACCTGATCCTGGCCAGGCTCGGCGGCCCGTCGCTCGACACCGCCGAAGCCCGGCAGATGCGCCCCAGCGGTATCCGGTATGGGGCCATCGGCGTGCGCGACGTGCACCTCGATGGGCACGTGCGGATCGCGGCCACGACGCTCGGCATGGGGTTGGCGGAAGAAGCCTCGACCGTGCGGTGGATGCACGAGGAGATCACCAGGGGAGGGGCCCTCCCGCTCGCCGAGGCGGAGGCCGTGGTGCGCTCGCTGGCCGTCGCGATGCACGGTGACCAGAACATCATGCTCCCCCTGCTGCAACTGCGGGAGTTCGACGAGTACACCACCACGCACTCGCTGAATGTCAGTGTGCTCACGATGGCGCTGTCGGAGTGGATCGGGCTGGGATCCCAGGATGTGCGGGGGTTTGGTGTGGCCGGACTGCTCCACGATCTCGGCAAGGTCCGGATCCCGATCGAGATCCTCACCAAGCCGGGGAAGCTCGAGCCCGAAGAGCGCGAGATCATGAATCGGCACCCGGCGGAGGGCGCCCGGATCATCTTTTCCTCCGAGCCCGGGCTCGATTTGGCCGCCGTGGTCGCGTACGAGCATCACATCATGTTGAACGGCGGTGGCTACCCGACCTTCAGCTTCGCGCGCGACTGCCACTTCGCGAGTCGGCTGGTGCATGTATGCGACGTGTACGACGCGTTGCGCACCAACCGGCCCTACCGTGACGCCTGGCCCCACGACCGGGCGCTCTCGTACTTGTCCGAGCGCGCAGGCGCGGAGTTCGATCCCGAGATGACGGACGCCTTTGTCGCGATGATCGCGGAGTGGGAGCCGGCCGCCGTCGAAGCCTGGCGCCCGGCCGGCGAACCCTAGCCGAACACGTCGAGCGCGTACTGCCGATCGCCCACCTCGATGGGGCCGACCGGCGCATCCTGCGACGCCACCACGAGCCGACCCCGGAATCCGTTGCTCTCGAGCACCTGCCGCACGGTCTCCCGGGCCAAGTCGGGTCGATTGCACCGATCGCTCAGGTGCGCCAGCACGATGGTCTGAAGCTCGCCGTGGCATACGGCAGCCAGCAGGTCGCTGGCCGAGCGATTGGACAGGTGACCCGTGGGGCCCGCGATGCGGGCGCGCACACGGGGGGGGTAGGGGCCGGTGCGGAGGAGATGATCGTCGTGATTCGCCTCGACGACCAGGCCGTGCAGCGAACGAAGAAACCGCGTCAGGCTCACCGTAATGCGCCCTACGTCGTAGGCAACGCCGACCCGGACGCCGGTCTGGGGATCCGCAACCGCGAGCGCCACCGGGTCGGCCGCGTCATGACTGATTCGGCACACCGAGACGTCGAACCCTCCCGCTCGGACCGGGCTTCCGTGCGAAAGCGCCGCGGTGGCGACATCGTCGACGGGCATTCCGAGGGCGTCTAAGGTGCCTGGGGTTGCGACCACGGGGCAGCCCGCCGTCGCTGCCAGCGCCGCCGCGCCGCTCGCGTGGTCCCCGTGCTCGTGGGTGAGCACCACGGCGTCGAGCGATGCAAGCGACAACCCCGCGTCCGTCGCACGCCGCTCCATTTCTTTGAGGCCGAACCCGGCGTCCACCACGATCGTGGTGGACACCGACTGCAGCACGATGGCGTTGCCACGGCTGCCGCTGCCGAGGATAGTGATCTTCATCCCGAGACGGCGTGATCGTAGATGCGGCCCAGCGTGTGCCGCACCTGATCGGTGACCGCGACGTCACGCCGCGGCATCACCCTCGCAGCAATGTCGAGGAACCCGTCCCGGCGCATGACCCCTCGATCACCCCACGCGAATGGCGGGACGTACTTGGGCGCGCGGGTCCACCCGAACACGTTTGCTCCCACCCCCACCACAGCACCGGTATCGAACTGGGTCCCGATGGCCGTCTTGGCATGGTCGCCGAACAGCGTTCCGAGGTTTTGTCGCCCCGTCTCGATGCGCTGGTCACCGATTTGGAGGCGAATGCCCCCGTAGGTGTTCTTGAGGTTGGAGGTCGTGGTGCCCGCTCCCAGATTCACCCACCGTCCGAGCACGGAGTGTCCGACGAATCCGTCATGTGCTTTGTTGGCGTACCCGATCGCGACCGTGAACTCGAGCTCACCGCGGATTTTGCAGCGCGGCCCGATGGAGCAATGAGAGATCTGGCCGCCGAACACCTCACAGCCGGGACCGATATACAGCGGGCCCTCCAGTCGCGTCCCGCTCTTCACATGTGTGTGCTGCTCGATCACGATGGGTCCGCGCCGCACATCGAACACGACTCCCGGTTCCACCGCCGCGCCGAGCACGACGGCGTCGACGGGATCGCCAAACAGAATGCTCCCGTCCGGGAGTGCGTCGCCGCCTTCGTGCGTGAAGTCGGTCGTGTCGGCCACGAGGAAATACTCGAGGGCGGTCACGAGATCATAGCCCCCGTGCAACTTGAGTCCCTCGATTGTCACCTCGTCCCCTCCGAACTCGGTGTCCGGGCGCCAGGTGGTGCCGGCCGGAACCCACCACCCCACGACGGTTCCGTCATTGATCAGCCGCGCCGGCCCCTTGGGCAGCTCGGGGCGGACGCCAGACGGCGCGAAGGTCGACAGACCGATGAGCGCCGGTCCCGTGACCGCCTTTGCGGCCGTTACCGGTGGCGCGGAGTCGTCGGCGAAGTCGTGCAGGTGGAGCGGGCCGAACACTGCTCGGGTCTCGCCCTCCGCGATGGCCTCCCATCGCTCACGCACGAGCCACGCCCCAACCCGCAGCTCGGAAATGGGGCGGCACTGGAGGAACGGGTACCAGTCGCTCGCCAGGCTGGGCTGCGTCAGATACAGGTCGGTCACGATTGGGGCGCTCGCAGTTCGTCGGGAAGCCGCTCGAGCAACGTCTTCAGTTGCGACGCCCGCTCCGACGTCGTCACCAGGGTGATGCCGTTGGCTCGGACGACGACGAGATCACGCACGCCGTCGAGGACCACCGGACCGTCCTGGGCCCACACGACGCACCGCTCGGTGTCGCGGATCACCGTGTGGCCGACACGCACGTTTCCGGCGACATCGGTGCCACGGACGCGCGGCAACGACGCCCACGTCCCGACGTCGTCCCAGGCGAATCGGCCGGGCACGACCGCCACCCGCCGACTGCGCTCGAAGTGGGAAACGTCGATGACGATGGGTGTGACCGAGGCGAAGAACGCCGTTGGTCCTCGGTCGGCCAGGGTCGCGACGTGGGGGGCGATCTCCGGTGCATGCTCCGCGGTTTCGGCGAAGAATCGTGAGACGGTCCAGGCAAAGAGGCCACTGTTCCAGAGCGCGCCGCGATTCATCAGCGTGGTGGCTCGCGCACGGTCCGGCTTCTCGGTGAATCGCTTCACCCGCCGAACGTCATCGTCCAGCGCGTCACCCGGTTCGATGTAGCCGTAACCGACCTCGGGACGTGTCGGGACGATGCCGACGGTCACCAACACGTCGTGCCGCTCGGCGGCATCGAGCGCATGACTCGCGGTGTGCCGGAACGCCTCATCGTCACCGATGTGCCAATCCGCATGCAGTGAGAGCACGCTGGCACCGGCGTCGCGCTCCTGCACCACGTGCGTGGCCCAAGTGAGCGCCGGTCCGGTGCCGGCCGGCTGGGGTTCCCCCAGCACGTTGTCCGGCGGAAGCTCGGGGAGGAGGGCCCGGGTCTGGTCGACGAACGCCGCACCCGTCACCACCAGAATCTGCTCTTGGGGAACGAGGCCATCGAGCCGGCGCACGGATTGACGTAGGAGGGGCTCGTCTCCGGTGAGGGGAAGGAACTGCTTGGGTCGCGCCGAGGTAGAGAGCGGCCAGAACCGGGTTCCGGACCCGCCGGCGAGCACGGCAGCCCATCGGGTCATGTCGCGCTCAACGTCGGCCCTGGCGGGAACGATTGCGCCCGTTGACCTCGAGCCGAGTGCACGGACCCGGTAACGCTAGAGGAGATCGGCGATGGCCGGACGATGTCGTTGGACCTCGTACAGGTGACTGCCGACATTGGTGCCCGGGGCGAAGAACATGGCGAGGAGTGCGTCATCGGAGATCTCAGCGAGCAGCATCATGCCCTCGTCGCACTCGATCAACCCCATGCCGAACCCGCCGCGCTCGGACGCGTCGCCCAACTGCGTGCACGCGGTGATGACCGAGGGGACGAGTGCGGCCAGCCCATCGGAGTCGAGGCCATCAGCCACGTCAGCATCGATGGTCAGGCCATCGCGACTGAGCACGATTACCGCGTCGACACCGTCGCGGGTGCTCAACGCGCGCAACACGTCGCGAATGGTCGGCATGGCCGCCAAGCTAGGACTGCGGATTGGTGAAGTCAAGCGACCGTGACGGGTTGACCGGCCCCCCGGGCGTGCATAGTGTTCGGCGAGCCATGATGCACCGTATATCCTTGCCCCGGCGTTGGTTGCCTGCCGTCTCGCTGCTGGTGGCCACCCTGGCATGCGGGAACGACATCGGTCTGCCCGCCGCCACGATTCCGAACGTCGTCGACACGCTGGTGCTGACCGCGTTGCGTGGCACCCCTATCGGTCCGCCGTCGGCGCTCGATCTGGTCACCGGCACGCTGAGCCGACCGGAACTCGGGAACGACTTCGACTTCGCCTTCGACATCGACTCCACCGGCACCGCCGTGCTGGTTCCGGCGTCGCGGCTCGGGCGGGGCGGGACGGCCGCCGTGCAGGTCTCGAGCGTGTCGTTCGACTCCATTCTGCGCGCTCCCGTGGAGAACTTCGTGACCGACACGATCATGCCGCTCTCACCCGGCAAGACCCTGATCCTGCGATCGCGATTCTCGTCGCTGCTCTGTTCCGTGTTCGTCGGATCGCTGCCGCGCTACGCCAAGGCCGAGGTCCTCGAATTGGATACGGTCGGTCGGACCGTGACCCTCCAGCTCATGGCCAACCTCAACTGCGGCTACCGCGATCTCATGCCGGGCATCCCCGATCAATAGCGCGTGATCGACCTCCGACTGGTTCGGGAATCACCCGACCGGGTGCGCGCGGCCCTCGCGCGCCGGGGCCCGGGATATGATGGTGCGATCGATGTCCTTGTCCAACTGGATGACAATCGACGGACGCTCCTCAAACAGACCGAGAAGCTCAAGGCCGACCGGAACAAAGCGTCCGAGGAAGTCGCGCGGCTCAAGCGGGCGGGGGAGGACGCCGCGGAGCTGATTACCGAGCTCAAGGGCGTGAGTGACGCCATCAAAGAGCTCGATCACGAGGTGCGCGGCATCGAGTCGGAACTCGAGGAGCAGCTACTTCGGCTTCCAAACCTGCCACTCGACGACGTCCCGGAGGGCGACGCCTCCGCCAATCGAGTCGTGCGCACGTGGGGCGAGCATCCGGCGTTCGCCTTCGAGCCCGCACCGCACTGGGAGATCGGTGAGCGACTCGGTGTGCTCGACCTGCCGAGGGGCGCCAAGGTCTCGGGGAGCGGCTTTCCCTTGTTCACCGGTGACGGGGCCAAGTTGGTCCGAGCCCTCGTCAGTCTCATGCTCGACGTGCACACGGACGAGCATGGCTACCTCGAAGTGGCGCCGCCGTATCTCGTGACACCCGAGACGGCGCGCGGAACGGGACAGCTTCCGATGCTCGCCGACGACATGTACGTGACCGGCGACGGGCTCTACCTCATTCCGACCGCCGAAGTCCCGGTGACGAACCTCCATCGTGACGAGGTGATGGCGACGCGCGACCTCCCGATGGCGTACGTCGCGTACACCCCGTGCTTTCGGCGCGAAGCGGGCGCGCACGGCAAAGACACCCGTGGCTTGATTCGGGTGCACCAATTCGACAAGGTCGAGCTCGTCCGCTTCGTCCCTGCCGAGCGATCCGCCGCGGAGCACGAGGCGCTGCTCGGGCACGCCGAGGCGGTGCTGCGTCGCCTGGACCTTCCGTACCGCGTGGTGCTCCTCGCCACTGGTGACCTGGGATTCGCGTCGGCCAAGACCTATGACCTCGAGGTGTGGGCGGCCGGCGTCCGGAGCTGGCTCGAGGCGTCGAGTGCCAGCACGTTCACCGATTTTCAGGCCCGCCGGGCAAACATCCGGTACCGCCCGAGGCCCAACGCCAAGCCAGAGTACGTACACACGCTCAACGCCTCGGGCGTGGCCCTGCCGCGCACGCTGATCGCGCTCCTGGAGAACAACCAACAGGAGGATGGAAGCGTGCGTCTTCCCGAGGCCCTGGTCCCGTACTTCGGCAAGGAGTACCTGACGGCTCGTGCGCGCGCGTAGGGTGGCCGGCCGCCTGCGGCGGCTCGGTCCGATCGTCGTCCTCATCCTGGTCGTCCTGTTTGCCGGCGTCTCGGCCTGGCAGTGGTGGGTCGTTGGCAGTCACCTGCGTCAACAGGCCCGTGAGACCTCGCAGCTCTACGGTCGGGTGACGGCCGCGCTCGCCGATCCCTCGCCGAGCGCAGGGACCGAGGCGCTCATCGCCATCGTGCCCGATATCCGTGCCAGCGGTATCCCCCTGATCGTCACCGATGGCACGGGTCGGCCAACGGCGGCTGCCAACCTGCCGTTCGGCAGCGTCGATCTGGATGATGCGCGCGTGTTGGCGTACGTCCGACGCGTCGATCGCACCAATCTCCCCATCGATCTCCCCGGCATCGGACAGCTGCACTACGGTCCGCTGCCCGAAGCGCGACTGCTCACCCGCCTCGGTGGCATTCAGCTCGTTGTCCTGTTGGCCGCAATCGCCGTGGGCCTGTGGGCGTATCGGGCGGCCGTGACCCGCGATCGTGACCGGCTCTGGGTCGCCATGGCACGGGAATCCGCGCATCAACTCGGCACGCCGCTCATGAGCGCCGGCGCGTGGGTCGATCGTCTCGACGAGCATGCCACGCCGCCGGCCGAGATCGCCAACCACCTGCGGGGCGATCTGGACCGGCTCCAACGGGTGGCGCAGCGGTTCGAGCGAATTGGGCGGCCGGCCAAGCGCGAGCGGGTGGCCCTGGGGACCGTGGCGGAGCGTGTGGCGAACTACTTCTTGCCGCGGCTGCCCCGGCACGCCGCTCGCATCTCCATCAGTGTCACCGCACCGTCCGCCGGACCGTTCGTCAATGGGGACGCCGTGCTGATCGAGTGGGCCGTGGAAGCCCTGGTCCGGAACGCCGTGGATGCGGTAAGTGGTCGCGGGGGAGAGATCGAGATTGCCGTCACCGAAGAGGCCGACTGTGCCGTGCTTCGCGTGCGAGATACTGGTCCGGGCATCGACGCGAATATCCGCGGCAAGCTGTTCGAGCCGGGTGTCTCCACCAAGACGGGCGGATGGGGCATCGGTCTCGCGCTGGCCCGCCGCATCATCGAAGGCGCACACGACGGGGACCTGGACGTTGAGCCGTCGACCGAGGGTACGGTGTTCCACGCGCGCATTCCGCTCACCTGAGACACGCAGGGTGACGCAACTACGGCTCAATGCGGCCCAACGGGAAGCGGTCGAGTACGCCGGTGGGCCGCTCCTCGTCTTGGCCGGGGCGGGATCGGGCAAGACCCGAGTGCTGACCGCGCGCCTCGCGCACCTGGTGACCGGTCGAGGCATCTCGGCGGCACGGGTCCTCGCGGTGACCTTCACCAACAAGGCCGCCGCCGAGATGAAGCGGCGCGTCGCCGATCTCCTGGGACGGGATCCGACGGGCCTCTGGATCGGGACCTTCCACGCGCTGTGCGCGCGCCTGCTGCGCAGGGAGGCCACGCGGCTCGGGTTCACGCCGCAGTACACCATCTACGACGAAGACGATCGGCTGGCGTTGATCAAGCGGCTCATGGAGGCGCGGGAGCTCTCGAGCAAGACGTTTCCGCCGCGACTCATCCAGTCAGTGATCTCGAATGCGAAGAACCGATTACTCTCGCCGGAAGAGCTCGGGGCCGACGCGGAGGACCGCGTGACCCGTGTGGCGGCCGACATCTACCACGACATGGGGGCGGCCCTGGCCCGGGCCAACGCGATGGACTTCGATGACCTGCTGCTGCACCCGCTGACGCTGTTCAGGGAACACCCCGACCGACTCGAATTCTATCAGCGTCGATTCGAGGCGGTGCTGGTCGACGAGTTTCAGGACACCAACCGAGCGCAGTATCTCCTGGTTAGACACCTGGCCCGACACCACCGGGACGTGTGCGTCGTGGGGGACGACGACCAGTCCATCTACAGTTGGCGCGGTGCCGACATTCGGAACATGCTGGACTTCCAGGCCGATTTCCCCGAGGCGGTTGTCGTGCGGCTCGAGGAGAACTACCGCTCCACCCAGGTGATACTCGATGCCGCCAACGGCGTCATCGCTGACAATACGGCCCGTCTCGGCAAGACGTTGTTCACGGCGCGAGGTGGAGGGGAACCGGTGGTCGTGGTCCAGGCTGCCGACGAGCGCGACGAAGCCGAGTGGCTCACCCGCGAGCTGCGCACTCTCGCTGCCGACGGCAGGGTCGCACTCGCGGATATAGCAGTGCTCTACCGCACCAACGCCCAGTCCCGCGCATTCGAAGAGGCATTTCGACGAGCGGCCGTCCCGCACCGGGTGATCGGCGCCGTGAGCTTCTACGACCGACGCGAGGTCAAGGACCTGCTCGCCTATCTCCGGCTGGTGGCGAACCCGGCCGATGACGAGGCATTCGTTCGGGCGGTCCAGGTGCCGAGGCGCGGTATCGGTAAGGGAAGCCTGAGGACGTTGCGCGATGCAGCGTCGACGTGGAAGCGTCCCTTGTTGGAGACTGCCGGCGTTGCCGACCGCATCCAGGGGATGCGTCCGGGTGCGAAGGAATCGTTGCTGCAGTTCGCGGAGTTATGCAACACGCTTCGGGCCGAGGCTGCCGACGCCGCTCCCGCCGATCTTCTCGAGCGCATCGTTGAGCGAATCGACTACGAGGAGCATCTCAAGGGCGAGGGGTTCGAGGGTGTCGAACGACTCGAGAACGTGCGCGAGCTGGTTGCGGCAGCCGCCGAGTGGTCCGAGGAGATCGAACCCGAGGAGGCCGGTACGCCGGTCGAGCGGTTCCTCGCGTCCGCCGCCCTCACCTCGTCCGAGGAAAATGTCTCGGGCGACCCCAGCGGCGTGACCCTGATGACGGTACACACCGCCAAGGGACTTGAGTGGCCGGTCGTGGTAGTCGCCGGGCTGGAGGATGGGCTGTTTCCCCTCTCCCGCGCCATGGAGACACCCGAGGGCATGGAAGAGGAACGCCGGCTCGCGTATGTCGCGGTGACGCGCGCCCAGGACCAGCTGTACCTCACGTGGGCCCGGGCCCGCCGGAGAGGGGGGCAACTGATGCCGGGCGTCGCGTCGCGCTTCATCGAGTCACTTCCACCGGGCGACGTGGACGAGCGGCGCACGACTGGACTGTTCGGAGGGGAGTGGTACCGGCCAACATCTCGGCGAGGCACCTCCCGACCCGAGGACGTGTCCGAGCCGGAGCTCGAATCCCAGGACATGCCGCGGTTCGTCAAGGGAGAGCGGGTGCACCACCGTCGGTTCGGGCCGGGTGTGATCCGCGGAGTGTCGGGGCGCGGTCGTGACCTCAAGGTGATCGTCGACTTCGAGGACGAGGAAGTGGGGGAAAAGCACCTGCTCGTCGCGTATGCCGGACTGCAGCGCGCCATGGAAGGGGCATGAGCGTCACGGCCCCCGGCCCCGACGAACTGCGCCGGATGGCGCGACTCACCGCGCTCGAGATCAGCGATCGGGATCTCCCGGACACGATGCGGGATATCGAGCGGATTCTGGGGTTCGTTGCCGCCATCACCGACGTCGATCTCACGGGCCCGGACACGGTGGGGCTGCATGAGGGTTCGCCGATTTCGTTACCACCAGACGATGTGGGCGCGAGTCTCACGCCGCCCATCGACCTGACCGGGTTCGCGCCGCAGCTCCACGACGGTCTGATTCTCTGTCCGCCGGTGCCCCATCAGGTGCTCCCACCGGAGTGAGCAGTGTGCTCGACGATGCCACGGCGGCGGCTGACCGCCTCGAGGCACCGGACACGCAAGCCCTGAACGCGGTCACCGCGTATGATCGTGAGATCCTCCTCGCCGGCGCGCGCGCGTTGGAGCACGCGCCACCCGGGCCGCTGACGGGCCTCACGGTTGCCGTCAAAGACAACATCTGCACCCTCGACTACCCGACGACGTGTGGATCCCGGGTGCTGGAAGGCTATCGGTCACCATTCGAGGCGACGGCGGTGAGCCGGCTCAAGCGGGCAGGGGCACTGGTGGCCTGCAAGGCGAACCTGGATGAGTTCGGGATGGGTTCATCCACCGAATGGTCGGCGATCGGTCGAACGCGGCATCCCATCGACCCCGAGCGCGTCCCCGGCGGATCGTCCGGAGGGCCGGCGGCCCTGGTGGCCAAGGGCGTGGTCGAGGCGGGGCTCGGGTCGGACACGGGTGGCTCGGTGCGCCAACCCGCGGCGTTCTGTGGAATCGTGGGCGCCAAGCCCAGCTACGGCAGCGTGAGCCGATTCGGCCTCGTCGCGTTCGCGAGCTCCCTGGACCAGATCGGCGTACTCGCTCCTTCGGTCACCGTGGCGCGACGCGTCCATGCAGCGATCGGCGGCCCCGATCCTCACGACGCGACCTCGGTGGATCGTCCTCCGCCCACGGCCCATGGCGAGCACGTCGAGCTGGCGCAGGTCCGGCTCGGCGTGCCGGTCGAGTACTGGGAGCAGATGCTCGATGCCGGCGTGCGCCGGGCGGTCGATGCGTGTCTCGGCATCATGCGGGCCCGCGGCGCAAACGTGGCGGACGTGAGCCTGCCGCACACCCCGCTCGCGACCCCGGCGTACTACGTCATTTCCTCGGCCGAGGCGAGCTCCAATCTGGCACGATTCGATGGTGTGCGCTTCGGTCAGCGCCGTGGGGACGGTCTGGATCTGGCCAGGATGTATCGGGAAACGCGCGGGGAGGGATTCGGTCCGGAGGTACGGCGGCGGATCATCACGGGGACGTTCGTGCTCTCGGCGGGATACCGCGGACGCTACTATCAGCGGGCCGCCGAGGTGCGGCAGCGGATCGCCCAGGATTTCCGACGGGTGTTTCAGGAGGTGGATTTCGTGGTGACGCCCACCACCCCCTCGCCGGCATTCCGGGCCGGCGAGCGTCTTGGGGATCCGGTCGCGATGTATTCCTCGGATCGTCTCGTGTGCGCGGTGAACCTCGCTGGGCTCCCCGCCATCTCCATACCCGCGGGGCGCGTGTCCGGACTGCCGGTAGGGGTGCAGCTCATCGGGCGCCCGTTTGCCGACGCGGCGATGTACGACGTGGCAACGGTGCTGGAAGACGCGCTGGCGGAGGCGGGGGAATTCGCATGACGTGGCGCCTCGCGATCGGTCTCGAAATCCACGTCCAGCTGGCCACCCGAGCCAAGATGTTTTGCCGGTGCGAGACGGCGTTCGGGGCGCCGCCCAACACGCAGGTCTGTCCAGTATGCCTCGGCCTGCCCGGAGCACTCCCGGTGCCCAACACTGAGGCCGTGCGGCTCGCCGTGCGGACGGCCGTGGCCCTCGGATGCCACGTGCGTGAGGTGAGTCGCTTCGAGCGCAAACACTACTTTTATCCCGATCTTCCGAAGGGCTATCAGATTTCCCAGTACGCTGAGCCGCTCGCGACCGGCGGACACCTGGTGCTGTCGAGCCCGAGCGAGCCCCTCACGGTCGGCCTGGAGCGCGTGCACCTGGAGGAAGATGCCGGGAAGTCCGTGCACGACCGAGTGCCGGACCGAGCCGCGATCGACTTCAATCGCTGCGGCGTGCCGCTGCTCGAGATCGTCACGGCGCCTCAGCTACGCACGCCCGAAGATGCCCGACGCTTCCTCACCGAGCTCCGGCGGTTTCTCACCTACCTGGACGTCTCCGACTGCAGCATGGAGGAGGGAAGTCTGCGGGTAGACGCCAACCTCTCCCTTCATGGTCCCAGGGGTCGTGAGGGCGGCAAACAGGAGATCAAGAATCTGAACTCCTTCGCGGCGGTGGAACGGGCGCTCCACGCCCTGTGCCACCGTCAGGCGGGAGCGCTCGAGCGTGGCGCCGCGGTCGAGCCGGCAACCCTGGGCTTTGGGACCGACGGTCTCTCCCTGTTGCGGCCGAAGGAGGAGAGCGAGGACTATCGCTACCTTCCGGACCCGGATCTTCCACCGCTGGACCTCGCCAGGCTGGGGATCGACATCCACGAGGAGCAGAGGTGTCTTCCCGAACTCCCCGCCATCCGCGAACTGCGTCTGGCCGATCAGTATGACCTCGTGCCCGCACTCGCGCATCAGCTCACCTCATCGCGGGAGCTGGCGGACTACTTCGAGACCGTGGTGGCGTCAGGGGCGTCCGGCGTCGTGGCGGCGGAATGGGTGCGCGGTGCACTTCTCGCCGATGCCCATCAGCACGGTGGGACCCTACGCGTGCCGGCTCCGACGCTGGCAGCGCTCATTGCGCTGGTTCAGGACGGGACGCTCACCCGGCCGGCGGCCATGACCGTGTTCCGTCGCCTCGCCGAGGGCGCGACCGACCCGCACGCCGTGGCCGAACAGGAAGGCCTCGTGCGGGTCGGCGACCGCGAGGCGCTCACCGCGTGGGTCGACGTGATCTTCGCGGCCCACCCCGCCGAAGTTGCCAGGCTGCGGTCCGGCGAGCGCCGCCTGACCGACTTCTTCGTGGGGCGGGTGCTCGCCATCTCCGGCGGCCGCGCGGATCCCCTCGGCGTGCGCCGCATCATCGCTGAGCGGTCAGCGCGTGAATGGGGGCAACCGTGAGGCGGGAGCGCCACCGGATCCGGGCGCTCGTGTGGATTCAGGCGCTGCTCAGCGCGCTTCCGTTCCCGTCGGCGATCCACGGCCGACTGTGGACCGACGTCTCCCAGAACTGCAGCGGGTAGCTGGGGAGGCCGAAGTGCTTGCTGGCGATGGCGCTGAGGCGCGTGGAATCCTTCGGAAGCCGATTGCGCATCACGTCGAGACGCATCCGCTTGGCCAGGCCGAGGGATGCATCGCCGGACGGATCCAGGCGGTGCGCCAGGCCGTCCTGCTCCGACAAGACCTCCATGACCAGCTCGAAGGCAACTCCCATGTGGCTCTCGACCGTGTGTCCGGTGAGATCCCATCGGCTCTTGTCGGCCATGATCTGGAACACGCGCTGCCAACTCTGCGTCTCGGTGAGGCCCACCATGCCGCGGAAGAGGCGTCGGCTGGTGCGCACCGAGAAGATCGTGGGTGCCAGCACCCGATCGAGGAGGGCATCGGCGCTCGTGTGATCCAGCCGGATCACCTCCATGGCTGTGCGGGCGTAGTGCTCCCCCAGATGGGTCTCGAAGCGGCTTTCCCAGTAGGAGTGGCCCAAGGCGATGGTCGAGGACGTGACCACGAGCTGGCGAGGTACGAAGAAGTTGTGCGCCACCGTGTCGGCAGCGAGATGCGCGAGGTATCCGAGCGCGAATCCCCGTAACGCGTCCGTTTCGGCGCGGCGGTAGATCTCGTGCCCCACGTGCCACGAATGGCAGTGTCGACCAACCGGGGCATACTTCTTCGCGATCGACGTGTCGGCGGCGATGTTCCCGTAGAGGAAGTCGTAAGGAAAGGCCCTCAAGAGATCGGCGACGGCCGTCGGGAGTTGGGACAGATTGGCGAGCACCGACTCGCCGAGGAAGATGTGGCTGCCGGGGGTCCAGGCGTGCGCGACGGCCGGCCAGAGGACGATGGCCGCGAGCGCCAGCGCGGTGGAGATGGCGATGAGCCTGAGCTGCACTCCCTAGCGGCCCCGCTTCAGAAACGCGCGCTTCATCGTCCGGAAGACGGAAGCTCCGCGCCGCGTGGTTCGAAGGGCCGCTGCCACGTCGAGCGCCGTCTCCTCCACCTCTGTCTGGACCACGTCGATCAGTGCGTCCAAGTCGTGCAACCGCTCTTCAGTGCGGTCGACCAGTCGCTCCATCCGTTTGCGGACATCTTTGGACGAGTGCAGAATCCCGTCGGTCTCGGATCGGACGGCCGACACGAGGTGCGAGGCATCATCCACGAGCTTTCGTGCACTGTCGAGCGCCGGCCGCGCATCGCGGTCCAAATGATCCACTGTTCGATCGAGGGTGCGCATCAAGACCCGCAGGTCGCGCTGGAGCGCCAGCAGCATGCCCCCGACACCCAACACGACGAGCGCGATGATTGCCGTCGAAATCGCGGTTATGGCCTCCGCCCACACCATCGGCATCCTCCTCATGTGGGAAGCTCGGGCTGGGCTCCCGCGGTATCGCGCGCCCCGGCCCCCAACCAAGGTAACGCCGAACCAGCGCGGAGAACACGCGCTGGCCGGGAACTGGCCAACCGGTCAGGAGGTGCCGGTCGTCTCTTCCGCTAGCCCGACGGCGACGCGGACCGGAACCGTAAATACGACGCCGGTCCCGGGTCGGCCCAGATCGCCGCACACTTCCGAGATCATCGCCACGGCCGCTTCCACCGTGCTGCGGTCCCGAATCACGGAGAAGACCGTGGCGTTGTGTGGACGGATGCCATCGAGCACGGACCGGAGGCCGGCCAACACGGGAAGCTGTGCCGCGACCCGCTGCGCCATTCCCTGACTGTTGAGTACGGTTGCCCCGGTGATGCCGAGGCTCACCATGCCTGACAGCACCCGGTCGAGGTGCTCCTCACGGTTGACCACACAGACGAGTAGCTCCATGCTGTCACGCTCCTCGTGGGTCCCGGCGGCCGCATTGGGACGCACAGGTCGAGGGGATAATCCTCGACCCCCGCGGAGGTGTCAAGCGAGGTGCTTGCGCGCGGGTTCGGCGCCCCCTATGGTTCGCCGCACCATGACAGAGTCCTTTCGCGTCATCGGAGGAGCGCCGCTCAGCGGCACTGTCACGCCGTCGGGAAACAAGAACGCCGCACTCCCCATGATCGCCGCCACGCTCCTCGGTGACGGTCCCAGCAAGATCCAAAACCTCCCGCGCATTCGTGACGTCGAAACCATGTTGTCCCTGGTGGCGGACCTCGGCGCCGACGTGACGTGGACCGGCGAGCACGACGTGCGGATCGATCCGTCCGGGGTCAAAGTCAAGCCGCTCAATCCCGAACTTTGCGCCAGCATTCGGGCCTCGGTGCTGCTTGCCGGGCCGTTGCTGGCCAGACACGGGTCCGTGACGTTGCCGCCGCCGGGTGGGGACGTGATCGGTCGGCGGCGGCTGGACACGCATTTCCTCGCGCTGGAACGGCTCGGCGCCGACGTCGACATCGGCGCGCAATACCAGCTGGAGGCGAAGCAGTTGATCGGTGCGGACGTCTTCCTGGACGAGCCGAGCGTGACCGCCACCGAGAACGCGCTGATGGCCGCCGTCCTGGCAGACGGGCGCACCGTCCTTCGGAACGCGGCCTCCGAACCGCATGTGCAGGATCTGGCGCGTGCCCTTGCCACGATGGGGGCACATATCGAGGGCATCGGGACCAATATCCTCACCGTCGACGGAGGCACGTCACTGGCTGGCGGGACGCTCACCGTCGGACCTGATCACATCGAGATCGGCAGCTTCATCGGCTTGGCAGCCGTGACCGATGGGGAGATCTCGGTGACCGGAACGCGGCCCGATGACCTCCGCAGCATTCTCCTCACGTTCGACCGGCTCGGCGTGCGCCCGAGCTTTGACGGCGCGACGCTGCTCGTCGAGTCCAGTCAGGAACGACGCGTCCGGCCCGATCTGGGTGGTCACATCCCAAAGATCGAAGACGGCCCCTGGCCCGCGTTCCCCGCCGATCTGACATCCATCGCGGTGGTGGTCGCGACCCAGTGCGAGGGCATGGTCCTCGTGTTCGAGAAGATGTTCGAGTCCCGCCTGTTCTTCGTGGACAAGCTGGTCTCGCTCGGTGCCCGCCTGCTGTTGTGTGATCCCCACCGGGTGGTGGTTGCGGGCCCGAGTCAGCTCCGCGGCGGCACGGTCGAGAGCCCCGATATTCGGGCCGGGATGGCGATTCTGCTCGCCGCGCTCGCGGCCGAGGGCGAAAGCATCATTCACAACATCGGACAGATCGACCGCGGGTACGAGCGCATCGACGAGCGCCTGCGCGCCCTCGGTGCCAAGATCGAGCGGGTGTCGAACCGGACCAGCGCGTGAGTGGTGAGCGCGGCACGCGCCTCGCCGAGCAGCGCCTGACCGTTAGCGGTATCGACCGCTACGAGCTCCAAGCCTGGCGGGGCCGGTTTGGCGTGGTCGCCGGCCTCACCGGACGAGACTTCGACCTCGGCCTCGCCTCCCCGCACCCCATTGCTGCCGTCTTGGAGCGATGGAGGCGGCTCCAGGCCGACACGTTCCCACAGTTTCCATCCGTGGCCGTCAGCCGGCAGGTTCACGGAGCCCGCGTCGCGCAGTATACCACGCTGCCGCCGGGAATCATGGTGGGCGACGGGTGGGATGGCCACGTGACCTCGGCGGCCGGCTTGCTGCTCGCCGTGACGGTGGCCGACTGCGCGCCAGTCTACGTTCTCGATCGCGTATCGAGGACCGTCGGTCTGCTCCACGCCGGGTGGCGAGGGGTGGCGGCCGGAATCGTGGAGCGGGGGATCGAGGCCGTATGCGGGATCGGGCAGTGCTCGAGCGAAGATCTCGTTATCCATTGTGGGACAAGCATTTGCGGCAGCTGTTATGAAGTGGGACCTGAGGTCTTGCAGGCCGTGCTGGGGCGCCGCGGCACAGCGAAGGGGAACCTGGATCTTCGGTCGGCGATCGTCGATCGGGCGTGGGAGGCGGGCGCGCGCGAGATCACGGTGAGCCCCTGGTGCACGGCGCACGATGCCGACCGCTTCGAGTCGCATCGGGGGTCCGGCGGCCAGGCGGGCCGAATGGTCGCGTTCGCGGGGCGGCTTCCATCTTGAACCCGCCGGGGTGACCGGCTAGATTGTATTCTCGGAGCGGGCGCGGTGGGCCCGCGCTTTTTTTTGTCAGACATGGATCGGGAACTGACTCAGCTCACGGCGGAGATCCGCCGGCGGGTGGCTGACCTCGGGTTTGAGGTGGTGGACCTGCGCCGGCAGGGGGCCGGGAGCCGTGTGCGGCTCCAAGTTCGGGTGGATCGGCCCGATGCGGAGCCGGGGCACGGTATCACGATCGACGAGTGTGCCGCCGTCAGTCGCGCGCTCGAATCGTGGCTCGATGAGGCCCAGATCTTGGGCGCGCGGTACGTGTTGGAGGTGTCGTCGCCCGGCATCGAGCGGCCCGTGCGCTGGCGAGAACACTGGGAACGGTTTCGCGGGCGGGAGGTGAACGTGCGGATCGAGGGCCGAGGCCGGTTCCGGGCCGTGATCCACGGCGTGCACGCCGACGCGGACGTGGTCGTGCTACAACCGACCGCAGGTGGGGATGTCGAGGACGTGCCGCTCGATCAGGTGCGAGACGCGACCCTCGTCGTCGACTGGAAGGCCGTCGAGCGGTCAGCAGCAAAACGAACGAGCACAAAGTCGACCAAGGAGTCCGGATGACGAGTCCCGCCGAGGTGCTGAAGGCGCTGCGGGAGCTGGCCGAACTGAAGCAGCTGGATCGCGTTGAGATGACCGACCTGCTGCGCGACGGCATTCACGCGGCGCTCGTGAAGCGCTACGGTCCCGAGGTACGCTCGGAGATCGAGATCGACGACCTCAAGGGCACCATTCGCACGGTCGTCCTGCGAACCGTCGTGGAAGAGGTCGAAGACCCGTCGACGCAAATCGCGCTGGAGGAGGCGCAGTGGGAGGATGCGGCGTTCCGGGTCGGCGACGTGCTCGAAGAAGAGGTGCCGTTCGAGGCGTTTGGGCGTCTCGCGGTCCAGGCAGCTAAGCAGCGGATCATACAGCGGGTTCGAGAGGGCGAGCGCACTCGCATCCGGGATGAGTTCGGGCATCGGGTGGGCGACCTGATCTCCGGAGAGGTGCAGCAGATCGAGCGCGGGCGCCTCGTCATCATGCTCAATCGGTTCCGCGAGGCCGAGGCCTTGATCCCCTATCGGGAGCAGAACCCGCGGGAGCACTTTCATCAGGGTGATGCGATCCGGGCGGTGCTCAAGCGCCTCGAGGAAACGCCCAAGGGACCGCGACTGATCTTGTCCCGTGCAGACCCCTTGTTCGTGCAGGCGCTGTTCAAGCTCGAGGTACCAGAGATCCAGCAGGGCATCATTGAAGTCCGGGCGGCGGCCCGGGAGGTGGGCAGTCGGACCAAGATCGCGGTGTCCAGTCGCGACGACGCGGTCGACCCGGTCGGGGCCTGCGTCGGCATGAAGGGAAGCCGTGTCCAGGCGGTGGTGAACGAGTTGGGTGGCGAGCGGATCGATATCGTACCATGGTCGCCGGATCCCGAGCGGTTCGCCAAGCTCGCGCTGGCGCCGGCCAGGGTGTCGAGGGTGTTCTCCGACGCGGACAGCAAGACGGTGCAGGCGATCGTCGACGAGGACCAACTCTCGCTGGCGATCGGGCGCAACGGGCAGAACGTGCGCCTCGCTTCGGAGCTGACGGGTTGGAAGATCGATCTCTACTCGAGCCGTGAATGGCTGGAGCGCGGGGGCGAGGGGCCGCTGTTTGCCCCGCTTCCCCCCGAAGATGAGCTGGTGGCCGATGTCTATTTGAACGAGCTCAAGGGTCTGCCACAGGATCTCGTGCAGGCGCTCGAGGCAACGGGCATGCAAACGCTGCGGGACATCCTCGATCTCGAGCGGGACGACGTCTTGAAGATCCAGGGCATCACGTCGGAGCAGGCCGATGCCCTCATGGCATTTCTGAGCGAGTTGACGGAGGAGAACACCGACGCGGAGGCCACTCCCGAGATGGAGAGCACGGGGGAGGCAACCCCATCGGCGTGATGTCCGCCAGTCAGTTGGGGATGCTCGGGCTGGGGCTCCGCGCGGGCAGTGTGATCGTCGGGACGAGTGGGGTGAGGGCCGCGCTGCAGCGGGGAGAGGTCAGGCTCGTGATTGTGGCGGCGGACGTGAGTCCGCGAACGGTGCAGAAGGTGGTGCAGCTGGCCGAGTCCACGGGCGTCCCGACGCTCTCGGGACCCGAAGCGCAGGAGTTGGGGCGCCGGCTTGGGCGAGACGCGGTCCAGGCTGTGGGTGTGCGTGACGCGCAGTTGGCGGCTGGTATCGTCGGCGCAGCGTCGTCGGCGGAAGCGAGGAGGACGTAGTGGGCAAAACGCGGATCCACGATCTCGCGGCGGAATTCGGCATCGAAAGCGGGCAGCTGATCAAGCTGCTGGCCGACATCGACATCCATGTGCGGAGCCACCTCTCCGGGCTGGAGGAGGCCCAGGTGGCGCGCGCGCGCACGCGGTGGGAGCGGGAGAAGCGCAAGAAGACCGCGGTGCCTACCAAGACGCGAACACGGCGGCGCAAGGCGGCGGTGGAGCCGGGGGCAAAGGCAGAACAGCCCAAACGGCCGGTGCGGCGGAGGCGAACGGCTGCAGAGGTGGCCGCGAAAGAGGCCGAAGAGGAGGCTGCCCGAGTCGTGGCCGAAGCCGAACGCGAGGCCGAAGCCGCGGCGGCAGCCGACGAGGCGGCGGCGGGAGAGAAGCCGTCGATCGAGGAACGGGCGGCGGCGCTGTTCAAAGACACGGTGCCCGACGCCGAGGCGCCGGTGGAAGTGGCAACCGAGCCTCCGGTCGCGGCTCCGTCCGTCGAGACCACGGCGCCCGAGGTCACTGCCCCGGAACCCCCCGTGGCCAAGGCCCCATCCCCGCCGCGCAAAGTGCAGCGCCCACTCCGAGTCGAGCGCCCACCACGGCCCCCCAGGAGCCGACCCGCCAGTGCTGGACCGCGCCCCGTGGCGTCGGCCGCGCCGGGGGAAATTGCCGAAGAGCGGCGGCGGGACAAGAAACGCCGACGGAAAGGCGGCCGCCGCTCATCCGTCGACAAGGAAGCCGTGCAGGCGAACATCAGCCGCACGCTTGCGAGCCTGAAGGGCTCTGCTCCGCGCAAGTCTCGCCGTCGCGACGAGGAGCCCAGCGCACGCGAGCTGGCCGAGATTCGACGCACCGAGGAGCGGGAGCGGGAGAAGACACTGGTACGCGTGAACGAGTTCATCACCGTGTCGGAGCTGGCGTCGGTGCTCAGCGTCTCACCGACCGATGTCGTCACGTTCTGCTTCAAAGAGCTCGGCATGATGGTCACGGTGAATCAGCGGCTGGACTTCGACCAGATCGATCTCATTGCCGGCGCATTCGGGTTCAAGGCGGAGCGCGAAGAGGAGTACATTCCGGCCGAGAGCGCCGTGGAGGAGGAAGTCGACCGGCCAGAAGATCTCCAGACGCGGCCCCCGGTCGTGACCGTCATGGGCCACGTCGACCACGGGAAGACGTCGCTGCTCGACCACCTCCGCAAGACGAACGTCATCGCTGGTGAGTCGGGCGGTATCACGCAGCACATCGGGGCGTACCACGTGGAGCTTCCGGGTGGGCAGGGCATCACGTTCCTCGACACGCCCGGTCACGAGGCGTTCACGGCCATGCGCGCCCGCGGCGCTCAGGTCACTGACCTGGTGGTGCTGGTGGTGGCGGCCGACGACCAGGTCATGCCTCAGACGGTCGAGGCCATCAGCCACGCGAAGAACGCCGGGGTGCCGTTGTTGGTCGCGATCAACAAGATCGACCTCCCCTCGGCCGACGTGGAAAAGGTCAAACAGTCGCTGCTCAAGCACGAGGTGGTTCTCGACGAGTATGGCGGCGACGTCATGGCCCAGCCGATATCCGCCAAGACCGGGCAGGGGATCGACGAGCTCCTAGAGAAGATCCTGCTCCAGGCCGAACTGCTCGATAAAAAGGCCAATCCCGATCGGCTCGCCCGCGGGACGGTGGTGGAGAGCTCCCTCGACCCGGGCAAGGGACCGCTCGCGACGGTACTCGTGCAAACCGGCACCCTCTCGATCGGCAGCGACTTCATCTGCGGTGCGCTCGCCGGTCGAGTGCGCGCCCTGCTCGATGAACGCGGCCAGCGGGTCGAATCGGCCGGCCCATCGATCCCGGTCCAGGTATTGGGGTTCGATGGTGTCCCGCAAGCCGGTGACAGTTTCTCGGCGGTTCCAGACTCGGCCGACGCGAGGGACATCGCACAGAAACGCCAGCGCCTGGAGCGCGAGGCGTCCCACCGGCGCAGCCAGCGCGGCATGTCGCTCGAGGATCTCGCGAAGCGTATCGAAGAAGGCGACGTCCAATCGCTGCGGATCATCATCAAGGCCGATCAGGGTGGACCGGCCGAGGCGTTGGCCGATGCCTTCGCCGACCAGTCGACCGACGAGGTGCGCGTTGAGGTGATTCACCGCGGCGTCGGCGCTATTACGGAGAGCGACGTACTGCTGGCGAAGGCGTCGGATGCCATCGTGGTCGGCTTCCACGTTCGGCCCGACGCCAACGCGCGCAGCGTGGCAGACCGGGAGAAGGTGGACATCCGGACGTACCGGGTCATCTACGAGGCCGTCGAAGACGTGCGCGCGGCGCTCGAGGGCATGCTGGCGCCCGAGGAGAAGGAGACCGTGTTCGGCGAGGCGGAAGTGCGCCAGGTCTTCAAGATTTCCGGGGTCGGCTCGATTGCCGGATGCTACGTGCGGCATGGGGTGATCAAGCGCAACCTGCGCATTCGCGTGATTCGCGACGCGGTCGAGGTCTACGACGGGGCGATCGGCAGCCTGAAGCGCTTCAAGGACGATGTGCGCGAGGTCAAGGAAGGGCTGGAGTGCGGGATCGGCGTCGCGAACTTCAATGACGTCAAGGTCGGTGACGTGCTCGAGGCCTACTCGATCGAAGAAGTGGCGCGATCCCTGGAGTCGGCTGGCGCGGTCAAAGACGACTGACGTGGTCGTCGGGATCGCGACCTGGGAGTTGCATCTCAACGGGTGCCAGTCGCTCAAGGACAAGCGCCGCGTTCTCAAGAGCCTCAAGGATCGGCTTCACCGGAAGTTCAACGTGTCGGCGGCCGAAACGGCCCATCAGGATCTGTGGCAGCGGGCCGAGCTGTCCTGTAGCGTCGTGTCGACCGATCGACGGCACGCGCAGGAGGTGTTGAGCGCCGCCGATCGGCTGGTGAGTGAAACGGCTCTCGTCCGCATTATCGACTCCACGACGAGTTTCCTATGAAAGCCTCGGGACGGCACCGCCCAGAACGCGTGAGCGCTCTCGTTCAAGAATGCCTGGCTGAGGCGATCTCCCGACAACTCAAGGACCCTCGGGTGGGGTTCGTTACGGTGACCGACGTGTCCGTCTCTCCCGATATCTCGCACGCCACCGTTCAGGTGAGCGTCATGGGCTCGGACGACGACAAGGCGCGGGCCCTGGACGGCCTGAACAGCGCCAAAGGGTTCCTGCGCTCCCATTTGGCCGGCACCTTGAAGCTCCGGGTCACGCCGGAGCTCCACTTCTCACTGGATCGGGGACTCGAGCACGCGCGCCGCATTGACGAATTGCTCGATGGCCTGGCGGAGGATCGCGACCGCTGAGCGACGGGGTCCTGCTCATCGACAAGCCCACGGGTCCGACGTCCCATGACGTGGTCGACACCGTGCGGCACGCCACGAACATGAGTCGGGTTGGCCACGCGGGAACGCTGGATCCATTTGCGTCCGGTCTCCTCGTAGTGCTTCTCGGACGGGCGACCCGGCTCTCCCCGTATCTCTCCGCGCTCCCGAAGTCGTACGAGGGCGTGATCCGCCTCGGCGTGCGAACCGATACCGACGACGGCACGGGGACCGTGCTCTCCAGCACCGAGACCTGGCAGGACGTACTCGACGCCGATGTGGCAGAGGCGATGGCTGCGCTCACTGGACGCCGCCTGCAACGCCCGCCCGCCTATTCCGCCAAAAAGACCGGTGGGGAGCGGGCCTACCGGCTGGCGCGACAGGGACGACCGGTGCGACTGGCACCAGCCGAAGTCGAGGTCACCCGATTCGCCGTGGTCGAGCGGGCCGGGTCGGCGGTGCGGTTCGTCGCCGACGTCGGGAGCGGTACCTATATCCGGGCGCTCGCGCGCGATCTCGGGGAGGCCCTGCAGTGTGGCGCGCACCTCGAGGCGCTGCGGCGCGTCGGCGTGGGATCGTTCTCCGTCGAGCGGGCCACGGCCCTCGAGGCGATCGGGCCCGGTCGGGTGACGCCCCTGCCACCGCTGGCGGCGGTGAGCCACCTCCCACGGTTCGACATCGACCCGGTCGAGCGCGATGCGGTGGGGCATGGACGGCCGCTTCCGGCGGGTGCCGTCACCGCGTCGCCAGTCGCCCTCGTTGCCGACGGTCGCCTGGTCGCCGTTGCCGAGGTGCGGGACGGCCGCCTCAAACCCCGAGTAGTGTTCACCGATGGCTGACGGCAGCGCGCTTCCGAATGACGGTCGGGGCACGGTCATCACCGTGGGCACGTTCGACGGCGTGCACTTGGGCCACCGAGCCGTGCTTCGGGAGATAGCGGCGCGCGCCCGGCGTGCCGACCGCCGCAGTCTGCTCGTCACGTTCGACCCGCACCCGCTCGAGGTCGTGAACCCGCCGGCGGCCCCGTCGCTGCTCACCCCGGGCGATGAGCGCACCGAGTACTTGGCGCAATGCGAATTGGACGTGGTGGTGGTGATGGCGTTCACCCGCGAGCTGTCGCAGTATCCGCCCGAGACGTTTGTCCGACTGCTGTACGATCGCTTTCACATGCGGGAACTGGTGATCGGGCACGATCACGGATTCGGTCGCGGGCGCGCCGGCGACGTCGCCCTGCTGCAGCAGCTCGGAAACGCCATGGGGTTTGCGGTGGACGTGGTTGACGAAGTGGATGTCGATGGCCGACCGGTGTCCTCGACTCTCGTACGACGTGCCGTGGCGGGCGGCGACCTGGAGACGGCCGCTCGGCAGCTGGGTCGACCGTACGCGCTCACGGCGCCCGTCGTACGCGGTGCGACGCGGGGCAGGGGGCTGGGATATCCGACGCTCAACCTGGCTCTCCCCGATCGGCGGAAGCTCCTGCCGCCCGATGGGGTCTATGCCGTCATCGTGGAATGGTCGGGTGGCCGCTCGGGTGGCATGATGCACCAGGGCGCGCGCCCCACCTTCGGTGATCCGACGCGCAGCATCGAGGCCCACGTGTTCGACGTCGACGTGCGCCTGTACGGCGAACAGGTCAAGCTGTCGTGGATCGCCCGCCTGCGGGACGTCCGGGACTTCGCGTCGGCCCCGGCACTCAAGCGGCAGCTGGACAAGGACTTCGAGGCCGCCCGCGCCGCGTTGACACGGTCGGGTCTCCCGACTAGTCATTAACGCCTTCTCACTGGCAAGCACGACATGTTCTCGACGATTCGTAGCCGCCTCATCGTGATGGCCATTCTCGTGGCGGCGAGCATCATTTCGCTCGTCCCGCGGGAGGTGACCGTCCGCGAGCGCAGTCCCGACGGTCGCATGCGGGACGTCACCATCAAGCGCGTCCCCTTGAAGCGTGGACTGGACCTGATGGGAGGCATCCACCTCGCGTTGGAGGTGGATCAGAGCAAAGGCCCGGTCGCTAACCCCGAAGACGCGCTGGAGCGAGCGCTCACCGTGATCCGCTCCCGGGTCGACGAGTTCGGCGTGGCAGAGCCGCTGATCCAGAAGGTCGGAAACGACCGCATCGTGGTCGAGCTGGCCGGCATCACCGATCCCGGACGGGCCAAGCAGATCGTCGAGCGGTCGGCGTTCCTGGAGTGGCGTCTCACGGACATGAACAACCTGTTCCGTGATGCGCTGCCCGCGATCGACCGGGCGCTGACGGATGCTGGTGTACGCGCCGGTTCGACGGTGCGCGACACCGCGGCGCAGGTATCGACGCTCGAGCAGCTACTTGGGGCAGATACCATTGGCGGCGCGGACACGGCGGCTCAGGATACCGCGGTAGCAGGCCTGGATCGGCCCGGTCCCTTGAGCTCGCTGCTGTTCTCGGGGCAGATCCCGGGCGAGTTCCTGGTGCCCGAAGAGGATTTTCCCCGGGCGGATAGCCTCATCAACCTCCCCGCGGTGCAGCGGCTCGTCCCGCGCGGTCGGGAGCTGGTGTGGGGCAGCGAGCCAATCTCAGCCGGCGGGCGTTCGTACCGCCCCCTCTACTCGGTCGAGCGGCGCGCCATCATCACGGGTGACCAGCTTCAGGACGCGCGGGCAACGATCGATCAGACCAACAATCAATCGATCGCCACGTTCACGCTGACCCGGGCGGGCGGGCGTCGGTTCCGGCAGGAAACCCGCCAGCACGTAGGGGACTACATGGCCATCATGTTGGATGGCCGCGTGTTCCGACAGCCGCCGGTGCTCCGGTCGGAGATCGGCCGCAACGGCCAGATCGAGCTTGGGAATGCGAGCCTGCAAGAGGCGCAGGACCTGGCGTTGGTACTGCGGGCCGGCGCGCTTCCGGCGCCACTCGTGATCGTCGAGGAACGTACCGTGGGACCCAGCCTCGGGCGCGATTCCATCCGACAGGGCACCCAGGCGGGCATCGTCGCCGGCGCCCTCGTGCTCATCATGATGATCGGCTACTACCGGTTTGCCGGCCTCCTCGCGGTGTTCGGTCTCGGGTTCTTCGCCTTGTTCACCGTCGGAGGCCTCGCGAGCTTCGGGGCAACGCTCACGTTGCCCGGATTGGCCGGGTTCGTCCTGTCGCTGGGCATGGCCGTGGATGCCAACGTGCTGATTTTCGAGCGGATCCGAGAAGAGGTAAAGCAGAACAAGACACCGCGGCTGGCGGTAGACTCCGGATTCCAGAACGCGATGCCGGCGATCATCGATGCCAACGTCACCACCGTGATCTCCGCCGCGTTCCTGTTCCAGTTCGGCACCGGCCCGGTCAGGGGCTTCGCGGTGACACTCCTCGTGGGCATCATCGCGTCCTTGATCACCGCGATCTTCGTGACCAAGACCTTGTTCCTGATCTGGTTGCAGCGCCGGGGGGCGACCAAGGAGTTGGCGATCTGATGTTCAGGCTGTTCGACGATGCTCGATACGACATCATGGCCCACTGGAGGCCCGCGGCGATCGCCACGCTCGCGTTCGTCATTCCCGGCCTGATCGTCTTCGCCCTGCGCGGGTTGAACAGCAGCATCGAGTTCACCGGCGGCACGCTGATCCAGGTGCACGCGCTCGACGAGTCGATCCAAAGCGGAACCCTCCGCACCGCGCTCGCCGCCCAGGGAATCATCGGGGCAGAGATCCAAACGTTCGGCGCAGCCAACGAGTTCGTGATCCGCGCCCGGTTGGATCCGCGCGCCGACGTCGGCGAGGAAACCACGCAGGAGACGGAGCAGGCGGTCCGCCAGGCCCTGACGTCGGCATTCTCGCCCGAGGCGTTCGAGATCGTGCGAACCGAGGCCGTGGGTCCCAAGGTGGGGAGCGAGTTGCGGGAGCGTGCCACCTTGGCTCTGCTTTTGGCCTTCGGCGCCACGTTCCTGGTCCTGTGGTTCCGCTACGAGTGGCGCTTCGGGTTGGCCGCCGTCGTGGCATCGGTCCACGATATCGTGGCGACACTGGCGTTCGTTTCGTACCTCAACCTCGAGGTTTCGCTCGTCGTCGTCGCGGCGCTCCTGACCCTGGTCGGGTACTCGCTCAACGATACGATCGTGACATTCGACCGCGTGCGGGAGAACATCAGGAAGACAAAGCGCGGGGAGTATTTCTACCACGTGCTCAACCGCTCCATCAACGAGACGCTGCCGCGCACCGTCCTCACGTCCGGTACCACGTTCCTCGCGGTCTTGGCCTTGCTCATTCTCGGCGGGAGCGTGATCCGTCCCTTCGCGTGGGTCATGGCCTTTGGCATCGTGACCGGAACGTTTTCGTCGATCTTCATCGCCTCGCCCCTCCTGTTGTGGGTGGAGCGCCGGTGGCCGAGTGAGGCGGTCAAGGTCATGAAGCCGGGCGAGAGGCCTGTACCCGCCACGACCTGACCGTCGGGCGTCGCGCCGATGCGCGGGCTGATCGATACGCACTGCCACCTCGGCGATCCTCGCTTCGAGGCCGACCGGGAGGCAGTACTCGATCGGGCGCGCCGGGCCGGCGTCGACCACATCATCACGATCGCCGACTCGGTCGACGCCACCGCCCAGGCCATCGCGCTGGCCGGCCGCTACGGCCTCTCGGCCACGGCCGGCGTCCATCCCCACGTGGCATCCAGCTGGAATGACGAGGTGGCCGCGCGCATCGCCACCGCCCTCGACCACCCGACGGTGGTGGCCGTGGGCGAGACCGGCCTCGACTACCACTACGATCACTCCCCGCGACCGGCTCAGCGTGCCGCGTTCGAGGCTCAGCTCGGGCTTGCCGTGGATCGGGAGCGGCCAGTGGTAGTGCACGGGCGTGAGGCGGACGACGATCTGGCGGCCATGCTTCGCATAGTCGGCTCGCACGCGCCGGCCGTGGTGCTACATTCGTTCAGTTCCGGGCCCGGGGTGGTCGATGCGGGGATGACGATCGGGGCCTACTTTTCCTTCAGCGGCATGGTCACGTTCAAGAGCTGGACGCTCGTGGACGTGGTCAGGGCCTGCCCGGCCGACCGCCTCTTGCTCGAGACCGACGCGCCGTACCTCGCTCCGGTCCCGCATCGGGGGAAACGCAACGAGCCCGCGTTTGTGCGGCAGGTTGCCGAGCGCGTAGCCGAGCTGCGGGATGTGTCGGTCGAGGAAGTGATCACCACGACGACGGCCAATGCCGGGCGGTGTTTCGGGAGCCGGGTGGCCCAACCCATGACGATTCGATCATGAGCAAGACGCTGGTTCCAACCGACATCGCGATCGCCCAAGCGGCGACGCTTCGCCCGATCACGGACGTGGCGGCAGATCTGGGGCTCGATGCGGACGACCTGATCCTGTATGGCGACGACAAGGCCAAGATCCGCCTGCCGGGTCTCGCCACCCGGAAGCGGCGGGGACGGCTGGTGCTGGTAACGGCGATCAATCCGACCGCTGCCGGCGAAGGCAAGTCCACGGTGACCGTGGGTATCACGCAAGCGCTCCGGCGGCTCGGCAAACAGGCCGTGCTGTGCATGCGGGAGCCGAGCCTCGGACCCGTATTCGGCATCAAGGGCGGCGCCGCCGGCGGCGGGTACGCCCAGGTCGTGCCGATGGAGGACATCAACCTGCATTTTACGGGCGACTTCCACGCCATCTCCAGCGCGCACAACCTCCTCGCGGCGATGCTCGACAACCACCTGCACCAGGGGAACGGACGCGACGTCGATCCGCGGCGCATCACGTGGCCTCGCACCATGGACATGAACGACCGGGCGCTACGCGATATCGTGGTGGGACTCGGCGGACCATTGGGCGGCATCCCGCGTCAGGACCGGTTCGTGATCACGCCCGCCTCGGAGATCATGGCCATCATGGCCCTCGCCAACGACGCCGACGATCTCGAGGACCGACTGGGACGGATCATGGTGGGGCTGACGCGCGGGCTGCAGCCGGTGTACGCCAAGGACCTCAAGGCCCATGGGGCGATGGCGCTCCTCCTCAAGGACGCCCTGTCCCCAAATCTGGTCCAGACGCTGGAGGGAGGCCCCGCCATCGTGCACTGCGGACCGTTCGGCAACATCGCGCACGGATGCAACTCGGTCGTGGCGACGGACGCCGGGCTGCGGCTCGCCGACATCGTGGTGACCGAGGCCGGGTTCGGTGCCGACCTCGGCGCGGAGAAGTTCTTCGACATCAAATGCCGGGTCGGGGGCCTCAATCCGGAAGTGGCCGTGGTCGTCGCGACGGTGCGGGCGCTCAAGCTTCACGGCGGCGTGCCCAAGGACAAACTGGGCTCGCCCGATCCCGCGGCCGTCGAGCGCGGCTTCGCCAACCTCCGGCGGCACCTGGAGAACGTCGCGAAGTTCGGGGTGCCGAGCGTGGTGGCGATCAACCGGTTCACCGCCGACAGCGACGCCGAGATCGAGGCCGTGCGATCCGGATGCGAGGCTCTGGGCGTGACGGTCGCGCTGTGCGAGGTGTGGGAGAAGGGTGGAGAAGGGGGCCTCGCCCTCGCCGAGGCCGTCCTCGAGAAGCTCGACGCCGGCGGGGCGTCGTTCGCGCCGCTGTACGACGAGAAGCTCCCGATCGCGGACAAGATCGAGATCATCGCGCGGGAGATTTACGGGGCCGACGGCGTAGTATTCACCCCGCAGGCATCGAAGGCAGCCGACCGGCTGACCGCGTTCGGGCTCGGCACCACCCCGGTGTGCATGGCCAAGACGCAGTACTCGTTCAGCGATGACGCGTCGTTGCTCGGCGCACCGAATGGGTTCACCATTACGGTCCGCGACATCTATCCCTCCGCCGGAGCCGGCTTCGTGGTGGCGCTCACCGGAGACATCATGACGATGCCCGGCCTGGGAAAGACGCCGGCCGCGGAGAAGATGCGGGTGGCACGGGATGGAACCATCGAAGGGTTGTTCTAAGGGAGGCACGGACGATGGAAATCGTGCACACCGACAAGGCACCGGCGGCAATCGGGCCCTACAGCCAGGCGATCGTGTCGGGATCGTTCGTCTTCACGGCGGGCCAGATCGCGCTCGACCCCGCGACGATGGAGGTGGTGGCAAGTGACGTGGCGACACAGACGGAACGGGTCCTCCGGAACCTCGCGGCGGTGCTCCAGGAGGCGGGGTCGAGTCTGACCAAGGTGGTGAAGACGACCGTCTACCTGGCGGACATGGCGGAGTTCAGCGCGATGAACGAGGTGTACGCCAAGCACTTCGGGTCGCACAAACCGGCACGCTCCACGGTGCAGGCCGCTGGACTGCCGAAAGACGTGCGCGTCGAGATCGACGCGATCGCCGTGCGAGGGTAGCGGGTGGTGGCACGGGGGCGGATCGGGCCTGGTGGCTCGTGCGGTCTTCAAAACCGTTGGGAGACGCCTGAGGCGGCTCTGGTGGGTTCGATTCCCACACGCTCCCGCCACATCCCGCGCCTTCTGTGAATCGTGCCTTCATCATCCTGAATCCGCGGGCCGGTCGCGGGAAGGGCGAGGGTCTCGCCGCCAGGTTGGCCGAGACGGCGCGGAGCGCGGGATGGGAGGCGGTGGTGCGCACGACCCGGCGGGCGGGGGAGGAAGTGGATCTTGCCGTCACCGCCCGCGAGGAAGGCTGGCCCGTCGTCGTGGCCGCCGGGGGGGACGGAACGGTCCATGGCGTGGTGAACGGCCTGCTGGCCGACGGACCCACCAATACCGTCCTGGGCCACGTGCCGATCGGGAGCGGCAACGATTACGCCCGCGCCATCGGCGTCAAGAAGGGGTCGATTCCAAGGGTCCTGCCCAGGGTGTTGGCTGGCGAGCCACGACGCATGGATGTGGGTCGCGCGCTCGGCGAGTACTTCGTGAACGGGATGGGCGCGGGGTTCGACGCCGAAGTCGTACGCCAGACCCTGCGGATGAGCCACTTGAGCGGTTTCGCGCTGTATCTGGTGGCCGTCTACAAGAGCTTCGGCGCGTTCGACCCGCCGGACGTCGAAGTCTCCGCATCCGAGCACGCGGAACGCGCCCGGGTCATGATGCTCAACGTGTCGATCGGGCCCACGCAGGGGGGCGGCTTTCGCCTCGCCCCGGGCGCCACGCCCGATGACGGTCTGTTCGACGTGTGCCTCATTCGACGGGTCGGGCTCGTACGATTCCTGCGCTACGTGCCGCACGTGGTCGCGGGGCTCCACCGCCACCTCCGCGAGGTGTGCATCTTCCGCACCCGCCAAATCCGCATCACCGGCCTGTCGGGACCCCTGCCGGTGCAGCTGGACGGCGAGCTTCGGTATCCGGAGACCGACACCATCGACGTCGCCATCTACCCCCGTCACCTCCAGGTTTTGTGCGTCCGGTAGCGCTGTTCGCCACGTTGCTCGTCGCGGGGACCGCAACGGTGAACGCACAGGTCGTCCCCAGGACTCCACCCCAACAGCAGCAGCCACAGCCGCAGGACACGGTGAAGGTGCCACCGTTCCGGGTGGAGCCTCCGGTCTCCCCGCTCGAGGCCGCCCTGCGATCGCTCCTCCTGCCTGGGTGGGGCCAAGCCTCTCTCGACCGCCACGTCACCGGAGCAATCTTCATCTTCTGGGAAGGGCTCACGCTCACGATGACCGTCAAGGCGGTGCATCAGCTGCACTACCAACGGGACACTGGTGTGGAGGACCTGGAGGGGAAGCGCTCCGAAGTGCAGGATTGGGCCGTGTTGCTGGCGTTCAATCACTTGTTGGCGGCCGCCGAAGCCTATGTGGCGGCGAACCTCTGGGATTTCCCGGTCGACCTCAGGGCGGACCGACTGCCAAGCGGCGATCCGGCGCTCGGTATCCGGCTCTACTGGTAAAGCCTAATCCGACTCATTCCCCAAACTGCCGTAGCAACGGGCCCTCGGCGGTGACGGTGGCATAGCGGAACCCCTCGGCCCACGCCCCGGGGTTCACGTACCACTGCTGGTCGCGCACGGCGACCAGTGAGGGGAGATGGGTGTGCCCGTTGACGACCAGGTTGAGGTCCCCGCGCTCATCGAGGATGTCACGGGCCCGGCCGAGCTGCCGCCCCGCCGCCCGGCGTCGTGTTACCTCGTCGCGGGCGCCGGCGGCCAAATGGGGTGACAGGCGCCGGACCAGCCCGAATGCGAGGTCGGGATGCAGGGTCCGGAACAGGCCAACCACCGCCCGATGACGGGTGATGCGGTGCAGCAGCCGAGCCGCGCGGCGCTCGCCACCGAGCTCGTCCCCATGGGTCACGAGCGCCCGAAGACCCCCAAGCACCAGCTCGACGCCGTCGGGGTGGAACGCGGCCCCCAGTTGCTCGGTCCAGAATGGGCCACCCCACCGATCGTGATTCCCGCCGGTCAGCGTGAGCTGCACCCCGGCTCGACGCAACACGGCCAGCGCCTCCAGCGTGGGAAACGCCTGCCGGGGAATCACCGACCGGTACTCGAACCAGAACTCGAACAGGTCCCCATTGATGACCAGATGATTGCCAAGGGCTGGGACGACCTCGAGAAACCTGTGAAACGCCGCTGTGACCTCATCTGGGGCATAGCCCAGATGGGCATCGGAGACCACGATGGCAGTGTCGGCGGGCACCGGCGGAGTATAGAGACTCTCCCATTTCCGCCGCAACTTGACACCGCCCAGAAGTCTCCGGCCGGCGCCACCGTTCGGGCGAATGGGGTAGGGCTTGGCCCTCCAGGCAGCCCGGGGGCTTGACATTTCCCACGATTGTTGAATGATTGATCAACTCAAGTAGCAACGGCATGGCATCCTGGACAGAGGATTGTTCTTGGTCGATCAATCAAATCGAGGGTCGACAAGCGCTACGCGGGACAGAATCCTCGAGATCGCCGAGCGCCTGTTCCACGAGCGCGGCTACGGTGCCACTGGGGTGGCCACGGTGCTCCGGGCGGCCGGTGTCAGGAGTGGGAGCCTGTACCACTTCTTCCGTGGCAAGGAGGCCCTGTTGCTCGGCGTGCTTGAGCGCCATCTGTCCCAGTTACGGATACGGGTCTTCGAGCCCGTTGAACGCACGACCGCTGATCCCCTCGAACGAGTATTCGTGCTGCTGGATCTGTACCGCCGCAACCTCGAGATGACGGGGTTCACCCGTGGCTGCCCCGTCGGCAACCTGGCGCTGGAGGTTTCGGACACGATCCCTGCTGCGCGAGACCCCATCGACCGGTACTTCGCGAGCTGGACCCGGGAGGTTCATCGCTGGCTCGAGGCAGCTGGCGACCGGCTGCCCGGCGACCTGCCTCGCGAGGCGCTCGCCCGGCTGGTGCTCGCGGTCATGGAGGGCGGCGTGATGCAGGCCCGAGCCCACCACGGGATCGAGCCGTACGACGCAGCGGTCGGCCAGTTCAAGTACCACATGAGCTGCATGGAAGACCGCGCCCGGTTCGAGCGTGGCGAAGGGCAAGCGTCGGGAAGCAGGGAGTCGCGGCAGCGCGACCGATCGGGCCGCGGACCGAATGGCTCGGCGTGGCGGACATGGTAGACGGCGAGGGGCGCGATGGCTGACGAGCAGCGCATTCGTGCCATGGTGCGTCGGATCGTTCTGCGAGCCGTCGGCCGTTCTCCCGCCGAGACGGGTGCGCGCGGACGCGCGCTCGTGACGGGCCAGGAGGTCGAGGCCGCGCGACCCGGCGGCGAACTCGCGATTCCGGTCGGGGCGCTGATCACGCCGCTTGCCCGTCAGGTGGCGATGGAGCGCAAGGTTTCGCTGGTAGAGCGCGGCAGCTCCACGACCGCGGCCGATCGACCGCCGGTGGGAGCCGCGGCGGCTCGCGACCGGACGGTAGCGGTCGGGGGCGATCACGGCGGGTTCGAGTTGAAGAACACCGTCAAGCGCCACCTGGGCACGCTCGGCTATACGGTCAGCGACGTCGGGAGCCACACCTCAGCAGCGGTCGACTACCCCGACATCGCCGAAGCGGTCGCGCGCAAGGTCGCTGGGGGACAGGCGTGGCGAGGCATCGTCGTGGACGGTGCAGGTGTGGGCTCCTGTATGGCAGCCAACAAGATCCGCGGTGTGCGCGCGGCGGCATGCTACGATCGGGCAACGGCGATCAACAGCCGGTCCCACAACGATGCCAACGTCCTGACGCTGGGGAGTGGCATCACCGATGAAGGCACGGCGCTCGACATCGTTCGCGTATGGCTGGATACCCCTGCGGAGGGCGGGCGACATGCCCGCCGCGTAGCGAAGATCATGGATCTCGAACGGCGCTCGTCAGGCGGGACGAACACGACCAACGACGCGGGGCCCGCACGTGAGGCAATGCGCGATGCAGTTTGACGACGATACCCTCGAGCGGATCATTGAGCAGATCACCCATCAGGTGTTGGTCCACGTGCGGGAGCGCGGGACCTCAGCGGGATCGGGCAACGGGAGCGCCACACTGGCCGCCTCGCCGCGCGAATACGTGGATCGGGTGCAGCCGGTCGTCGACGCCGGCGCCGACCGGATTGCCGCGACCCTCGGCGTGGCACCCACCGACGGCAGTCTCAGCCACATGATCGACCACACGCTGCTCAAGCCCGATGCCACGCAGGAAGAGATCGCCCAGCTGTGCTACGAGGCGCGCAAGTTCGGCTTCGCCTCGGTGTGTGTGAATCCGTCGTACGTGAAGCTGTGCTCGGATCTCTTGAAGGGCAGTGACGTGCTGGTGTGTACGGTGGTCGGATTCCCCCTGGGGGCCACCTCCACGGAGACCAAGGTCTTCGAGACCCAGAAGGCGATCCGCGACGGCGCGACCGAGGTGGACATGGTGATCAACGTCGGGGCCCTCAAGTCGCGTGACTACGAGCTGGTGGAACGGGACATCGCGGCGGTGGCGACGGCCTGCCATGCCGGCGGGGCGATCCTCAAAGTGATCATCGAGGCTGCCCTGCTCACCGACGAGGAGAAGGTCGCGGCCAGCTACCTCACCAAGATCACCGGTGCCGATTTCGTAAAGACGTCCACGGGCTTCGGCCCGGGCGGCGCAACGGCCGAAGACGTCGCCCTGATGCGACACGTGGTGGGGCCGCAGGTAGGCGTGAAGGCCGCCGGCGGAATCCGCACCTACGCCGACGCCCAGAAGATGATTGCCGCGGGCGCCAGTCGGATCGGCGCCAGCGCGAGCGTGAGGATCATTCAGGAGGCCGAATCGTGAGGAGTGCGCATGACCGTTGATCTCCGCACCTATGCCTTCCTCGACAGTCTGCAGCCGCAGCATGCGGCGTATCTCGGGACCGTGGCACGCGGCTTCCTGCCGCTGCCGGGCGATACCTCGTTGTGGGTGGAGATCTCCCCCGGCATCGAGGTCAACCGCATCACGGACATCGCCCTCAAATCCACCAGGGTTCGACCGGGCATGCAGGTGGTAGAGCGCCTGTTCGGCCTGCTCGAGGTGCATCACGAGGTACAGGCGGAGGTCCGGGCGGCGGGCGCCGCCATCCTGGGCGCGCTGGGCCTGAGTGAGTCGGATCGCATCAGGCCGCGGGTGGTGTCGAGTCAGATCATCCGGCACGTGGACGCCCACCAGGTACAGCTGGTGAATCGCATGCGCTACGGACACATGCTGCTCGCCGGGCAGACACTGTACGTGCTCGAGGTGGAGCCCGCCGGCTATGCGGCGCTCGCGGCCAACGAGGCGGAGAAAGAAGCGAACATCAGCATTCTCGACGTGCGCGCGTTCGGGAGTTTCGGTCGCGTGTACCTGGGTGGTGAGGAGCGGGACATCATGGCGGGATACGGCGCGGCGGTAGCGGCCATCGAAGGGACCGGTGGTCGAGCGGTAGACACGAAGCGCCGTGACTGATAGCGGGAACGTGAGACTTCAACCGATGTCGTGGAGGCAGGAATGGCCGAGGATTATCTAGCGATCGAAGCGCTGGGCATGATCGAGACGCGCAGCTACCCGGCGATGGTCGAGGCAGCCGATGCGATGGTGAAGGCCGCCAAGGTGGAGCTGGTTGCCTACGAGAAGACTGGCGGCGGACACGTGACCGCCGTGGTGCGTGGCGACGTGGCGGCCGTCAAGGCGGCTGTCGAGGCGGGTGCCGCCGGCGCGAAGAAAGTCGGGGAGCTGGTGGCCATCCACGTCATCCCGCGTCCGCACGCGAACGTGGATCGCGCGCTGCCGTTGGGTCGCCAGACCGAGGGAATGAAGGCGACCAAGAAGTGAGGCCGCGGCGAGCAAACCTCTGACGGCTGGTCCGATTGCCAGCCGGCGCCGCACCGCACCCACGCCATCCGTGGGTGCGGGACGTCTGCGGCGGACACGGAGTCGTCTATGCTGCTAGGAAGAGTGGTCGGGACGCTGGTGGCGACGCGCAAGGAGCCGTCCTTGGACGGCGTCAAGTTGCTCGTGCTCACGCAACTGGACGTCCGCGGAAAGGACAAGGGCGGATACGTTGTCGCCGCCGATGCTGTCGGTGCCGGCCTCGGCGAGGTCGTCCTGTATGCGACGGGGAGTTCCGCCCGCCAGACCAAGATGACCGATAAACGCCCGGTGGACGGCGTTATCATGGCCATCGTCGATACGGTGGAGGTCGATGGCACGGTGACGTACGACAAGGCGAAGGACGGATGACCATGGACCTCCAGCAGATTCAGGCGGTCATCGACCGCGTGAATGCCGAGCTCCGCCACGCCGAGCGCACGCCGCCGGGGGACCGGACCGCGCGAGTCGGCGTTCGGCGGAAGCCACCCCCGGCGGCTTCGGCGGTTCGTCATGGCGAGAACCTCTTTGCCGACGTCGAGAGCGCGGTGAGCGCCGCGGCGAACGCGTTCCGCGCACTCCACGATCTCCCGCTCTCCGTGCGCGAGCACATCATCGCCCACATCCGGCGCAAGGTCCGAGAGAACGCGCAGCCACTGGCGTACGAAGCGTGGCAGGAAACCGGAATGGGGCGGTATGAGGACAAGATCGAGAAGGTTTTGCTCAATGCCAACAAGGCTCCTGGGACGGAGTTCTTGGAGACCGGCGCGTGGAGCGGGGACGGGGGGCTCACGGTGGTCGAGTTCGCCCCCTACGGGGTGATCGGATCGATCACCCCGAGCACCAACCCCATCTCAACGGTGGTCTGCAACAGCCTGAGCATGGTGGCGGCGGGTAACGCCGTCGTGTTCAACGCCCACCCGGGCGCCAGGCAGTGCTCCAACCACGCAGTTCAGCTGATCAACGACGCGATCGTCGAGGCGGGCGGGCCGGCAAACCTCGTGGCGGCGATCGCCGAACCGACCATCGAGTCGGCGCAACAGCTCATGACCCACCGCCAGGTGAACCTGCTGACTGTCACGGGCGGCATCGGCGTCGTCCGCGCCGCCATGCAGAGCGGGAAACGGGCCATCTGTGCCGGGCCGGGCAATCCCCCCGTGGTCGTGGACGAGACCGCCGACCTCGAGCAGGCCGGACGTGACATCGTGGCGGGCTCTTCGTTCGACAACAACATCGTGTGCACCGACGAGAAGGAAGTGTTCGCGGTGGCGTCGATCGCGGACGAGTTGAAGCAGGTCATGGTCCGGCACGGGGCCGTGGAGATCGAGGCACGCGAGCTGGACCGGCTGCGACGCGTGATCTTCACGGCCCCCCCGACGACCGGTCGGCCCGGGAAGATGAATACCGAGTTCATCGGGAAGAACGCCGCGGTGCTGCTTCGGGAGATCGGTATCGAGGCGGGAGACGAGGTACGACTCGTGCTGGTCGAGGTTGACCGGGATGACCCCCTTGTGTTCAGCGAGCAGATGATGCCGATCCTGCCGCTCGTGCGAGTGCGTGACGCCGACGAAGGCATCGACCTCGCCAAGGCCGCCGAGCACGGATTCCGCCACACTGCGGTCATGCACTCCAAGCATCTCGATCATCTGAGCCGCATGGCTCGGGAGATCGACTGCAGCATCTTCGTCAAGAACGGGGCCTCGTTCGACGGGTTGGGCTACGGCGGCGAGGGCTACTGCTCTTTCACCATTGCGAGTCCCACGGGGGAGGGGATCACCAACCCCATCAGTTTCAGCCGCATTCGGCGCTGTGTGCTGAAGGACTCCTTCCGGATCGTGTGATGGCGACAATGCCGACCTCACGCAGCAGTATCGAGCCCGCGCTGGCCCTGGTCGATTTCAGCAGCGTCGCCGTGGGCATCGAGGCGGCCGACGCCATGGCCAAGCGGGCCGAGATCGACATCCTGAAGGCGGGCACGGTGCAGCCCGGGCGGTACCTCGTGCTCATCGGTGGCACCGTGGCGGAAGTGCAGGAATCCTTGGCGGCAGGACGGGACGTGGGCGGGGACACGGTGCTCGATTACGTGTTCCTGCCGCACGTGCACCCCGAGGTAGTGGACGCGATCGGGGGCGGGCGCATGCCCGATGTCACGGAGGCGCTCGGGGTCGTCGAGACCTCGACAGTGGCTGCAGCGATCCACGCCGCCGACGCAGGCATCAAGGGGGCCGCTGTTCACCTCGTGGAAGTGCGGCTCGCCGACGGCCTGGGTGGGAAGGGCATCGTGCTGTACTCCGGCGTGGTGGCGGACGTCGAGGCCGCCGTGGACCTCGGTGCCGGCGCGCTGCCACGGCCGGGGCTGTTGGTTCGCAAGGTGGTGATCCCCCAGCTGCACCGCGACATGTGGACCAACGTGTCCGATGCGACCCGATTCAGCGCGCGCGTGCTGGAGCGGTTGTGAAATTCGCTCGCGTGATCGGCACGGTGGTTGCCACGAGCAAGTATGACGGGCTCGAGGGAGTGAAACTCCTCGTCGTCCAGCCCCTCGACGAGATTCGCGAGCCGCGCGGTGATCCTCAGGTGGCGGCCGATGCGACCGCGCAGGCCGGACCGGGCCATCTGGTATTCGTGGTGGGAAGTCGCGAAGCAGCGCAGGCGCTCCCGATCGTCTTCGTTCCGGTCGATCTCGCGATTACGGGTCTCGTCGATCACGTCGGCATGGATCGCGGGCTCGGCGGCGCCACGGCCATCTGGCACCGTGACACGCACGGTACGGGCTGACGATGTACATTGGCAAAGTTGTCGGGACCGTGGTCGCCACCATCAAGATTCCGCACTTGGAGGGGCGCCGTCTCCTGTTGGTGGATCGGCTGAATCTCGATGCCGCTGAGTCCGGGACGTACGATATCGCGGTGGACGTCGCCCAGGCCGGACCGGGCGATACCGTCCTCGTCCTCGACGAGGGCAACGGCGCGCGACAGATTCTCGGCCTCGATCCCGGCGCCGTACGAGCCGTCATCGTCGGGGTGGTGGACGAGGTCGCACTCGCCAACTGACTGAACCGAAACCAGCGCTCACAGTATGGATATCACGGCGTACGAGTTCCGCGTGCGGTATGCCGAAACCGACCAAATGGGCGTCGCCCATCATTCGCACTACTTGGTGTGGTGCGAGGCCGCGCGCACGGATCACATGCGGCGCCGGGGGGTAAGCTACCGGGAGTTGGAGCTACAAGGTCTGAAGCTCCCGGTCGTCGACGCGCAGGTGCGGTTCCGCCAGGCTGCGCGCTTCGACGACCTTCTCCGCGTGCGGTGCTGGGTACGAGATGTCGCAAGCCGCCGCGTCTCGTTCGGCTATGCGGTCGAGCGGTCCGACGACGGGCTCCTGCTCGCCACGGCACAAACGTCGCTGGTGGCGGTAGATTCGAATTATGTGCTCACGACGATCCCTCCGGAGGTTCGCGCCAAGCTGGAACCGGTTCCCGATCCGGTGCGTCTCTAGCCTCGTTCTTCTCCTCTCCTTCACGACCCCCGTCCGCGCCCAGGACGAAGCGGTCGTCGATCAACTCGCGGGTATTTTGGCGGCGGAAGACGCGCGCCGCTTCGACCTAGCGCTGTTCCAAGCAGCTACTCGGCACCCGGACCCGGTCGTGCGCCGGCATGCCGCGCTGGCGGTGGGTCGTATCGAGGCCACGGCCGGCACGCCGCTGTTGGTCGAGCTGCTCGGCGATACGGACAGCACGGTGCAGGAGGTGGCCGCGTTTGCCCTTGGCCTGCTCGGTGATCCGAGTGCGGTGCCGCCGCTGCGCGACCGTGCGCTGGATCTTGTGCGCTCGCCGGGGAGCGGTGCGGTCGAGGCCGCGACGGCGCTCGCCATGATCGGAGGCGCCCAAGCGGCGCGCGCCATCGACGAGCTGCTCACGCAGGCCACGAGTGGGCTCGAGTCGGGTGCCGCGGCGCCCATCGCGGTGCAGGCCGTGGGTGAGGCGTGGCGTCTGGCGACCGCGGCGCCGGGAGCCACGCTGCGGCGACTCGCGTCGCTCGACGCCCCCGACGTGCGACGCCGCGCGATCTATTCGCTGGCGCGCCTGCGCATTCCAGAAGCCGGTGGGGTGCTGCTCAACGCCACCAACGATACCGATGCCCGGATTCGATCCGTCGCCGTGCGGGCTTTGACGGCCAGCTTTGCCGATTCGGCCAATCTCGGACGCTCGGCGGTGGCGCAAGTCGTGGCCCGGCTCGCCGACGATGAGAACCCCGGCGTGCGTATCCAGGCGTTGAACGCCTTGGCGACCTACGGCGATCCGGCGCTAACCGGCGTGGCGCTCGATCGGCTTGGCGACTCCGACATCAACGTTCGCGTCCAGGCAGTGGCGGCCCTCGGCCGGCTGGGTGGTCCCGGAGCGCAGGGCGCGTTGGCCGAGTCGGAGCGCGACCGGGTGTTCGCCATGCGTCGCGAGGCGCTGCTGGGACTCTCCCGCGTGGACCGCGGCACGGCCATCCGGCGCGCAGCCGCGTGGATCACCGATTCGGACTGGCGATTTCGAGCGTCCGGCGCCTCGGCGCTCGGTGTGCTCGGCGGCGATACGGCCATCGCGTGGCTCGAGCGGCTGCTTGGCGATGCCGATGGGCGGGTCGCGGGCGCGGCCCTCACGGCGTTGGGCCGCACGGACAGCAGCTGGGCGCGAGAACTCGCGCCGGAGCTCTTGTCCCATCCCGACCCCGTGGTGCGAGCGCTCGCGGCGGGCGCGGTGCGTGACGCGCCGTCGCCGACCGAGATCGCTGCGCTGGTCGATGCATACGCGCGGGCGCAGCGAGATCCCGTTCCCGACGCCCGCATCGCGATCGTGGAGGCGCTGGGAGCCATCGCCGCCCTCGGCCCCACACCGGCCTACACGGTCGAAGATCGATTCCTGTCCCGATTTCCCACCTGTGACGATTACTTGGTGCGGCGAGCAGCGGAGCGCCACCTCGCGGTAGCGGCGCAGCGATGGGGTCCGGCCTTCCCGGCTGAGACGGGCAGGGATCTCGATGACTACCGTGCGATCGCCCGGTCGTTGCTCCTGCCGGCCGAACGGAACGGCACGGTGCCGAGCCTGCTCCTGGACACGGAGCGCGGGGCGGTCGTCATCGCGCTCTACGCCGCCGATGCGCCCATGACCGCCAATGCGGTGCTCGAGCTCGTGGACCGAGGCTTCTTCGACGGCACCACCTGGCATCGTGTGGTTCCCGACTTCGTGGTGCAGGGCGGTGACCCGCGCGGTGACGGCTGGGGCGGGCCCGGGTTCGCGCTGCGCGACGAGGTGAACCGGCGGCGGTATGACACCGGCACGGTCGGGTTGGCGCTGTCGGGCCCGGACACCGGCGGCAGTCAACTCTTCATCACGCTCGGACCGCAGCCGCACCTGGACGGGACGTACACGGTGTTCGGCGAGGTCCAGGAAGGGATGGAGGTACTGCGACGCACCACCCAGGGCGACCGCATTCGCACCGTTCGGAGGCGATGACGTGGAGGGCGGCCGCTGGATCCCGATCGTCGCCATCGCGCTCCTCGCCGGTACGGCGCCGGTCCATGCGCAGCTCGGCTACTTCGGGCAGAACAAGGTCCAGTACCGCGACTTCAAGTGGCAGGTGCTTCGCGGCGACCACGTGGACCTGTACTTCTACCCCGAAGAGGACGAGCTCGCGAGACTGGCGCTCGCGTACGCGGAGGAAAGCGTGCACGTCCTCGAGCGGAAGTTCGGGCACACGCCGCGGAGACGGATCCCGGTCATCATCTACGCGCTGCACGCCGATTTCGAGCAGACCAACATCTTGCCGTTCATCCCGCCGGAAGGGATCCTCGGCGTCACCGAGTTCTTGAAGCGGCGGGTGGCCGTCCCCTTCAACGGCAACTACTTCGAGTTCCGACATACGCTCCGTCACGAGTTGGTGCATGCGTTCCAGCTGAGCGTGATCGCCGAGGTGCGGGTGCGCTCGCCCCGCTCCCGCATTCCGCCCCTCCCCCTGTGGTGGACCGAGGGACTCGCCGAGTTCTGGTCAGCCGGCGAGGACGCACTCGACGAGACCCTGCTCAGGGACCTGACCGTGGCCGGCACGATGCCGAGCCTCCGACGGCTGTCGCTGGTGACGAGTGGTGTGGTCTACCCGATCGGTGGAGCCATTCACCGTTGGCTCGCCGCCGAATACGGTGACTGGCGGGTCCAAGTCCTGTACCGGGACCTGTGGCGGTACTCCACATTCGACGAGGCGGTGGAGGCGGTCTACGGCGTGCCGATCGAGGAATTGGAAAGCGCGCTGCGCTACCATTTTCAGCGCACCTACTATCCCGAGATCACCAACCGGCGCCCACTGAGCGTCGCCGCGGAGGCCATCGCCGACCTAGCGGTCAAGCCCGTGGCGTTTCGCCACCCGCCCGACTCCGTGCTGCAGTACCTGTTTCTGTCGCCGAGCACCGGGTACATGAACATCTACCGCGGCTCGTGGGACCGGCCCAAGGATCGCGACGTCGTGGTGAAGGGCGAACGGTCGGCGCAATTCGAGTCGTTCCACAGCCTCTCGTCGCGGCTGGACGTGCGAACGGGCGTGGTGGTGTTCTCCTCTCGGTACCTCGACCGCGATGCCCTCTTCTTCTGGGATCTGGCCGAGCAGGAGGTGGTCGGCCGCTATCAGTTTGCCGACCTGGTGTCGATCCTCTCGCCGGCGTGGGCGCCGGACGGCGAGAGTGTGGTGTTCAGCGGGCTGAGTGAGGCCGGGTATTCCGATCTGTACCGCCTGTGGCTCGATAACGTGCGGCTGGAGCGGCTCTCGGACGATCGGTACCAGGATTTGGATCCCTCGTTCGCCCCGGACGGAGGCGCCCTCGTGTTCAGCTCGGATCGCACGTCCTATGGTGTGGACGGCGCCCTGAATCTGTTTGTGCTGGATCTGGAGGGCGGGGCGATTCGACATCTCACGTACGGGGCGTGGCGGGACCAGCAGCCACGGTGGGCGCGTGACGGGCGGATCTACTTCACGTCCGATCGACTCGGCGTGTCGGACATCTATTCGGTGGACGCCACCGGCACGGGACGGCGCGAGAGCAATACGCTGACGAGCGTGTTCGATCCGCAATGGCTCCCCGAGGAGGGCAGCCTCATCTTCTCCGCGTTCGGCGATCTCACGCTCCGGGTGTATCGCGCCCCTCCCGAGCGGGTAGGACTCGATGACGGCGCGGTCATCACGCTGGCGGACAGCATCGACATGACGCGGTGGCGGTGGCCGGAACTCACTGCATCGCCATATGCCTCCGCGGAACCGTTGCCGTACGAGCCGGGACTCCATCTGGACTTCGCGCTCGGCGATGCCCTGGTGGCTCCGGGGATTGGGTCGGTGCAGGGGATGGTACTGCAGTTCTCCGATCTGTTGAGCGATCACCTGCTGTACGTGACGGCCGCGACGTTCCAATCCCAAAACTTCGGAAACCTCATCGACAACATCAACGCGTCCGCGCTCTACCTGAACCGGAAGCGCCGGTTGAACTGGGGCGTGGGTGCCTTCCGCCTGCGCGGGTTGTTCACCAGCGCCGACTACTCGGCGCTCTATGAGGAGACCTCGTACGGCGTGTTCGCCGACGTCCGATGGCCGTTGTCCCGCTTCCGACGGATCGGGGCTGCGCTGCGCTTCGAGCACTCCGATCGGTTCGACTTCGCATCGTTCGTCGAGGGCGACCAACGGCGCGTGGGGTGGCTGGCGTCGAACTATGTCAGCTACGTGCACGACAACTCGCTGTGGCTGCCGAGCGGACCCATCGACGGCACCCGCACCAACATTACTGCGGGCATCACCAACGACCTCAGCAACGGCCGGTTCGACTCGTGGCAGGTGTCGCTGGACTACCGCACGTATCATCGGCTGGGGCTGCAGACCGCGTACGCGCTGCGCGCAATCGGGTTCTACTCCGACGGGAGCCGACCGCGGCGCGTGGCTATCGGCGGTCCCTGGGGGCTCCGCGGCTACCCCCGCATCGGTAACGTGGGTGGCTCGCGCGCCTTCCTGCTGAATCAGGAGCTTCGGTTTCCCATCACCAACTACGTGACGCTGGGCTTCCCGTTCGGGCCCGTGCGGTTCCCCGGTGTGCAGGGCGCGCTGTTCCTAGACGCGGGCGGCGCGTGGAACGACCCAACAGACGGGCGCAGCATCATCGGCAGTGGTGGATTCGGCCTTCGGCTGCCGCTCGGGTTCGCCATGGTGCTGCGCATGGATATGGGGTGGCGGTTTGCCTTCGGCGACACGTTTGGGTATGCTCTGCCGCCGATCGAGGACAACCGCTGGTTCACCGATTTCTTCTTTGGATTTAACTACTGATGCCGCAACGGCTTGCGCTTGACCGCCGGTCCTGCGTGCCCTATTATGCCGGTGCCCTGATGCTGGTGGTGATCGCGTCGGGGTGCGGTGTGCGAACGGCGCGGCTTGCGCCCGCCGGTCTCCCGCCGGTGTCGCGAACGACCCTGACCGAATGGCTCGCCCCGCATCAGCCGGTCGAGCCGTTGCGTTACGATTTGCGGTGGACGTATCAAACGCAGCAGGGGTCGGCGCGGGGGCGGGCGGCGGTCGTGTTCGTGCCGCCCGATTCGGTGCGGTTCGACTACCGCGCCCCCTTCGGCCGGTCGGGCGCCGCCGTGGTGGTGGGTGATGAGATCCTGTGGTCGCGGCCACAGGACGACGTCGAGCAGCTGATCAGGGTGGCGCCGCTGTTCTGGACCGCTCTGGGCATCCTGCCGAGCCCACCGCCCGAGATGCAGGTGTTCGGCGACGAAGCCGGTGGCGTACGGCGGTGGCGCTATGCGTCGATCACCGACACGCTGACCTTCGTGTGGACGCAGGGGCAGCCCGCCGGCCTCGCGGCGGAAATGCGACGCCTGCGTGATGTGGTGGGGACGGTACAGGTCGAATACGCCGATTCCGTCCTCCGCCCAGTGAGCGCGCGGATGGTGTTCCCGGAATCCGCGAGCTTCGTGCACTTCACGGTGGAGGCGATCGAAACTGTCGCCGAGATCGATCCGAGCATTTGGAAGGAACCGTGAGCCGATCGGGCTGCTGACCGCGGTGGCGCTCGCGGTGTCGGCGTGCCTCTACGGCTTCGCCGGCGGCGGGCTGCCAGGCAACATCAAGACCGTCGCCATTCTCCCCTTCGACAACCAAACGGCCGAACCCGTCCTCGTGCAGGAAGTGGCAGATGCGGTGCGGGAGGCCATGGAGCGGCGCCTCGGCCTGCGGCAGGCCTCTGAGACCAGTGCCGACGCTGTGGTGCGCGGCGCGATCGTGCGCTACGAACCGGATCTCTTGCTCTCGCAGCAACCGGGCGTCGGTGGGGCGGTGCAGGTCACGCGCCGGCGCGTCCGGCTCATGATCAACATCGAGATCTTCGACCAGCGGGAGGGACGGATGTTGTGGCAGCGGTCGGGGCTCTCGGTCGACGGGGAATACCAGCCGCCCCAGGAGGCCGACGGGCGGAAGGTGGCCCTCGAGAAGCTCGTCGCGGACATCGTGGACGGCGCCCAGTCGCAGTGGTGAGGCCCCGGGTGGCTTCCACCCGCGGCGCGAGCCGGCGGGGATGTTTGATCTCGCTCTTGGTGCTCGCCGTGGTGCTGTACTATGGCATCCCGATCGGCGGACACGTGTTCCGGTATCTCCAGCTGCTCGACGAGATGCGGTCGACGGTGCAGTTCGCCTCGACCATCGAGGACATCGAGATCCGACGACGGGTGCTCAACAAGATCGAATCGCTGGGTCTCCCCCCCGAGGCCCGCAAGCTCACGATCCGACGGACGGCGCGTCCTCGTGAGATCAAAGTGTCTACGTCCTATGCCGTGACGCTCGAACTTCCCTTCGTCAACTACATCTACACGTTCAGGCCGGAGGCCCGGGCCAGGCTCTGAGACGGTACACGGAGACTATGACCATTCGACGCGGTGTGGGAGCCGCCATCGTACTCCAATTGGCGGCTGCGTCGCCCCTTTGGGCGGCACAGGAAGGTGGTGGACACGGGACGGAGCTGATGGTGAGCGTCTTCGTGATCTTCGCAGTGATGCTGGTGGCCGGGAAGTTCTCCGGGGAGTTGTTCGAGCGGATCGGCCAGCCGGCGGTGCTCGGCGAGCTGATCGCCGGCATCTTCCTCGGTGGCAGCGTGCTCGGCATCATCCCCACGTCGCCCGACAACCCGCTCACCGAGATCGTGACGATCTTCGCCGAGATCGGCGTCGTCGTGCTGCTGTTCGAGATCGGCTTGGAGACGGACCTCAAGCAAATGTTCCGCGTCGGTGGCGGCGCTTTTTCAGTGGCAGTGGTCGGGGTGGTCGTGCCGTTGGCCGGGGGCATCCTGTTCTGGATGGCTCCGTTCATCGATCCTTCGTTGAATCACGCCTCAGCGACGACAACTGCCATCTTCCTCGGCGCAACGCTCACGGCGACGTCGGTGGGCATCACGGCACGCGTACTCCAGGACCTGCGGCTCATGCACTCGGTCGAGGCCCGTCTCATCATCGGGGCGGCGGTGATCGACGACATCATGGGCATCGTGCTCCTGGGGTTGGTCTCGGCCCTGGTCGCGGGCAACGCGATCTCGGTGCTCTCGGTGAGCCGCTCGGTCGTGATCGCGATCGGGTTCCTGGTGGCCGCGGTCGGCATCGGTCTGCTCCTCGCCCCCCGCGTGTTTGGCCTGCTGGATCAGATGCGGGTGCGCGGCATGCTCCTGGTGTCGGGCTTCGCGTTCCTGCTGCTCATGGCCGCCGCGGCCGATCAGGCGGGGCTCGCGATGATCATCGGCGCCTTCGCCGCGGGCCTCATTCTCTCCGGGACCAATCAGTTCGATGTGATCAGCAGCCGCATCAAGCCAGTGGCCGACATCTTTACCCCGGTGTTCTTCCTCAGTATCGGGGCCAAGTTCGACGTGAGCCTGCTCGATCCGACCAACCCCGAGAACATCTCGGTGCTCTTGATCGGGGGCGCGCTGTTCGTGATCGCGATCATCGGGAAGATCGTGGCCGGATGGGCCGCGCCGTGGATCAAGTTCAACCGCGTGGGCGTGGGCATCGGGATGATCCCGCGGGGCGAAGTGGGACTCATCTTCGCCAACATGGGGCTCATGGCCGGCGTAGTGAACACCGAACTGTTCAGCGCCGTGGTGATCATGCTCATGGGGACCACGTTCATCGCCCCGCCGCTCCTCAAGTGGTCGTTCGGTCGCTGGGGGGTGCGGCACTCCGCGGGGCGGGGCGCCGAAGCTCCCCCAACGGGCGAGCAACCGGTGCCGCCCCCACCCAAGCCGCCGGACGACGACTGATGCCGTCGCGTCCCGACGGCCGCACGGTCGACGCGCTGCGCCCCGTCACCCTGGAGCGCGGAGTGAATCCCTACGCCGAAGGCTCGTGTCTGGTGCGGTTCGGGGGCACCGTCGTGCTGTGCACCGCGAGCGTCGAAGACAGGGTACCCGGATGGCGCCGCGACACGGGCCTCGGCTGGGTTACGGCTGAGTACGCGATGTTGCCCCGCGCCACCACGGAACGATCGCAGCGTGAGCGGCGGGGGACCGGTGGGCGGACCGCGGAGATTCAGCGGCTCATTGGTCGCAGCCTGCGGTCGGCGCTCACCGGGTTCGACTTCGGGCAGCGCACTATCACGGTGGACTGCGACGTGCTCCAGGCGGACGGCGGCACGCGGACCGCCGCCATCACGGGCGGGGCCGTGGCGCTGGCCGACGCCTGCGCCTGGGTGGCCGAGCACGGCGGGGTGCCGAACCCGTTCGCCGGTTTGGTGGCGGCCGTGTCGGTCGGGATGGTGAACGGACGCGCCTGTCTCGATCTGGACTACGCGGAAGACAAGGTGGCGGAGGTGGACGCCAACGTCGTCATGCGCGCACCCGATCGGTTCGTCGAGGTGCAGGGCACGTCCGAGGGCAGCCCATTTGCGCGTGACGATTTGGAGCGCATGCTCGATCTCGCCCACGGGGGGATCACGCAGTTGTTCGCCGAGCAGCGGATGGTGCTGGGGCAGTGAAGGGCAAGCTCCTGGTAGCCACGCGCAATCCGGGCAAGGAACGGGAGATCCGCACCATCCTCGGCGACCTACCCTATGACCTCGTCTTTCTGAACGAAACCGGTATTGCCGAGACCCGTGCCGAAGAGACGTTGGAAGTTGCCGAGACGTTCGACGGCAACGCACGACACAAGGCCGAGTATTTCGCGCGGTTGAGCGGTCTGCCAACCGTCGCTGACGACTCCGGGATCGAGGTATTTGCGTTGGGCGGGTTGCCGGGCGTGCGGTCGCGCCGGTTCGCGATGTTCGACGGGCCGGCGGATCAGCAGGATGCCGCAAACAACCGTGAGATGCTGACGCGACTGCGTGGGTTGCCGCCGGAGCGGCGGCGCGCGCGGTACCGCTGCGTGGTGGCGTTCCTGCCGCGGCCCGATGCGCCGTCGCATTCCTTCGAGGGCACGTGCACCGGTCGCATCTTGGAGGAACCCAAGGGCACCGGCGGGTTCGGCTACGATCCGCTGTTCTTCTCGGACGATCTCAGTATGAGCTTCGGCGAGGCCTCGCCAGAGGCCAAGCACGAGGTGAGCCATCGGGGGCGCGCGTTCCGGGCGTTTGCCGAGTGGCTGCGGTCGCAGGCGCCCCAGAGGCCCCCTCACACGTTCGGTGCGTGACGAACCACTGCCGCCCAGGGTGAACGGCTAGGGCGGCGAATGGCATAGCTGCCGCGGCAAAAGCCATCGCCCCGAGCGTCCCGTGGACACTCGGGGCGATGCCACAGCACTCCACCGAGCCGCCGGTTAGCCGGCGACACTACTTCAACTGCAACTCCTGATGGAAATTCAGGAGCGTGCCATCCTTCTTGACCACGATCTTCCGGTGGAAGTTGAACTGTGCGGGACTACCGTCCATGGTCCAAGCCAGCGTGCCGTTGGCCTTGAACCCCCAGCTGTTGACGTTCGGGTGCTCCGAAAAAGTCAGGTCGTTGTCGACCCACTTGAAGTCAGAGTAGCCAGTGGCCAGGGGGTCCACCGTGGTGAACAGGGTGCAGTCAAAGGCGGTGAAAGGCCAGACCGACGTACGGGCCTCATACGCGTTGAGGGACACGATCCTATCGTCCGTTGGGAGAACCTTGTCCGCCCACTGAAGCTCGTCGAAACTGATGATGCCGGCGCAGAACTCCAGCATATCGGCCCCGAACACCACTCGCCAACCAGTGGCGGCGTCAGACCAGGATGCCGCATAGGCGCCACTGGCTCGCGACACAATCCCAGACTGGTCCGGTCCGTTCGAGAAGTTGAACAGTGGCTGCTGGTCAATCGGTGCCTGGGTGTCCGTGCAGGCGACCAGCACGAGCGGGATGAACAGCAAGCGTAGGGCGCGCATTGCACACCTCCTAGGAGAAGAGTGAGGGCTCTCTCCGTCGGCGGTCCAACGGCCTCGTCGTCGGTGGGCGTCTGGACGGTGGGCGCCGTGTTGGCGGCGGGGCCACACTCCGGGCCGTCGGCAGTGGCATCGCTCCATGGCTGCCGGGAGCGAACCGGCCCGGATGCGAGGT
>JBFIHA010000014.1:0-69427 GCA_041602035.1 Gemmatimonadales bacterium | reverse complement strand
TCTTCGGCGCGCCGCTCCCGGGCCAGCGCGGTCATGGTCTTGGAATCTCTGAGTCCGTCGAGCGGCTCCTGACCGGGCCGAAAGATGACGGCCGCGGCGACCACGGGACCCGCGATCGGCCCACGGCCGACTTCGTCCAACCCGGCGACGAACCGATAGCCCTTCGCCCAGAGCGCCCGTTCGCGCTCAAGCGTCGGGTCCGGCACTCAGGACTCTTGCCGCTCGCGAATCCGGGCGGCTTTGCCGGATAGTTGACGCAGATAGTAGAGCTTGGCCCGCCGCACGCGGCCTCGCCGCACGACGTCGATCTGCGCCACCAGCGGCGAATGCAGTGGGAACACGCGTTCCACACCGACGCCGCCCGACACCTTGCGCACGGTGAACGTCTCGCTGATCCCGCCTCCGCGACGGCCGATGCAGACGCCCTCGAAGGCCTGTAATCGTTCCTTGTCGCCTTCGCGTACCCGAACCGAAACCCGGATCGTGTCGCCCGGACGGAAATCCGGGAGATCCTCGCGCAGACCCTCGCGCCCGATGGCATCCATCACGTTCATCACATACCTCTCACGTGTCGGTCCCGTCGGACCGCTGTTCAGCTTCGTAGTGCGCCCACAAATCCGGTCGCCGCTCCCGGGTGACCCGTTCGGCCTGGTCCCGGCGCCACGCCGCAATGGCCGCGTGATCCCCACCGAGCAACACCTCGGGCACGGCGAGTCCCCGATACACGCGGGGGCGCGTATAGCTTGGCGGGCTCAGCAATCCGTCGTAGAACGAATCACCGGCCGCCGATTCGTGATCGCCCAACGCCCCAGGCAGCAGCCGCACGACGGCATCGATCACGCACAGGGCAGGAAACTCACCGCCCGAAAACACCACGTCTCCCACCGCACGCTCCTCGGTGCCCGGCCGCTCGGCGACGCGCGCGTCTACGTCCTTGTAGTGCCCACACAGGAGCGTCAGCGTTTCACCCACACTGTACCGCACCGCGTCGTCGTGCCCGAACGGTCGCCCCCGGGCCGACAGGAGCACGACGGGCGGTTCAGCCGCCAAGTCGTCGAGCGCCTCGTAGAACGGCTCCGGTTTGAGCACCATCCCCGCCCCACCCCCGAACGGGGTGTCGTCCACGGTCCGATGCCGATCGTGGGCGTAGTCTCGCAGGTTCACGACCCGGAAGGCCACCAACCCGCTGTCGACCGCCCGACCAACGATGCTTGCCCGGATTGGCTCAGCGAACAGCTCCGGAAACAGCGTCACCACGTTGATCCTGAGCACCGTTCACAGCTCCAAGAGCCCCGGCGGGGGATCGATCTCGATCGTCCGCGCCTCACGATCGATCCGCCGCACAATCGGCTTGCGAAACGGCACCAACACCTCACGTCCGTTCACGTCCACGACCAACAGCCGGCCGGCCGGGATGTCGAGGAGGTCCGTCGCCCGTCCCACCACGGCCCCGTTGGCGACCACCGTGGTCCCCGCGACCTCGTGGGCGTACAACTCGTCAGCCGCCGGCGGCGTCAGGGTGGACCGCGCCGCCCCGAACAACCGCTGTCCCCACCCCTCCAGCTCGGTCCGATCGGCCACACCCTCGAACTTCAGCAGCCACAGGCGTTGATATGGCCGACTCCGTTCGATCACGGCCGGCGGACCGATAGGCTCGCCTTGCTCATCCACCGGCACGAGCTCCCGGCCGGCGGCCAGCACGCGCTCCGGGTCATCGGTCAGCGTCCAGACAACGACCTCGCCCTTGAGCCCGTGCGGCTTCTTGAGGCGCGCCACCGCGAGGTAGCCGCCCTCCACCGCCGACGTCAGCTCTCGGTGGCTGTCTGGAAGACGCCGGCCTTCTTGAGCAACGAACGCACCGTGTTCGTGGGCGTCGCCCCGCGGGCCAGCCAGCTCCGGGCGCGCTCGGCGTCCACTGTGATCGTGACCGGCTCGGACCGCGGATTGTAGTGCCCGAGGGTCTCCACAAACCGGCCGCCGCGGGCGGTGGTCTGCTCCGCTACGACGATGCGGTACTCGGGCTGTCCTTTTCGGCCGACCCGGCGCAAACGTATTCGTGTCGCCATATCCCTTATCCTCAGAACTGCTTGAACATCGCTGGTGGAACCATCCGTCCCGCCCGCTTCATCATTTTTTGCATCTGCGCGAACTGCTTGAGCAGCTGATTCACTTCCTGCACGGATCGACCTGCGCCCCGGGCGATCCGCATGCGCCGCGACCCATTCAGGATCTGCGGCCGCCGTCGTTCCTCCGGCGTCATCGAGAGGATGATCGCCTCCACATGCGTAAGCCGCTTGGGATCTGCCTTGGCCTGCTTCAGCAGCTTCGCATTGGCGCCGGGCAACATGCCGAGCAAGGTGTCAATCGGGCCCATGCCCCGCACTTGCCGCATCGCCACGAGGAAATCCTCGAGGTCCATCCCCTTCTTGGAGGTCGCCTTCCGCGCCACGCGCTCGGCGTCCTCCGTCTTCACCGCCCGCTGGGCCCGCTCCACGAGCCCCACGATGTCGCCGCGCTCGAGGATCCGGCCGGCCATGCGCTCCGGATCGAACGGCTCCAGCGCGTCGACGTGCTCGCCGACGCCAACGTACTTGATCGGCGCACCCGTCACGCCGTACACCGAAAGCGCCGCACCACCTCGTGCATCGCCGTCCAGCTTGGTCAGGACCACGCCCGTCACCCCGAGCGTGTCATGGAACCCCTTCGCGATCCGTACCGCGTCTTGGCCCGTCATGGCGTCCGCCACGAGCAGGACTTCCTGCGGCGCGAACGCCTCCTTGAGCGCCGCCAGCTCCGCCATCATGGCGTCGTCGATTTGAAGCCGTCCGGCCGTATCCACCAGGACCGTCCGAGCCCGGGCCCGACTGGCCGCGGCGAGGCCGGCCTGCACCAGCTCTACTACCTCGCCGCTGGTCCCACCCGTCCGCCGATCCGCCGTCCCCTCGCCGCCGCGGTCCGACACCCCGTACACCCCCACGCCGATCGTCGTGCCAAGCTGCCGCAGTTGATCTTCGGCCGCCGGGCGGTACACGTCGGCCGCCACGAGAAACGGCGCCTTCTGCTCCCGCTTGAGCCGCATCGCCAGCTTGGCGGCTGTGGTCGTCTTGCCCGAACCCTGCAGACCCACGATCAGCATCACCGTCGGTGGCACCGAGGCGAACGCCAGGGGCGCCTGGGTTTCTCCAAGCAGCACGACCAGCTCGTCGTGGACGATCTTCACGAGTTGCTGCCCGGGGCTCACCGCCTTGAGTGCCGCGAGTCCCACAGCTCGCTCTCGCACCCGCTCGATGAACGAGCGGGTCAGCTCGAAGCTGACATCCGCCTCGAGCAACACGCGTCGGATCTCGCGGAGCCCCTCACGAACATCCGATTCGGTGAGCACCCCGCGGCTCGCGAGCCGCTTGAGCGTCGCGGTCAGATTCTCCGACAACGTGCCAAACATAGAGCCATGCAATATAGACGAGGCCGTGGCGGAACGCCAAGGCACCCGTAGGTCCGGCGGGTTCCGCCCTTGGGGAGGTCCTAGACGAAGAGAGCGACCAGGATCGTGTAGAGCACCGCGCCGAGTCCCGCCGCCGTAAGCGCAAGCGGGATCTGCGTATATACGTGATCCATGAGGTCCGAGCCCGTAGCGAGCGACGAGAGGATCGTCGTGTCCGAGATCGGCGAGCATTGATCGCCAAACACACTGCCCCCGGTCACGGCAGCGAAGCACAGCGTGACGAAGAACGGATCCGGGTTGATTGAGTACGCGAGCGGCATAGCGACGGGAAAGAGCACCGCGTACGTGCCCCACGACGTCCCGGTCGAGAACGCGATCACCATGCCGAGCAGGAGGAACAACGCGGGAACAACCACCGGGGACAGAAACCCCGACGTCACCTCGATGATATAGGGGGCCGTGCCCACGGAATCGGCGACGCTCTTGAGCGTAACGGCCAACGCCAGCACGATCGCCCCGATGGTGACACCCTTGCACCCCTCGACGATCGCGTCGATCCCGGCGCGAAGCGGCATCCCCTTGACCACCGCGATTACGAGCCCCACGAGAACCGCCAACACGAAGGCCTCGGCGATGAGGAGCGTCGGCTGGTCCGAGCCGAGCACGAAGAAGGTGTAGAGATAGGGCAGAATCGCGACGCCGAGGAGCGTGCCCATGGGTCCAAAGAAATCGATCAGGCCGGGCCGGTACCCTTGGGCGAGGCGAACCACCGACAGCTCGTCCGACGCGAGCGGTTGCGAGCCGGGTCGGTTGAGCTCACCCGTCTCGCGGGCCCGCAGGATCGCGCGCGTCATCTTCCGGCCCACCACGAGTGGGACGTTCCCCCACAGCCGTCCTGGGAGGAATGGCATCTTCTCGATCGCGAACAAGAGCGTGAACAGCACCGCGAACCAGGCGTAGAAATTGAACGGCAGCGCCGTGAAGAAGAACCCGATGGCCTCCGGAACAGTCGAGAGAAACGGCACGGTCCCGACCACCAGGCCGCCGACGTAGATCGGCCAGACGTTGAAGGGAATGAGCGTCGCCGCCGGTGAGGCAGTGGAGTCGACGATGTACGACAGCTCTTCGTGCGAGACCCGGTGCTTGTCGGAGACGGGCCGGACGGTCGTGCCGGTGAGGACCGTACTGATCGTGCCACCTTGGTGGAACACGATGCCCATGATCCAGGCGAAGAGTTTCGCGGTCCGCGGGCCGCGCACGATCTTGCTCCCCGCCCACTCGGCGAAGGTGAGCGCCCCCCCCGTGCGAGTCCACAGTCCGATCAGTCCCCCGAGGGCCCACAAGTACACGAGCAGGATCAGGGCATACGCCTCGCTCCCGACCGAGGGAATGAGGTATCCCTGCACGATATCCCGTGGCAGCTCGTACCACACCCCACCGCTGATCACCCCGCCCACGGCGATCCCGATGAACAGGGAGCTGATCACTTCCCGGGTCGCGAAGGCCAGAATGATCGCGACCGCCGGCGGGACCACCGACCAGATGCCGAAATGGTCACCCTGCTGCGGAAACCGTCCGACGGCGGCCAGGGCCACGATGAAGATGAGGCCACTGAGGAGCAGGGTGATGCGGCGCTTGGTCAACGTCGTCCTCCACGATTCACGAGTCGGCACCAGCCCCGAGGTGTCGAAGGTCTCCAACGCTAACCCGGGCGGAACCCTGGTGGGAAGTGCGGCGTGCTGGAAACCCGTGACCGTCGTTTCGCGTACGATCCATGGCGCCCGTGGGGTGCCGGGTGGAGATTTGGTGCATGCATTCGCGATCTGAGGACGTCACGAGAGGCACGTTGCCGTGATTGCCGAGTTCTCGCTGCTTCGCGCGGCGGTCACGGTGGGATTCGGCGCGCTGGCAGGCGGGCTCACGAACGCCGTGGCGATCTCGATGCTGTTCCACCCGTACGAGCCCCGTGGCTTCTGGTGGTTCCGGTTTCACGGCGCGATCCCCAAGAACAAGCCGCGGCTGGCCAAAACCATCGGACGCACCGTCGGGGAGCGCCTCCTCACCGCGGAGGATCTCGCCCAGCAGTTGAGCGCCCCCGGGATGCGTGAAGCCTTCGACGGCGCTGTGCACCACTTCGTAACCGCCGTCCTCGACACCGAACGGGGTTCGTTGCGTGACGAGCTGCCGCCGGGGCTGCTCACCGAGCTCGACGGTGCGATCGACGGCATCGCCGAGTCGGTGGCCGACGCCCTCGCTGCGTACGTCGGCTCGGAGGCGTTCCGCGAGACCGCAGAGCGGCTACTCAGCAAGGCCCGCGACGAGTTCGCCGACCGGCCCATTGGAGAACTCCTCACCGTTGCCAGGCAAACCGCCATTCGCGAGCGCGTGGAGCAGTGGGTCACCGACGCGGTGGCCTCCGACGAGCTCGAGTCCACGATCCGGAGTTGGCTCCACAAGCAAGCGGAACGGCTTCGTGGCGATCGGACCCCCTTGCTCGATCGCATGCCCAAGGACCTCGTGGCAGTGGTCGAGCACGAGATGGCTGGATACCTACCGGTGGCACTGGACCGCTTGGCGGCGTTGCTCGCGGACGCGCGCGCGCGCGCCCGCATCCAGCGCGCGCTCCACGAACTGTTCCAGCGCTTCGTGCGGGAACTCCTGCTCCACGAGCGCATCGTGGCGCGCCTCATGGTCACCGAGAAGACCATCGCGCGACTCCTGGACAACTTCGAACGGGAGGGCGTCGATCACCTGGCCGCCCTCCTGGACGAGGAGGAGATGCGTTCCCAGATTGCGCGCAGCATCAACGATGCGGTGGTGAGCTTTCTCCGACGTCCGCTGGCCGAACACCTCGAGCGTCTGGGTGAGGAACGCCTGCAGGGCATCGAGCACACGGCCGCGACCTACATCACGGCGGCGCTCCGTGACCCCACCACTCGGCAACATGCCATCGAGCGGCTCGACGTGGCGTTGCAGTCGGCCGAGCAGCGGACGTGGGGCGAGCTGTTGCGCCATCTCCCGCCCGAGCGGGCGGCGGGATGGCTGACCGAGGCGGCCCGCACACCAAGGCTCCGGGGCTGGGTGGCCGACGGCACGTCTGCGGCCCTCCGCGCCCTGCTCGATCGACCCATTGGGCGCCTCGCCGACCGACTGCCCGACGGGCAAGTGGACCGGATTTCGGCGGCGCTGGCACCGGCCCTGTGGCGCTGGATTCAGCAACAGGTCCCCGAGGTCGTCGCGCGAGTGGACGTTCAGACGATGGTGGAGCAGAAGGTCCTCGGATTCTCCCTAAAGCGTATCGAGGAGATCGTCCGCGCCACCAGTCAGCGTGAACTCGACGTGATCATTCGGTTAGGGTACGTGCTCGGCGCGTTCGTAGGGGCCCTCGCCTACGGAGTGTCACTGATCATCCCGTAACGCGACGCCCTATCGCACCAACTCGATGGCGGGCACCACCTTCCAACCCGTCCACCCGTCCGGAGCATCGATCAGCCGGACCCCGGGACGGTCGTCGACCGTGATTCGCTCAACCACCCCCCGACGAGCGGGTCGGGCGCGTGCGTTCCACACCCGCGTGAGCAGCTTCGCGAACCGGTCAGCGGCCCGCTCGTCATCCCACACCGACCACCACACGAGGGCGCGTGTGCCATGACCGGCATCGTAGACCGCGTAGCGATCGCCGCCCCAGGATCGTGCCCCCGCCCGTCCCGTGGCCTCGCTCCCAGACAGCACGGTCAGCAAGAGCCGCGTCTCGAATTCCCCCAACACGTCCGTGTAGAGAGGCTGCCCGCCGTTGGCGAGGCGGAGATCCAGCGGGGCGTCACCGCTGCGGTAGCGATCGAAGTGGAGGATGTGCTCGGTCGATTGCGGCAGCCTGGCACCGAACGGCACCGTATCCCGGTATTCCCTCTGGAACCAACTCACGAAGTTGGCCCCCTCCAAATAGGGAAAGACGATGCTCTCCTGGATGAGCAGCGGCGCCGAGCTGAATACCGGCATCTGGGCATGCTGGCGTTTGAGCTGTTGTCGATAGCTGTCCCAAAAGCCTGGAATGGTGCCCACGTCCCGATCCGGCATCAGCATGGCGATCGAGGCGAGCGTCGCCTGACCCTCGAGGATGGCCTGCGCCGCCACACGACGGTCGTTGGTCCGTTCCGACGCCAGCAACGAGTCGAGGGGGAGGTACTGGCCCTGCAGGGCATGGACCAGCTCGTGCGCTAGGATCATTCGCAGCGTCATGGCGTCGGCGCCGGCCACGACGTACAGCGCTGCGGAATCCGGGTCGTAGTAGCCGACCACCTGCTCCGTGTAGAGCGACAGGAGGAGGGCCCGGAGATCGATCGTATCCGGCAGCAGGCCGAACAGCTGGTACCCGGCCGCCATGCCGTCCAGAACCGGCGGCGGCATATCACGATCGAGCTTCGCGGCCAGGTACGACCGCACCTGGTCGCTGGTGCGAACGGCCACCGTGGGGGACTGCCGGAAGGGAAGCCCGATCGCGCGCTCCACCTCGGACGCGAGTTCGCGGGCCATCCGGCGCACCTTGACCTCTTCTTGCGCCTCGCTTCGCTCTCCGCAGGCGAGCAGCGCCACGCCGACAATGGAGAGCGTCCAGCGACGTACGACACGGCAAAAGCCTGACTGCCGGCGCGGCCGTCCTCGCGGATACGCGCGAGGAGCCGCGCCACTCGAACCTTGCGTCATCATTCCATCGGAGTGCGGTTCCCTTCTCCCCGGAGCCCGTCACGGGCACCGGTCACGACCGGCCAGTCCGTCCGTGCCGACATGAATAACCCCGAAGGCGCACGAAGGTGCCGCCCTCGGGGTCGAATGCCGGAGGCCGCCGGGAGTAACCCGGCAGCCCCGAGGCTATCGCCGCTACCGACCCGTCATTGCCCTTTCTTCAGCCGAATACTTCCGTTGACCGTCTCGATCTCGAGTTCTCGGCCGCCGCCACCGATCGTGCCACTGATCTTCTTGGGTCCGAACCGCCCCTGGACGGTGACGGGGAAGTCCGAGTCGAAGCTGCCGTTCACAGTGCTCGCCGACAGCGTCGCCCCCACCCCGGACGGGAGCGTCACGGACACGCTCCCGTTGACCGTATGGAACTCCAGGGCGCCGCGCCAGTCGCCTCGCCCCATCACCGCCTCGATCGACCCGTTGACCGTGCGCGCCTCGACATAGCCGGCCGCCGACACCTCGACGTCACCGTTCACCGTCGTGGCGTACACATTCCCGTCGATCCCCCTCGCCTCGACCTCCCCATTGACCGTGCGCGCCGCAAAGTCAACGCCGGCGGGCACCAGCACGGTGAACTCCACCTTGGTGTCGTTGTCTCGGTTGTTCATCCTGCCTGCGGAGCCCGCTCGGCACTCGTTGGGCTCCTTGTCGCGGACGTTCGGATACATCGCGCAGATCGTAACACCGTTCCCGTGCTCGACGACCTCGAACCGCACGTCGCTGGGGTCGCCCTTCCGCCCCGCTCGCTTCACGGCTACGACCTCGATCTGCGAACCCTCGGCGCGCGACGCCCGGATGGGGCCGTTGATGCCTTTGACTTCGATCGACTTCCCGGCGTCGACCCGACCCTTCCACACGAAATCCGTGCCTTGCGGCACACGGGCGGAAGCGGTGGAGCCAACCTGCGCAGCGCCGGCGCCAATCACGCCCACCGCAACCAGAATTGGGAATACTCTCATCACTCGAACTCCTTCTTGGTGTGATACGCGACCGCAGCTACGGCCGTCGGAGTCGTATGCTCCCGTTGAACGAACTCAGATCCATGCGAGCGCCGCCGTCTCCCAGGGTGATCGTGATCTGACGGCCCCCACTTCCTGCCTCTCGCAGCACCACGGGAAAATCACTCTCGAAGGCGCCACCGAACGTCGACGCCGAGATGGTGGCGTTCGTCCCGGCTGGGACGTCAACAGCCACGTCCCCGTTGTGGGTGCTCAACTGGTAGCGGCCGTTTGGCTCCAGCGTGCCCGCGTAGGTGATGCCTCCATTGACCGTCGACGCCTCCACTGAGGCCGATCGAACGCCGCGAAGCTCGATCCCCCCGTTCACCGATTCCACGTTGAGGCTCCCCGACACGCCGACCGCCATGACGCGTCCATTCGTCGAGCCCAGTTCTATGCGACCCTCCGCGTCCCGGCAGGTGACCGTGCCCTGTACCGACCGGGCGCTCACATAGCCACGTCCGCCCACGAGTTGGACATTGCCGTGCGTGGTTTCGACACTCACCTCTCCGCGGATACCGTTCACGTCCGCACTGAGAAACGTGCCCTGGACGACCAGGCTCATCGCCTGCGGCACCGTGAGCTGCACATCGGTTCTGCCCATCCCGCCACGCTCCGCCAGGGATTGCACCTTCAGGGTGCCGTTGGTGAGCCGCACGTCGAGCCGTCCCGCTGGGCGGCCAGTCACGCGTACTTCGTTGCGATCCCATGTGCGTACCACGACGTTGCCGCGCATCACATTGACGTCGAGCCGAGTCCCCGGCCTGACGGCAACCACGGTGTCGGTCTGCTGTCCCAAGAGCCCGAACGTCATCGTCGCCAACAGCATCACTGACATCGTTACCATCCTCCCAGAGTCACGTCCAACCGCCCTCAGCTGGCGGCCGTCACCAGCGTGGCCGCCTGCTGGAGCAGGTCGACCTTGCGGCGCAGTGTTCGTCCCAAATGCCCGTTGAGATAGCGGCTCGCCGGATCGTGCTCCAACGCGCGGCGGGCCTCGGCGATCGCCTGGTCGATGATGGCCAGATTCTCCTCCAGCACCCGCACGGTGGCCGGATCCAGTCGGTCGCTGTCCAGCCGCAGGGCGGCCTCGAGGTCGGCGATCGTCGCGTCATAGCGCGCCAGCTCGGCACCCGCCGGCAGGACAGTGAGCGGAGCAGTGGAGTCCACGGCGATGATCTGGGGATCGCCGCGGGTCATCGTGAGCCACACGGCGCTGGCGGACACCAGCATCAATGCCAGACCGGCGGCCGCGAGCTGCGGCACCGAGAACACGACCCGTCGGCGCGTCCGGCGCTGCCGCAGATCGGTCACCGAGTCGGTTCGCGCCTCCAGGCGTGCCGCGATCGCCGGCCAGAGATCCACCGCCGGTGGCCGATCCTCGAGCGATCGGGCGCGCGTGACGACGCTCTGGAGCTGTCGCAGGTCGGACCGGCACTGCCCGCACTCCCGGAGGTGCGCCTCGACAGCGGCTCGCTCAGTCCGATCGAGTTCACCGTCCAGGTACTCCGACAGTCGCTCCGTCCAGTGCAGCATCAGGACCTACCCGCCTTCTCCGAGGTACGCGCGCAAGGCCATTCTGGCCCGGTGGAGCTGCGCCTTCGACGTACCGGCCGTCACACCGAGCAGCGCCGCGATCTCACGGTGCTTAAAGCCTTCCACATCATGCAGCACGAACACCTCGCGGGCGCCGGGCGGCAGGGTAGCGATGGCGGCCTCGAAGTCCACGCGCGTGCCCGGATCCTCCCGCCGCCGGTCCGGCCGTTCGGCCGCGGCCGCGTCCGCCACCAGCCGCCGCTCCGACCGCGCGGCGGCGGATCGAGCCGCCAGCATCACGTTGACCGCCAGTCGGTGAAGCCACGTCCCGAATGCGGCGTCGCCGCGAAACGTTCCCAGCTTCTCCCACGCACGTATGAAGGCATCCTGCGTCGCGTCATCGGCTTCCTCCGAGCCCACCATGCGTCTCGCCAACGAGTGAATCCGCCCCACGTGGCGCCGGTACAGCCGTTCGAACGCCACCCGGTCCCCTGCGGCCGCGAGCCTCGCGTCCGCCAGATCGTCGGAGCCCGCCGCAGCCGACGGGCGACCGGTCACGGGGGGTCCTCCGATCCGCCCTGCATGACGTTCACTGAATTGGATGGGGGCGCCGCCGAAAAGGTTGAAGCCGGCCCGCGGAGGGGCTCACGACGGCCCGAAGGTCATGGCGACGTACCAGTCGATGATCGCCTCGCCAAACACGAACGTCAGTGCCGCCGCCGCGGCAAGGAACACCCCGAAGGGGACCAGGCGCTTCTTCCCGATGGTGAGCGGCACGAAGACGATGGTACCGAGGAGCGCTCCACCGAAGATCGTGAGCAGCACGCCCTTCCACCCAACGAAGGCTCCCACCATCGCCATCATCTTGATGTCACCCCCGCCCATCGCCTCTTTGCGGAATACCTTCTCCCCAGCCCACGCCACGACGAACAACACACCGAACCCGACCGCGGCGCCGAGCACGGCGTGCGTGAGTCCCGGCAGGCCGGCTCGCAGGGACAGCGACAGCCCCAGGACCAACCCTCCCAAACTGAACTCGTCGGGGATGATGAGATGCCCGGCATCGGTGAGCGCAATGCCGAGCAGCAGGGTGGCGAACACGGCGGCGGCCAGAGCGTCCAGATGCAGCCCATAGTACCACACGGCCCCGGCCCACATCGCCGCCACCAGGGCTTCTACCAGCGGATAGCGAATGGCAATCGGCTGGGCACATCGCCGGCATCGGCCGCGCAGCAGCAGCCACGACACGATCGGGACGTTGTCATGCCACGCGATGGGCGTACCGCATTTCGGACAGCGGGAGCGGGGTCGCAACACCGACTGGTCGGCCGGGAGGCGAACGATACACACGTTGAGGAAGCTCCCGAAAATCGCTCCGAACACCCCGGCAACGACAACCCCAAAGCTCTCAGTCGCCACGTGCCACCTCGTACAGCAGGATCCCAGCGGCGACGGCCACATTGAGCGACTCGGCGCCGCGGGCGAGGGGGATCGCCACCAGTCGGTGGGCGAGCGATCGCACCACCTCGCGGACGCCAGCCCCCTCGTTGCCCACCACGACGGCCAGCGGGCCTCGCTCACGAGCGCGCTGGAGGGGCTTGCCCTCCACGCTGGCGACCCACAAGGTCACCTGCTGAGCCGTGACCCACGCGGCGAACTCTCCGTCGCTCGCCCCGGCAAATGGCAGTCGAAACGTGGCCCCCATGGCCCCTCGCAGCACCTTCGGGTTCCACGGGTCGGCCGTGCCGGGGAGCAGAATCGCCCCGGGAGACCCGAGCGCATACGCGGTACGCAGCAGTGCCCCGACGTTGCCGGGATCCTGCACCGCGTCCAGCACGACGACGGGATGCCTCGGGTCCGGCGTGATCTGCGACAACTCCCAGGTCGGGGGCTCGATCACCGCGACGACGCCCTGCGGCGAGTCGGTGTCGGCAAGCTGCGTCAGCTCTGTACTGCTGACTTCTTCGATCGGCACCGCGTGCGACGCCAGCCGCTCCATCAACGCGGTGCCGCGGGCAGAGTCCCTCAAATCTGGGGACACCACGGCGCCTTTGAACGACACCCCCGCCGAGAGTGCCTCTTCGACGAGGCGCACGCCCTCGGCGATGGCCGATCCCCGGCGCCTGCGGGCCTTGCGCCGTTGTAGATTGCGTACCTGCGATATGAGATTCGAGGCCATGGACTCCACCGGTGACCGATGGAATGTGAACGCGCCGCGGGATTTCGCCAAGCTGGGGCGCGCGGACGCGTCGAACCGATGAAGATCGCGCTCACCATTGCCGGATCCGATTCCGGGGGGGGCGCGGGCATCCAAGCCGACCTCAAGACCTTTCACCAATACGGCGTGTTCGGGACCAGCGTGCTGGTGGCGGTGACGGCGCAGAACACCAGGGGCGTTCGTGGGGTGCACGCGATTCCCCTCGACATGGTGCGGCACCAGATCGAGGCGGTTGCTTCGGACCTCCCCCCGCAGGCCGTCAAGACGGGCATGCTCGCGACCGCGGCGCTCGTAGCTGGCGTGGCCGAAGCCATCACCCGACATGGATTCACCAACTACGTGCTCGATCCCGTGATGGTCGCGACCTCCGGCGACCGCCTCCTCGACGCCGACGCCGAGCAGTCGGTGGGCCACCATCTCGTGCCACTCGCCACCCTCGTCACACCCAATCTCGACGAGGCACGGATCTTGGTCGGGGCAGCGGTGGATACCGTCGAGGCCATGGATGCCGCGGGCCGCGCGCTGGTGGAGATGGGCGCCGTAGCAGCGTTGATCAAAGGGGGGCATGCGACGGGCGACGTGGTGGTGGATGTGCTGGTGAACGGGGACGTCACGACGTATATCGAGCGACCGCGCATCGCCACGTCGTCCACGCACGGCACGGGCTGCACACTGTCGTCGGCAGTCGCCGCGGGCCTCGCCCTGGGCCGCCCGCTCGAGACCGCGGTGCACGACGCGCTCGATTTCGTGCATCGGGCGATCGCGGCTGCGCCTGGGCTGGGCAGCGGGAACGGACCGTTGAACCACTTCGTGCCGGCGCCGGAGGACACGTGACCGAGCGCCCACCTCCCACCGGCCGCGGCGGAACGCGGTCGGGTACTCCCCGGCGCGAGCGCGACATCTTCTGCAACCGCACGCTCAACCTGCGGGCCATCCGCGCCATCGGGTACGACATGGACTACACCCTGGTCCACTACCGGATCGAGGAGTGGGAGCGGCGAGCGTATGCCTACCTGCGGCAGAAACTGGACGCGTTGGGATGGCCGGTGGACGGACTCGAGTTCGATCCGCAGCTCGTGGTCCGCGGGCTCATTCTCGATCTGGAATCGGGCAACGTCCTGAAGGTGAACCGCTTCGGCTATGTGAAGCGAGCCTACCATGGCACACGCGAGATGCCGTTCGAGGAGCACCGTGCCCTCTACAGCCGGCAGCTCGTGGATCTGCACGAGAAGCGCTACGTGTTCCTGAACACGTTGTTCTCGCTGTCGGAAGCATGCATGTACGCGCAACTGGTGGACCGACTCGATGCCGGCAACGTTCCGGGCGTGGTGGGCTACGCCGACCTCTACCGCGCCGTGCGCACGTCGATCGACGAGGCCCACATGGAAGGGCAACTGAAGGCGGAGATCATGGCCGACCCGGACCGGTTCGTGGATCGCGACCCGGATCTCCCGCTCACGCTGCTCGACCAGCGCCATGCGGGCAAGAAGCTCATGGTCATCACCAACTCCGAGTGGGAATACACGGCGGCCATGCTGAGCTACGCCTTCGACCCGTTCCTCCCTGAGGGGATCGGTTGGCGAGATCTCTTCGACCTCGTCATCGTGTCCGCTCGAAAGCCGTCGTTCTTCGCCGACCGGAGTCCGGTGTTCGAGATCGCGTCCGATGACGGCCTGGTCCGCCCGTCACCCATGGGCATCAAGCGGGAGGGGGTGTATCTGGGCGGCAACGCTCGAGCCGTGGAGGATTACCTGGGTATCTCGGGCGACGAGATCCTCTACGTCGGTGATCACATGTACACCGACGTCCACGTGTCGAAGAGCGTGCTCCGCTGGCGCACGGCGCTCGTCGTGCGGGAGCTGGAGGCGGACGTAGCGGCTGAAATGGCCTTTGGCGACCGACAACGAAAGCTGACACGGTTGATGCGCCGCAAGGCGCAGTTGGAACTGCAGCACGCCCGGACGCGGCTCCAGATTCAGCAGCGTCGCGGAAAGTATGGCCCGCAACCCAAGGACTCCGTCAAGGCGCTCGAACGACGTTTGGATCACCTGTGGAAGCAGCTACAGGCTATCGATGAGGAGATCGCTCCATTGGCCCGGGCGGCAACGGGCCTGAGCAATCAGCGCTGGGGTCTGCTCATGCGGGCGGGCAACGACAAGAGTCACCTGGCGCGGCAGATCGAGCGGTACGCCGACGTCTACACGTCACGCGTGTCCAACTTCCTACACCACACGCCGTTCATGTACTTCCGCGCGCCACGGGGCAGCCTTCCGCACGATCCCGAGATCGAGCTCACCCCCTAGGCGACGTCCGGAGGCCGAGCCTCCACATGATCGTCACGGGGTCCGCGGTCAGCCGCTCACGAGTCTGCCGGGTCGATTGGCGATGAGCAACGCCAGGCTCACCGTCGTGACCACGATCAGGATGAGAGCGTCGTCGGAGACAAACCACAGAAGGGCTCCCAGAAATGCCGTTCCCTCCGCAGCCGTCCAGAGAACGATCACGAAGGCGCTGTGCCGTTTCCACCACGCGTCCTCGTCGTGACCCGTTGCGAGTGGCGCCATGCGCAGGCGGACCCACCGGATCAGGATGAGGGCCGCGATGAGCTCTACGAACGCCACGATGCGGAACACCCATACGGGGCCCTCGATGGCCGGCGGCGGGGCGATCGTCCGCACGGCCCCCAGGGTGATGACGATCACGATCACCCCCATCACCAACGCCCCGTGCACCAGTTGTGCCGACCCGCGGGTCAGGCCCTGGCCGTGTGTCGGCGACATGGACCTTTACGGGAGTGGACCGCCCACAACCCGCTTCACCCGCGTCCCAACTGCGAGCGTCGTGCCGGTCTCGACCCCGTTGATCAAGGCGATCCTCTCGACGGGCACTTGGGACGGATACCGCTGGTGGAACTGCTCGATCGTCATCGCCCGATCGAGTCGAACGATCGCGAGGCGCAGCGGCTGCACCTCGAGTGCCGTCCGGTCGGTGAGCACGCCAAAGCTCCCGTGTGACTGACCAAAGAGCCGCTCGTAGGTGCTCCACCGAGCTTCGGGTGTGAAGCCGAGAAGCTGGTACACCCTGCCGTCATACTCGATGAACGTGGCAAGCCCGCGAAGCGTCCCCTGTTCGGCCGTTGCCCGGAACGCCACCCGCGCCGCGGTCAGCCCATTGACCGACGTCACTTGTGCAGCGGTGCCCTGCACGCCCTGCTGCGCGAGGAACGCATCCGCGGCCGCGCGAGCCGTCGAGCCCTCTGCGAGCGTGAGCTGAATGATCGCGTCCTCGTTGGGGCTCTGGGCGGCTACGGCGGTCTTCAGGTTGATGGTCTTCCATCCCTGCGGGAACGTCATCTGGAACCGAAGGTCGGGATGCAGGAACAGCTGCTCGCGAAAGAACCCTTCACGCGGGTTCGCCCCGAACACCATGCCATCCAAGCGCTGTAGGTACTCCTCCCGCTTAACCGTTCCCCCGCTCGCCCCCATTTCGGCGATGCGGTTCCTGATCGTCTGCTCGCGGTCCACGGGGTCTGGGTGCGTCGAGAGCCACGTCGGCAGCCGGTCCCCACCGCTGGCGGCACTGACCCGACCCAGCATGGCATAGACGGGCGGCATCTCGTTGGCGTCCCAATTCCCGCGGACCATGTAGCGCAGCCCCAGAAGATCAGCCTCGGTCTCGTCGTCTCGGCTGAACTTGAGGAACAGCACTTGGAGACCGGCCCCGCCGACACCCAGGATCAGGTCCGACGCGCTGGGCAAGAGAATGGCACCGGCCACGAGCCCCACCTGCGCCAGTTGTTGCTGCGTCATCTGTTGCGCGGAGTGGCGCGCGGTGACGTGTCCGATCTCGTGTCCCAGCACCGATACGAGCTCGGCCTCGGAGTTGAAGTAGGCCATGATGCCCCGCGTCACGTAGATGAACCCGCCGGGCAACGCAAACGCGTTGATGATGGGATCATCCACCACCCGGAACGTCCACGGGAGGTCGGGCCGCTCCGACTGGGCGGCGAGCGTGGCACCAAGACCCGCCACATACGTCTGGAGGCCCTCGTCCGGATAGAGGCCGTACTGCGCGACGACGGAGCCGTCGGCCTGCCGGCCCATCTGGATCTCCTGTCCCTCACTCACCAGCATGATCTGCCGGGCACCCGTCGCGGGATTCACGGCGCAGCCGGTCAGCAGCGTGGCAGCGACGAGCAGGGGGAAGCGGAACGTGCGATGCGGAGCGTTCATGATACCGATGGCTCCCGGTCAGTCGGAGGGTTTCACTGCAGATGGGTCCATTGTTGGGGAAACATGGCCACGGATGGTGCGCCAGGCAAAGGCGTCCGGACGGTGCCGGCCGGTCAGGGCGTAGTGAGTCGTGACAGCACCCCACGAACGAGCCGCTCGAGATCTCCGGCGAGCTGCCGACCCGCGTGCAGCACTTCGTCGTGGGACAGACGTTCTGCCGTCATGCCGGCGCCCGGGTTGGTGATGCTCGAGATGCCGAGCACCCGCATCCCACGCGCCCTGGCCACCAGTACCTCCGGGACGGTCGACATCCCCACGGCATCCGCACCCAGCCGCTGAAGCATGCGGATCTCGGCCGGCGTCTCGTAGCTGGGGCCAAGCAGTCCCGCGTAGACACCCTCCTCGAGGGTGATGCCGTTCTCCCGCGCCACCTGTCTCGTCAGATCGCGCAGGCCTCGGTCGTAGGGCCTCGACATGTCGGGAAAGCGCTCCTCACCGGTTGCAACGGGTCCGATGAGCGGATTGCGCCACATGAAGTTCAGGTGGTCGGCCACGAGCATCAGGAGTGGAGGTCGAAAGGTCGGGCGCAGCCCCCCTGCGGCGTTGGTCACGACGAGCGTGTCGATGCCCGCGTCGGCGAACACCCGGACCGGAAGCGCCACCACATCGGCCGGGTGTCCCTCGTACAGATGAAATCGCCCGCTCTGCAACAGGACCGGCACTCCCTCCACCGTTCCGCCGACCAGCTCGCCCGCATGCCCGTGCACGGTCGGTGGTGGAAACCCTGGAACCTGACCGTACGGGATGCGGATCGGATCGTCGACCGCCTGTGCGAGGGCGCCGAGGCCGGAGCCAAGGATCACGGCCACCCGGGGCTCGAGGTCGCCGATCGCGCGCCGTACCGCCGCCACCGCCGCCTGCACATCCGTCATGCGGTCCCTCCCACCCATCGCGTCCACCTCCCGCTTCCCACTGCTCGGTTCCCGGGGCCCCATCCCCTGCGCCAGCGACCCATTCAGACCAACATCCCGGCCAGGCTGGCCGACATGAACGCGGCCAGATTCCCCCCGATCATCGCCCGGAGCCCCAAGCGCGACAGGTCGCTCCGGCGCTCCGGAGCGATCCCGCCGATCCCTCCGATCTGGATCGCGATCGACGAGAAGTTCGCAAAGCCGAGCAGCGCGTAGGTCGCGATGATCGCACCGCGCGGCGACAGGCCCACGCCGCCGTCCAGGGTCCCGGCGAGCTGGAGATACGCCACGAACTCGTTCACCACGGTCTTCACACCGATGAGGGCCCCCACGGTGCCCGCGTCACCCCACGGCACCCCCATGAGCCATGCGAGCGGTGCGAGCACCCACCCGAAGATGCGCTGCAATGAGAGGTCGACCAGGCCGACAGCGTTCCCGAGCGCCCCGACCCCGAAGTCGATGAGGTTGATCAGGGCGATGAACGCCAGGAGCATGGCACCAACGTTGAGCGCGAGTTGGAGGCCCTGAGCCGCCCCACTCGCCGCCGCGTCGATCACGTTGGCATCCTGCTTTTTGATCTCGAGCTTGACCGATCCCTTGGTGACCGGCGTCGTGAGCTCGGGGACCAGCACCTTCGAGATCAACAGCGCGGCAGGCGCATTCATCACACTCGCGGTGAGCAGGTGGCCGGCGATATCGGGGAAGTACGGCGACAGCATGCCGACGTACGCGGCCATGACCCCGCCGGCGATCGTGGCGAACCCACCCACCATGACCGTATTGAGCTCCGAGGCCGTCATGCCACCCACGAACGGCTTGATGAGGAGCGGTGACTCGGTCTGTCCGACGAAGATGTTGCCCGCCACGGATAGCGTTTCGGCTCCCGAGGTCCCCATGGTGCGCTGCATGACCCAGGCAATCGTGCGCACGATCCGCTGCATGAGGCCGAGGTGGTACAGCACCGACATCAGCGAGGAGAAAAAGATGATGGTGGGGAGCACGAGGAACGCGAACGACGCGCCGGTGTTGGCCCACAGTTCCGCGATTTCCAGCGGCGAACTTTCCGGTGGGGTCCGGGTGACCGCACCCACGGGCACGTTGTTGTAGACCAGGTTTCCGAAGATGAACGCCGCGCCGTCGCGGGTGAAGCCAAGCAGCTTGATGAACGCTTGGTTCGCGCCGCTGAACAGTGCCTTGCCCACGCCCGTCTTGAGGACCAGGAACCCGAATGCCGCCTGCAGCGCGACCCCGATTCCCACGATGCGCCAGTTCACCTTGCGTCGATCAGTCGAAATGGCCCACGCGATGGCGACCATGGTCGCCATGCCGACGAGTCCCATGAGGCGGCCGGCAAGGGGGGTGTCGAGCCCCTCCCGGGCTTGGCTGAGCTGCTCAGCCGCCGTTTGGAGCAGGAGCATGGTGCTCATCGACTCTCCCGCAGCTCCCGTTCGATCTGTGTCACGAGGGCCGCCTTCTCATCCTCCGGGAGGAACGCGCTCCGGAACCCGTTGAGGATCACCGTTTCGAGTTCCGCTCGACTGAGGCCGAGCGACTGGTGTGCGAGCCAGTATTCCTCACTCAACGTGGTCCGGTCCATGAGGCGGCTGTCGGTATTGAGCGTGACCACGCCGCCCTGATCCAGGTAACGTCGGGCTGGATGGTCGTGGATCTCGAGCACGGTATGGGTGTGCACGTTCGACGTCAGACACACCTCGAGCGGGATACCCTGCGACACGACCTCGGCCTCGAGGTCCGGGTCCTCGAACAGGCGGGTTCCGTGACCGATGCGCTGGGCACCACACACGTGGAGGGCCTGTCGTATCGAATCCGGACCGTCACCTTCACCGGCATGACAGGTACACGCCAGTCCGTGCCCGCGCGCGTATTCGAACGCCCGCACGTGGTCGGCGGCCGGATGCCCGAATTCCGAGCCTGCCAGGTCGAACGCGACGACCCCGTCCCTGCGATAGTCCACCGCCATCCGAGCGAGATCCTCGGACACGGCGGGGGCGAGTGTTCGGAGTCCGCACACGATGACGCGGACCATGGTTCCGGTTTCCTGCTCCCCTCGCTGGAACCCGGCCAGCGGTGCCTCGACCGCCTGCGCGAGCGGCATCCCGGAATCATGAAGCGCCGGGCAGTAGCGCACCTCCACGTAGCGAATGTTGTCCGCAGCCGCGTCGTGCACGAACTCGTACGCGATCCGCTCGAGCGCGGCCGGCGTCTGCATGACGGAGATCGTGATGGTGAAGCGCTCGAGGTATTCCTCGAGGCTCTGCGCGTGGCGCACGAACAGGGCGTCGGCAAGGCTGGCTGCGTCCGCCGCGGGCAAGCGCACCCCCTGCTCTCGCGCCAGGTCCAGCATCGTCTGCGGTCGCAGGCATCCATCCAGATGGACGTGCAGCTCGGCCTTGGGCAGCCGGCGCACCAGATCCCGGCTGAGGGTCACGCGCCGGACGGCCCGATCGTGCGTTGCATTCCAACCTGTGTCGTCATGAAGTCCCGCAATCTGACGGGGGGATGGACCGAATGCAATCACGGCCCGCGCGTTCGGCGGGCCGTGACCAGGCGCGAGTCATTCCATCCCGGGCGGCGGGCCCCGATGCCGCACCACCTCGCCTTCCACCATGAAGATCACGTCTTCGGCAATGTTGGTGGCGAGATCGGCGACACGTTCCAAGTCGCGGGATGCCGACAGGTAGGCGATCGCTGCTTCCACGACGGACGGGTCTTCTCGAATACGTTCGTGGACGACGCGGTACATGTCGCGGTGGACATCGTCCACCTGGTCGTCCATCCGGCCCACGCGCCGCGCGAGGTCGACGTCGAGATTGAGGTGGGCGTCCAGACTGGTCCGAATCATCTCCCGCACCACCTCCGCCATTCGCGTGAAATCGACCGGGATACCCGGTGGCGGCCGCTCGGCGAGGTAGGCCGCCCGCTCGGCAATATTGACCGCCTGATCCCCCATGCGCTCGAGATCGTTGTTCACCTTGAGGGCAGCCACGACGAACCGGAGATCGGCCGCCACGGGTTGGTGCAATGCGAGGATCTTGAGGCAGTTCTCCTCGATCTGCACCTCACGCCGATCGATCTCGTCGTCGGCGGCGACCACGTCGGGAACCAGGTCCGCCCGTCGCTCGGTGAGTGCGGTGATCGCCTTGTTGGCCGATCCCTCCACCAGGGACGCCACTTCCAGCAGCGCCTTCTTGAGATCGTCGAGATCACGCCGTAGGTGTTTCGTCATGGTCGACCTATCCGAAGCGTCCCGAGACGTAGTCCTCGGTCCGCTTCTCGCGTGGGCGCGTGAACACCTGATCGGTCTCGCCGAACTCGATCAGCTTCCCGGCATCCAGGAACGCGGTGAAGTTCGACACACGCGCCGCCTGCTGCATGTTGTGGGTCACGATGACGATCGTATAGCGCTCCTTCAGTTCGAACAGCAAATCTTCGATCCGCGCGGTAGACACCGGATCGAGGGCCGACGCCGGCTCGTCCATCAGCAGGATTTCCGGCTGCAGCGCGAGTGCCCGGGCGATACAGACTCGCTGCTGCTGGCCACCCGACAGCGCCAGCGCCGACTCGTTGAGCCGGTCCTTCACTTCCTCCCAGAGGGCCGCCTTGCGCAGCGACGACTCGACCAGGCCCTGCAGATCACCGCGGAACCCGTTGATCACCGGTCCCCAGGCGATGTTCTTGAAGATGGTCTTTGGGAACGGATTGGGCTTCTGGAACACCATGCCGATCCGCCGTCGCACCTCCACAGCGTCCACCTGAGAATCGTAAAGATCAATGCCCCGATACCGGATCTCGCCGTCCATGCTCGCGCCCGGAATGAAATCGTTCATGCGGTTGAGCTGACGCAGCAGCGTGCTCTTGCCGCACCCCGACGGGCCAATGATGGCCGTGATGCGCCGCTCCGGAATCTCGAGACTCACATTGCGAATCGCGGGCTTGGTGCCGTACCGGATCGTGACATCACGGACGTCGAGGATTGGCGGCTCCGCCGTGCTTGGCCTTGACACCGGTGCTGGCTCGCCGCCGGTCTGCGCCGTCACGGCTGTCGCCCCTGGGATCGGTACCGGATGATCACCGCGAGAGCGTTCATCAACAGCAACACCACCAAGAGCACCAAGATCCCCGCCGCGGCCAGATCGTGGAAGTCCGCTTGGGGCCGTGACACCCAGTTGAAGATCTGGATCGGCAGGGCGGTGAACGCGTCCATCGGCCCCCGGGGCACGAACGCCACGTAGGTCAGCGCCCCGATCATGATGAGGGGTGCGGTCTCCCCGATCGCCCTGGAGAGGGCCAGGATCGTCCCCGTCAGGATGCCGGAGAGGGCGGACGGAAGGACGTGATGACGCACGGTTTGCCATTTGGTGGCTCCCAAAGCGTACGACGCATGACGAATGGAGCCGGGGACGGCCCGCAGCGCCTCGCGCGACGAAATGATGATGACAGGCAGGATCATCAGGCTCAAGGTCAGCGCGCCCGCCACGACACTGCGACCCAATGCCATCCAGCGGACGAAGATCGCCAGCCCAAGAATGCCGTACACGATCGAGGGAACGCCCGCCAGGTTGGAGATGCTCACCTCGATCAACGTATTGATCCGGCTTTTCTTCGCGTACTCTTCCAGATAGATCGCCGCCGCCACGCCGAACGGGATCGAGATCACCGCCGTGAGTCCGATGACCCACAGGGTGCCGTAGAGGGCCGACTTGATTCCGGCCCGCTCAGGAAACCGAGACGGGAAATCGCTCAAGAACTGCCAGTCCAGCCACGGCAGGCCCTCGCGCGTCGCATGCACCAGCAACACAGCGAGCAAGACCAGGCACAGCCACGTGAGTCCCGCACAGACGAGGCGGAACCCCCGCGCCACCAGCTTCCGCCGTCGCAGGTTCTCGGGCGGAGCTAGGAGGTGACTCACTCGTACACCTCCCGAAACCGACGCAGGATCCGGATCGCTGCCAAATTCGAGAGGAGGGTGATCACGAACAACAGCGCGCCAACGGCGAAGATGGTATGGTATTCCACCGTCCCGGCGGGCGTATCGCCCAAACTGACCTGAACGATGTAGGCCGTCATGGTCTGAATGCTCTCGAACACATTCAGCGTGAGCTTCGGCGTGGCACCAGCGGCAATGGTGACCGCCATGGTTTCGCCGACGGCGCGGGACAGCGCGAGCACGAATGAGGCGACGATCCCGGAGAGCGCTCCCGGTACCACGACTCGAGTCGCGACCTCGAACGGGGTCGCGCCGAGCGCATACGCCCCCTGGCGCAGGCTGTCCGGCACCGCACGAAGGGCATCGTCACACAGCGATGCCACCATCGGCAGGATCATGATCCCCACCACGATCGAGCCACTGGCGGCGTTGAAGATCCCGGTGGCGGGGTAGACGGCCCGCAGGAGCGGCGTCACGAAGGTGAGCGCGAAATAGCCGTACACCACCGTCGGGATACCGGCCAAGATCTCCAGGACCGGTTTCGCGATGCTGCGAACCCTGTCCGACGCGTACTCGCTCAGGTAGAGGGCACTGGCGAGGCCGATCGGAATGCCGATGACCCCCGCTCCGATCACGATCAAGAACGTCCCGCCCAACAATGGCAAAACCCCGAACGACCGGGGCTCGAGCAGTGGAGTCCAGCGGGTCCCGAACAAGAACTCCCACAGCGGGACCTCCTTGAAGAACAGGACCGTTTCTCTGCTCAGGACGAGGATGATGCCGGCGGTGACGGCAATCGAGATGAGCGCACACAGGAACAGCACCCCCTTGATGCCCTCTTCCTTCCACCGCCGGGTTGCTCGGCGGCTGAGGGTATCGGGGATGCCACCCGCTGCCGGCACGTTCGCGCTTGTCATGTCCTGGACCGCACCCGCCGTCCCGCCGGCACTGGTTTCTAGAAGTGGAGGTAGGCCTGCACCTTGAGCGACGTCTCCGCATCCCCCGTGGCCGGCGACCAGATGTCCACGTTGAGGCCGATCTTGTTGCGGCCCGAAAAATACACCACGAAGCCCGGCGTGAAGAGCCAACCGTGGTCGTCCGACACGTCCGTGTCCGGATCACCCCAACTCACGCGGCCGACGGGCTCGACGTGCGTCACGAATGGGTTTTCGGTCACCGGGAGCTTGTACGTTACGATGCCCTGTGTGGACAGGAACTTACTGGGTCCGCTCGCACCGAGGTTTTGCCAGTTGTCGCCGGTCACCACGCCGGCCTGCACGTGCAACCCCTGGTCGAAGTTGCCGATTTCGACGTCACCGCCGAAGGCGACGGCGTACTCGTTGCCGGTCGCCGGATCGACGTAGTCATGGGCACCCACATGCGCGGCGACCACCATGTCATCCACCGGCATGATGCCGACACGCCCCGTGAAAGACTTGGCACCGTTCTCGTCCGCCGTGTTCTGTCCAGTACCGTTCGTGATCGACGCCGCGTAGGAGAACCGACCGGAGGGATCCTCACCATCGATCATCAGACCGATGTCCCGGTCGGCGTACTGAAGCTTCTCGGTGAGACGGCTGAAGGAACAGGTGCCCCCGGGCCCGGCGCAGGCATCCACGCCACGAACCCCACCGGCCCGCTCCACGACCAGGATCTGCGTGGAGCTGGTGAGCTCGAACACGTCGAACGGGCGCTTGAACTGCCCGATCGTCGCGCGGAACGCGGGGTGGAAGGAGAGACGGAGGTACGCGTCCTTGAGCGAGATCTCTCCCTCGCCGAAGTCGGGCTGGATCTTGCCGCTCACGAAGTCGTTGATCTTGAGCTCCGCCGTGATCCGCGCCCGGCGGATGAGGTACTCCGACCCGGGTTCGCCACCCACCGATGTGGTGTTGAACTGGGCATGCATGCGCCCGGTGACGGTCAGCTCCATCGCCTTGGACTTGACCTCGACCTGGGCGTGCGCCACGGCACCGATCCCGAACACTCCGACCAGGGCGAGCAGCCCCGGCCGGCCGGCTGACCACAAACCGTACATTGCGGATTCCCCCTGGGTTGGCTCGATCTTCGAGTGCAATGGCCTAGCGGAGTACGTCCGTGAGAGACTTGCCAACCGTCCCGTCAGCGAACGACGTGCCGGTCACGCGGTTCTCGAACCGCTGCAGTGCCAGACGATAGACGTCGGCCGGCAGCGGCACATAGCCAACCTCGCTCACGAGCGTGGGGGCCTGCTGCAGATAGAACCGAACGAACGCCTGGACCTCAGGTCGATCCGCCGCCGCTGCGCTGACGTACACGAAGACGGGCCGGGACAGCGGCGCGTAGGTTCCGGTGTTGATCGATTCGTCCGAAGGCGCCACCGGCTGGGCGTCCCCGGCCTTCACGGGCACGACCTTCAACATGTCCTTGTTCTCGGCGTAGTACGCGTACCCGAAGAACGCGAGCGCGTTGGGGTCACCAGCGACCCCCTGGACCAGCACGTTATCGTCTTCGCTGGCGGTGAAGTCCGCTCGGCACGCGCCGCCTTCTCCGTTGATGGCCTCGGTGAAGTAATCGAACGTTCCGGAATCGGTGCCCGGGCCGTACAACGCGATCGGTCGGTTCGGCCAGCCGGCGCGGACCTGGCTCCAGCGCTGCACCGTGCTGCCGGGCTCCCAGATACGCCGTAGCTCGTCGACGGTCAGGTAGTCCACGAAGGTGTTGTTCCGGTTGACGACCAGCGAGATGCCGTCGAAGGCCACCGGCAGTTCGATGTACTCGATGTTGTTGGCCGCCGCCGCGTCGGCCTCCGTGCGCTTGATCGGCCGCGACGCGTCATTCATATCCGTCTCGCCGACCGTGAACTTCTTGAACCCGCCGCCCGTGCCGGAGATGCCGACCGTCACCCGCGTGTCCGGGTGTTCCCGCTGGAACTCCTCGGCCACGGCTTCGGTGATCGGAAACACGGTGCTCGACCCGTCGATCGCGATGGTCGCCGGCGCTCCCCTCTGCTCGCCTCCGCCACAGGCGAGGGCCGCCACTGCGAGGGCTGCGACTAGTCCGTGTGTACGCATGAGTGCTCGTTCCCCCTTGGGTGTGTGCACTGGACGCCGCCGGCTTCTCGAACCCACAACGGTCCGCGCCGACGACGGGCCCGATTCGGCCCGAGGACAATTTACCTGTCGTGTGTAAAGGGGGAGTAAAGACCAGATAAGATTTCCGGCTCACACGCCTTGGGGAATGAGCGGGATCCGGACGTGGAAGGTCGTGCCGGCCCCGAGGGCACTGTCGAGCCCCACCTGCCCACCGTGGGCCCAGCAGATATGCTTGACGATCGAGAGCCCCAAGCCGGTGCCCCCAAGCTCGCGCGAGCGCGCGAGGTCCACCCGGTAGAACCGCTCGAAGATCCGGTCGTGGTGCTCCTTCCCGATCCCTATCCCAGTATCCAGGATCTCAAGCACGGCCGTGTCATTCTCGCGGTGGAGCCGCACCGTCACCGTCCCCCCCGCCAACGTGTACTTGACCGCATTGTCGAGCAGGTTGTTGAGCATCAACTCTAGCGCGTCGGGATCTCCAGACACGGTCACCTGATCGCCCGGCACGTCCACGGTGAAGACCAACCCCTTGTCGGCGGCGGCAGCCCGAAAGTTGCCCGCCGAGCGCCGCACGATCTCGCCAAGGTCGAGCGGTTCCGCCTCGAGCACACCCTCGGCAGATTCGAGCCGCGCCAGGGTGAGCAGGTCCGTCACCAGGAGCGCAAGTCGTTCGGACTGGCGCTGGATCTTCCGCTCGAAGTCCCGCCGAACCGACGCGGGCATGTCCGGATCGTCCACGATCGTATCGACCAGACCGCGAATGGCCGTGATCGGCGTCTTCAGCTCGTGCGACACGTTCGCCACGAAGTCGCGACGAACCGTTTCGAGCCGCCGTAACTCGGTGACGTCGTGGAGTACCAGGACCGCGCCCACTAGAACATCCTGGCCGCTGACCAGGCGGGCGGCGTGCAGTTGCACGGTCCGCTCCTCACCACCCACCTCGAGCTGCACCTCTTCCGTGACCTCCCCGGCCCCGCGGAGCACCCGTTCGAACGCCGTCCGGACCTGCCGCACCCGGGTCACTTCCCACACCGGTCGCCCCAATGTCTCGCCGGGTGTGACGTGCAGGATACGGCCGGCAGCCGCATTGAGGTGGACGATCCGCTGCTCGCCGTCCACGGCGATGACCCCCTCGACCATGCCGCCAAGGATGGTGAGCAGCTTGGACCGGTCCTCGGTGATCGTCGCCAAGCGCGACTCGAGCTGCGCCGCCATGCGGTTGAACGCGCCAGCTAACGCGCCAATCTCGTCGTTGGACGCCGCGGGTACCCGTCGACCGTACTCTCCCGCTGCGATCGCCTCGGCGGCCGTCGTCATCGAGACCAGCGGTGCCGTGACGCGACGCGCCACAAACGCGCCGATGATCAGGGCCACGAGCGCTGCGACCACGCCGCCGAACCCGACCAGCGCTCGGACGTCCGAGGTCCGGGCCCGCAGCACCGTGAGGGGAAGACTCGCCCGCACGTAGCCGAGCCGCTGCCCCTGGTCATCCACGGTGAGCGCCACATACATCATCCGCTCGGCCACGGTCCGGCTGAACCGCACGGCTCGACCTCGGCCCGCAGTGGCCGCATCGAGCACCTCGGGTCGGTTCCCGTGATTGTCCATCTCCGCCGGCTCCTCGTCCGAATCCGCGATGACGGTGCCGTCGGCCGCAATGACCGTGTAGCGAGTCCCGGTCTCCGCTCCGAGGCGGCGCACCCGTGCCCCGAGCGCGTCGCCGGCTTCACCACGCAGCGCCACGACCGCCAGGTCGTGCAGGAGCCGAGCACGAACTTCCAACGATCGGCCGGTCTCAGCCTCGGTGTCGCGGGCCACCCGCCGCGCCGCTAGCACGCCGACCGTGACGACCCCCACCACGATGAGCACCGCGTAGCTCGCGTACAGTCTCCAGAAGAACCGAGATGCGACCACCATCACGCCTCCCGATCCGCGAACCGGTAGCCCACGCCGCGGATCGTCTCGATGCGATCCCGCTGCCGCCCGAGCTTGCTCCGAACCCCCCGCACGTGCACGTCGATATTGCGACTCACCACGTAGGCGCCGCCGCCGATCACGCGGTTCAGCAACTGCTCCCGCGTGAACACGCGCCCCGGATGTGCGGCCAACAGATGGAGCAACCGCAATTCCGTAGGTGTCAGATCCACGCGCTCGCCCTCGACCAGTACCTCGTGCCGTGCCTTATCGATGACGAGATCGTCGAACACCAAGCGATCGACCTCGGGCGCTTGCTGCCGCATGGGACCCCGCCGTAACACCGCCTTCACGCGAGCGACGAGCTCCTTCGGGCTGAACGGCTTGGTGACGTAGTCGTCCGCGCCAAGCCCAAGACCGAGCACCACGTCGCTCTCCTCCCCCTTGGCGGTCACCATGATGATGGGGATCGGCTGCGTCACCGGGTCGGCCTTGAGCCGGCGACACACCTCGAGCCCGTCGAGTCCCGGAAGCATGAGGTCGAGCAGCACCAGCGCCGGAGCCTCCCGGCGCACGAGCTGCACGGCCTCCTTGCCGTCACGTGTGCCCAGCACCCGGTAGCCCTCGCGGGAGAGGGTATACTCGAGAACGGCAAGGATATCGGCCTCGTCCTCGACCAACAGGATCTTGGGACGTGTCATTTCCCCTGGAGGACAACGGTGAATGCCGACGTGCGACGGATAAAAGTACACGCCGCAGGGTCGGGCCGCCTTCGAGGTGCAGCACCGGGTCGGTGCCTCGGCTGCCGATCAGTACCAGCGGTCTCCGCCAAAGTCGCGGAACACCACGCGGCGACGCGGCCGGTGCTGCTGTACGAGCTCGGGCTTCGCGAAGGCCTTGATCAGTGCCGCTCCCGCGACGAAACCACCGAGATGCGCGAGGAATGCCACCCCACCCGATCCCGCATCGGCCAGTTGCGGCACGCTCCCCACCAGCTGCAAGAGGGCCCAGTAGAGCAGCATCATGTACGCCGGGACCTTCACCGTGGTCACGAAGAACCCCAGGAACACCAGCAGGTGGACGCGAACCCGCGGGTACAGCACCAGGTAGGCCCCCATGACGCCGCTGATCGCGCCCGAGGCACCCACCATCGGAATGCGCGAGCCGGGCTGGGGAAGGATCTGCGCCAGGGCCGCCGCCACGCCGCAGACGAGGTAGAAGACAAAAAACCGGCCGTGCCCCATGGCGTCCTCGACGTTGTTGCCGAACACCCAGAGGAACCACAGGTTGCCGATCAGGTGGAACCACCCGCCGTGGAGGAACATCGAGCTCACCACCGTGAGCCAATTCCCATCACCGCTCAGCCGACACACCGCTCCTCCGCCCATCGGGATCTGGGTGCCGGGCGCCGCACGTCCCAAGACGTCGGCCGGGATCAGCCCCAGCTCGCACACCGACCGCGCCAGGGCTGGGGACGATCCAGCCCCCTGCACCACAAACCAGACCACCGCCGTCACGGCGATCAGGCCAAGGGTGACCACCGGTGTCAGGACTGTCGGGTTCTCATCCCGTATGGGAATCACAGGCTCCCCCCGGGGCGACCTGTGTAAGACGCTGTCAATCCACAGGTTACGCTGAAGGTCCGTGCGAGACCCCACTGCCTATTTGGCAGAAAACTGCGGTACACGGCTTGCTCCAGCGACCACTGGCGCATGCTGCGCATCCTGATCCTACTGACGAGGTGAGAATCCAATGGCTGAAAAGGTAATAGGGATCGATCTCGGGACCACGAACTCGGTGGTGGCCGTGATGGAGGGGGGCGACCCGGTGGTGATCCCGAACTCCGAGGGTGGGCGTACGACGCCGTCGGTCGTCGCGTTCACGAAGGACGGGGAACGCCTCGTCGGACAGGTGGCCAAGCGTCAGGCCATTACAAACCCCAAGAACACGATCTTCTCGATCAAGCGATTCATGGGCCGGCGGATGGGCGAGGTTACGACGGAGATCTCGGAAGTCCCGTACAAGGTGGTGACCGGCCAGAACGACCTCGCGTCGGTGGAGATCGCGGATAAGCGGCACACGCCGCCCGAAATCTCGGCTATGATCCTCCAGAAGATGCGACAGACCGCCGAGGACTACCTGGGCCATTCGGTCAAGAAGGCGGTCGTCACGGTCCCGGCCTACTTCAACGACTCGCAGCGACAGGCTACCAAGGACGCGGGCAAGATCGCCGGGTTGGACGTGCTCCGCATCATCAACGAGCCGACGGCCGCCGCGCTCGCCTACGGGCTGGAGCGCAAGAAGGAAGAGAAGATTGCGGTCTTCGACCTCGGGGGTGGCACCTACGACATCTCGGTGTTGGAGTTGGCCGAGGGCGTGTTCGAGGTCAAGGCGACCAACGGTGACACGCATCTCGGTGGCGACGACTTCGACCAGCGGGTGATTGAGTGGCTGGTGTCGGAGTTCAAGCGAGACCAGGGGATCGACCTGTCCAACGATCCCATGGCCCTCCAGCGCCTCAAGGAGGCCGCCGAGAAGGCCAAGATGGAGCTGTCGTCCCGGCCCCAGACGGACATCAACCTGCCGTTCATCACGGCGGATCAGTCGGGGCCCAAGCATCTCAACGTGTCGCTCACCCGGGCCAAGTTCGAACAGCTGGTCGACGACTTGTTCCAGCGCACCATTCCGCCCATGCAGAAGGCCCTGGCCGACGCCGGGCTCAAGCCGTCGGAAATCGACGAGGTGATCCTCGTGGGCGGCTCGACCCGCATCCCGAAGGTGCAGGACATCGTGAAGGAGTTCTTCGGCAAGGACCCCCATAAGGGCGTGAACCCCGACGAGGTGGTGGCGATCGGGGCCGCGATTCAGGGCGGCGTGCTGGCCGGTGAGGTCAAGGACGTGCTCCTGCTCGATGTCACGCCGTTGTCGCTCGGGATCGAGACGCTGGGCGGCGTCACCACGGTGCTGATCTCGCGGAACACCACCATTCCGACCAAGAAGTCGGAGGTGTTCTCGACTGCCGAGGACAACCAGACGACGGTGGAGATCCACGTGCTCCAGGGCGAGCGCGAAATGGCGATCAACAACCGGACGATTGGTCGGTTTCAGCTGACCGGCATTCCACCCGCCCCGCGCGGCATGCCGCAGGTCGAGGTCACGTTCGACATCGACGCCAACGGCATTTTGCACGTGCAGGCCAAGGACAAGGCTACCGGCAAAGAGCAGAAGATTCGCATCGAGGCATCGAGCGGGTTGTCGGACTCGGAGGTCGAGCGCATGGTCAAGGACGCCCAGCAACACGCCTCGGAAGACAAGTCACGGCGCGACGAGATCGATCAGCGCAACCGCCTGGACTCGCTCGTCTATCAGATCGAGAAGGAATCCAAGGACTGGGTTGACCGTCTCGATCAATCCAACAAGGACCGGCTGAACGAGAGCATCGAGAAGGCCAAGCAGGCGCTGCGTTCGGGGGCGGCCGAGGAGATCAAGACCGCGCTCGAGGAGCTGTCCCAGGCCTACTCGGCAGCCGGCGCGTCGCTGTACCAGGCCGCCGAGGCGGCGCAGGCGCAGTCAGCTCCGTCGGACGAGGCCGCGGCGGGCGGGGACGCCGCCCAACCGCAGGAAGAGGTCGTCGAGGCCGACTACGAGATTGTGGACGATTCGAAGTCCTAATACCCAGTAAATCCGGGATCGGGGGCGGGCGAAACTCCCGCCCCCGTCCGGGGTTTCATGAGAAGCACGACACACCAACGATCGAAACCACCAACCAGGCCCATGAGAGTTGAAGGTATGTCCCGCACGAGAGAGTGGATCAAATTCGGAACGCTGATCGGGGTCACCCTGGCATTGGCCGTGGCCTTCGTATCGCTCATCGACGGACCGACTCGGTCGCTGGCTCAGCAACCGGCGCTCCAATCGGCCGCAAACCGACCGCCACCCGTCCAGGCGTCCCAGCCCGTGATCGATCTCGGAAACGCGTTCGTCAGCGTTGCCGAGGTCGTTCGGCCGGCGGTGGTCTACATCCAGTCGCAGCAACGCGTCGAGGCGCGCACGCCGCAGCAGCACCCCGAGTTGCCGGCCCCGTTCGACCGGTTCTTCATCGACCCGCGTCAGGACGCACCGCAGCAGCCGCAGCGCGGTAGCGGCAGCGGGTTCATCATCTCGCCCGACGGCTACATCATGACGAACAACCACGTGGTGGAGGGGTTCGACTTCCTCGACGTGCGGTTGTTCGACGGCAGGAAGTTCAGCGCGAAGGTGGTGGGGCGGGATCCGGATACCGACGTCGCGGTCATCAAGATCGACGCCCGCGATCTACCGAGCGTTTCACTGGGCAACTCCGACTCGGTGCGGGTGGGCGAATGGGTGCTGGCTATCGGCAACCCCCTCGGCCAGCAGTTCTCGTTCACCGTGACCGCCGGCATCGTGAGCGGACGGGGACGGCTCATCGGCTCGCTGCAGCGCAGTGACTGGAGCATTTCGGACTTCATCCAGACCGACGCCGCGATCAACCGCGGCAACTCCGGGGGGCCGCTGGTTAACATCCACGGACAGGTCGTCGGGGTGAACTCGGCAATCGCCAGCCAGACCGGCTTCTACGAGGGATACAGTTTCGCGATCCCGATCAACCTGGCGCGCACGGTGGGCGATCAACTCATCGCGAGTGGGAAGGTCACGCGTGCCGCGCTCGGCGTGCGGGTTGCTGCCGCGTCCGATACCGACGCCGAATACGTGGGACTCGCGGAGGTTCGCGGCGTCGTGATCCACGACTTCGCTAGCGACGACAGCCCGGCCAAGAAGGCCGGTCTGGAGGTAGGCGACGTCATTATCGCCGTCGACGGCAAGGAAGTGGATTACGTTGCTCAGCTCCAGCAGATCGTCGGCTTCAAGCGTCCCGGCGAGCGCGTGAAGGTGACCGTGATGCGACCCGGTGGAAACCGTGAGGACGTCACGGTGCGTCTCATCGAGGCCAGGGCCGAGGCACCGGTGCGCGTGGCCAGCGCCGAGGAGCCGCGAACGCCCGCGGGTGGCTCGTTCCAGCGCAAGCTTGGCATCGCCGTGGAAGACGTGAGCAGTAACGCCGTCGCGGCGAACCTGCGGCTGGGCGATGACCAGCGCGGACTGGTCATCACCGAGGTGGACCCCAACGGTCCGGCACGCGATGCCCTCGCCGCGGTCGATGCCCGGCAGCGCTACGTGCCAATCATCACCCACGTGAACGGAGAGCGAGTCCGCACGCCGGCGGATCTGCAGCGTGCCCTGGCGGTCGTACGCTCCGGCGAAGTGGTGTCGCTCAGGCTGTTCGAAACGATTGCGGAAACCACCCGGTCGCGGGTGGTGCGGTTCCGTGCCGGAGGCGAGCAGTAGACGAGCGCCTCCCCTCTAGTCGTCGGACCACGGGTCCGGCGTGATCATAGATCGAGCGGGTGTGGCGGCGTGAGCCGCCGCACCCGCTCCGCGTTGGCCTCCCGCGGTGTGCCCCCGAAGCACGATAGGATCGTCTGGAGGGCAGCCCGGTTCAGGCTGCCTTGTCCACGATCATGAGCACGAGCATAACCGGAAGGTAGACGACGGTCACGAGAAACAGCCGGCGCGCCCGTCGCCGGGAGTGATCGAGCGAGACCGCCACCGTCTCGGCGATCAGCCAGAGCGCCAGGATGAGCGCCCCGGCGAAGTACACCACCCCCGTCGTGCCCAGCAGGGTCGGGACGAGGCTCACCGGCAAGAGCGCGACCGCGTACACGAGTGCCTGCCGAAAGGTCGCCTTCGCCCCACTCGTCACGCTCAGCATGCGGAGCCCGGCTCTGGCGTAGTCGTCCCGAAACAGCCACGCCAGCGCAAGGAAGTGCGGCAGCTGCCAGAGAAAGAGAATGCCGAACAGCACCCAAGCCTCGAGTTCGAGGCTCCCGGTGGCTGCCGCCCACCCGCCAACCACTGGGAGGGCGCCCGGCACCGCCCCCACGACCGTGCTGAACGAGGTGTAGCGTTTGAGTGGCGTGTAGACGAACACGTAGGAACCGAGCGTGATGGCGGCCAGCGCTGCCACCAACGCATTCGTCATCACCATGAGGTATACGACTCCAACCACCCCCATCGTCCACGCGAAGACGGTCGACTCCGCGGCGCGGAGACGTCCGGACGGAAGCGGCCGTCCGCGTGTGCGGTGCATCTCGGCATCGACCTGACGCTCGAGGATCTGATTCAGCGCATTCGACCCCGCGGCGACGAGCGCCGAGCCGACGACGACGTGGATCAGACCGGGGACATCGAGGGCCGCCGGTGACCCAAGGTAGAACCCGGCCGCCACCGTCCCCAGGATGAGCCCCACGATGTTGGGCTTCGTGAGCTCCAGATAATCGCCGGCTCTGGTGCGCAACCGCGAAGGCAGGCTCACGCGATCTCGTGTAACGAGTCGAGTCATGGCGCCAAATGATGCGCTCGCGGTGGCGCCGTGGCAACGGCCACGGGGCGCGGTTCCGCCAGACATCGCTCGCGGGAAGCCGATCCGCTCGTGCCTGACGGGGGCTGGCTGCCCCTAGCCGCTCAGGATGGTGAGCCTCCAAAGGTCCCGAACAGGAACAGCAGCGCGATGGTGACCGCGACCGCGATTACCAAGGGCAGTGTGAAGAACAGCTTGAAGAACCGATGGTCGCCCTTGAGGTGCATGTAGAACATGACCACGAGCACGAACTTGGCACCCGACAGCGTCAGCAGGATCGGCGCCAGCACCCGCTCGAACGCAGGCACGTAGAACACCCCCACCTCGACGAGCGTAATGACCGTCAGGACACCGGCAACGGTGAGATAGGTGCCGACGCCGGGGTGCTTGTGGTCGGAGTGTGCCGGTTGATCGCTCATGGCGCCTTCCGTCACGAGAGGAGGTAGACGACCGTGAAGATCACGATCCAGACGACGTCTACGAAGTGCCAGTAGAGGCCGGCGATCTCCACGTTCATCGCCTTGTCGGGCCCGAGCTTTCCCTGTAACGAACGCACGACCAGGGTGAGCAGCCAGACCACGCCAATAAACACGTGGGCCCCGTGCGTCCCCGTGAGCACGAAGAAGGTCGATCCGAACAGGTTGGTCCGAAGCGTCAGACCCTCGTGAACGAAGCTCGCGAACTCGTACGCCTGGAAGCCCAGGAACCCGACACCGAGCAGCGCCGTCGCCAGGAGCCAGACCCGAGACCACGTCCGGTCACCGCGGGTGACGGCAGCCAAGGCCAGCACCATCGCGAGACTCGACATCAGCAACACGAAAGTGCTGACGGAGGTGAGCGGGATGTTGAGGATCTCTTCGGGCGTGGGTCCCTGCACGCTGCGGCCCTGGTAGACCAGGTACGTCGAGATCAGCGACCCGAACAGCAGGCACTCCGACCCGATGAACATCCAGAAGGCCAGCTTCCTGCTGTCGAGCCCCGTGCTGGAGTGGTGGGCAGTGGCGGCGTGCATCATCACGTCAGACCTCGAAATGCTCGAATGACCACGCATAGATGCTCACGACGAGCACCGCCGTCCCACCCAGCGTGATCAACAGCGACTTGAGGATGGCCCCGATGGCCATCACGACGATGCCGATAGCCGCCACCACGGGCCAGTACGAGCCACCAGGCACGTGGACCGGCGCGGGCGGGGTGGCCGGAACGGGGGTCATGCCGTCCTCCGCCCACATGGGTAGGCGGCTGCTCACCTCAGGGATCACCGAGAAGTTGTAGACCGGTGGTGGCGAGGAGATGGCCCACTCGAGGGTGGCCCCACCCCACGGATCGTTCCCGGCCAGCTCCCCTCGCCTGCGCGACCAGATCACGTTCACCACGAACACCAGAGCGCCAAGACCCATGGTGAACGCGCCGATCGTGGCGACGAGGTTCATCGTGTCGAGCCCGAGGGCGGGATCGTAAGTGTAGATCCGGCGCGGCATCCCGAGTAGACCGATGAAGTGCATCGGGAAGAACGAGAGGTTGGCCCCGATCACGGTGAGCCAGAAGTGGAGTTTTCCGATCCGCTCGCTCAGCAGCCGACCGGTGACCTTCGGCCACCAGTAGTAGATCCCGGCAAAGATGCCGAGCATGGACCCGCCGAACAGCACATAATGAAAGTGCGCCACGACGAAATACGTGTCGGTCTGCTGCAGGTCGGCCGGCGGCGACGAGTGCATCACGCCGGAGAGCCCCCCGACGATGAACATCGCGATGAAGCCGACGGCGAAGAGCATCGAGGTCGTGAACCGGATCTTGCCTCCCCACATCGTGGCAATCCAGTTGAAGATCTTCACGCCCGTGGGAATCGCGATCAGCATGGTCGTAGCGGAGAACACCGAGTCGGCAATCGGCCCGAGCCCGACTTGGAACATGTGGTGCGCCCACACGCCCCAACCCAGCACCCCGATCAACAGACCCGAATACACGACGATCGCGTATCCGAACAGCGGCTTACGCGAGAACGTCGGGATGACGTCCGAGATGATGCCCATCGCCGGCAGGATGAGGATGTACACCTCGGGATGGCCGAACAGCCAGAACAGGTGCTGCCACAACAGCACGTCGCCCCCGGCCGCGACGGAGTAGAAGGTGGTCCCGAAGAACCGGTCGAACATCAAGAACACGAGCGCCACCGTGATCACGGGAAACGCGGTGACGATGATGAACTGCGTCACCAGGCTCATCCACGTGAACACCGGCATCCGCATCAGCTTCATGCCCGGCGCGCGCAGGTTGATGATCGTGACGATGAAATTGATGCCCGCCGCGATCGACGCGATCCCCAGGATCTGGAGGCCGAGCACCCAGAAGTCGATGTTCAGACCCGGCGAGTACTGTGTGGATGTCAGGTTGGCGTAGCCGAACCACCCCCCGTTGGGTGCGGCACCCACCAGGAAGCTCGCGTTCATGAACAGCCCGCCCAGCAGAAACACCCAGTAACTGAAGGCGTTCAGGCGCGGGAACGCGACGTCCCGGGCTCCGATCTGCAGCGGGATGATGAAGTTGAAGAACGCGGCCGACAACGGCATGATCGCGAGGAAGACCATCGTCGTGCCGTGCATCGTGAACAACTGATTGTACGCCTCGGCGCTCACGACCGTGTTCCCCGACGACGCGAGCTGCAGCCGAATGATGAGCGCCTCGAGCCCGCCGAGCAGGAAGAACGCGAACGCGGTGACTCCGTAGAGGATCCCGATCCGCTTGTGGTCGGTCGTGGTGATCCAGCTCCAGAGGCGCGCACCCAGGGTCGCGGGACCCGCCGGGGCATGCTGCGCAACCGATGTGGCCATGCTGGCGGTCTCCCTCAGTTCAGGCGCAGAAGGTAGGCGACGAGCGCGCCGATCTCGTCATCCGTCATCGGAACCATCGGCATGAGGCTCCCCGGCTTCTCCGCAGGTGGATTGCGCAGCCACCGCGCGAGCCCTTCCGCGGTGTTGGGAAGGATCCCCGAGGCCACGGTGGTCCGACTCCCCACGTGGGTCAGGTCAGGACCGAGCACACCGGCTGACACACCCTGGATGGCGTGACACGCAAGGCAGCCCTTGCTCATGTACACCTGCGCCCCCAGTCGCTGCTGCTCGTCCAGCGAGTCGGCCGGCGGTGCCGGCTGACGCTGGCGATCGACCCAGGCTGCGAACGCCTCCGGCGTGTCCACCATGACACGGAAGCGCATGTTGGCGTGCGACTCGCCGCAGAACTCGGCGCACTGCCCGTATACCTCGCCGATCGAATCGGGGGTGAATACGATCCGCGTGGTGCGGCCAGGAATCACGTCGCGCTTGCCGCCGAGCTTGGGTACCCAGAAGGAGTGAATCACGTCCTCGGAGGTCATCGACAGCACCACGGTCCGTCCCTGGGGAACGTGCATTTCGTTGGCCGTGACTACTCCCGACTCGGGGTAGCGGAACTCCCACCACCACTGATGCCCGATCACCTCGACCGTGAGCGCGTCCGCCGGAGGGGCTTGCTCCGTCCGGAAGATGGTGCGGATCGTCGGCACCGCGATGAACACCAGCACGACGGCCGGTGCGAGGGTCCACGCCACCTCGAGCAGCGTGTGGCCGTGGACATGCTTGGGGTCTGCCGCACCCCGGCGGTCCCGATACCGGAACAGCACGAAGATCAGCGCCGACTCGACGACCACGAAGACCCCCACGGCCCACCAGAAGATCGTGCGGAACAACACGTCGATCTGCTCGCCGAAATCGGCTGTGGGGTGCAACGTGGACTGCGGATACTCGCCCGAGCATGCCGCCGCCGCGACCACGAGGATCGCGGCGAGGACCACCCCTGGGCGGCCGCTGACCAACTCCCTTGCTCGACGAAATGATTGTGCCAAGAAGCTTTCCTTATTTGATCGAACTCGCGTTGGGGCGAGGCGGCGGAATTCTAGCAATCGACTCCCGTTAGGTCAACGCACAGCCACTGATCGAGTTGGGTCCGGTCCAGCTACCTTTCACCCTCGGTGCCACTTCGAACTACGATCAGGAGGAGCAACGTCATGCCACTGCAAGACATAGGCTACGGATTCAGCGTCGAGATCCCCTTGGCTTTCGACCAGGCGGTCGCACGCGTGCGCGACGAGCTGGCAAAGGAAGGATTCGGCGTGCTGACCGAGATCGACGTGAAGGGAACGCTCAAACAGAAGTTGGACGTCGAGTTTCGGCCATATGTCATCCTCGGCGCCTGCAATCCCCCGCTCGCGCATCGTGCGCTGACGGCCGAGCGGGACATCGGCCTGCTCCTGCCCTGCAACGTCATCGTCTACGCATCGGATCGGCCAGGAACGAGCGTCGTGGCCGCGCTCGACCCGGTCCAACAACTCGGGATCACCAAGAAGGCGAGCGTGAAGCCGTTGGCCGACGAGGTGCGATCCAAACTCGAGAGGGCCATGGTGGCCCTCACCGCCTGAAGAGGCCGGCCGGTACGATGGCTCGAACGCTCCCCACCTGGCGCCAGTAACTTGGCACCGTAGCTTTCGTGAGACCCGTTCGGGCGCCCCAGGGGGCGCGTCTCTAGCCGACGGAGTGACACCATGCGCCTCTGCATCGCAGTGATCAGCGGACTCGCCCTCACCCTCTGCCCGGTTGCCGCATCGGCCCAGGTGGACCCCGACACGCTCGACCTGAAGCAGATCTTCGACGCCAGGGACAGCGTGGCAGGCCTCCCCCTGATCGACAGCCTACCGGAGGAGATCAACTGCCCCCGATTCGATCCCGATCGCATCCGGGGGGACGTGAGCACCTTTTCGTTCGAGCGGCGCCCCGAACTCGACCGCCGCATGGGACCGGTGGAATTCACGCTCGAGTTCGTGGTCGGCAAGGATGGGAAGGTCGAGCGACGGTTCACTCGCGTCATCCGCACCAACAACAGCGCGCTCAACCGGACGTTCGAGCACTGGGTCCAGACATGTGTCTTCACACCCGGCATGATCGGTGAGCACGCGGTACGGGTCCGGATGGAGAAGAGTTGGACCTTCACGCTGAACCGCTAACGGCGAGCCCCGCCCGCCCCATGCCCAGACTCGGGACGGGCGGCCGCCGACCTACCGACCCAGCAGGCCCACATCGCCTCACACCCCGACCGGCGGCCCGCATATGGACCAGCGATCGATCCGACTGAAGGGCACCACTGCGCACACCACCATCGCTCGCCGCCGCTTCATGGCGTATCTCACGGGTCTCGGTCTGGGTAGCTCGGCCTTCCCCGCCACCCTCTGGGCGCTATCCCAAGGCGGCAAGATCACGAAGGACATGCTCGCCAACGCCGAAGCGGTGGCCGGGCTCGAGTTCACCGACGCCGAACGCGAACTCATGCTGGATGGCGTCAACTCGAATCTCGAGGCCTACGAGAAGCTCCGGGCCGTGCGCCTCCCCAATGACGTGGTTCCGGCCGTACGGTTCGATCCCGTCCTGCCTGGCGGACCGGCAACCGTGGCGTCGCGCCGGCGGCGCCGCACACGGCGATCCGTCACCCGACCGACGAACCTCGAAGGCGTTGCCTTCTGGTCGATCACCGACCTCGCGGAACTCCTCCGGACACACCAGGTAACCTCGGTCGAGCTCGCAACCATGTACCTGGATCGCCTGAAGCGATTCGGCTCCCAACTCGAGTGCCTCATCACGCTGACCGAGGACTTGGCGATGCGGCAGGCACACCGGGCGGACGCAGAGCTTGCACGAGGAGTGGTGCGGGGCCCGTTGCACGGTATTCCGTGGGGGGCCAAGGACCTCCTGGCTGAAGACGAGTACCGAACGACCTGGGGAGCCAAGCCGTACGAGGACCAGACGCTCCCGTATGACGCGACCGTCGTGCACCGTCTGGCGGAGGCCGGCGCCGTCCTGATCGCGAAACTCACGCTGGGTGCGCTCGCGTGGGGCGACGTATGGTTCGGAGGCAAGACCCGGAACCCGTGGAACCTCGAACAGGGTTCGTCCGGATCGTCGGCAGGATCGGCGTCGGCCACCGTGGCTGGCCTGGTGGGGTTCAGTATCGGGAGTGAGACATTGGGCTCGATCGTCTCCCCGTCCACGCGCTGCGGGGCAACGGGACTGCGACCCACGTTCGGGCGCGTGAGCCGCCACGGCGCCATGGCCCTTTCCTGGACCATGGACAAGCTCGGACCCATCTGTCGCTCGGTGGAGGACTGCGCCCTGGTGTTCGACGCCATCCACGGTGCGGACGGGAAGGATCCGACCGCTCGGGACCTGCCGTTCAACTGGGACGCGCACCTGCCAGTCACCTCGCTGCGCATCGGATACTACAAGAGCGCCTTCGACGCAGAGCGTGAGGGACCCGACTTCGACACGCCGGCCCTCGCCGTGCTGCGAAACCTGGGTGCGGAGCTCATCCCGGTCGAGCTCCCGACCGACATTCCGGTGGATGCGCTCCGGTTCATCCTCAGCGCCGAGGCCGCCGCTGCCTTCGACGACCTCACCCGCAGCAATCGTGACGATCTCATGGTCCGACAGGTGGAACAGGCGTGGCCCAACGTCTTCCGACACTCCCGCCTCATTCCCGCCGTCGAGTACATCCAAGCGAATCGTGTTCGCACCATGCTCATGGGACGCATGCAGGCGGTCATGGACGGCATCGACGTGTTCATCACGCCGTCCTACGGCGGGAGCGTCCTGCTCACCACGAATCTCACCGGCCATCCGGCAGTCACCGTGCCCAATGGGTTCCGAGACGACGGCACGCCGGTCAGCATCTCGTTCATCGGCACACTGTTCGGGGAAGCTGAGCTGCTCGCCGTGGCCAAAGCCTACCAAGACGCCACTGGCTTTCACCTTCGGCGGCCGCCCACGTTTCCCTAGAGTCTATGCGACACCTCCGGTCTTTCCTCCTCGCGCTGTGCCTCGGCTTCGCGGCCTCCACACTACGCACCACCACAGCGGCAGCGCAGCAGACACCTGCCGACACGGCCGCGATACTCGTGCAGGCGGCGCGCGAGCTGGACGCGCGCGGCCGCCATGATGCGGCCGAGGAACTCCTCCGCTACGTTGTGGACCGGTACCCCGGGACCCCGGCGGCCGCTCGCGCCGCCGATCTCCTCGCGGGATTCCGCAGGGCAGTGACGCTTGGCGGAGGACGAACCGCCTTCGTGGTGTGGAACACCCTTTTCATGAGCTGGCTCGGGATCGCCGCGCCAGCGGCGTTCGGGGCGGAGACCGCGGCGCCGTACGGGGCTGGCCTTCTGATCGGTGCGCCGCTGGGCTTCTTTGCCTCCAGAGCGTACGCGAGCGCGACTCCGATGACGGCGGGCCAGGCCGGCCTCTACTCGCTCAGCACCGTCTGGCTCAGTTGGCAGGCCGCCGGATGGCGCGAGATCCTGGGCATCGGGGACGATGAGTTCTGCTTTCAGACGCCAACCGGGGAAGTGTGCGACTCGTCCACCCCCGACGAAGCTGTGTTTGCGGCGCTCCTCGTCGGTGGTGCGGCCGGGATCGGGACGGGGTTGGCACTCACACGGGTCGACGTGAACGACGGAACGGCCGCGCTGATCCGCCACGCGAGCCTCTGGGGCACGTGGTACGGGTTCGCCGCCGGCGTACTCGCAGGCGCCGAAAGCAACACGCTGCTCACGACGACCCTGCTCGGGGGAAACGCGTTCATGGCTGCCGCGCTGCCGATCGCCAGCGCCTGGCGGCCATCAACGGGCCAGGTCAGGATCACGTCGGCCGCGGGACTGGCCGGCGGCATCGCGGGCCTCGGACTGGATCTCCTATTCGAGGTGGACGACGACCAGGCAGCAGTTCTGATCCCTACGGCGGGGGCGACCGTCGGACTCGGCCTAGGGGCGGCCCTGGCGAGCCGACGTCGGCCGCTGGAACGCCGCGAGGCGTCGGGCACACCGCGGCTCGCCCTGATCACGCTCGACCGTCGAGTGGCAATGGACCTTCCGCTCCCACTACCGGCCACCGTGCCGCAGCTGTCACGCGACGGGCGGATCCGCCCGAGCCCAGCGGTGCAGATCCGCCTGTTCCAAGCGCACTTCTGAGCTGCGATGATGCCACAATGAACCGCCGGGAGTTCGTTCAGGCGTCCGCCGCCGCCGCCGCCAGCGGGATCGCGATGCCCTGGCCTCGAGCCCGTGGCAGCGCCCATTCCGTTGCCGACGTGCTGTTTCGCGGCGGCCTCGTGTTCGACGGGACCGGCGCTGCGCCGATCGAGGCGGACGTGCTCATCACGGGCGACCGCATCGCCGACGTCGCTCGCCACATCCGTCGGTCGGGTGCTGCGGAGATTTCGGTGGAGCGGTTGGCGGTCGCGCCCGGCTTTGTCGACATCCACTCGCACACAGACCTCGATCTCTTCCTGAGCCCGCTGGCCGAAAGCAAGATCCGCCAGGGGGTGACCACCGAGATCACGGGGCAAGACGGCGGCTCGGTCGGTCCGTGGAGCCCCGAGACCGCCACCCGGGTCCGGGAACGCTATCGGGACCGGTACGGGGTCGATCTCGCGTTCAGCGACCTGGCGGGCTTTTTCGCGCAGCTCCAGTGGCAAGGCACGGCGGTGAACCTGGCGAGCATGGTCGGGCACGGGACCATTCGCACCCTCCTGATCGGCGACGAGAACCGACCCGCCACGTCCGACGAGATCGCCCGGATGCACCGGCTTGCCAGGGAGGCGCTCGCGTCGGGCGCGTGCGGTATCTCGACCGGGCTCGAGTACGTCCCGGGAGGGTTTGCCGACCTGGAAGAGCTGGTGGCCATGGCGACGGCGCTCCAGGGAACCGGTCTGCCGTATGCCTCGCACCTGCGCAACGAAGACGACCATCTGGCCGCCGCGGTCGAGGAGGCACTTAACGTGGGGCGCCTTGCCGCGGTGCCGGTGCAGATCTCCCACCTCAAGGCCCAGGGCCGACGCAATTGGTGGAAGGCCACGCCCATCCTCGACGCGTTGGTGGCGGCACGCCAAGACGGCATCGACGTAGCGTACGACCGATACCCCTACATCGCATACAGTACCGGGCTCACGTCACTGTTCCCGGTCTGGGCGCGGGACGGCGGCGTGGATGGCCTGCTGCGCCGTCTTGCCACGCCTGACACGGCGACGACGATCGAACGAGCAGTCAGGGAGAAGGTGGCCCAGCTCGGAAGCTGGGATGCCGTCCAGGTCACTGCCACCGCCGAGCCGTCGCTCGATTGGGCGGTCGGTCACCGACTTGGCACACTCGCCACTGATCGAACCGAGGAACCCTACGACCTCCTGCTCCGGATCATCCGAGACGATCGCGGACGAACCGGTATGGTGGGGTTCGGCATGAGCGAGGAGAACACTCAGGCCTTCCTCGCTCATCCACTGGGCATGGTGTGCTCGGATGGATCGGCACTGGCCACGTCGGGACCGCTCGCATCCGGCACGCCGCATCCGCGAAGCTTCGGGACGTTCCCACGCGTGTTGGGGCAGTATTGCCGAGAGCGGCGCGCAATGTCCCTGGAGACCGCGATCCACAAGATGACGTTGATGCCGGCCCGGCGCGTTCGCCTGGAAGGTCGCGGTCATCTCACTGCCGGTGGGTTCGCCGACATCGTGGTGTTCGACCCAGACACGGTAGCCGACACGGCGACGTTCCAGGTCCCACACCAGTACCCGACGGGAGTGGTGCACGTGATGGTGAACGGCGAGTTCGTGCTTCGAGACGGCGAGCGCACCCCTTCGCTCTCTGGGCGCGTCCTGCGACCGGCGGCGGCGTGAGGATGAACCGCAGCGTCCGGCGACTCGTCGATGGTATCCTCGCCGCGACCATCGTCGGATGCAGCGCCAGCACTCCCTCAACACCGACGCTCGGGGTGATGAGCTTCAACATCCGATACGGGACGGCGGCTGACGGGGTCAATAGCTGGCTCAACCGATCGGACCTCGTGGTCGCGGTCATCCGCGAGCACGCGCCCACCGTGCTCGCGCTCCAGGAGGCGCTGCGGTTCCAACTCGACGCCCTGACAGCGGCCTTGCCGAGCTACGGCGAGATCGGCGTCGGGCGAGACGACGGCATGGAACGGGGAGAATACGCAGCGATCCTGTACGACCGGAATCGGTTGCGAACGACCCAGCACGGCACGTTCTGGCTGTCCGACACCCCGGACGCTCCGGGCTCGACGAGCTGGGGAAATCGCATCACCCGGATCTGCACCTGGGCGCACTTCGAGGATCTCGCCACCGGCAACGGCTTCTACGTCTTCAACGTGCACCTCGATCACGAGTCCCAGCCGTCCCGCGAGCGAAGCGTCCAACTCATTGCCGACCGGCTCTCGGCGCTGCCCAATGTCGATCCGCTCATCGTCCTGGGCGACTTCAACGCCGGCGAGGACAACCCTGCGTTTCGTTACCTCGTCGGCGAGGTGTCGCCATCCGACGCATTCAGTACGGCACCGCCATCCCCAGCACTGATCGATACGTTTCGCCGAGCTCGTCCCCACGCCTCGGCTGTGGGCACGTTTCATGGTTTCTCCGGTGATTCGTCAGGGGCCAAGATCGATGCGATCCTCGTTTCGGCCCAGTGGACAGTGCTGGATGCCGCCATCGTGCGCCGACAGCGGAACGGCCGCTATCCCTCCGATCACTTCCCGGTCGTCGCGACCCTCGCACCAGGGCGCCGCTAGTCCCAGCCCAGCGGCGGCCACGCGGGACCCTCGCCGACCCGTGAAGGCGGCGATAACTTGGCCACATGCAGGAACACCATCTCACGGTGCCCTGCACCGCCCGGTTCTTCACGCTCGGACATCCGAGTGCCTCCGTGAAGCAGGTGTGGTTCCTGTGTCACGGATACGGGCAGCTCGCTGCCTCGCTCCTCGAGGAGTTCCGCGTTCTCGATGATGGTCATCGGTATCTGGTCGCCCCCGAGGGCCTGTCCCGCTACTACACCAACCACGCCGCCAAGACCGTTGGCGCCAGCTGGATGACGCGTGAGGATCGTCTGTCCGATATCGCGGATTACGTGCGGTACCTCGACCGCTTATACGAACACGTCTTCGCCACCGTCCGACGGCTCGACGTTGCCGTCTACGTTCTCGGGTTTTCGCAGGGCGCGGCGACCGCCGCACGGTGGATCAGTCTCGGGCGCGCCGTCGCGGACCGGCTGATCCTCTGGGGTGAGCTGCTACCTCCGGATCTCGACCTCGAGGCAGCCTGGGGGAAGCTCGAGGATGCACGGCTCACGTTCGTCGTGGGATCGGAGGACCGCTACCTGGACCGCGATGCGCTGCTCGCAATGGAGGAACGGCTGTTCGACCACGAGATTCCCTACGAGACGATCGCATACAATGGCGGTCACTGGATCGACCGTGACATCCTGCATTCCCTCGCCACTCGCTGACGGGTTGCGCATGCGAGCCACGAGCACTGCCCACCGGGCCAAACGGATGCAGCCAGCATGCTCGAGGCGCATCCCCCTGCTGCCGTTGTCGGCCATGCTCCTCGTGGTCGTTGCGGCCCCCGTACCGACCAACGCGCAGGAGCGCGGCCAGCGTGACACCGACCGTACGCTAAAGGCGCGCCAGGCCATGGTGCGCCTGATCGCCGATCGCGGTGTCGTCGATTCCCTGACGTTGCGCAGCATGGGTCGCGTCCCGCGCCACGAGTTCGTCCCGGCCGGCAATCGCTCGCGGGCCTACGGCGATCACCCCCTGCCGATCGGGTACGGTCAGACCATCTCTCAGCCGTATATCGTGGCATACATGACGGAGGTGATCGGTGCGCAGCCTGGAATGAAGGTGCTCGAGGTCGGCACCGGCTCCGGCTATCAGGCCGCCGTGCTCGCCGACCTCGGCGCACACGTTTTCACGGTGGAGCTGGTCCGGGCCCTTGCCACCTCCGCAACCGAGCGCCTCGAGCGCCTCGGGTACACCAACGTGACGGTCCGCCACGCCGACGGGCACTTCGGATGGAACGAGGAAGCACCGTTCGACGCCGTCATCGTGACCGCGGCGGCCGGATTCATCCCGCCGGCGCTGACGGCCCAATTACGGCCCGGAGGACGCATGGTCATTCCCGTCGGCAGCGTCTACGGCATCCAGAACCTCGTGCTGGTGGAAAAGGACCGGGACGGACGGCTGCGAACGTCAAACCTCCTACCCGTGCGCTTCGTGCCGATGCTCGAGGGGCTGCGCTGACGACAACCCCCAACCACCGACTCGCCGCCGTCGCGCTCGCGGCGGCGGCCATCCTCGCATACCAGGTCCTCCTGGTCCGCGTCCTTGCCATCGTGCAGTTCCATCACTTCGCCTACATGGCGATTGGGGTCGCCATGCTCGGGTTCGGGGCGAGCGGCACCCTGCTCACCCTGGTCGGACCGCTGGACACCGACCGAGCCACTCGCTGGTTCGCTCGATCGAGCGTCCTCACAGCGCTGGCCTTCCTCATCTCCCCGGTGCTCGCCGAGCGGCTCCCGATCGACGCTACCCAGCTGCTGTGGCACGGCGGATCCTGGGTGCGGTTGCTGTTGATCGAGTTCATTCTGGCGGCCCCGCTCCTGGCCGGCGCCACGGTTGTGCTGCTCGGCATCAGGCTCGCCGTGCGACAGTCGGGTCTCGTGTACGGCGTGAGCTTCCTGGGCTCGGGTTTTGGGGCGGTGGCAGCGCTCGCCGTCTTATGGGTTCTCGAGCCGCAGCGCGCAATCGGGCTGCCGGCCGTGATGGCCGCCTGCGGGGCCGTGGCGGCCACGTGGAGGGGCGGCGGGGGACTACGCCCGGTTTCCGTCGCCTGGGCGATAGTCACGATCGGAACGATTGTGAGTCCCGTCTGGCGTCTGGATGTCACCCCCTACAAGGCGCTGCCACAGGTCGAGGCGTATCCCGGCGCCGTTCGGGTCGAGGAGCGGTTTGGCCCAACCGGGTGGGTCGTAGCCGTCGACGCGCCGGCGTTCCGACACGCGCCAGGACTGTCGCTGGGCTTTCGCGGCTCAGTGCCACCGGAGCGCGCCGTTTTCGTGGACGGTGACTTGGTGGGATCGGTCCCCACCCTCCACCCAACCACCGACGACCTAGCCATGCTCGACTGGCTGCCATCAGCCGCTCCCTACGCCGCCATCCGCCCGCAACGCGTGCTCGTCCTGGGGGCGGGCGCCGGCACCGAGGTGCGCAGTGCCGCGGCCCATGGTGCGCAAGCGATCACGGCGGTAGAGCTCGTCCCAGACCTCGTCGCGCTGCAGGCGAGCGCTCCAAAACCGGAGACCTCGGACTCGACGCTGATCCGCTGGGTGGTGGCCGATGCGCGGTCCTACGTGGCACGGAGCGACCACCGATATGACCTCGTGGTGCTCGGTCCGGCGGGCGGACCCGGCACCACCGCCGCTGGCGTGCACGCCCTCGGGGAGGATTTCCTGCATACGGTCGAGGCGTACGTCGCGTATCTCGAGATCCTCGACGCGGACGGGATGCTTGCGGTGACCGGGTGGCTCACGGTACCGCCGAGGGGAACGGTGCGCTCGGTCTTGACGGCGGGGGAGGCGCTGAGGCGCGTCATCCCGTCACGGGTGCCCGATGGACTGGTCGTGCTCCGCAGCTGGGGAACCGTCACCGTGCTGGTCAAGCCCGCGGGGTTCGGTACGGTGGAGCTGCAGCGCCTGGAAGGCTGGGCGGGCGAGCGGCAATTCGAGATCGATTGGCGGCCCGGACTCGAACACCCACCGGCGCGGTTTCACACACTCGCCGAGCCGACCGTGTTCGACGCGTCTCGCGCGGCAGCCACCGGGGAGGAAGCCGCTCACCGATTTGCCGACACCTACGCCTTCGACGTGCGACCAGCCACTGATGCGCGCCCGTACCCGCATCACTTCCTTCGGCCCGAGTCGCTGCCGCGGCTGCTCACCACAGCACGCGGGGAGTGGCTGCCGTTTGCCGAATGGGGATACGTCACGCTGCTGGCGACTCTCGGCCAAGGGGTGGGGATCGCGCTCCTGCTCCTCCTGGCGCCACTCACCCTCCGGGCGTCGCGGTCACCCTCCGTGCGCGTGCTCCCGATCGTTGGCTATTTCACGGCAATTGGTTTGGCGTACCTGGCCACCGAGATCGCGACGATCCAGATCGCAACGCTGCTCCTGGGGCACCCGGTCTTCGCCGTCGTGGCGGTCCTCACGCTCGTCCTGACCTGCTCGGGGCTCGGCAGTGTGTGGAGCGACCGCATGAGCGGGCTGCGGGCGCGCGTTGCGGTGGTGGTGTTGGTCGGCCTAGTGACCCTCGCGGCGTTGGCTCTCATGCCTGCCGTGCACGGGCTGCAGTCGCTCCCGCTGACCTTACGCGTCCTGGCCACCGTCGCGCTCGTCGCACCGGTGGCGCTCATGATGGGGGTGCCGTTTCCAGCGGGGGTGCGGCTGGTCGTACGGCAGGATCAGGCCGGCCTGGCATGGGCGTGGGCCGCCAACGGATTCGCGTCTGTCGTTGCGGCACCATTGGCAGCTCTCGTCGCGCTCGAGTGGGGATCCTCGAGCCTCTTGGCCGGCGCAGCGATCACCTACGCGATCGCCGCGGCCGTCCTCCTCTCTCAGTCGACAACACCTCCACTCAGTAGCGGAGCAGGCTCGCCCCCCACGTGAACCCGGAGCCGAAGGCGGCGAGACACACGAGACTCCCGCGCTGCACGCGGCCATCGTCCACTGCTTCGCTCAGCGCGATCGGGATGCTCGCCGCGGTTGTGTTACCGTACTTGGCGATGTTGCTGTAGACCTTGGATTCGTCGACGCCCAGCCGTTTCCTCACCGCCTCGGTGATCCGCTCATTGGCCTGGTGCGGAATCACCATGTCCAAATCATCGGACGAGAGCTTCTGCGAGGCCAGGACGGACTCGATGACCTCGGGGAATCGGGTCACGGCGTGTTTGAACACCTCACGACCGTTCATGTGCGGGAACGCCGATCCATCGTCGATCATTTCCTTGGTGATCCACGGCGTGTTGGCCGATCCTGGGCTTCGGATACACAGCTCGGTGGCGAAGCGACCATCGGCATGGAGATGGTGCCAGAGGATCCGGCTGCCATCCTCATCGGACGTGGCTTCGAGGCACACGGCCCCGGCACCGTCGCCAAAGAGCACCGCGGTGTCGCGCCCTGCCGTGCTCATCCGCAGACCGGCCGAATGGACTTCGGCTCCCACGAGCAGTACGCGCTCGTAGAGCCCCATACGGACAAACGCGTCGGCGACCGACAGCCCGTACACGAATCCCGTGCACTGGTTGCGTACGTCGAGCGCCCCGACACCCGGAAGGCCGAGGGCGGCCTGGAGCAGGACGCCGCTTCCCGGGAAATAGAGATCGGGTGACAAGGTCGCAAACACGATGAACTGCACGTCGCTCGGTTCCCAGCCGGCGTCGTCCAGCGCCGTCCGCGTGGCCTCCATCGCGAGGGCAGCGCTCCCCGTGCCCGGCTCGACGAACCGCCGCTCCCGGATGCCGGTTCGTTCCCGAATCCATTGATCCGAGGTGTCCATCACGTGCTCGAGGTCGTGATTCGTCACTACCCGTTGCGGGACGTGGTGCCCGATCCCTGCTATCCGTGTGAAGCGCATACCCCTTCCTTTCCCAGGTCCCTCGCGCCTTTCCTAGGTCACGGAACGGCGACGGTCGGCGTTAGCCTGACGTTCAGCGGCCCACTGTTGGAGAGACGCCACTCCGCTCGCGCAGCTGGCGTAGCAGCTCACCCACCCTCCGCATCTCTTCCCCGTACCGAGCCCAATCCCCCGATCGCTGGGCGGCAAGCGCGCGATCGTAGGATTCCGCCGCCTGGGTGATGAGATCCTCCAGCGTGCTCGCCGCTGCTGCGGGCTGCGCTTCCACGATCGCTGGTCGGGGCTCGGCGGGCACACCCACGGATCCGCCGAAGAGACGCCCCAACCCCTCCTCGAGCGTCTCTTCCATGACCACTTGATTCTCATAGGCGACGATCACGCGCTTCAGCTCGGGAATGCGGCCGCCTTCGGCTCGAAGGTAGAGCGCCTGGACGAAGATCAACGATTCCTCGATCGGAATCACCAGCAGGTTCCCGCGAATCACCTGCGAGCCCCGCTGATCCCACAGTGAAATCTGGCGAGAGACCTCGGTATTTTGATCGATGCGATTCGCCACCTGCGTCGGTCCGAACACCAATCGCTGCCTGGGGAATTGGTACACCACCAGCTCACCCAGATGCGCGCCGTCGTTCCGCGCCACCATCCAGGCCGAGAGGTTGTCCTTCTGGCGCGGGGTGAACGGGGTCATGATGATGAATTCCTCCCGCGCTTCGGTGGGGAGTTTCATCACGATGTGTCGCAGGAACGGATCACGGGACATCTCGTTCCGACCGGCAACCGGAATCTGCCACTCGTCCTCGCGGTGATAGAAGATCTCCGGCTCCCCCATGTGATAGGTCGCGTACAGCAGGGTCTGAATCCGGAACAGGTCTTCCGGATAGCGCAGGTGGGCCCGAAGATCAGCGGGCAGCGAATCGAGCGGCTTGAACACGCCTGGAAACACGCGGTCGTAGGTCCGCACGATCGGGTCGTCGGGATCGGCGATGTAGGCGTCGACCGTCCCGTGATACGCATCGATCACTACCTTGACGCTGTTCCGCATGTAGTTCGTGCCGTTGCGGATCGGTTGTGCATAGGGATAGCGGTCACTCGCCGTGTACGCATCGTAGATCCACTTCAGTTCGCCGTTCTCGGCGATCACGATGTACGGATCGCTGTCCCAGAGGAGAAACGGCAAGGCCTTTCGGGCGCGTTCCCGAATGCGTCGGTGGTACATGACGCGGCTGTCCCTGGTGATGTACCGCGACAGCAGCACCTTGAGCGACCGGAAGTGGATCGACAGCACCGCCTTTCGCAGCAGCGACGACACGGCCACGCCCCCGGTGCCCTCGTAGCTCGTATAGACATTCCCCTCACCAGAGGGGTAGTCGAATTCGCGCTGGCTGGTACTCACGAATACCCAGTCGTTGGACAGCTCTCCGTAGTAGATGCCCGGCCGCGTGACGCCGAGGGACACGTTCGACGAGGGCGGGAGATCCTGAATGAAGAGGACCGGTAACCCCTCTTCCGTCACTTGGTTGACCGGCCCCAACGTGAGACCCATCCCATGGGTGAAGACGAGGCGCTCGTTGACGAAGGTCCGCGTGGGGAGCGACGCGGAATTCAGCTCGCGCGGTGAGAGCAGCACTTGCCGATACTCGCCGTCGATCCAGTAGCGGTCGTCATCGACCGATACGAAGTCGTAGTACGTGCGGATTTCCTGAAGCTGCCCGAAGGTCTGGAGCAAGGGATCCCGGTCCCACAGACGCACGTTGCGGATCGTCGCTGCATTCGCCTCGATATCCTGCAGGGTGAGTTGGGACTCGCCGCTCAACTCGCGCACGGCCACGCGATCCAGGCCCCATGCGCTCCGGGTGGCGCCGATGTGCCGCTCGAGCTGCGGCGCTTCCTTGACGAGCTCGTTGGGGATCACCACGAGACGTTGGATCGATGTGGCCGTCAGTGACCCCAGGATCCCCACACCGATGTAGGCGCCGAACGCCAGCAGGGCATAGGGCACGAGGCGACGCCGTGCCGCCCCCCACACCACAAGTGCCGCACCCACGACCGCCACCACCCCGGCTATCCGCAAGGCGGGCAATTTGGTGCTGAGATCGGCGAAGGCTGCGCCGACGAACGGTCCGGTCGTGGCGTAGAGGAGTGACGGGATGTCCACGAAGAACACCCGCAGGGCAAACGACACGAGTACGAGGGCCAGCAGGGCCCCCAAATGGAGCTGGGCGCCCGGCTCGACGGTCACGCGCCGATGGAAGACCACCACGTCGCGGCGCAACAGGTAGAGCGGCGTCGTGAACACCAGCGCCAGAATCGCGAGACCGGTGACGAGCCCAATACCACCCGAGAGTACCGGCAGCGTGAACACGTAGTACCCGATGTCTCGGCCGAACACGGGATCCACCACGCCGAACTCGGTGGCGTGCAGAAACCGCAGCACACCGAGCCACGCCCCGGACATAGTCGCCCCCACCAGGAGACCCAGGAGGAGCGCAATCGGCAGCATCGCGATCCGCATGACCCGGTTCAGGTCCACCGAGGGCTGCCGACCGCGGAGGGGAACGATGAGCGGGTCGGGCGCGACCCCCCGCAGGGGAAAGCGCAGATTGACGTAGAGAAACGCCGACGCAACCACCGTGACCGCCGCACCGAGCACGAGCTTGGTCACGAGTCCCGTCGTGAAGATCCGCTCGAGCCCCAGGGCCGAGAACCAATACCAATCGGCGAGAAACGCAGCGGCGGCCGGCGTTCCGGCGAACACCAGCAGCGCGATGATTCCGAGGCCGATCAGCAGTAACGCTCTATGCATCATGTTCCACTCCGCGTATCCCAACCACCGAACACTCGATCACTAGAATGCGAAGCCCGCCGTCGCGTACACGCCGACCCGATCCTCGCTCTTGGCGATCGCCACGCTCAGGGTGTTGGCCGATTGCAGGAAAGCGATCCACAGCCCACCACCTGCCGCCCAGTGCCACGTGTTTGAGTCCTCTCCCTCCAGAAACACCCTCCCCAGGTCGCCGAGTCCAAAGATGCCAAACCGCGCCGGCAGCACCAGAAAGACGCTCCCCAAATCGAGCCGCAGCTCGGCGTTGCCATACGCGGCCGCATCCCCCGCGTAGCGGTTCTGACGACCCAGGCGCGCGCTGCGCTGATCGCCGATGAACGCCGCCTCCTGGAACGGGAACCGCCCCCACACCTTCTTGCCGCCGGCGCGGAGCGCCAGCGTCGGCCTGAGCGGGATCCCGGAAGGTGAAAGGTAGGTGCTAGCCTCGGCGTGCGCTTCGCCGAAGGGTTCTTCGACGTCCCACACGGACGGGTAGAAGCTACCCCCGACAACGAACCGCACGCCGCGTGTCGCCGCCGCCGACACGTCCCGGGTGTCGAGATGCACTTGCCCGCGAGCCCCGACCTGGCCGAACCCGTCTTCGCCGTACAGGTCGACGTCGGTGAGAATCCGTCCCTGCTGCTCGGTCGTATGGGAATACGTGAGCGTCGGGCCGAGCGTGAACGTGCCCTTGCCGCCCAACGGCAGCACCATGGCGGGCTCGACGGACACGAGCTGCTGTCGCACCCGATAGTATTCCTCAGTCTGCGTCAGCTGTACTTCGTTGCCGAGGCCGTTGTAGCGGAGCACCTCGATGCCGGAGAGCGCGACGTCGAGGCGCCCGTGGACCCTCGAGTTCAGGCGATACACTTCGCCGGAGAACTCTGCCCGACCGGTGAGCGCGCCGGTCGAGAACCCGCCCCGGAACGCCACCCGTGAGGCGTAGGGAATCTTCCGGAACCCGTAGTCGATGACGTACGCCCCGCCGCCCACGAACACCCCCACGTCCGGTCCGAACCCGGCCCACACGAGGGACCGCCATCGATGACCCCAGTCCCGCGGCGGCAGTTCCGTCGGGAATCGCTTCGGCGGTGGCGTGTACGATCGCCGGTCGACCCGAACTCGGCCCGCGGTGCTGACGGTCCCCGTGGCGTAGAGCCGCACGCCTCCTCCGGTCGATCGGTTCGCCACATCAGCCTCACCTCGGACCACGATATGCAGCGGGATCCCCGAGCCTCCCGTCACAGTCACCCGGTCCCGGCCCCCATAGAGATAGACCCGGAGCTCGTTGGTCTCCGATGCGTGGAAGCGGCGACGATAGTACGGCGCACCGGTCGCGGAATCGCCGGCGTAGAGCGCGACCTCGGTCACGCCGCCGGCTTGACGGTCCACCACCACGGTTTCGTCGATGTCGGTTCCGTGGATGTCGACCTCGGCAGCCAACAGGCGATAGTAGTCGGCGGCCCCCTCGGACAACCGGATTCGTCGAACCTTGAGCGCCCGCGCCAGTCGGGGACCGTCGATCGCGTAGTACTCCGGAGGGAGCGCCCGGACGGACGCATCGATCACCGAGTCAGTGATGCGTCCTGCCAGATCGACCGCCATCGAGTCATATGCCGACTGTTCGAGTCCCACCAAGAACCGACGATCGACCTCCCGCCCGTTCCATCCCCACCCGTTCACGCTGGGCAGGTCGTCACCGAAGTTGATCAGCTGCGGTGCATACTGCCGTGCGACCCCCAGCAGCACGCCGTCATACCGCACGAACGCCTGGTCCCGATCCTCCGGGAGCGGGACCCACAACGTGTCGGCGGCGCCCTCGCGACGCACGAAGTTCCACTGTCCCCGATGGCGGTCCCAGTCCCCGATCAAGAGGTCGAAGAGCCGTGCCCTGAGGAGCGTTTGGACGTCCAGCCGCTGCCGAGGGCTCAGTTGGGCGCGGTCGATCATCTCGTAGCCGTCGATGATCTCGTCGGCACCAGCAAAGGGCTGCGGCCCGGTCACGGTCGCTCGACGCTCGAAAAAACCCAGCGTTCCGGCAAAGCGCTCGCGGAATTCGCCGAGACGGGCATCGTCCGGGAGCACCACCAACCGCGGATTCGTGTGGAGCAGACCCGCGGCCTCGAGCAGTGGAGCCACCACCGCCGGACCCGCCGGGTGCTGCGAACTCATCTGATCCTGGACGATGTCCTCGACGACGGTGCCCGCAAATTCCGGCGGCAGCACGGCCGGATCCTTGTCCACCGAGCGGAAGCCGTAGTCGTAGCCGTCCGCGCCACGAAACCACAGCGACTTGGTCTGGAAACCGCCACCCGCCGTGGTCGGTGTCAGCCCACCACCTTCAGCCCCCAGGTCGAGCACTTCGACCGTGAGCGGGGTGGTCCACAGATCGCGGTACAGCGCTCCGAAAAAGAAGCGACGCGTCCCGCCTGCTTGGTAATGGGTCCCGGCGGCGACCCGCACCGAATCGGGCCGCACTTGCCCGGACGGCCGATCCTGTGCAGCGAGGCGCGTGGGGGCGGCGGTCGCACACAGCCCGGCCGCCACCGCCCACCAAATACCGCCGAGTCGGGACATTAGGCCTCCTTCACTTCGGCGACGACGCCAGCCACATCGAGAAGTCCTCGGAGGCGTGGCCGTCGGCCGTCACGGTGATGATTCCGAGCCGTACTCGTCCGTCCCGCAAGACGTCCACCCGCATGAAGCCGCTCTCGGCTTCGGCGTATCGCGACTCGTCCAGGTAGACCACGCGAGTGGTGTGTCCGAAGTACCCCCCACCGCTCACCAGGAAATACGCCACCCACTCGCCATCCAGCACCTGGAGGTTGTGTTCATGGCCCCCAGCATAAAACAGGGGCCGGCGGACTCGAAATGCCGACACGAGTGAATCCCGCATGACACCGAAGGCCGTGCTGGTCAGATCCTGCGACGAGATCCCGGACATGCGCGCGAGAGGATAGGCCGAGCCGATCACTGGCAGGGGAACCCACAACCAGGGTTTCCACGCGCGAAGCGGAAAGACGTGATCCATCACGCCGAAGTGACCGCCGTGTACGCCGCCGCTCGCCAATGGATGGTGCGTCACGATTCCCACGTGCCTGTCGGCGGCGACGCTGAGGGCGCCACGCAGCGAGTCCATGACCCCGGCGACCGTGTTCGGGGTGCATCCGGACCCCGGGCCGACTGGCTTCGGTCCCGTCCGCAACCACCACTCGGTATCCAGCACCACAAGGCGCAGTCTGATCCCAACGTCCACCACCGCGGGGCCGGGACAGCCTCCACCGGGGAGTATGACGACCGATGGCCGCCCACGCTCGGCGATCGCACGGTCCTGGCGCCGAATTGCGTCCCATCCGTCGTCGCCCGAGGCCGCCCAATCGTGATTGCCGGGGACGAAGATCCCGTGGGCGACAGTCGTGTCCACCACGTCGATCTGCGCACCAAGCCGCTGTTCGGCCGCGTCGCGCCCCGGATCCGCCTCGGGCGGAATGCCGGCCGGGTAGACGTTGTCGCCCAGGAAGACCACGGTCACCCGGCCCGGATCCTCACGTACCATCGCCCCGAGGGTGCTCAGCACCGGGTCGCCGCTCGGGGCGGACTTACCGGCGTCACCGACGAGGAAGACGGTTGCCTCGATCGCATCGGTCTCCGGCGTGGGTGCAGGCGGTGTCACGAGGGATGGAGAGGACTGGCACGCGAGTACGGTCAGGACCAGACCAGACAGCCACCACGGATCGACGGGTCTATCGCACTTCACGATACAACATCCGTTTCACGGTCGACTCAGCAACCCCGCCGCTTCTCATCGTGTTCCCTCTCGTCGGAGGTTCACTGGAATTCTGCCCCGCCCGGCCTTGGCTGGCCACCCCCCGTTTCAGAAAGCGCCCTTGTTCCGGGTACGAATAACTCGGATTCTTAAGTGTATCTCCTCAGGAGCGACCCGAGCGGGAGACGGCGTGGTTGGACATCTCGGTTGAGGGAGCGGGTGGCGATGGCGTATTGGTCGCCAAGGTGCGGGCGGGCGATCGCGAGGCGTTCGGCGAACTGGTCCGTAAGTACATGCAACGGGCCTATTTCGCTGCCCTTGGCCTGGTCGCCAACCATGACGATGCACTGGACATGTCACAAGAGGCGTTTGCCCGGGCCTTCCGGGCCCGGGGCACCTTGGATCCGGCACGGCCGTTCTACCCGTGGCTGTACCAGATCATTCGACGGCTCTGCTTCAATTTCCTCCGGGATCAGAAGACGCGTCGCGCGCGGCTGGCCGAAGCGGGACCGTGGCTCGCCGATCAGGCCGACGCCCGGGCCGCCCAATCCGCGCCGGACCGGGAAACCGAGCGGGCAGACCTGCGGCGGCGAATCGAGACGGCCATGGAGGCGCTGGCCCCACACGAGCGAGAAGTCATCGTGATGCGGGAATTCGAGGGACTCAAGTACCGAGAGATCGCGGAGCTGCTCGGGATCCCGATCGGTACGGTGATGTCCCGCCTCTACTCGGCACGGAGGGCGTTGGGAGTGACTCTCGGGGAGGAACCATGAGGCGCCCCGATGCGACAGACGAGCGGGTACGCCAGCTCATGATGGGCGCGCTCGATGGCGAGCTCGCGCGCGCTGACGCCGATGAACTCGCCCGACGACTGCGGGACGACCCCGCGCTCGAGCAGGAATGGCAGCAGCTCCAACGAGTCAAGGAGGTCACCCAGGCGATGTCATTACGTCATCCACCCGAGGAAACGTGGGATCACTACTGGACCGGTGTGTACCGGCGTCTCGAGCGTGGTGTCGCGTGGATCCTGGTATCGATCGGCGCGGTCGTGCTGCTCTCGTGGGGGCTATGGCAGGCGATTCAGGAGATTCTCGGCGATACTGCGCTCCCGGCCCTCATCAGAGCCGGCATCCTCGCCCTCGTTGCCGGCGCCGTGATTCTGTTGGTGTCGGTCATTCGCGAAAAGCTGATCCTCAGGCGGAGTGATCCCTATAAGGATGTGATCCGATGATCATCACACCTGCATCATCCATCGCCGGCCAGCGCGTCGTGAAAACGCTGGGTCTCGTACGCGGCAGCACCATCCGGGCCCGCCACCTCGGCCGCGACATTCTGGCCGGATTGAAGAACCTCGTAGGGGGCGAGATCGAGGAATACACCAAGATGATGGCCGAGGCCCGCGAGCAGGCGCTCGACCGCATGACCGCCAACGCCACACAGCTTGGGGCCAACGCCGTGACCGACCTCCGATTCAGCACGTCGTTCATCATGGGTGCGGCATCGGAGATCCTCGCTTTCGGCAACGCCGTGATCGTTGAGCCCGAACACCACTGAGAGGCACCGATATGAAACGGAGTCATGCCATGGCCGCGATGGTCGTCGGGTTGCTGTCACTCCCGCTCGCGGGTCCCGCATCGGGACAGGAGTCCGTTGAGGGAAGCTGGAGCGGGGCCATCCTTGTGTTGGGCGGGGAGCTCGGGATGAGCGTCCATTTCACTCGGAGCGACAGCGCACTCACGGCGACGATGGACATCCCGCAGCAGGGGGCGGCCAAGCTGCCGCTGCGCAACGTCCGCTTCGAGCCGCCGACGGTGCATTTCGAGTTGCTCGGCGGGCCGGGCCTCGCCGTATTCGACGGCGAGCTCCACGGAGACAGCATCGGCGGGTCGTTCGAGCAATCGGGAGTGAACGGCACGTTCTGGCTTCGACCTACCGCGGCGGCCGCGGCCGCTCTCGAGCCTGCGACGCCGCCGCCGTACCGAGAGGAGGAGGTCGGCTTCGCGAACGGCGACATCACGCTCGCCGGTACGCTCACCGTCCCGGAGAGCCCGGGCCCGCACCCGGCGGTCGTGCTCATCACGGGCAGTGGTCCGCAGAATCGCGACGAGGAGATCTTCGGGTTCAAGCCATTCCGCTTGATTGCCGATCATCTGACCCGGAACGGTATCGCCGTGTTGCGCTACGATGACCGGGGAGTCGGTGGCTCAAGCGGCAGTGTACAGACCGCCACCTCCGACGACTTTGCCAGCGACGCCCTCGCAGCGGTCGCGTTGCTCCGGGCGCGGCGGGACATTCGGCGCGACGCCGTCGGACTGGTGGGGCACAGCGAGGGCGCGCTGGTCGCGCCGATCGCGGCCGGCCGATCGACCGACGTCGCCTTCATCATCCTGCTTGCCGGGACCGCCGTCCCGGGCGATCAGATTCTCCTCGCCCAGGGTGAGCTGATCCTGAAGGCCAACGGAGCCACCGCGGAGCAGTTGGAGCGACAGCGCAAGTTGCAACTCGGGATCTTCGCCGCGATCCGTGCCGATACCGGATGGGACGTGGTGCGGCAGGAGATCGCAACGCAGATCCGAGAGAGCATCGATGCCCTGCCGCCAGAGCAGCGCGATCGGATCTCCGACCTCGACACGTTCGTGCAGACGCGCGTGCAGCAGCAGATCCTGGGCGTGCAGAGTCCATGGTTCAGGTTCTTCTTGGATTTCGACCCTGTGGCGGTGTTACGGAGGGTGACGGTGCCCGTGTTGGGGGTCTTCGCCGAGAACGACCTCCAGGTTCCTCCGACGCTCAACGTCGGTCCGATGAAGGACGCGTTCGCGGCAGCCGGCAACCGTGACTACACGGTCACCATGTTACCGGCGATGAACCACTTGTTTCAGGCATCGGAAACCGGCAACCCGAGCGAGTACGCGTCCTTGAAGAAGGAGTTCGCGCCGGGGTTCCTGGAACTCCTGTCCGACTGGATCCAGGAGCGGACGGCGTCGATTCGCTGACCGTCGCGCGGGACGCCGGCGCTATCCCCGTGGTGACCAGGTAGCCGTGTGGAAGTGCTCCGAACGCGGTGCGAGGGTTCCCTTCCCGGCCACGTAGTCTCGCCACGTCACCCCCGGATGGTCGTTCGGCACCTGCACCATTGCGATGCAGCCATGTACCGGGCAGACGGCAGCGCAGAGATTACAGCCCACGCAGGCCTCCTCGATGATCTCCACGGCGGGACCACGTCTTCCGTTGTCCGCCTCTCGCCTGTCGATTCGCCGAATGGCCTGATGGGCCCCGTCCTCACACGCCACCCAACACAGGTCGCACTGGATGCATTTGTCCTGATCGATGCGGGCCACAAGGTGGTAGTTGAGGTCGAGGTCCTCCCAACTCACCACGTTGGGCAGCGCGCGCCCGCGAACGTCGGTCAGCGTGCGGTGCCCCTGCTCATCCATCCAGTTCTCAAGGCCGTCGAGCAAGTCCTCCACAATGCGAAAGCCGTAGTGCATGACCGCCGTACACACTTGCACCGTGGCCGCGCCCAGCGCGATGAACTCGGCAGCGTCTCGCCAGGTGGCGATCCCGCCGATCCCGGAGATGGGAACCCGCACCTCGGGGTCGCGCGCCACGGCCGACACCATGTGCAGCGCGATCGGCTTCACGGCCGGCCCGCAGTAGCCGCCGTGGCTCGACTTCCCGCCCACCGCCGGCAGCGGCGCGAATGTCTCCAGATCCACCCCGACGATGGAGTTGATCGTGTTGATGAGGGAGAGCGCGTCCGCCCCACCCTTGACGGCAGCGCGGGCGATGTACGTCACGTCGGTGACGTTCGGCGTGAGCTTCACGATCACCGGCGTGGTCGCCACCTCTTTCACCCACTCCACGATCTGACAGGTGTAGTCGGGTACCTGGCCCACCGCACTCCCCATTCCCCGCTCACTCATCCCGTGGGGACAGCCGAAGTTCAGCTCGAGCCCGTCGGCCCCGGCGTCCTCGCTGCGACGGACGATCTCGTGCCACGCCTCACGCTTCGACTCCACCATCAGGGAGACGATCACCGCATGGTGAGGATAGTTCCGCTTGACCTCGGCGATTTCCCTGAGATTGTCCTCCAGCGGCCGGTCCGTGATGAGCTCGATGTTATTGAAGCCCATCATCCGCGTCAGACCGACGTCCACCGACCCGTAGCGGGAGAACACGTTGATGATCGGCTCGCCGATGGTCTTCCACACGGCGCCACCCCAGCCAGCGTCAAATGCTCGCGCGACCTGATCGTAGGTGTTGGTGGGCGGACCCGATGCCAGCCAGAAGGGATTGGGACTCTCGACCCCGGCGAAGTTGACGCGTAGATCGGCCATGGGATTCTCCTAGCCTCCCGTTTGCTGCAAGTAGGCATGGATCGCTGCCGCCGCGTGTTTCCCCTCCGCCGCGGCGTTGACGATCTCCGCACCACCGTTCGCACAGTCCCCTCCCACGAATACTCCGGACGTGGTGCTGATCATGCGTCCGTCCTCGATCGTGAGCGATGCGGCGCGTGCGAAATCGTCTCGTGCCACCTGGCCGAGCGCCTTGATCACCATGTCGCACTCGATCACGTGCGTACTCTCCGGAACGTCCATGGGGTGACGGCGCCCGTCGGCGCCACGCGCACCCGGCTCGGTGCGGACGCACTCGATCCCGGTCACATGGTCGACGCCGAGGATGCGCTTGGGGGCGGTGTGGAAGCGGAACTCGCACCCATCCCGCTTGGCCAAGTCGTATTCGTAGTCATAGGCCGGCATGTCATCCGCGGCGCGCCGGTAGACGATCGTGGCGCGCTCCGCCCCCAACCGCTTTGCCTGCGTTACGGCGTCGATGGCGGTGTTCCCCGCCCCGATCACCACGACGTGCCGACCTACAGATGTCTCGGCATAGGGATGGGTCTTCAGGTGCTCGATGAACTCGAGCGCCTCGTGCACCCCCGGTAGATCCTCGCCCGGAATGCCGAGCCGTCGCGTTGCACCGAGCCCCACGCCGACGAAGACCGCGTCAAACTCGCGCTCGAGCTGGTCGAAGCCGACATCACGACCGACCGCAACACCGGTGTGGAGCGTTACACCGAGGTCCAAGATCATCTGCACCTCGGCGAGCGCGACGTCGGGCCGCAGCTTGTACTCGGCGATGCCGTACGTGTTGAGCCCACCCGGCTGTTCCTTAGCCTCGAATACGGTGACCGCATGGCCCCAACGCCTCAGGTCCTGGGCGCACGACAGCCCGGCCGGACCAGCACCTACGATGGCAACCGTCTTTCCGGTAGGCGTACCCGGCTGAAACAGTGTGAGTTCATGCTCAAGAGCGTAGTCCGTCGCGTGCCGCTGGAGCAACGCGATCTTGATGGGTTGCTCGTCGCGGTCGTTCAAGACGCACGCGCCCTCGCACAACACCTCCACTGGACATGCTCGCGCGCAGGAGTGGCCCATCGGGTTCGCACCGAGAATCACCCGCGCCGAGCCTTTGAGGTTGCCCGTCGCGATCTTCTTGATGAACGCCGGCACGTCGATGTGAGTGGGACACGCGTGGGTGCAGGGCGCGTCATAGCAGAACAGGCACTTCGCCGCTTCGAGCAGCGCCGCGTCGGGGGTCAGCGGGGGAGCGATGTCGGCGAAATGGCGCTCGAGTTGCTCGGCTGTCAGCGTCGGAGCCACCTCACCTCCCGCCATGCGTCGCCTCGACACGGTGGCGTCCCGTTGGTGGGAACACGTGCATCCCTACCAGATACAGCCCGCCCGACATCGCGAACCCTACGAACCACGCCCAATCATAGATACCCGCGGTGAGCACAGAGCCCTCGACCACACCAAGCGCCGCCAGGAACCCGGGCAGATTCGGCGCCACACCCAGCAGGAGGGCAGCCATCGCCACCCAATTCACGCCACGCCTGAACTCGTAGGGTCCGCCGCGCCGATACAACCCGTCGAGGTCCAGAATGCCGCGCCGCAACACGACGTAGTCGGCGATCATGATGCCCGCGACGGGACCCAACAGCGCGCCATAGCCGATCAGCCACGTGAAGATGTAGGCGGCTGCGTCGTTGTAGAGTCGCCAGGGAAACATGAGAATACCGATCAGCGCCGTGATCATCACGCCCGTCTTGAACGACACCCGATGCGGCGCGACGTTGCTGAAGCCGTTGGCGGGTGCGACCACGTTGGCGGCGATGTTGGTCGTCAGCGTCGCCACGGCCAGTCCGAGCATGGCGATCACCACGGTGATCGGACCTCCAATGCGCGACAACAGCTCGATGGGATCGGCGATCCGTGTCCCGAAGATCACGGCGGTGGCACTGGTCACCGCGGCCCCGATGAATGCAAATACTGCCATCGTTGGGGGGAGCCCGATGGTCTGGCCTACGATCTGATCGCGTTGCCTCCGGGCGAAGCGCGAAAAGTCGGGGATCGACAACGCCATCGTTCCCCAGAACGCCACGGCTGAGGTGAGCCCCGCGCCGAACATCGCACCAAGGCCGGCCCGAACCTCGGCCCCGGCGGCCATCACGTCGGCTGGGGACTGGAGCATCGGACCGATTCCGCCAACCCGCACCCAGGCCCACACGAACAGGGCGCCGGCGACGGCCAGCAGGAACGGCGCACCCCAGGTCTCCAGGAACTTGATCGATTCCATGCCGCGGAGGGCCACCCAGACATTGAGGCCCCAAAACGTCATGAAACAGAGGAATTCGCCGGTCCCGAGTCCGACCCAGGCCGGGAGCACGGCGGGAAGCGTCGTAACACCAGGCCAGACAGCCGCGAGCAGCTTGTAGATGGCCCAGCCACCGATCCACGTCTGAATGCCGAACCAACCGCACGCGACGACGGCCCGGAGCAAGGCGGGGACGTTTGCCCCGAAGACACCAAACGACGCCCGGGTGAGCACCGGGAACGGGATGCCGTACCGCGTGCCGGCGTGGGAATTGAGCGCGATTGGGATCAGGACGATCAGGTTCCCGAGCACCACCGAGCCCATCGCGGCCAGCCAGGTCCACCCTCGCTCTACCAGGCTGGACGCGAGCGTGTAGGTGGGAATGGTGATGGCCATGGCCACCCACAGCGCCGCGAAGTTCCACGTTCCCCACGTGCGGCGCTCCGCCGCGACCGGCGCGAGATCGGCATTAGTGAGCAGGGCGTCAGCCCCAGTGCCGGCCGCTCCACTCCCGGCTCCGACCCTGCTCACCTCACGTCCGCCAGCGCCAAGGCCAGGCGCCGGGCGGCCTCGTCTACCTCGCTGCTGGTGACGAGCATCGATGGCGCGATCCGAATTACGTTGCCGTACAGTCCTCCCTTGCCCAGCAGCAACCCGTGCTCCCGGGCCGCCTCCATCAGCTGCAGCGTCTTCTTCGGAGCAGGCGCCTTCGTGTGCCGATCCTCCACGAGCTCGATCGCCTGCATCAGGCCCTTGCCCCGCACATCGCCAATGAAGGGGAAGTTCTCCTTGAACGCGTCGAGGTGCCCTCGCAGCTGCCTCCCCCGCTCCGCCGAGCGTTGGGGCGTGTTCTCCCGCTCCATCACCTCCAGCGTGGCCTCGGTCGCGGCCATGGAAATGGGGTTGCCGCCGAACGTCGAGATGGTCAATCCGGTGAACGCGTTGGCTACGTCCTCCGTCGCGATCGTCGCGCCGACGGGGAACCCATTGGCGATGCTCTTCGCGAAGGTCATGATCTCGGGCTCCACGCCCCAGTGCTCGATGCCGCACCAATGATCACCGAGTCGACCAAACCCGGTCTGCACCTCGTCACAGATGAACACGCCGCCGTACTGCCGGACGATGCCCACGGCGATCTCGAAATACTCCTTGGGTGGGGTGATGAATCCGCCGACGCCCTGGATGGGCTCGGCCATGAAGGCCGCCGGCTGTCCGGTGGTCTCCGTGCGGATCAACTCCTCGAGGTCGTGGGCGCACTTCACCTCGCACGCGGGGTATTGCAGTCCCAACGGACAGCGGTAGCAGTATGGGGAGAGGGCGTGCTTGATCCCGGTGACCTGGCTCGGGATGAGCCGCCAGGTGCTGTGCCCGGTGATGGCGAGCGCCTGGAGGCTTCGGCCGGCGTAGCCGTGCCTCAGCACGATGATCTCGTGCATGCCGGTGTAGAGTCGGGCGAGGAGGGTCGCCGTTTCGTCGGCTTCCGTTCCGCTCGTCGTAAAGAAACTCTTTTTGAGGGCACCCGGCGTGATTGCGGCCAGTCGCTCCGCCACCCGCACGATCCCCTCCGTCGGATACAAGGTCGACGTGTGCACGAGACGGGCCGCCTGTTCCTGGACCCTTCGAGTCACGTCGGGATGGGTATGGCCAAGTCCCAGCGTGAGGATACCGCCGAAGAAGTCGAGGTACTCCCGCCCATCGGCATCCCGCACGCAGCAGCCCTTGCCCTCGGTGAGGACGATGGGCTCCTGGTAGTAGTTGGCCACACACGGGAACAGCAGCTCCGCATGCTTGGTCCGCACGGTCTTTGCGTCCATAGCCTCGGGCCTCATGGGTGTGTCGGTTCGCGCACGATGAACTCCCCCCGCCCAATGGTTCCGACGAACTGCCCGTCCCGAACCTGCACTTGGCCGCGCACGGTTACCAGGCTGGCACGCCCCTTCTTCTCCCAACCCTCGTACGCGTTGTAATCCACCTTGGAAAAGCTCGTGGCGTGAGAAAAGGTCCCACGCGACTCCGGATCGTACACGACGAGATCTGCATCGCTCCCCACCAGGATCGTCCCTTTGCGCGGATACATTCCGAAGATCCGCGCTGCCTGGGTACTACAGGCATCCACCATCGCCATGAGACCGAGGCGCCCCTCGCAGACTCCGTGGGTGTGCACGAGGTCGACACGCTCTTGAATCGTGGGAATCCCGTTCGGGATCGCGGTGAATGCGTCTCTTCCCATTTCCTTTTGGCCGCGGTAGTTGAACGGCGCGTGGTCCGTCCCGACCGTGCTGATGGCGCGGCTGCGGAGCCCGTTCCACAGGACCTCCTGGTTCCACTTCGCCCGGAGCGGCGGCGACATCACGTACTTCGCTCCCTCGAAGTCGGGGCGTTCGGCATACGTCGCGTCTAGGACCAGGTGCGGTGCCACCACCTCGATCCACACATGGACCCCGCGATGACGCGCCGCGAGCGCCTCGCGCACCGCAAGATCACATGAGGTGTGCACCGTATAGACGTGCGCGCCGGTCAGTTCGGCGAACGTGCACAGGTGATGCACGCCCTCGGCCTCGACAACCGGCGGGCGGGACGGCTCGTGCCACTCGGTTCCCGTCTTCCCATCTGCCAACAGGGCCTTTTGTTGCGCGTCGATCGCCTCCGCGTTTTCGCAATGGGCCGTCACGATCACGCCCAGTTCCTTGGCCATCTTCATCATTGCGAACAGCTCTTCATCCGACAGGTCGAGGGCCCCCTTGTAGGCGAGAAACACCTTGAACGAGGGTACACCGGTCTCGACGATCTTCCGGAACTGGTTGCGAACGGTCTGTTCGAAACGGACCACCGACATGTGAAACGTGTAGTCCACGGCGGCGAGATCCTGGGCTTTGGAGCGCCAGGTCTCGAACGCCTCCAACGGTTGGTCGGTCGGACCCGGACAGATCATCTCGATCAGGGTCGTCGTCCCGCCCGCCAACGCCGCCCGGCTGGCGGACTCGTAATCGTCGACGGCGTACGTTCCCATGAACGGGAGATAGATGTGTACGTGGGGATCGATGAACCCCGGAAAGACGTACTTGCCCGAGGCGTCGACGATCTCGAGGTCCTCAGAACGGGCCGGAAGCGTTCGCGGGTCGATGGTCGGCTCGATGCGCGAGATCGTCTCGCCCTGGCAATAGATGTCTGCCGTGTAGTCATCGGTGGCCGTGATGACCCGACCGTGTTTGATCAGTAGTGGCATCCCGATGTCTCCTGTGTCGCATCCCTCGGGCGCCTGCCGACGAGCGTCCGGGTGGGGCGGAGTGGGCTACTTCACGGGCTACGGAAGGTGTGCAACCATGTCGGCGTACGTCTCGGGTCGCCGATCACGAAAGAACTGCCACGTGCGCCGCACCTCCTCGATCATCTCGAGGTTCATCTCCGCCACGACGAGCTCATCATCATCCTCGCTTCCCTCGGCGAGGAACGTGCCCCGCGGATCGACGAAATAGCTCGAGCCGTAGAACTGGCCGATGTTCCACGGTGCCTCGCTGCCGACGCGGTTGCTGCACCCCATGAAGTAGCCGTTGGCGACGGCGTGGGCAGGCTGCTCCAGTTTCCAGAGGTATTGCGAGAGCCCCTTCACCGTGGCAGACGGGTTGAAGACGATCTCCGCACCATGCAGCCCCAGCAATCTCGCTCCCTCGGGAAAATGCCGATCGTAACAGATGTACACGCCGATCGTCGCGTACCGCGTCTCGAAGACCGGATACCCCAGATTGCCGGGCTTGAAGAAATACTTCTCCCAGAAACCGGCCGTGTGGGGGATGTGGTTCTTGCGGTACTTGCCGAGCAGGCTCCCGTCGGCGTCGATGACGGCCGCGCTGTTGTAGTACACGCCTGCCATCTCCCGCTCATAGATCGGTACCACCATGACCATGTGGTGCTTCTTGGCGAGGGATTGCATTCGTTCGATCGTCGGACCGGGAATCGGCTCGGCGAGATCACACCACCTCGCATCCTGGCTCGGGCAGAAGTACGGTCCGTTGAACATCTCCTGCAGACAGAGGATCTGCACGCCCCGCTTTCCCGCTTCCTGGATGAAGGGAAGATGCTTCTCGAGCATCGCGTCCCGGACTGCGGCCACGGGGGCCTCAGGATCGTTGATCGGGTTCGACATCTGAATCAGGCCACCAACGACGGTGTTCATCGATACCTCGGCGGAAGTGCGCTCACCACCTCGAAATGACGACCTTCTTGTCGGTGTAAAACTCGACAGCATCCGATCCGTGGGCCTTGAGATCACCGAAGAACGAGCCCTTCGTGCCACCGAACGGGAAGAAGGCCATGGGCGCGGCCACCCCGATGTTGACACCGATCATGCTCACGCCGACCCGATAGCGGAATTCCCGAGCCGCCTTACCGCTGGTCGTGAAGATGGACGTCGCGTTCGCGAAGCTCGAGCGATGAATCCGGTCGAGTGCGTCGTCCAGCGTCGCGGCGTGCGTGACGGAGGCCACCGGCCCGAAGATCTCCTCCGTCCCGATCGTCATATCCGGCTCGACCCCGTCGAACACCGTGGGCCCCACGAACTGTCCCTTGGGGTACCGCGAGACCGTCGCCGCTCTCCCGTCCAGCAGCAGGCCCGCACCCTCGGTCGCTCCTGCCTCGATGTATGTCACCACCTTCTCCCTCGCGCGCGCGGACACCAGGGGACCCACGTCCACACCGTCATCGAGGCCGTAGCCAAGCGTGAGGCTCCTCGCCGATGCCAGAAGCCGGTCCCGGAACGGCTCGTAGGCCTCCGCCGTCGCCACCACGACGCTGCCCGCAAGGCAGCGCTGGCCCGTGCACCCGAACAGCGACTCGGTGATGTTTTCGGTGGCCTGGTCCAGGTTGGCATCGGGCATCACGATGATGTGGTTCTTCGCACCGCCAAGGGCCTGCACGCGCTTGCCATGCTTCGAGGCTTCCTGGTACACGTACTTGGCCACCGGCGAGGATCCCACAAACGAGATCCCAACAATGGCAGGATGCGCCAGCAGGGCGTTGACCGCCTCCTTGCCGCCGTGGACCAGGTTCAGGACACCCGGAGGAAGTCCCGCCTCGTGCGCCAACTCCACGATCCGTGTGGGCGAGAGTGGTACTTGTTCGCTCGGCTTCAGGATGAACGTGTTGCCGGTGGCGATGGCATAGGGCCAGAACCACAACGGCACCATTGCCGGAAAGTTGAAGGGCGTGATGCCGGCAAACACGCCTACCGGCTGACGGATGTACTCGCAGTCGATCCCCGCTGCCACGTCTTCGAGGGTCTTACCCATCATGAGGGTGGGGATACCACAGGCGTGCTCGATGTTCTCGATCCCACGCCGAACCGAGCCGCGCGACTCGTGCAGGGTCTTGCCGTTCTCCTTGGTGACCGTTGCGGCGAGGTCGTCGAAGTGATCCTCCATCAACGCCTTGAGCCTGAACAACACACGGGCGCGGACGACCGGAGGGACCTCTCGCCAGGTCGGAAACGCGTGCTGCGCGGCGGCGACCGCCTGATGCACATCCTCCGCCGTGGAGAGCGGCACACTGCCCAGCCGTTCCGCCGTCGCCGGGTTCGTGACCTCCAGGAACTCGGTGGCGGATGATTCCACCCACTCGCCGCCAATGCAATTCCGCAGCGCATCTGCCATGGCACGCCATCCGGGAGAAGAGAACAGCCGACCGACCGGCCGGCTTGGGCTAACCTACGAACCGGCTTGGGCTTGTCAACGCCGCACTGATCACGACACTGGATGCAACCGGCCCAGTATTCCACCGCGGTACGCCGCGCGGGACGGAATGCGCTCGCCGGCACGAAAAGCGCCTAGGCGCTCAAATCGGCAACCGTTACCTTCCCAATGAGGCCCGCGGCCGTGGCGGAACTGGCAGACGCGCCAGCCTTAGGAGCTGGTGGGGAAACCCGTGGGGGTTCGAGTCCCTCCGGCCGCATGGAGGAGCCTCGCGACGACCATGCTCGGGGTTGGGCCGCGCTACTCGGGAGCGACCCTCCGCCAGACCCCGGTCTCACCCCACATCTCCGCGCGCTCCACTACGCGCGCGAGCCACGTCCTCAAGTCAGCGCTCGTCCCCGTGAGGATCACCTGCTCACGGCCCTCGACGGAGTTTTCCGAATACGAG
>JBFIHA010000013.1:0-69920 GCA_041602035.1 Gemmatimonadales bacterium | reverse complement strand
TCGTGCCAGATCTCCACGACACGCCGGAGCTCGCGGCAGGCCTCGCTGCGGTCGCGTCGCGGAATGGCGTCGCGCCAGCGGAGGAACCGCGCCGCGGTTCCCAGCGCCCAGTCGATCTCCGCAGCCACGGGGATGCTGTCGGGCCACACAACGAGGTCGGCGTTCTGGTACCAGAGCCAATCGCCATGGGTGGCCGGTGGGTCGAGCGCGCGACGCCAGCGGCCCCGCGCCAGGTAGATGGCCGTGCGGGCGAAGGCGTCGGGTACGTCGACCGCGACGAGCGGTACGAGCGTGTCCGTCATGGCCAGCGCACCACGAAGGTCGCCGACGGCTGCGCGCTGGAGCCCGTCGATGTGTCTGGCGAGCAGGCGGCTTGCTGGCGTCTCGGAGTCACGCATCGGCCGAAGCCAACGCTGTCCGGTGGCGGCATCACCCGCGCCGTACGCATCCACGGCGAGCGTCCATGCCGCCCGCGGTCCCACCACGGCGTGCGCAGCCAGCTGCTCCAGGGCAAGGCGGCCCGCTTCCAACATCCCAGCTGGCGTAGCGACGATGTCGAGCGCCTGCGGCATCACCCGCCACTGGGCGGCTTGCAACCGCGACTCGATCGAGCCGTCCAGCGCCGACACCGAGTCGAACGTCGCAATGGCTTCCTCCATGCGCCCCAGCGCCACGAGGCCCAGTCCCTTGGCGCGCAGCACATCGAGTCGGCTCTCCCTCTGGAGGCTTGGCTGTGCCAGCAGTGACTCGGCAATAGCGGTCTGGCCGTCAGCGACGTCGAACGCGAGCCCCCATCGCAACCCTTTATCGACGAAGAACTCGACGGCCGACGACTCTTGCCCGCTCGCCGGCATCACCTGTGCCCGAGCCGCGAGCCGGCGTTGCCCCGTCTCGAACCGTTCGACAAATGCCAACTGGAAGTAGTCGGGCGGGATGAACGCCTCGCGCTCGGTGTTCTGGAGCAGCCGTTCAAGCCACCGCGCCGCCACCTCCCGTTCACCGAGGCGTATCGCGATCCACGTGAGTGCCAGGAGCGAGGGGCCCATCGCGGAGTCACGCGCGACGCCCTGTTCGACCACGCGCCGGGCGCTGTCGAGCTCGATGCCCGCGAGCGACCCGCGCATGAACAAGTCGTCCCCGTACACCAGCCAGGTATACGGATCGCGTGGGTAGCGCTCAACGATCTCGCGGTACACGCGGAGCCGCTCGGGGCCGAGCGGGGTGAGCCACGCCTCGAGCAACATGCGGTCGATCTCCGGCAGCTCCTCACCCTGCTCACTGGCGAGCCGTGCCAGTTCGGCCTCGGTCGGATTCCGCAGCCACCGCCGCGCGTTGATCAAGCGCCACCGGGCCCACGCGAACGACGAGTCGACGGCGAGCGCGGCCGCATAGAGGCTCTCCGCCCGGTGCCATGCCTGGCGCCGGAACGCGTCCTCGCCAGACAGGAATAGCCGTACAGCCCCCGCCGGCGTTCCCTCCAGGTTGGGCACGCAGTCGTAGTTGAGCGCCGCCGGCTTGAGCGCGCGGAGGATCTCCAGGCCCAACCGGCAGGCGACACCCCCCAAGTCTGCAACCCGTCCGCGCACGGGAGCAGTCCGGAACAACTCGCCACGCCGAGAAGTCACTTGAACAGTCGCCACCAGGCTGTCACCGAACGTTTCGATGGTCCCCTCGGTATACCGCTCCGTATTCAGCTCGTCGAACGCCGCGCCGGCGTCTCCAGCGAGAATCACGTGCGGCGTTGTCTGCGGGGCGACGTCGATGATCCCTGGGTTGGCCTGCAGGTACGCGTACGTGAGTGACGCGAGGTGGGCGCCGAGGCTCGGGTCCGCGGTACCGCGCACCTCGAAGGCGGGGATCCAGATGTCGGCGCGGGCCGGACCACCGTTTGGGACGAACAGCGACCCCAGCCCAAGGGCCGCCACGCCGACGCCCACCGCCCACAGCACGGCGCGGCGCTTATGCTTGGCGGCCCGGGTCCGCCACAACGCGCGTCGAAACGCGGCGGCGTTAGGCCAGCGGTCACCGATCTCCCAGGCCAGCGCACGGCGCAACACCGGGACGAGGCGCCGAGGCACGCCGGACCAATTCTCCGGCATATCGGGTGGGAGCACCTCCCACCGCCGGCCCGTAAACGCTTCGTACAGCACCATGCCGACCGCGTACAAATCGGTGTGTGCGCCGACGTTCTCGCCGAACGCCTGCTCCGGCGGCATGTACCCCGGCGTGCCCGTGGCTCCCAGCTCGCCGCGCCTGGCCGCCGTCTGCGGGCCCGACTCCATGGCGATGCCGAAGTCGCCGAGCAGCGCGCGGTGTCCTTCGATGAAGATGTTGTTGGGCTTGATGTCGCGATGTACGATGTCGAGGCGGTGGATTGCCTCCAACGCGTCGAGCACATCTCGGCCAAACTTCACCACCTCGTCGGGTGGCAGCGGGCCCCGCGTGAGCCGCTGGCCCAGTGTCTCGCCCGCGACGAGATCCATGACGTAGTACGAGAACCCGCCGGCTTCACCGACCCGGTGAATGGGCACGATGTTGGGGTGCTGCAGCTTGGCGAGCGTGCGGGCTTCGCGCAGGAACCGCTCGGTCGCGTGGGCGGTGGCCAGCTCGGGCCGGATGATCTTGATGGCGACCAGGCGGTCGAGGGCTACCTCCCGCGCCACGAAGACGCTTCCCATCCCACCGGTCGCGACTTCTCGCTCCACCTCGAACTCCGGGAGGAGCGCCTCGCACAAGCGGTAGAGGATCGACGGCACGGCTCGCTCCAGGCTCGCGGGCGGGAGTCCGCGATACCGAATGCTACGGGCCAAAGGGAATGACGGTCAAGATGACAGCTATTTCACCTTCGTCATCCTCCCTTGAGCCGTTTGCTCCCACCCGCCGCCCTTCACAGACCGAGCCCACGAAAACGGGCTCGCTGTCGGCGACTCCTCGACCAAGGTGAGCCGAATCAGCGTGCCCGCCCCGCTGTCGCGCAGGAATGTCCAGGTCTTGCCTTCCAGCCATCCGCTGAACATCTGAACGCTACCGTCGGGCAGGTACCGGTGCCAGAAGTACGCCTCACCCCCGGGGTCGTAACCGAAGACGTGCACGATTTCGATGGCGTCGCCCGTCGCTGGTTGATATCGCTCCAGCCACTCGACGAGCCGCCCGTCGGCAAGTGTCTTGCCCGAAACGGTCCCACCGCCGTCACCGACCATATAGGTCCATTCACCCACGAAGTAATGCAGCCGTTGCACTTCGGGTCCCTGTGCCTCCGTTGGCGCTGCAACGACGATGAGCGCGAGCGTCGCCAGTGCCAGCGCACTGGTGCGGGAAGTGGTATGTCGCATGGGAGTCTCCTCGGGACGGTCAACCGTAAGTGATCGGCCACACCACACAGCGTCAAGCGAAGGCTCGCCGCCGCGGGTCTTGACACCAGTGCTTGCGCGAGGCCACCTAAGAACATCGAGTCTGGCCGTCATCGCGAGCCGAGCCCTCCCTCGGTCAGATCCGGAGTGATCCGGGGTAACGCGTACGATCTTGGAGGACCCATGCCGGAGACCATCCGCTTCACACTCAACGGCAGACCGGCGACGCTCGAAACCGATGCTGATCGATCCCTGCTCTGGGCGCTGCGCACTGACCTCGCGCTCACCGGCACCAAGTACGGGTGCGGGGAAGGAGTGTGCGGATCGTGCACCGTGATCGTAGACGGGCGCATCGTACGCGCCTGTCAGGCCAGCCTTGGGTTCGTACAAGGCAAGACGGTCACGACGATCGAGGGTCTCGCCCGTGGCGGTCGTCTGCATCCGGTACAGGAAGCCTTCGTGGAGCACGGCGGCTACCAGTGCGGCTACTGCACTCCCGGGATGATCATGAGTGCCTATGGCCTCCTGCTTGAGAACCCGACACCGTCGCGAGACGAGATTCTCGAAGGCATGGAGCCAAACCTGTGCCGCTGCGGCGCGCATACTCGGATCCTCCGGGCCATCGAAACCGCCGCGAGGCGGATGGGAGGCCGCAATGACTGACGCGACCCAGATGGACCGACGCGAATTCGTAAGGCTCGTGGGCGGCGGGATCGTCGTGGTCGTGACGCTGCCGCTCGACATGATCCTGGATCCACGGGTGCCGCAGCGTGGCCAGCGTGGCTACCCCACCGACATCAACGCCTACCTCCACATTGCCGAAGACGGGACCATCACGCTCTACTCGGGCAAGATCGAGATGGGGCAGGGGATCATGACGTCGCTGACCCAGATGGCGGCCGAAGAGCTGGGTGTTACCCTCGAGATGGTCCACATCGTGATGGGCGATACGGCCTCGTGTCCGTGGGACATGGGCACGTTTGGCTCGCTCACCACCCGGATGTTCGGACCGGCCGTTCGGGCGGCGGCGGCGCAGGCGCGTTTGGTGTTGATCGATCTGGCCGCCAAGCACTTCAGCGTCCCGCGTGAATCGCTCACGGTGCAAGGTGGTGTGATTATCGTGCGCGGTGATCGCACGCGGCGCGTCACATACGGGGAGCTCGCCCAGGGGAAGCAGATCACGCACACCGTGGACGAGCGCGCCGTGCTCCGCGCGGTGAAGGAGTTCACCGCCATCGGCGAATCACCCACGCGGCTGGATGGCCGCGACAAGGTGACCGGCGCCGCCCAGTACGCCGGCGATCTCCAGCTCGCGGGCATGCTGTACGCCCGTATCCTTCGGCCGCCGGCGCATGGGGCGCGGCTCATCCGGGTGGACACGAGTGCGGCCCAGGCGCTGGCTGGTGTGACCGTGGTGAATCAGGACGGGCTCGTGGCGGTGCTCGCCGCCGATCCGGAGACGGCGGCGGCGGGACTGAAGCTCGTCGACGCCGACTTCGACGTGCCGGCGCCGTCGGTCGATGCCGAGAGCATCTTCGCGCACCTGGTGGAGGCCGCGCCGGCCCCTGCCACGCCGGATGCCGCCGGTGATCTCGCCCTCGGCCGCCGGATGAGTGCCAAGACGTTCGACGTCACCTACTACAACGGGTACGTGGCACACGCGCCCATAGAACCGCACACGGCCGTGGCCGAGGTCATGAACGGCAAGGCAACCGTGTGGTCGTCCACACAGGCCCCGTTCAGTCAGCAGACCACCATCGCGCGGGCGATCGGGTTCCGTCCGGATGACGTGCGGGTGATCACGCCCTACGTGGGCGGTGGCTTCGGTGGCAAGGTGCCGGGCCAGCAGGCCGTCGAGGCGGCGCAGCTCGCGAAGATCACCGGCAAGCCGGTGCAGGTCATGTGGACCCGGGCCGAAGAGTTCTTCTACGACACGTTCCGTCCAGCAGCCGTCGTGAAGGTGGTTTCCGGCATCGACGCGGCCGGCCGGCTCACGCTCTGGGATTACCAGGTGTACGGCGCCGGCTCGCGCGGCTCGGACGTGTTCTACGACGTGCCGAACCGGAGCGTCAGGGTGTACGGCGAGTGGCGTGGTGGCCCCGACGGGTACCATCCGTTTGCGGTTGGGGCGTGGCGTGCGCCCGCCGCCAACACCAATCGGTTCGCGGCGGAACAGCAGATGGACCTCATGGCCGCGGCGGCGCGGATGGACCCGCTGCAATTCCGTTTGAAGAACACAACCGATCGCCGCATGCGTGCGGTACTCGAGGCGGTGGCGAAGGCGTGCGCCTGGACACCACGCGCGGCGCCCGCCGGCAGCGGTCGCGGACGCGGCATCGCCTGCGGTATCGACGCCGAGACCTACGTCGCGCTGGCCGCGGAAGTGACGGTGGACCGCTCGACGGGAGCGGTGACGGTGGACCGCGTGGTGTGCGCGCAGGACATGGGGCTCGTGGTCAACCCCGACGGGGCGCGGATGCAGATGGAAGGTTGTATCGCCATGGGGTTGGGCTACGTGTTCACGGAGGAGGTCCGCTTCGAGGGTGGGAAGGTCCTCGACGCCAACTTCGACACCTACCAGCTGCCGCGCTTCTCGTGGGTGCCACGGATCGAAACGGTGTTCGTCCAGAACGACGCGCTCCCGCCCAAGGGTGGCGGTGAGCCCGCGATCATCAACATGGGTGCGGTGATCGCGAATGCGGTGTTTGACGCCACGGGCGCGCAGATCCGCCGGCTCCCGATGACGCGAGAGCGGGTGCTCGAGGCGCTACGGACGGTGTGAGCTCGAGAACTTGCGACGGCTGGGGATCGGCGGCAGCTTGGCACTGAGGCGGCCTACTGTGCGCAGCTCCCAGCCGCACGACGCCGCGGTCGATTCAGGAGGCATCTATCATGGTCGAAGGACTGGAACGGCTCGTGATCTTCGAGGGACTGACACCGGACCAGGTACGCACCATCGGGGAACGCTGCGAGGTCATCACCGTTAAGCGTGGCGACACGGTCTTCCAAGCTGGTGACCCGGCGCAGTATCTGCTCTTCGTCCGCTCCGGACGGGTCGAGCTTCGGTTTCAGGTCATGTACGCCGGCGCCATTGACGAGTATCCGCTGGATACCGTGACCGCCAACGGCGCGTGTGGCTGGTCGGCGATGATCCCCCCGCACACGTACACGCTCACCGCGTGTGCCGTGGAGGATTCGGAGCTGCTCCGGATCAAGCAGTCCGACCTGCAGGACCGCTGTGACGCCGATCCCCGGATAGGCTACGTGGTCATGGGGAACATTGCGCGCACCATCGGCGCACGCTACGAGCTGGCCCGTCAGATCCTCGTTGGGGAAATTCAGGCCAACCTCAAGCAGCGGGATCCGCTGGCGTAACGGTGTCCGACGGGAGTTGTGGGCTCCCGGCTCCGAGTCCCCCCGGCTGCGGGCGCCGAATCGTGACCCGTCGGTCAGGTTGGTGCTACCTCACTCCGACGCTCTTCACCATGTCGGCGAAGCGTAGGTCGTCGCGCAGCGGAGCGTAGCCTGGGTCGATATGGAGGTAGATGAGTCCCGCAGAGCGCGCCGCGAGGGCGTCATTCAGACACCCGAAGGCGCGGTCAGAATCGCCGACGGCGGCATACCCCATCGCGAGGATTTCGCCGCGCATGTACTGCTCCTTGCCCTGATCCTCCAGTCGGCGAAGGATCGCCTCCGCCTCGTCACGCTCGCCGAGTGCCGCCAAGGCGCGCACGATGAAGGCGTCGTACGACCGCACCGAGGAGGGCAACGACTGACCGCGCTGATACCATGTGAGCGCTTCGTGCGGCTTCCCTAGACCCAAATATGCCGCTCCGATGTTCAGGTGCGCCTGCACATAGCTCCCGTCGATCTCCAGGGTCTTGTGGCCCTGCTGGATGGCACCCTCATGGTCTCCGGTGTACAGCAGGAACCGTCCGAGCCACCGCCCGAAATGAGCGGACAGCGGATCGAGCAGGAGCGCCTGTCGCATCTCGGCAATCGCGTCTTGCAGCCGCCCGACGGACGGCAGGACGGTCCCGAACACAAAGTGCGCCTCGGCGGAATTGGGGTTGAGCTTCACCGCCTTCCGTAGCTCCCGCTCGGCACCAGCGAAATCCCACTCATACCAACACAGCACTTTGCCAAGGGCTGTTAGCGCCTCGACGAGCCCGGGGTCGAGGTCGAGCGCCCGTGTCGCCGCCGCCTTGGCCTGCGGATACGCCTCATCGGGGATCACCCAGTCATCGGCCAGATAGCTCCAACAGTCAGCGATTCCGGCGTGGGCCTGTGCGTAACCCGCGTCCAGCTCGAGCGCCTTCTGGAAGAGCTCGATTCCCTTCTGAAGGTCCGACTTGGTGTCCTTGTTGTAGAAGAACCGGCCTTTGAGGTAGAGATTGTACGCCTCGAGGTTTCGTGTCGTGGGAACCACGAGCGCCTGTTCCTCGCCGAGCAGCTGCAGCTTGAGCGCCTCCACGATAGCACGCGAGATCTCGTCCTGAATGGCGAATACGTCTTCGAGCTGGCGGTCATAGGTCTCGGACCACAGATTGTAGCCGTTGAAGACGTCGGTGAGCTGGGCGGTGATCCGGATCCGGTTCCCCACCTTGCGTACGCTGCCCTCGAGCACTGTTCCCACGCCGAGCTTGTCGCCGATCTGCCGGACGTCGACGTCCTTGCCCTTGAACGCAAAGCTCGACGTGCGTGACGCGACCTGGATGCCGGGCACCTTGCCCAGCACGTTGATGATCTCCTCGGTCATGCCGTCACTGAAGTACTCGTTTTCAGGGTCGGCGCTGCGGTTGGCGAGCGGGAGCACGGCGATGGACTTCTTGTCCAGTGAGTTGCGCTCCACCGACGGCACGCCCAGCGGCGGGCTCGCCCCGCCACTTTGGATGTCCCGCAGCACTGCGGCGAACTCGGCGGCACTGGGGAAGCGATCCACCGGCGTGCGGGCCAGCGTGCGGGTCACCGCGTCATCGAGCAGCTCGGGCACGTCGCGCATGGCGCGCACCTTGGGGATCGGGGCCAGGAACCGCTTGGTGATCACCGCTTGGGCCGTGGGGCCGGTGAACGGCTGCTCGCCGCTCAGCATCTCGTACAAGACGCACCCCAGGCTGTACAGGTCGCTGCGGCCATCTACGTCGTGCTCGGCCGAGGCCTGTTCGGGACTCATGTAGGCCGGCGTGCCGATCGCGATCCCGGTCTGGGTGATGGAGCCTTCGGCGGCGCTCGCCGCCTTGCCGATGCCGAAGTCGGCCACCAGGGCGGACCCTTCGTGGAGCAGGATGTTCTCGGGCTTGATGTCCCGATGCACCACTCCGTGCCGGTGCGCGTAATCGAGCGCCGAGGCCACTTCCTGGGTGATGCGTAGCGCCTCGTCCAGCGGCAGCTGGCGTTCCTTGTCGAGCCGCTCGCGCAGGGACTTCCCCTCCATCGTCGGCATCACGTAAAACAACAGACCCGCGGCCTCACCCGAGTCGTAGAGCGCCAGGATGTGGGGGTGGGTTAACCCGGCCGCGATCTTGATCTCGCGGAGAAACCGCTCAGCGCCGATCTCGTGGGAGAGTTGCGGCTTAAGGACTTTGAGCGCGACCTGCCGATCGTGGCGCTCGTCCTTTGCGAGGTAGACCACCGCCATGCCGCCTTCGCCGAGCTGGCGCTCGATCGCATAGCGGCCGCGAAGACCCTCCTGAAGACCGGTCAAGATCTGTGGCATGGGCGCGTAATGTGCCATGGGAGGCGCGGGGGAGGAAGTGCTTGTCAGTGGAGCCCGCGGGTCTACCCGTTCAATGTGGCGGGATCGCCGAGTGCGATACGACCGCGGCTCAACCGCACCGCGCCTCGACGCTCCAGCTCTTTGAGCAAGCGGCTCACCACTTCCCGGGCCGTCCCCAACTCCGCGGCGACCTCTTCGTGCGTGATGCGGAGTGTGGGATGCGATCCACCGCGCTCCTGGAATCGTGCGGCGAGGAACTCGGCCAGCCGCTCATCGACGCGCCGGAACACGATTTCTTCGAGCAGGGTCATCACGTGAGCGAGTCGCGACGTAAACAGCCCGAACACGAACTCTCGGATGGCAGGGCTCAGTTCCACCCACCGCCGCAACCGGTCGCCCGGAAACACGACAGCCTCCACCGGCTCCTCGACCACCGCCGTGGCCGGGTAGGTCCGCCGACCCAGGATACTCGCCACCGTGAGGAGACACACGTCGCCCGGCGCGACGTGGTAGAGGGTAATCTCCCGTCCCGACCCGCCGGCCTTGTACACGCGGATGCGGCCAGCGCCCACAAGGGCGAACTGGTCCACCACCTCCCCACCGTGAAACAGCGTGGCGCCTACTGGGAAGCGGTGCCGCACCCCGGCCCGCACCATCTCCCGGCGAATCGGGTCCGCCGCGCGGCGGTACGCTCGCAACTGATCCAGGATGGCCTCCGTCTTCATCGGGGGCGTCTCCGATATTGGTGATCGCCGGTAACATGCGGCGCTGTGTAACGGTGCGTCAAACACAAGCGGGGCCTCGGGTGGAGGCCCCGCAGAGGGGACGAGTTGATACGATCTCCTGAAAGTGTAGATCGAAGCCCGATTCCCTTCCGTGACTTGGTCACGCTGGACAAGAAAGGGCGCCGGAAGCAGTCCCGGCGCCCTGAGGTGTGACGCAGACTTCCGGTCGCGCTAGTTCCGGCCCAACTCGCTCCACAGATACGCGAACTCGAGGGCGCCCATGTATGCCCGCTGCCGGTTTGTGGTCGCGGCTGCATGCCCGCCTTCGGTGTTCTCGTAATAGAGCACCTCGTGTCCCTGATCCGTCATCTTCGCGACCATCTTGCGCGCGTGGCCCGGATGCACCCGGTCGTCGCGCGTCGACGTGAGGAAGAACACTCGTGGATAGGCACGGTCGGGATGCACGTTGTGGTACGGCGAGTACCGGCGGATGTACTCCCACTCCTCCGGGATGTCCGGATTGCCGTACTCGGCCATCCACGAAGCGCCGGCGAGCAGCTTGTTGTAGCGCTTCATGTCCAGCAACGGCACTCGGCAGACAACCGCGCCGAATAGGTCCGGGCGTTGGGTGAAGGCCGCGCCCACGAGTAGCCCACCATTGCTCCCACCCCGGATGCCTAGGCGGGCCGGAGACGTGACCCCCCGGGCGACGAGGTCCTGGGCAACCGCGATGAAATCGTCGTACGCGCGCTGTCGATGCTCCTTGAGTGCGGACTGGTGCCACCGCGGCCCGAACTCGCCACCCCCGCGGATGTTCGCCAAGACGTAGACGCCGCCGCGCGACAGCCAGGCCGAGCCAATGGTCGCCGAGTACGACGGTTCCATGGAGATCTCGAACCCTCCATACCCATACAGTAGCGTCGGATTGGCGCCGTCGAACTGCAGGTCCTTCCGGTGCACGACGAAGTATGGGATCTGCGTCCCGTCCTGTGACGTGGCCTCGAACTGTTGCGCCGTGAAGGGCTCAGCGTCGAAGAACGCCGGCAGGTTCTTCACCTGTTTCACAGTCGTGGTTTCACCGGTATTCGTGGCCAGGTACAACGAGCTCGGGATCAGGAAGCTCTCGAAGTTAATGAAGTACGTGTCCGAGTTCTCGTCGGCGCTACCGAGCTGGATGGTCCCGAACGGCGGCAGCTCGACCGGGGCTCGTGCCCATGCGCCATCCTGAAAACGGTACTCGTACAACGTGCTCCGGACGTTTTCCAGCATGTTGACCAGCAGGAGGTTCTTGGTCGTTCTGATTCCTGAGATGGACGACCGCTCGTCCGGAGCGACGATGACCGTGAAGTCCTTGGATCCTGTGAGAAACGCGCCGAGGCTGATGCTGAGCAACGCTCCCTGTGGATAGGTTGCGCCGTCGACGGTCCAGTCAGATTTCAATTGAACGAGGAGCTGATGCTTGAAGACGCCGAACGGCGTCGCGTCGGCCGGGAGATCGAGCTTCACCATCTCGTCGCCGCGCCGCAGGTAGGTCTCGCGGGAGTAGAACGTCAGTGCCCGGGTGACGATCTCGTAGCGACCTTCGGGTGTGTGCTGGACGCCACCCCACAGCCCCATGTCGGTGACCGCGCCCTCGAGGATGGTTTCGGCTTCACGGAGCGGAGTGCCGCGTCGCCACAGCTTGGCCATGCGCGGGTATCCCGACGTCGTCAGGGAACCCTCACCAAAGTCGGTGCCGACATACAGCGTGTTCTCGTCGAGCCACGACACCCCACCCTTGGCCTCGGGAAGGTGGAAGCCCCCGTCGACAAACCGGCGCATCGCGGCGTCATACTCGCGGACGACGACGGCGTCGGCGCCGCCGCGCGACAGGTTCACTGCGCACCTGTTGTAGTCCGGGTAGAGGCAGTTAGCACCCTTCCAGACCCAGTTCTCGCCCTCCGCGGCGGCGAGAGCATCGAGGTCCAAGACGACCTCCCAGCTCGGTGAGGGTGTCAGGTAGTCCGTGAGCGACGTGCGGCGCCAGATACCCTTCTCGTGCTGGGCGTCCTGCCAGAAGTTGTACACGTGCGCTCCCATGATCGAGACGTAGGGAATGCGCTGGGTGGAGTTCAAAATCGCGAGGCTTTGCTCGTAAAAGTCGCGGAAAGCCGCGTAGGCTTCCAACCGCGCGACGGTCGTGGCATTTTGCGCCTCGACCCATTCGAGGGCTTCCGCCCCCTCCACGTCCTCCAACCAGAGGTAGGGATCCTCCTCCTGCTGTGCGGTCAGCGGGGTCGCCACGAGCGCGGCGACCGCCCACATCCAACGCATGGATCGCTTCATCAGGATACTCCTGCTCGACTGTCGAGGGCGAATGGAGAAAGTCTTCCAGATCAGCCGGGCCGACGCAAGGTGTGGCTCGCGGGGCAGCCTGAGCGGACGGGCCCCGAGGTGGGATGGAGCGTCGCGGCGGGGACACCACGTCGCCGCCGGGCGTGGTCGTAACGGTCCCTCAGGTGACAGGCCGCCGCGGCCCCGTGAGGGGGCCCGTCCGTCGATGTGACTCGGCAGCGGTCCTCAGCGCCCCCCTGACAGCGACATCAAGAACGCGGCCACGTCGGCGATCTCGTCGGCCTTGAAGACCGGCCAGTCGACCGCGGTGCCGCCCTGCTCGCCCAGCAGCACGTGATTCCATAGGGCGGCGGTGATCGCGGCCGGCGTCCTGAACGGTGGCATCTCCCGGAACTCACGAGCCCCGCCGGTCCCTCGACCGTCGAGGGTGTGGCACCCGAGGCACCCTTTCGTGCGGATTCGCTGCCGTCCACGTCGAACGTCCCCCGACTGCGTGAAGTACTTCACGGAGTAGAGATACCCGACGAGGTCCGCCATCTCCGTCGGCGAGAGGGCGGGCACCGAGAGCCCTCGGGCTCGCATCGACGCCGTCATGGCCGGCGCCTTGTTCCACATGGCCGCGGCAAACGTAAGGAGACTGCCGCTCACCCCTCGATCGGCGAGGTCGGGCGCGGCGTGAGCGCCGAGTCCCTCGACGTCGTGGCAGTTGTTGCAGGTTTTCTCGACGAACACCTGTCGGCCTTCCCCCGCCAGCCCAGGGAGCACATACAGCGGCCCCGACGGAAATCCCTGCTTGTCCGTCTTGATGTAGGCGATCAAGTCCCGTAACTCGGTCCCCGTGAACCGCGGTCTGGCAATCCCTCGCGCCTGCATCGCACCGCTCATCGCGGGGCCATGATTCCACATTGCGGTCGCGAACTCGATCGGCGCCTGGATCGTGCCGGACGTGCTGAGGCTCGGACCGACCACGCCACCGACCCCGCCGATCTGATGACAGAGCACGCATCGCTTCGTGTCGAACAGATCGCGGCCCCGTACCGTGTCGCCGGGCGTGTCGAAGTAGTCCAAAGAGAAGAGAAAGGCGATGAGGTCGCCGGTTTCTCGGTCAGAGAGGTGGGGCTCACGGATCCCCAAATCCCGCATGCGTGACACCATCGCCGGCAGGTGGTTCCACATCGCGGCTGCCAGGTCGTAGAAGGTGCGCGAGGTCGGAAAGCGTGCCAGGTCCGGGCCCTCGGTGCCGCCGAGCCCATCGATCGCGTGACACTTGACGCATCCCTCGGTGCCGAACACGCTGGCACCGGCCATGGCGTTCTGTGTGGGGAGCGGACGCTCCTGTGCTTCCAGCGGCGGGGCGGAGAAGGCCAGCACCGGAGCGATGGACATGGCGCCGATCAGACACCACGGTGCCAGAGGCTGTCGGGTGGACAGGTGCGATCGCATAGTTGAGCCCTCCGTTGCGCGCAGGCCGCGGGTTCACGCGCTGCTGCAGGCGGCCCCGACTGTCAGCGTGCTGCCGTCCCCTCCCGTCCTCCCGAAGCCAGGGTTCGCAAATAGACCGATAGATCCCGCATCTCATCGCCCTCGAACCGGGGCCACTCCACGTCCGCCGACCGAATCTGGGCATACATGGCGGGCGCATGGTCCCACATAGCCGTCGCGAGTCCCAGCGGGGTGCGGAGCACCTCCGATTGCGACAGATCGGGGCCCGCCGCCGTATCTCCTCCAGTGGGGTGACACGCGGCGCAGCCCTTGGTCACGAACAGTTGCTCGCCGACCCGCAGATCACCTGCGGTCTCATAGAATCGCAGATAATAGAGAAACGAGATCAGGTCGGCTAGCTCGGTGCCGCGGAACCGCGGGAAGGTCATGCCCCCGGCCTGCATCGCCGACGCCATTTGCGACGCGTGATTCCACAGCTGCCCCGCGATTTGCGCCACGCGCAAGCGTTCCGTTGCCGCCCGCAGATTTGGGCCGGCTGCCGTGCCGCGACCCTGCGGCCCGTGGCACCGCGCGCACTGCCGCTGCACGAACAGGCGGCGCCCGTTGTCGGGATTCGGAGGCTGCAGGTACACGATTTCGCGATCGCCGACCCGGGATGCCGAGCGTATGTAGGCCTGAATATCCGCGATCTCGCGGCCCATAAACTCTAGTTGACCGGTGCCCCGTGCCCGCTGCATCGCCTGCATGCTCGGGCCGGCGTTCCACATGCCCTGGGCGAGCGCGATCGGCGCGATGTACCTGGCGTAGCCATCGAGGGCCGTACCGGAGGTCCCTCCGGATCCGCCCACGGCGTGACAGTCCACGCAGCGCCGGTCGCGGAATGAGCGCTCTCCCAGCGTAGGATCGCCGGGCTCGTCGAACAGCTTCACGTAGTAGATGTAGCTGATCAGATTGGCAAGCTCTGTCTCTGTGAACCTCGGCCATTCGAACCCGCGATCACGAACGGTCTCGATCATCTGCGGGGTGTGGTTCCAAAACATCCCGGCGAGTTGTGGGAGACTGCGGCCGGCCCCAACCATCGCGAAATCCGGTCCCAGGGTGCCGCCGTTGCCCCAGATGGCGTGGCAGCGCACACACCGCCGCTCGACGAACAGCCGCCGGCCGGCCACGGGATCGCCCGGGTAGATCTGCTCGGACTGGGCCTCGAGTGACGGGCCCATAACGAGGCCCATCCACATGAACGCTGCACCGGCTACCCATCGGGGGAACTGGCGGCATCGGAAGAGCGGGGTCATGGGTGGCTCCCGGAGTATCTCGCCACCCGTTCGGCGACCTCCTGCACCACTGCGCGGCCCTCCTTGATCTCCCAGATCGAGACGATGGGTACGATCTTGGTGGCGATCATGTACAGGAGAACGAACCCCGAGAAGGTCCCGGCCATGATCGCCAGCTCGATCCACGACGGCAGGTAGTGCCCGATGGACTCGATCTCCCAGCGGGGATTGACCGACGTCGGCACCACGATGTTGTACCGTTCGAGCCACATCCCGATGACCACGGCGATGCCGGCGATCGTGGTGCCACGCGGGGTCCGCGTGGCCTGCCGCGCCATGAGCGCCAGCGGGATGATGAAACACCCTGCGACCATCGCCCAGAAGGGCAGGGCGAATGGTCCCGTGAGCTTCGCCCAGAACGTGCGCATCTCGCCGGGCTCCCCGCCATAGAATGCCGTGAGGTATTCCGCGAACGTGAAATAGAACCACAACAGACTGAGGATAAGCAGCAGGCGACCCAGGTAGTCGAAGTGGACATCCTTGAAATAGTTCTCGAGGTGGTACACGCGGCGGAGCACTGCCATCGCCACGAGGATGGCGGCGATGCCGGAATAGATGGCCCCCATAACGAAGTAGGGTCCGAAGATCGTGCTGTGCCACATGGGCCGCAGCGTCATCGCAAAGATCCAGCCGATCACCGTGTGTACCGAGACCGCGATCGGGATCACGACGATCGAAAGGACGCCGATGGCGCGCTCCAACCGAAACCGCTGCACCGGCGTGTCGTTGTAGCCCGCCGCCAAGAAGCGATAGAAGCGCGGTGCCTTGATGCCGGAGTCCCGAATGATCGCGAGGTCCGGGAGCAGCGGGAGATAGAGATAGATCGTGCAGGACATGAAATAGAGGCCGATGCTGATCACGTCCCACAGGAGCGGAGAGCGCCACTGCGCGTGCAAGATTACGTTGAGCACCCGATCGGGGCGGCCCATGTCGATGATCGGCTGGATGGCACCGAACCCGATCACAAGCACCGTGATCAGCTCTGCTGAGCGTGTGATGGAACGGCGCCACTCCGCCTTGCTGACCCGCAGGATTGCGGAAATCAAGGTGCCCGCGTGGCTGATCCCGATGAAGAAAACAAAGCAGATGATGTAGATGCCCCAGTATCCAGGCCGATTCAGTCCGGTACGGCCCAGGCCGTAGCGCACCTGCAGGATGTACGCGACGAGGCCCAAGAGGCTGATGCCGCCGAACACGCCCGCCATGATGTAGAATCCCCGCGATGTGTCGACGAGCGGCCGGAGCAGGACCCGCTCGTCCGGGGGGAGGCTGGCCAGTTTCTCCGCTACCTCGCGGCGCATCTCACCTCCTCGCCCTGAGGTAGTAGACCTTCGGCTGGGTTCCGAGATCCTCCATGATGCGCATTGCCCGCGGATCCTCCTTCAGCTCGGCCACGTGGTGCGTTGGGTTGTCGAGGTCGCCGAACACGATCGCCCTGGTGGGACAGATCTCGGCGCACGCGGGCTGGTAGTCCTCCTCGCGCACGTCGCGGTTCTCGGCCCGGGCCTGTTCCCGAGCACGCTGCAAGCGGTGGTGGCAGAAGGAGCACTTCTCGATAACGCCAACGGTCCGAGGCGAGACATCCGGGTTCAGATGCTGACGCTCCGAGTCCGACCACTCCGGTCCGTACCAGTTGAAGTACTTCACGGTGTAGGGACAGGCGTTGGCGCAGTACCGGCACCCGATGCACCGCGGGTAGATCTGTCCGACGATGCCCTCGGGGTCGATGTAGGTGGCACGCACCGGACACACCTTGATGCAGGGGGGGTTGTCGCAGTGCATGCAGGGCCGCGGGTAGAACTCGAGGTGGGTCTCGGGGAATTCCCCTACCGCGTGTGCCATGACGCGCATCCAGCTCACGACTCGACCCTTTTCGGCCTGGTCGGGGGGAACCGTGGCGACGTTGTTCTCGCTCTTGCACGCCACCTCACACGCCGCACAACCCGTGCACCGGTCCAGATCGATCGCCATGCCCCAGCGTGTCATCGCTCTCGGTTCCTTACGCCCGCTCGAGGCGCACGAAAGTGGTGAACCAATTCGGCCGATCGGTCAATGGATCGCTGGAGCCGTCGAGCAGCTGCAGCGGGTTGGCCAGCTCGCCGTCCGGATGTCGGAGTCCGTACGGGGCGCAGACATTCTCGGGCGCGGTGCCCGGAAACACCTTGAGGCGCGCGCGGTATCGACCCGCGGCGGCAACGACCCACACTTCGGTGTTGTCGTCCAGACCCAGCGCGTCCGCCGTTGCCGGTGCCACCTCGACCCAGGGGTCCCAGTGCACTTCCGGAAACAGGCCCGGGGTCTCGCCCAGCCAGCGCTCGAGGGCCAACGTGCCCGATGAGAGGGTCGAGACACGGTACGGGATCAGCCGCAACGGAAACTCGTCGGGATTAGTTGTGCGGATCGCCGCCACGTCCATATACAGCGCCGTGCCCCGGCCGGCGGTCGCAAGCGCGGCAAGCAATTGGGCCGGCATCAGGTCGATGCGGCCGCTTGGGGTGCGGGCCACCCCGGTGGGGTCGGTCTCGTCCATATAGAGGTCCGTCCAGCCCGCACGCTGGACCAGCTCATCCCAGAAGGCCTCGAACTCGGTGTGTTCAGGCAGCCACCAGCCGCGTTCTTGCATCTGCCGATGGTGCTCGCGCTCGAACGAGTCTCCCAACGTCATGCCGCGCTGTACCCGGAACAGACCGCGAGCCCGCTCCTTGAGCAGCAGCTCGATGCGCTCGTACGGGAGGCTTGCGCCCACGCCCCCGCCCAACTGACGAGCCACCGCCAGGACCACGTCGCCGGTCGGCATGCCGCCCGGGGGCGCCGCGACCAGCGGCCGCGCCACCCCCCACACTGGATAGGGGTGGGATTGGGGCGCCGGCGCGTCCTGCCACCGCTCGTAGGCCAGTAGGTCGGGCAGGATCAGGTCGGCGTGCGCCGTAGTCTCGTCGAGGAACGGCGAGAAGCCGACGACGAACGGAATTCGGTCGAGGGCCTCGCGCCATGCGTCCGGACGCGGCGATGACGCTAGCGGATTGGCGTAGTAGAGAAGGAGGGTATCGATCGTGTCACTGGGGCTGGCGCCGACGGCCGCCGCGAACCGCGATGCCGGGTCGCCCTCGCCAAACGGTGCGGGTGTCCGAGCCAAGGCTCCGCGGCCGAGCCCCGCGCGGGCCACCGCATCGATACGCGGGTCGGGGAGTGGGTCCAGTGGAGCGTCGTCGCCGAACATCACGCCACCGGGACGACCGACACTGCCCATCAACACGTTGAGGCTGTGCACGGCCATTCCGGTGAGCAGCCCACTCGGAGCGTGGGTCACCTCGTGGCCGAACACGGCGATCGGATGTTCCGTCCGTGCGAACGCGCGCGCGATGGCCGTAATCCGCGCAACGGGCACTCCCGTGATCGCCGAGACCTCCTCGGTGCGGTAGTGGCGCATGACGATGGACCGATAGCCCTGCTGAAGGGCGCCACCCGCGTCGATCGCGTCCTGGAATCCCGCGACGTGCCGTTCCACGAAGTCGGCGTCGTACAGCTCGTCCCTGATCAGGATGTAGGCGATCCCCAGGGCGAGCACCCCGAACGTGCCCGGGTGGATCCCAACCCATTCGTTGGCATGCGCGGCGGTGCGGGAGAAGCGCGTGTCGATTTGCACGAAGCGGGTGCGTCCCTCGTCCGATCCCTCGGGACCCGCGAACGCCGCGTATGCCTGCAGCGGTGACCACCAAGACTCGAACATCGGCGAGCCGAACGACAGCACGTACCCCGCGCGCTCCAGATCGTATCCAGGGCGCCGCGGGTTGCCGTGCATGAGCGCCATCACGGTTGCGGAACCGTCGTCGTAGTCGTCGGCCACGTAGTTCGGCGACCCGTAGCTCTGCAGGAACTGGCGCCACAGATCGTGCATGGTCCCCGCGCAGTATCCCGCCACGAGCGCAAGGGCTTCCGGTCGCCCGCTCGCGCGCAGCGAGGCGAGGCGCTCGCCCAACTGGCGCAGCGCCTCGTCCCACCCGATCGCTTCCCATGAATCGCTTCCACGGGCACCGACGCGTCGCAATGGCGACCCGAGGCGATCCGGGTGGTAGAGCATCTGGACGCCGGCAATGCCTCGAGGACAGAGCCCGCCGGCGTTGACGGGGTGGAAGGGATTGCCCCCGAGCTGCACCAAGCGACCGTCGACGACCCGGCCGCGAACGCCGCAGCGGGCCGGGCAGATCAGACACGCCGAGTTGACGAACTGCTCGGTGCCGGGAGCCCACCCCACGTCGTCGGGCACCTGGGGCGCCCACCCGAAGTCCGGCGACCAGCTGAGGCCAACGGAGGCAGCTGTCGCGCCCATCGCCCAGAGGAATTCGCGTCGCGTGGGTTTCATCCGCGTATTCCTCCCCTTATCGGTGGCACGCGTTGCAGTCCAGCGTCGCGCCCTGCTCACGATGACAATCCATGCAAAAGTCCATATCGACCTTGACCAAGGCGCGGGCGGGCGGGCGCTCCGTCTGTCCGACGGCCCCGTGGCAGGTCTCACAGCTGAGCTCCGCGATCGCGACGTGACGGCGATGAGTGTAGAACACGTGGTCGGGCATCCGGAACAGCTTGTTGAACCGCAATGGATCGCCTGCCGTGATGAGCTCCGTGACGCGTGCAGCCTCGGCCGAGGTGCCCTGCGGGGCGGCGTGGCACGCCGAGCAGGTCGTTGCATCGGGGAGGCCGGAATGCGCGCGTGTCTGGGCGTACGGGTGGCAGAACTCGCACCCGAGTCCCAGATCCTGCGTGTGCTTCAGGTGATTGAACGCTACCGGCTGGGGAACGCGCGGGCTGCTAAGCGCGAGTACCGGGACTACGACGGCCAGGACGAGCACCACACCCACGGCGACGGCCAGGTACGACCGTGGCAGGCGGCCGCGCAGATCCCCAAGCCGCTGCGCCATCCCCTCCCGCGCCGGCACCGACTACTGGCCTTCCGCCGGACCCAAGGTGCGAAGGTACGCGACGAGCGCGGTGATCTCGTCCGCCGATAATTGACTCTTGTACGACGGCATCATCGGGCTCTTGCCGTCGGTAATGACCGCGACGAGCGCCTCGTCGGTCCGAGTCTTCTGGAACTCGGCAGCGGTGAAATCGGGTGGTTTGGGATTGAGCGCAGCTGCGGCGGCGCCGTCTCCCGCTCCGGCCGCTCCGTGGCACATGGCGCACTTCTGGGCATATGTCGCGGCGGCATCCACCTGCGCGACGGCGGTGGCTGATCCAACAATGGTGAGCACTCCCACGACTGCTCCGATTCGAGTCACGACATCCATGAACGCCTCCCGGAATCCTCGTGCTGCGGGTTGCACCGGTGGGCCGCGGCCACGACGGACGGTGCCGAACTGCCACTTCCGAAAGGCAGAGGGTGTGCCACGCACCGCTTAGACACCCTAGTGCATTGGTGTAAAACGACTTAACCATCGTCGGCTCCATCCGCACGCTCGGGAGATTGGGTATTTGCCCCTACCGAATTGAGCATTTGACCCAATCTCGATTGACAAGAAGAGGATTTGGCCCCAGAGATAGGGGCAAACGCTGCCTCTTTGAAGGGGTATCGATCTTGCGTTGCGGCTGGTTGAGGAAATGACCCACCGGATTGGTGTCGGTGTTGCCTGCCCTACGACAGCCCCGGCCCCAACAGGATCAGCCGAAAGGCCGGGAGGCGAGATCGATGCCTGCTCGAGCCAAGATCTTGGTGGTAGACGACGATCGCCTCGTGCTTGGCAGCGTCGCCGCCGCACTGCGAGATGCCCGCTACCAGGTGTGGACCGCAGAGCGCGGTGACGAGGCGATGCGCCTCGTGGTTGACGTTGAGCCTGATGTGGTCGTCACGGACTACCGGATGCCGGGGATGGATGGGGTCTCTCTCTTGGAGCAGGTGGCGCGTGCAGCCAACCGGACGCCGCGCATGGTGATCTACAGCGCGACCCCCCCGGCCGACACAGTGCGTCCCGTGCCGCGAGACGTGCAGTGGATCGTCAAGGTGGCTGGGCACGAGCCCCTGCTCGACGCGTTGCTGCAGGGAGAGCGTTCTGCGGATCGGACGCCGTAGGCGCGGGCGGCAGAAACGCTCGTGCCGCTGACGGGTGGGCTCAGCCGGCGCATCCTCGCCTGGTTTCTCGTCCTCTCGCTGGTGCCGCTGTTCGTGTCAAACACGGTTGGCTACCAGGTCACGCGCCGGATTCTCGAGAGCCAAGTGAAGCGTTATCTCACCGCGATCACGGAGGTGGAAGCGCGGTTCGTGGCCAGCGAGGTGGAGCGGCACCAACGGAACTTGGACGCCGTGGTCGCGCGAAACCTCGACGTCGCCCAGGCGGTCCTCCAGCTGGCCGCGGCGCGCCCGGGCGAGCCCGCCGACCCGTACAGGGCGGACGCGCTGCAGCAGCGTCTGACTCAGGTGCTCCCCGGACTCCCGCCGATGACCGAGCTGTTCGTGTTGGACACCCGGGGCATCGTGCTCGCGGCGACGCAGCCCAGTCGTGTCGGTGCCGACTGGTCGGGGACGTTGCTGCACGCGGTGGGCCGTCAAGAGCGGTTCTTCGGCGAGGATCTCGAGGCCGTTGCCGGTCTCGTGAGCCCGGTGTACCGGCTTGGTACCCCCCTGCGGGACGCCGACGGGGTGGCCGTCGGGGTGCTGGCGGCGAGCATCGGCTTCGAAGGGCTCGAGGGATTCCTCCGGATCTCGCCGCATCTAGCTGGGGACATTCACACCTTCGTCGTGGACCGCGCGGGCCGGCCACTGTTCGTCTCGCACGCGCACCCGGGGCTGGAGTACGCGGCGAGACTGCCGTCCCCGCTCGCGGATGCCGGAAGCGGACCCACCGAGCGCTACCTCAACTATGAAGGAACCGAGGTGCTCGCTGCGGCGGTGCCGGTTCCCGGGCGGCCATGGCGGTACATCGCGGAAGCACCCGTCTCCGGCGTGATGGGCCAGCTACAGGGCCTCGCGCTGTTCGCCGCGGTTCTCCAGGCAGGCTTTGCGTTGCTCCTCGTGGGAGTGGTCTGGTTCGTGGCTCGGTCGATCGTGGCGCCGCTGCGCCGCCTCGTGCACGCGGCCGAACGCCTCCGAGGAGGGGAGCTTGGGGTGGAGGTGCGAATCGATCGGCCGGACGAGCTGGGTGAGTTGGGGCGCACGTTCAATCAGATGTCCCGCGAACTCCATGCCTCCACACAGCAGATCCAGGAGCTGCATGATCAGGAGATGCGGCGCGCGGCGCAGCTCGCCTCCGTCGGGGAACTGGCATCAGGTATCGCGCACGAGATCAAGAACCCGCTCATCGGAGTGACCAGCGGCCTGGGCCTCCTGGCGAAGCGAGTCGGTGAGGACCACGCGGTCCGGAACATCATCGCACAGATGCATGCGCAGCTTCACCGGATCGAAGCAGCCATTCGGGATTTGTTGTCTTACGCGCGACCGAAGGACCCCCGCACGATTCTCAGTGATCCCGGCAGGCTGATCGACCGCGTCGTGGGACTCATTCGCGCCCAGGCCGAAGCGGCGGGGGTACGGGTGGAGACGCGTCTGGCGCCGGATGTGCCGAAGATCTTGATCGACCCGGACCTCATGACCCAAACGCTCGTGAACCTTGCGCTGAACGGCATTCAGGCCATGAACCCCGGCGGCGTGCTCACCCTGACCGTTGCCCGGGCCGGCGAGCGGGTACGGATCGGGATCTCCGACACGGGGACGGGCATTGCCGAGCAGGACCTCGAGCACATCTTTCGGCCGTTCTACACGACCAAGCATGAGGGGACCGGGCTGGGCTTGGCAATCTCCCGCGGAATCATTGATCGGCATGGAGGGCTCATCGAGGTCACGAGCGAGCCCGGGCGGGGGTCGACGTTCACGCTCGTGTTCGCCGTTCCGACACCGCGCGGTGGATCGGAATGACGGCTCGCCCCGTCCTGGCGGTCGTGGACGACGACGAGCTCACGCGTACGTGGCTCATCGAGCACCTCGGCGCAGCCGGATACACGGTGCATGGTGCCGGCAGCGGTCGTGAGGCACTCGCCCTGTTGGAGCGGGCGTCGCCCGCCCTCATGCTGCTCGACTTGCGGCTCCCCGACGGGGACGGCCTCGAACTCCTGAGTCGATTTCGCGAGCTCGATCAGGAGCTGGTGGTGGTCATCGTGACGGCCTACGGCGAAATCGAAACCGCCGTACAGGCCGTGAAGGCGGGCGCGTACCACTTCCTGCAGAAACCCCCGGACCTCGACGATTTGCTGATCACGATCGATAAGGGACTCGAAACGCGCCGCCTTCGGCAGCGGGTCACGGTGCTCAGCGAGCAACAGAGTTGGCAGTTTGCCGACGTCCGGGTCGTGGGGCGTTCCGCGGCGCTCCGGAACCTGGTGGAGGCCGTGGGGAAGGTCGCCCGGGCCGGGCGAGCCACGGTCCTCCTGCGCGGCGAGAGCGGGACGGGCAAAGATCTCTTGGCGCGTGTGATTCATGTCCAGAGCGACCGTCGTGATCAGCCGTTCCTGCAAGTCAACTGCACGGCGCTGCCCGAGCATCTGGTGGAATCAGAGCTATTCGGCCACGAGCGAGGCGCATTCACCGACGCGCGCGAACGGAAGAAAGGCCTGGCAGAGCTCGCCGACGGCGGGACGCTCTTGCTTGATGAGATCGGGGACATGCCATTGGCGGCGCAGGCCAAGCTCCTGCAGTTCCTCGAGGACTCGCGATTCAAGCGGGTGGGGGGAACCAGCGATGTCACGGTGGACGTTCGGGTGATTGCTGCCACGAACCGGGCCCTCGAGTCGGCGATCGCCGAGGGGGCATTCCGTGGGGACCTGTTCTATCGACTCAACGTGGTGCCCATCACCATTCCTCCGCTCCGGGAGCACCCGGACGACATCGCCCCGCTTGCGGAGTACTTCGTGCAGCAGCTCGCCCGCGATCTCAAACGCGATCCGCCCCGGCTGACCGGAGAGGCCCTGCGCGTCCTCGAAGGGTACACATGGCCAGGCAACGTCAGGGAGCTGCGAAACGTGCTCGAGCGCGCGCTCATTCTCGAAGAGACATTGGAGATCCACCCCGAACACCTCCCGGCGGAACTCTCCGCTCACGAGGCGGCGACGGACGACGCGTCCGCCTTAATCACGCTCCCACCGGAGGGAGTGGAGCTCACGAGTGTCGAGCTCGGACTCATTCGCCAGGCCCTAGCACGAACAAACGGCAATGTGACCCAGGCCGCCAAGTTGCTCGGGGTCACGCGCGACACCCTGCGGTATCGGATGGAAAAGCACGGCCTGTCGGCGTGAGACGCCGCTTGACGCCGCGGTTGACAGCATTCATCGTCAGCTCCGTGTGGCCGGTCGAAGCCCCGGTGTGCCGCTCACACTCGGTCTTTCGAGGGGAGCATCGATGACATCCGTGTGCCAGCACCGACTGTGGCGCGTTCCGTCCGTGGCGCTGCTCTGTCTGCTCGCCTGTGGTGAGCGGCAGTCCGCCGACGCGTCTCGAGGCGAGTTGGCGGCGTCGACGGATCAGGAGGCGATCCTCCTCGCCTCGGCGAAGGTCGCGCTTCCCCCGCCAGGTGTCACGCGGGCGGATCTTCCGGATCCCGAATCCGAGGGCGCGCACCTCCACGAACGCTACTGCACCGCGTGTCATGCCCTCGCGACACCACAGATCCACTCGGCAGCCGACTGGCCGCGTGTGTTTCGACGCATGTGGCTCAGGATAGAAGGTCTCACGGATCCCCATCGGGTGCCGATACCCTCATCCGCCGAGCGCACCGTCATGGTGCGGTACTTCATCGAGCACGCGATCAGGGTAAGCAGCGTGACCCTGCCGCCCGGACCCGACCGTGCCCTGTACGTGGCGGTATGCAGTCGCTGTCACGAGATCCCCGATCCCCGGCAGTATCCATCCGCGGACTGGGCGGCGGTCGTGGAGCGCATGGACGCGCACCTGGCCACCATGCTGAACCAGCCCCTCACGCCGGACGCGCGCTCGAAGATTGTTGCTTATCTGGACGCCGCGTCCGCGACTCGGAGCCGACCCTGACAGCACCCGGCCAACGGATGTCTCAACGACGCTCGTAGCGTCCCATCGGCATGATCCCGAGTGGAGCGTGATCCGTCGGCAGTCCGAGCGCGTCACGCACAGCCGGGTCGCGGAATGCCCCAACGAAGAAGGTCCCGAGTCCGAGGACTTCCGCCTGGAGGTAGACGTTCTGCGCGGCCGCACCCACTTCGATGTGGACATACCGTTCGGTGCGATCGTCGTACTTGACGGCCGTACGATGGTACACCGCGGTGAGGACGAGCACCACCGGAGCCAGCGTGATCGCTCGCTGTCCGAGGGCGGCACCAGCGAGCGGCGCCCGCAGATCACGGTCGCTCACGCGCGTGAGCGCATGCGATTGCGGCAGGTAGCGGTAGAGCCCTTCGTCGAGTCCCGCTACGGCACCGGCGAGCACGTATAACTCCAGAGGATAGAGTGCCCCCGCGGACGGGGCGGTGCGCAGGCCGCCCATCCACGTCCACGCCGGGTTCCAACCGGACGGCCGACCGGCAGGTTCGGTGATGCCCTGCGCGGCCCACAGGATCTGGCTGACCTCGTCTATCGTGAGTCTGGCACTAGAGAGTTCGCGAACCGAGCGTCGCGTGCCGAGCGCGCGCTCCACCGAGAGCGGACCGTCCTGTCGCGGCGGTGGGAGTGGGACCTCGCGGCTCTGAGGCGGACGCGCGGTTGACGCCCCCATGCCCGTTACCAGTGCGAAGGCCAAGATGGCCCCAAGTGACGCCATGTCCTGCGCCACAATCCCTGTGAGCTCCAGCATCGTCAACCTCCGGGTTCCAGCCAGGCTTCGCCGAGTCCACCGTGCGCTCGCTCCTTTCTCAACGTGTCGCTCGCTGCTCCTAGCGCAAGTCGATTGACGAAGGGTCTGATCGGTGTTCAATGACGCTTTGCTTTTGCCGCTCGAGTGGCGATTATGAGCGCCGGACGAATTCGCACCACTCATCCCCAGAGAGCGCGTCATGATCCATCGAAGCAGATCCTGGCTGTCAGTCCTCGTTTTCTCCGCCATGCCGGCATGTGGGCCGGGGGGCGCACCTGAGACCGCACCCAGTGTCACCGGGCCGCTCCCGGGGGACAACTACGCGATCGTGTATTCCTCCGCGGGTGACCTCCGGCACGTCGATACGCGGACGGGGCGGGACCGCCCGCTCGTGCGCGGTGTGGACGAGGTGCTGCGCGCGGAGCCCACTGCATCGGGGGGCGCGGTTGGCTTCGCCTATCGTCAGGGTGACAGCACGCGGGCAGTCGCGGTTGATACGGAAACTGGGGTGGTGACGGACGTGCACGTGGGCTCGGGCACTGCCGAGTACACGATGGCGTGGTCGCCGGACGGCCGTCGACTGGGCGTGGGCGTCCGAGGTGGCAGCGTCGACGGCATTCGCGAAGTCGCATCGGGGACCGTACGGGACATCGGCTGTCGTGCGGCAAACGGGTTTACGGCGTGGCGGTCGCGCTCGCAGGCGGTGGTCGACGACCCCGTCAATTTCTACACGGTCGCCACGACCGACTGCGCCACGATCGCGACCGCGAGCAAGGTGGGAAAGATCGATCCGCAGTATGCCGCGAGCGGCACCCGCATGGCGTACTATCAGCATCGATCGGTGCGCATCGCGAATCGTTCTGAGCCTGACGTGATTCCAGAGCTGTGGATCGCCGACCACGACGGCGGCGCGGCCCGCGTCATTTCCGATTATCAGAGCCGGCCTCGCAACGACGTGTGGGCGCCGGACGGCGAGCGCATCGTGTACGAGGTGGTATCGCGTCGCTGGGCGAACACGACGCACCTGATCACCTACGCAGTGGCGGCCAACGAATACAGCTACATTGCCGAACAGAAGCCGCTCGGGGTACCGAACGACTTCAATGCGTGCTGGTCACCCGACAGCCGCCGCCTCGCCCACGACCGCACCTACGCGCGGAGCACGGGAGCTCAGGCCTACACCACCCGGCAAGTCGTCGTGCGGCGTGGGGCCACGGAACGCGTCGTACTCGACGAGGTAATCGCGGAACCGCAGTCGGCCGTCGTCGCGGCGAGCACTGAACGCTGCCGTTGGGTAGGACCGCGGCATCTGCTCGTATCGACACGCGACGGCCAGCGGGTGGTGGACGTGGAAGATGGCGAGATCCACGCTATTCCCGCCGACCGGCGCGCGCTCGCAGTGAAAGCGTTCGACCGAACACCATAGCAGAGGCCCACCGCTTGACGCGCGCTTGACGCGCCCAGGGGATCATGTGCTCGACCGCACACCCGGAGGCACGCATGCGGCGCGTCCTACTCTCTTGTCTCGTGGTGCCGCTCTTTCCCTTCGCGTCGGTGCTGGGGCAAGTTCCAAGCCTCCACCCGGGCCAACGCGTTCGGGTAACGGCCCCGACCTACGACCTCCGTCGCACGCCGGCGACCGTCAGCGCCATTCGGTCCGATACGCTGCACCTCGAATTCGCGCGACGACGGTTGGACCACGGACGCGCTGCTGTGGACTCGCTCGCCGCGGTGCCGCTGGCGATGGTCTCCAAGCTGGAAGTCATTGCCGGACGACGCTCGAACTGGGACAAGGGTGCCAGGACCGGCGCACTCGTGGGAGGTGGTGTCGGGCTTCTTCTCGGCATCGCCTACGCGGCATGTGATGATAGCTGGGTCTGTCCCCAGAGCAGTGGAGAAAGGGTCGCGTCGGTGGTTGGAGGGACGGTGGTCGTGGGTCTGGCCGGAGGCCTCCTCGGTACCATGATCGGCGCGATGTCGTCGCGAGAGGCATGGCGCGAGGTCCCGCTCGGCCGCGCGCGTGTAGCCGTCCAACCGACGCCGAGCGGCCTCGGCCTGAGCGTGGCGTTCAGATTTTGAAGTTCGCGGCCCGCCGGGACCATGAGGTGGCGGGCCGCGTTCACTCGGGTGGCTATTTCGCTGTGGGGACCACGCCAAGCCGCTGCTCTACCACCGGCCGCACGCTCCGCATGCCGGCCGCCTCAGCCAGGCGCAGGGCCTCCTCGGGCTCGACGCCCTTCCGCTCGGCGAGCCACGCGCCCCACAGGCCGGATACGCGGTTGCCCGAGCCGCAGTGCAGCACCACGGGACCACGTGCGTTGGCCAATACCGAATCGAGCCGGGCGACCTGCTCATCGGTGATGGCAGACACTGGGTTGGGCATCGGGATGCTCAGGAAGCTCATCCCGAGTGACTCCACCTTGGCTCGCTCATCCCAGTCGATTTCGTCGTCCGCCCGGGTGGTGACGACGGTCGTGTAACCCTGCTCGGCAAGGCGCTCGAGCGCCACCTCTGACGGCTGACTCGCGAACAGGACGTCGCCTGCCACGGCACAGTTGCGGAGGCCCTCCACCGCACAAGATGTGGGATCGGGAATCGGCATGTCGGCGGCGCGTTCGGCACAGGCCGTGAGCGCGGCGAGGAGCAGAAAGCCGGAAAGTCGCGTCATGATGGTTGTCCGTCCTTTGGTGGCCAGGCGTCGGAGTACAAGATACTCGCAAGGATCCACGCACCCAACGGACCACCCACCGCACATTGATTCGTGACGACGTTTCAGGCCATCTTTCCGATCGCTCGCCTGCCTCCGGAGTGGTGACCATGGGTTCGACCAGATGTCTTTCAGCACGAGTCGCAGGAGTCGCGCTCGCCCTGACCTGCCTCGCGGGCCCGGCGCAAGCGCAACAGACCACGAGGGGAAACACGATTCCCACGGCCGAACGGGCGGTCCGAGCCCTGTACGACCTCGTCACCTTCGAGGCAGGCACCACGCCCGATTGGGATGCCGTGCGATCGCTGTTTCTGCCCGAGGCGGTGATCGTGCTACGAACGAGCCGCACGGCAACCACGGTGTTCAGCGTAGACGGGTTCGTGAACGATTTCGTGCAGTTCATCGAGCGCGCCGACGTGGAGCAAACGGGGTTCGTCGAGACGATCCTCCGCACAGATACGATGGTGTTCAAGGACATGGCGCACGTCTTGGTGCTGTACGAGGCGAGTATCCCCGGGTCGGGTCGGCCACCGCAGCAAGGTGTCGACAGCTTTCAACTCATCCGCCAGGACGGTCGCTGGCGGATTGCCGCGGTCCTGAACGACATCCCGGATTCGTCGAATCCGGTGCCGGAGGCCCTGCGCCCGTGAGGAAGTCTGGGACGGTGATCGTGCGCGTGGTCGTGGCAGCGGCACTCGTGGCGGTCCTAGCGTCCGCTCGGACCGGCGTTGCTCAGACTCCGTGCTGTGACCTCACGGGCCGTGTAGCCAGCGACCGCTTCGTTGTGGAGGCGATTACGGAGCGCCGCTTCACCCACGCAGACCTGTGGACCGCGCTGGCCCCGTACGTCGATCGGGGAGGGGTGCGCGTCGCCACGGTGGGGCATTCCGTGCAGGGTCGCGCCATTCGAGCGGTGACGTTCGGCTCCGGCCCCGTCCGGGTCCTCCTATGGTCACAGATGCACGGCGATGAATCCACCGCCACGATGGCGCTCGCCGACGTGATCCGGTTCTTTGCCGAGGCAGCCGCGGATCCGCTACGGTCACTCATCGAGGAGCGCCTCACCATCACGATGATCCCTATGCTGAACCCGGATGGCGCTGAGCGGTTTCAGCGGCACAATGCGGCCGGTGTGGATGTGAACCGTGACGCGCGCCGGTTGGCCACGCCTGAGGCACGAGTCCTCAAGATGGTGCGGGACAGCGTGGAGCCATCGTTCGGGTTCAACCTGCACGACCAGGGGGCACGGACCACGGTGGGATCGGATGGGCTTCAGGCGGCCATTGCGCTGCTCGCGCCCGCTGCGGATTCCGCGCGATCCTACGGTCCCGTTCGCAGCCGGGCTCGGCAGCTGGCCGCCGTCCTGGCCGCCGCCCTGCAGCAGGTCATCCCTGGCCGCGTTGCCAAGTACGACGACGCGTTCAATCCGCGGGCCTTTGGCGACCTGATCCAGCAGTGGGGGACCAGCACCGTGCTGATCGAGAGCGGGGCCTTGCCGGACGATCCACAGAAGCAAGCGTTGCGGTGGCTCAACAGGGCCCTACTCCTTTCGGCGCTCGAGGCGATCGCCTCAGAGCGCTATGCGGATGCCGACCCGCAAGTGTACGAGCAACTTCCGGTCAATCACCGAGTGGCGAGCGACGTGCTGCTCGTGGGCGGTCGGGTCGTGCTACCGGACGGACGCTCGTTGCCGCTGGACCTGTCACTGACCTACGGCGATCCGGTGGCTCAGCGCGGGCTCGTGCTCGGCGAGGTCGGCGATCTGGAGGACTCGGCGGCGATGGACACGGTCGACGTGCGCGGGTTGTACCTGCACGTGACCACTCCCTCGACCATCGACCCGCACAGTTGGTGGCTCGTGCGCGGCGAGCCGATCGCGATCATCGTCCGACGCGGGGCTGACGCACGGTCGGAGATCGTGCGTCGTGTCCCCGAGCCCTAGGTCAGCCTCGAGTCGCTACAACGCAAGCGGTCCGGGTTCGAGCGAACGAGGATCGTCGTCGGACGAGAACAGGGTCGCTGCGGTCGGACCCAACAGCGTCACGGCACCGTCTTCGACCAAGAGCGCCGTTCCTTCCGGCAGCGCGACCACCGGTACGGCTGGATTCGCCTGTACGAACTCCATCAGGCGTTCCGGCCGCGTCTCTCCACCGTGGTCGGGCAGTCGGGCCTCGGTGTAGTGCGGGTTGATCTGAAACGGCACGAGCTCCAGCGCCGCAAAGCTCTGCGGCGCTACGATGGGCATGTCGTTGGTGGTCTTGATGCTCGGGCAGGCCACGTTCGCTCCCGCGCTCCATCCCACATAGCGGGCTCCGTCTCGCACGCGACGGCGGACGGGCTCGATCAAGGACTGCTCCTGGAGCCGCGCGAGAAGTTGGAACGTGTTCCCTCCGCCCACCGCGATCGCTTCGGCAACCTCGACCGCCCGTACCGGGTCGAGCTCACGATGCAGGGCGCGCACCTTGACGCCAAGTGAGCGGAACCGGTCGGCGACGCGGTCCGCGAACGCATCGAACGAGAACCGCACGGCGGCGTACGGCACGAACAGCACCTCGCGAATCCGCGTGCCGAACAGCCGCCGCAACATCTCTTCGGCATGCTCGAGGAATCCCGATCCATAGTTGGTCGAGTTGCTCAAGAGCAGTAGTTGCATCATCGGCGCCGGTACCATCCAGGTGTTCCACGCACCATTGCTGGCGTCACGGGCCTCGCCGCACTTCTTCTACCACGGATACGTCGGCGGTTGCAGGTGCTCCACCAGATAGTCGATACGCAGCTCGCTCAGGTGCCGACCGGCGGTTCCCCGCACCCCGTGCCGATTGTCCGGATACAACATGAGATCGAATCGCTTGCCAGCTTGGATCAGCGCGTTGACGAGCTGGATCGTGTTGCCGGGATGGACGTTGTTGTCCACGCTCCCATGGGTCAGAAGGAGCTTCCCCCTGAGATTTGCCGCGTGCGGCAGGGCCGAGCCCAAATCGTATCCCTCGGCGTTGTCTTGCGGCGTGCGCATGTAGCGCTCGGTATAGATCGTGTCGTAGTTACGCCAGTCGGTGACGGGGGCGTGCGCCACACCCACGTGGAACAGGTCAGGCTCCTTGAGTAATGCCAGCACGGTCATGTATCCGCCGTACGAGCCGCCGAATATCCCAACGCGTGTGGCATCCACGTACGGCCGCTCGGTGATCTGCCGCAACGCCGCGATTTGATCGGCCAGATCGACCTGACCCAGCTTGAGATACGTTTCGGCCTCGAACGCTTTGCCGCGGTTTCGGAGCCCGCGATTGTCGACTCGCCATACTATGAAACCGAGCTGCGCGAGCCGCTGATCGTTGCCGACGTGATAGAACTGGTTGCTGATCGCCTTGGAGTGCGGCCCACCGTAGACGGGAATCAGCAGCGGGTACGCGACGGTCGGATCGTATCCCGCCGGCTTGTAGAGCATGCCGTGCAGCTTGGTCACGCCGTCGGCGGCCGTGACGATCACCAGTTCGGGCGGCTCGAGCCTGAGCGAATCGAGCCGAGCAGTGTTGCTGCTCATGAGTTTCCGCACCAACGTGCCGTCGGCGCGATGTAAGTTCGCGGTGGGGGGGGTCGTGAACGACGAGTACGAATCCACATAGTAGCGCGCGGCGGGGTCCATGCTGATGCGGTGCGTGCCCGGCTCCTTGGTGAGGCGCTGCAGCAAGGAGCCGTCCAGCCGAACCCGGAAGAAGTGCGTTTCCAACCCAGTGGTGTCGTTTCCGGTGAAGTACACCCAGCGCTCGTCCGGGTCGATGCCGGTGACGCTCGACACGGGCCACGATCCGCTGGTGAGCTGTGCGATCTGGGTTCCGTCCAGGGAGTACAGATAGAGGTGGCGCCAACCGCTACGCTCGGAGCTCCACAGGAACCGGTTCCCGTCCTTGAGCAGCGTGAAGTCGTCGTGGACATTGACGAAGGCCGGCTCGCGCTCGGTGAGCACGGTCCGGACCTGGCCCGTGCGCACGTCGGCAGCCAGCAGCTCCAACACACTCTGGTGGCGATTCAGTCGCTGCAAGAGCACCTCATGACCGCCGGGCAGCCAGATCGGTCGAACGATGTAGTTGTCTGGTGTGCTATTGGTCTCGATCTCGACCGTCTCCCCCGAGGCGATGTCGACGATACGGAGTACGACAGTGGGGTTTGGCTCGCCGGCCTTGGGGTAGCTCTGCAGCTCGAGCTCGGCTTCGGCGGCGAGGTCGTGCACGATGGGGTATTTGTGCACGCCACTCTCGTCGGAGCGGTAATAGGCCAGCTTGGTGCCGTCCGGTGAGAACCAATACGCGTCACGCTGGTTGAATTCCTCCGGGTAGACCCAGTTGGGCCGGCCGTTGAAGGTATCGAGGTTCCCGTCATGCGTGAGGCGTGTCTCGTGGCCGGTCACCGTGTTCGCCACGTAGAGGTCGAAACCTCTCACATAGGCGAACCGCCCGTAGTCCGGCGAATAGGTGCCGTTCCACAGCTGGCTACCGCCCATGCCGCGCATCAAGTCCTGCGTGTACGGCTGCGGCTCGATCTCCGGGCGGAGGAGCTCCCGCAGCCGTCGCGTGGCGAAGGTGTAATGGAAATGCCGTTTCTCGCTCGTAAACGTCAGGGCGCGCCCGTCCTGCGTGAGGTCGAAAGCGGTGAAGGGCAGCCCGGTGACCGGCGATCCCGTCAGTTGGGCGTAGTGCATCCGGAGGGCGTCGGCCGTGGCGCGATCGAAGAGGGGGGACTCGCGCCCCGATTCGGGATCGACCCGGAGAAACTGGAGTCCGCGCTCGGTATCCCGCCGAGTCGTATAGTAGCCGCGGCCGTCCGGCAGCCAGCGCACCATTGGCGTGCCGGTGGTTGGGGCGAGCCTGGTGCTTCCCATCAGGTCGTAGAGCTCGCGACCCCGTGCTTGTGCCGTGAGTTGTTGCGCCGGGACCAGCGACAGCACTGATATCACTGCAACTGCGCCCACGCCGATCTGCATCATATCCGCACTCCGTTCAGTGGTTCGCAAACGGAACGAATGATAACGCGCTTGGATCCCCAATGGGCGGTCGCGGCCGCCCGGCTGCGGGGACCCCCCCACTGTTAGCTGCATCACAGCCCGGCCATGACCCTGCAGCTACGCTCGCAGGATGACGACCCACGCATCGGTTTGCCGCTGTGGGCTCCTGCCCGTCAGCATGCTCTTCGTCACGCTCGGAGCGTGCGTGGTCCCGGAATCGCCTGAGGCCGTTCGAGTGACCATTCCGGACGCCCCGGTGGAGGCGATCGCCGAGTCGCTCGCGGTTCACGGCATTGTCGGATCAGCGGAATCGTTCGCCCGGTTCGCGCGCATGGGCCGCAAACACCTCGGGATCAAGGCCGGTGTGTATCCGCTGGTGCCCGGCACGCCTATGGGGAAGGTGCTCGCCATTCTTCGGCGGGGTAGGGAGCCTGAGACGCGCCTCGAGGTACGGAGCGGTATCTGGATCAGCGAACTGGCGCCGCTGGTGGAGCAGCTCATGGGGGTATCGCCCGACAGCTTTGTGCAGGCGACACGGGATTCGAGCATCCGAGCGCGGGTGGGGGCCGAGAGCGAAAGCGTGGAGGGGTATTTATTCCCGACCACGTATTACATCCCCGTTGGGGCGAGTGCCGATCAGATAGTGCGCCAGATGGTGGATACGTTCGAGGCGCACTGGCGTCCCGTGTGGACCGCGCGCGCCGAATCGTTGGGCTACACGCGCCACCACGTGGTCACCCTCGCGTCGATCATCGAGGGGGAGGATCCGCATCACGCCGATCTGGGCTACGTCTCGTCGGTGTATCACAACCGCCTCGCCAACGGTCGGCGCCTGCAAGCCGACCCGACGGTCGTGTACGCGCTCGGCGAGCGGCGACGGCTCTACAATCGTGACTACGCGTTTGCGTCTCCGCTCAACACGTACCGCGTGGCCGGACTGCCGCCGTCGCCGATCGGCCAGGCGTCGCTCGCGAGTCTCGAAGCTGCCTTGTATCCGCTGCCGTCGGACTTCCTGTACTTCGTCGCGCGCCGCGACGGCCGTCATGTGTTCTCGAGGACCTACGGAGAGCATTTGGCCACGATTCGCGCGGTTCGGCGACGCGGAGGAGTCCGCGCGCCCGACGAATGAGTCCCCTCAGCCCTCCCTGGCCCAGAAGCCACATGAGGTGAAGGGGTCCAAACCACTAGCCGACGCACACTTGGCACGAACGCGCGCGGTGTGAAACCGAACAAAGGCCGGCTCCGATCGGCGGCCGGTGTGACCTGGATCATCGTTGCATTCGGGCTGAGACCGCAGGCTAGGCGCATCCCGAGAACGGCTCGAGTGCATTCGTGAAGTGGATACCGCTCTGAGGTGTCCCGCCGTCTCATCTGTACTCCAACGGAGTGGACCCTATGCAGCTCGTCCAAGCGTTCGTTCCCACCGAGTGGCGTGGCGCCGCCGAGGTACTGTCGGCACCGCTCGCGTGGATCCCGGACTGGCACGCGGCGATGATGAACTTCACCTGGTATGGTGACACCGCAGCCGAGATGCTGGTCAAGCGCATCGTGATTCTTCTGCCGATGCTGCTGCTCATTTCGGGCGTCTGGATTACGATGGCGTCGCTCTACACGATTCCGTTCCGGTCCAACCGAGGGCGGTTCGTCACCGCCATGCTCATCGCGTGGTGGGATGCCGGACGCACCGCGTGGTTCTATTGGGCCGGAATCGTACGGCTCGGCGTGGTGATGGTGGGCTGGGTGTGGGGGCTTTTGCGCCTGGGGCTCGGTATCGCCGTGGCGGCCGTGAAGGCGGCGTTCCAGAGTCCGCTCCGCATGCTCGACTGGACGTCGCGCAACTACTTCAAGCCCGGGGTGCCGTGGCTGGCGTTCCTCGCGCTGCTGCTGTGGTCGGCGGTCGAGGCCGTGATCTTCATGTATACGCTCCAGCCGACGCTGACCGAGGTGCTGGCGGGCATCACGGGATTCGAGCCCGATCCGCGCCTCGTGGCGCCGCTGCTGTGGATCTTCCTGTTCTTCCTGGTGTTGGGGAGCTTCGCGTGTATTCACGCGTTGGCCGCGGCCGTACGCGCCAAGGACGTGGCGCAGATCATCCAGATGTCGGCGGTCGAGCTGTTCGTGATGTTCTTCGAGGTCATCTTCCTCTATCGCGAGCTGATCGACGCGATTACGCCGTGGATTGCGCAGACGACGAGCGAACAGGTGCAGCTCGGCCTCTTCTCGACGCTCGCGCTCGCGTCGTTTGGCTGGATCGGCGTTCGTGGGATGACGTGGTTCCTGTTCGGCCGCTACGGCACGCCGGCGCTGGTCGCCGTGCTCGCGCGTGAGACCATCCGGCAGGAGGGCGTTACCACCGGCTACCAGGCGCCGCAGCCGGATTTCTGGAAGGGACCGATTCTGGCGCTCAAGAGCGAGACCGAGTGGTTCAAGCGCGAAGCGCGTCAGGTGTTCGAGTTGCTCTCGCTGCCGGTGCTGCAGATGGGGGCGGCCGCCGTCAACTTCGCTGTGGTGGCAGTCGGATCCCGTCCGATGTTCTCGCTGCCGTTCCGCAGCCTGGATGATATCCTGGCCAAGACCCCGAGCATTGCGGGACTCAAGCCGACCGCCAAGGCGCAGTCGGCGCGGACCCAGCCGGCGCACGAAGCCGGAGGTGCCTGATGCGTCGCCGGGTAGTCGTCTCCGTCGCGGCGGGTCTCGCCGTTCTCCTCGCGGCCGCGTGCCTTCCCAAGGAGGGCGGGCGCCCCGCTCGGTCGACCATGGTGATCGGGATCGACGTGAGTGGCTCGTTTCGGGCCGGTGGCAAGTACGAGGACGCGATCGACTTCGCCGCGCACTACTTGTACGGCCACTTGAATGGCCTGGGTGACCTGCGGGTGCCGTCGGCGGTGTTCGTCGGCTCTGTGGGAGGCGCGCGAGTCGGCGAGCCCAAATCGTTCCAGCCGATTCACGCGTTCCAGAACAAGAGCGTGGAAGAGATCCGCACGCAGCTCCGGACGTTCTTCCCACCGGAAGACGCCTTCACCGACTTCAACGCGTTCTTCGGACGTGTGGCCACGCTCATCAAGCGTCAGGGATTGGTGCTGGCGCCGCTCGACGTGGTGATCTTCAGTGACGGGATTCCCGACTTCACTCGGCGGGCCTCGACGGATACGACGAGCGCGTATGCCAAGATCGATTTGAATCCGCTCGAATACCTGTCGCGCAGCGTGACCGTACGGCTGCTCTACGGGTCACCCACCGCGTCTGTGGCGTGGGAGCGGGAGATCGATCGCCAACGGGTGCGAATGTGGACCGTTGATGACCAAGTGATGACCGGATGGCGGGAGCAGGCCGAACCCGGGATCGATGCGGAATCCCAGGAGCACCTCTGGAACTGGATCAGCGAGAACGTCGACTTCCGGGTGAGAAGCCGCCGCCTCTGATCTCACGCGGTCCAACGGACCGGAAGTGATGCCGGCCACGCCCTACCCCTTCGCACGGTGGGCGTGGCCGGCGCTGGCTTCGGTCCGTCGGGGGTGCGGAGGTGTTACCGTGGAGCCGCCGACCCCATGCTCTGGTGTGCATGAAGTACCTTCCAGCCGCTATCCGTGCGCACCAGCACCTCGGTCCAGGCCACCGGCACGGCCTCCGACGTATCGCCGGCCACGACGGTGGCCACCCGTCCGCCGAGGGTCATCGCCACGACGTCGCGTGACATGACCGATACCTTGGCAGGATGCCAGGTCACCACCTGGCCATCGACCGCTGCATAGGCTCGCCGCAGTCGTTCGACCAGTGCCGTGTGGGAGAGGTACTCGGTCCCCATGATCACGCCGGTAGCGCTGTCGAAGAATGCGATCACGGCGTCGGCGTCGGCGGCCTTGGCGGCGGTAACCATATCGCGCTGCACGCCCATCAGTGTATCGATCAGCGCTAGTTGCTGTTCCTCCGTGAGTTCCGGTTCGGTGGGTTGGCAGGCAACGATGGCGCCGAAGCAGGCAAGCGCCGTGAGCGTGATCCGTGCCATGACAGGCTCCTCGGGGAGTCGTGTGCCGGAACCTACGTCGGCAGACCGCGACGGCGGAAGGTGTCGTTCGGGTCCAACGTTGACCACGCCGGGTTCTCTCCGTAGGCTACAGAGCTCTCGCACAAGAGGAGTACGCATGATGCGACGTATCGGATACGCCGCGCTCGCGGCTGCCGCGCTCGCCGTGGCGCCGCCGACCCTCGCGGGCCAAACCGCGTACGAGATGTACACGCTGCCTAACGGGCTCCGCGTGATCCTCGCCGAGGACCACTCGGCGGCGGTCGTCGCGGTGAGCGTGTGGTACAACGTGGGCAGCGCCAACGAGCGGATGGGTCGCTCGGGGTTCGCTCACCTGTTCGAGCACATGATGTTTCAGGGTTCCGCGAACGTCGGCAAGGGTGAGCACATGCAGCTCATCGAGCGGGCCGGCGGTGACATGAACGGGACCACAAACGAGGACCGCACCAGCTACTTCGAGATCGTCCCCTCCAACCGAATGAACTTGGCCCTGTGGCTCGAAGCCGATCGTATGCGGTCGCTGGCGGTCACGGACGCCAACTTCGAGAACCAGCGCGAGACCGTGAAGGAGGAGCGCCGACTGCGGGTGGACAACCAACCGTATGCGAAGGCGTTCACCGACGGCCTGACGCAACCGTTCGACTCGGCGACCTGTTTTGGCTACTCTCATACGGTCATCGGATCGATGGAGGATCTCGACGCGGCCAAGACCGAGGACGTGCAGCGGTTCTTCGATCTGTACTATGCCCCGAACAACGCCACGCTCGTCGTGGCCGGGGATTTCCAGCCTGCCGGGGCAAAGCGGCTCATCGAGGAGTACTTCGGCGACATCCCTCGGGGCAACGATCCCGAGGGGGTCTCCTGCGCACTCACCTACGGCACGTTCGGTAAGACCGTCGTCGTTGAAGACCAGCTTGCCAACCTCCCGGCGGTAATCGTGATGTACCCGATTCCACCACACCGCGCGGCCGACACGCGCCCGCTATCGCTGCTCGGCACGATCCTCGGGGGTGGCGAGAGCTCACGACTCAATATCTCTATGGTCCGCGAGGCCAAGACGGCGCTCCAGGCGGGGGCGGGGTCGCAGTCCCGCCGCGATCACGGACTGCTCCTCACGTTCGCGATCGCCAACCAGGGAGCCCATCCGGACACGCTCGAGGCGCAACTCCGGGCCGAAGTTGCCAAGCTCGCCGACGGTGGCGTGACCGAAGAGGAGCTCCGCAAAGCCAAGAACAACTTCCGCAGCGGTCAGGTCTTCTCGCGGCAGACGGCCTTCGGCATGGCCGAAGCGCTCCAGCACTTTGCCCATTTCCACGATTCGATCGACGAGATCGACACCGATCTGGACGGCTACATGGCGGTGACGATGGACGACATCAAGCGCGTCGCCCGCACGTATCTGACCAGAGAAAACAGCCATACGATCGTGGTGGTCCCGCAGTCGACGGGAGGTGACCGATGAGGTCCCGAGTCACGAGCACCCATCGTGTCGCGAAGTTCACGCTCCTGCTGGCCGCCGGCGCGCTGGTGGCGCCGACCACGGCGCAGGCGCAGTTCCCGACCGAGCCGCCGACGGCCGGTGCGCTCCGGCCCTTGCCGTTCCCCGAGGTCCAGCAGGTGAAGCTCCGTAACGGGCTCACGCTGCTCGTGGTGGAGAACCACCGCCTACCGATCCTGAGCATTCGGATCAGCATGCGGGCCGGCAGTCGCGACGATCCCGCGGGGATGGAGGGTCTCGCGTCGATGGTCGGCGAGCTGATGACCAAAGGCACGCCCCGTCGGACGGCGGACCAGATCGCCGCTGAGATCGAAGGTGTCGGTGGCAGCCTCTCTGCCGGCGCGGGCGCGGACTTCTTCTCCGTCTTCACCACCGTGCTCAGCGAAAACGCCGAGTTGGCGTTCGACCTGATGAGCGACGTGCTGTTGAACGCGACATATCCCGAGGAGGAGTTGGAACTCGCGCGGACGCGGACGCTCTCCGCCCTCCAGGTCGAGAAGTCGGATCCGGGCTCGCTCGCCGGACGGTATTTCCAAAAGGCCCTCTACGGCGACCATCCCTATGGTCGCCAGCCCACGGAGGAGTCGACCACGGCGCTCACTCGCGACGCCGTCCGCAGTTGGGCCAGTGCCCACCTCAAGCCGGAAGGGTCGCTCCTCGTGCTGGCGGGTGACATCACCATGGCGGAGGCGCGGCGCCTGGCCGAACGGTATCTCGGTGGTTGGCGCGGCGCGACACCCAACGTCCGCTACGCGTCGCCGCCACCTCCGCGGCCGACGGCGATCACGCTCGTGCACCGTCCGGGGTCCGCCCAGTCCAACATCCGGGTCGGCAACCTTGCCACCCGTCCCATCGGCGACGGCACGTATTACGCCGTCGAGGTGGCGAATAAGGTGCTCGGCGGAGGCGCGGACGCCCGACTGTTCATGATCCTGCGAGAAGACAAGGGGTGGACCTACGGCGCCTACTCTGGGGTGCCGACGCGCAAGGACGGCGGATACTTCCAGGCGACCGCCGAGGTGAGGACACCGGTCACGGACAGTGCGCTGGTGGAATTGCTGCGGCAAATCCGGCGGGTCCGCACCGAGGTTATTCCCGATTCCGAGATGACGGCCGCCAAGGGCTACCTCGTGGGGTCGTACCCGCTGGACATCCAGACCCCGCAGCAGATCGCGAGTCAGGTGGCAAGTGCGATCCTACTCGACCGCGGCATCGATTTCGTGCGCACCTACGGCCAGAAAGTGGACGCGGTCACGGCTACCCAAGCCATGGCGGCGGCCCGGCGCGTCCTCCGCCCGGATTCGGCCGTCGTCGTTGTCGTGGGGGATGGCCAGGCCTTGTATGACAAGCTTCGTGCCATTGCCCCCGTGTCGATCATTGACGTCGAGGGGAAGGCGCTCGCGGTGGCGGACCTCACGCCCAAGGCGACGGCGCTGGCGCTGGATCTCGACCAGCTGGTCTCCCGGCGCGACTCGTTCGCCATGATCGTGCAGGGGAACGAAATGGGGAGCGCCGTCCAGGAGGTCGTCCGTGAGGGCAGGGACGTGACGATCACCCAGACGATGTCTCTTGCAGTCATGGGAGTGCGGCAGGAGATGCAGGCCACCCTCGCCGTGAGTCCGATCGTGATGAGGACGCTGGACCAAAGCATGGAGTTCGGTGGCCGGAGGGCGGAGACCCATCTGGTGTACGCCGACGGTCGGGTGACGGGCTCGGCTCAGACGCCGCAACCGACCGGCGAGGTTCAGACCACGGAAGTGGACAGCGAGGTGCTGGCCGGCGTGCTGGACGACAACACCGTGCAGGCTCTGTTGCCGGCGTTCCCCCTCGCAGAGGGGGCGGAATTCACGGTCAACGTCTTCCGCGCCGGTGAGGGCTCGGTGGCACCGCTCACGTTCACGGTGGTGGGCGTGGAGGACGTGACCGTCCCGGCGGGAACGTTCACGGTGTTCCGGGTCGAGGTCACTGGAGGACAGCTGCCGGCGACGTTTTACGTGACCCGGGACGCCCCGCGTCGGGTGGTGAAGTTCGCCCCAACGGGCCAGCCGGTGAGCATGGAGTTGGCCAAGTAGTCAGCGGCCGCAATCGCGGGATGGTCGGGGCGCCGGTTCGGATCGGCGCCCCGCCATGTTTCCGGGTCGACCCGGCCGCTGGCCCTCCCGCCCGCGGGTCCGGACGGCCATCTTTGCACGTTCGCATCGACTCCCCACATTGACCGTGGAGGACCAATGACGATCTCGGTCGTCTGTATCACATCCGCGGACGAACCAGTCGGGGTGGAGCCATGAGCCGACGTCGTTGGTCGAGTCCTGGCAGTGCTGACACCAGTGGGCAACGGGAGGCCCAGATGACTGATCGAGCAGAGCACGTGTTCACGGCACCGGTCTTCCTCGCCACGGCGGTGTTCTTGTTTTGTGTCGCCATCGTGGAGAAGGCCCTCAATTTGCTGGGTACGAACATCCCAATCATCGACGTCTTTCCGCGGCAGCTGCTTGACTGGGCCGTCGTGCTGCTGATCCTGGATATTGCGCTGCTGCTGCGCCAGATCCTCGAGAACAAGCTGGTTCGGTGAACCAGGGTCGGGACCGTCGTTGCGCCGCGGCGGCCCCGAGGAGCGTGGTCGGGCGACTAGGGGCTACGCCCAATGCGGCTCACCATGGCGAGGGGCTCGCCCACACTCACGGGCGGTGTGCCGAGTACGTAGGTGACGATCCCGGCGAACGGCGCACGCACCTCCTGCACCGGATCGCCGAAGAAGTCCTCGATCACCCCCAGCAGGCCTCCCTCGGCGATGGCATATCCGTCGCGCACGGCGGGGCGGAATACCCCGGCAACCGGGCTGCGCAAGACCTCGTACTCGTCGAGCCACACGATGCCTCGAGGTCGCTCGACGCCTCCCTCCACCATCCCGACGTGGCGGAGCAGATTCCAGAATCCCCGTTCGGCGAGATCCACCCAGGAGCGGTCGTCCGAGCCGAGTTGGCCAGTCTCGGTCGTAATGCCAGCCTTGCCGCGGGTGAGCGCCGTATTCGACGTGTAGACCGACGCGCCGCGATCGCGTGGGCGGTCGCGATCAATCACGATGTGATCCAGCCCAAAGGCCATCACCATGCCTTTGGTGAGCGAATCGATGCGGGCGTCTCCACTCAACATCCAATATGTGTACGGACGCAGGGCTTCGTTGCCGTCACCGCCATGCATGTCCACGACGTAGTCCGCTCGGTCGATCACCTCGGTCGTGATGACATGGGCAATGCGCTCGCTGACGGTGCCGGACGGGGTGCCCGGGTACACGCGATTCAGATTCTTGCCGTCGGTGGGGCTGTAGTAGACGGTTCGCCCGAGGAATGAGGGCATGTTGGCGATGTGCACCAGGATGACCGTGCCCGAGAGCCTCGATGGATCGAGCACCTTCCGCACGCGGTGGAGTGCGAGAATGGGAGGGTACTCGTATCCGTGTGTGCCCGCGATGGCGGCGAGCACGGGCCCGGGTCGAACGCCGTGGACGACGGTGATGGGGATGGTGGTTCCGCTATCGACCCCGGCAGCCACCGGGACGTGGCCAGATACCATCGCGCCTCGCTCGACCCTGAGCGGACCGACGGTGAAGGTGGTGGGCTCCTGTCCCAGCGCGGAGGGAGCGCTCAGCAAGGAGGCAGCGACGAACACAACTGGGCCACGGAACATGCGACGTCCTCCTGTGGATGCTGCCGGAAACGTGTCCCGCGGAACGGGTCGCGACTAGGGCGGGCGCTCCGCCTCGGGGGACCTCCCCGCATATTACCCGACGTACCTCGATCAAGGTTGCCGCATGCCTCTCCGTCTCGCGAGTCGATGGGTCCGCGTCACCGCACTACTAGCCGCCGTGGGGACGACAATCCCGGCTACCGCGGCCGCCCTCGGAGCCGGTTGCTCGGCAAGCTCCGCCGTCGACGGACTCGGGCCCCCACCCGGGCTGTGGGGGCTGAACGGGCACCGCATTGTGGCGACCATTGCCGAGCGCCACCTCACTCCGTTCGCGCACGCGCGTGTTCGAGACCTGCTCGACGCCACCCCCCTGGCACAGATCAGCAATTGGGCGGACTGGTATCGTGGCACACCGGAGGGCCGGCACACGGCGCCCTGGCACTATGTGAATACGCCCGAGGGAGAAGCGTATCGCGAGACGGCCTTCACCGTTCCCGGCGACCTCGTGCAAGCCCTCCAGTTCAACGAGCGCATTCTCGCGGATCCCGACCGCACCGCCGAGGAGCGGGCGATGGCCCTCAAGTTCCTCGTGCACTTCGTGGGTGACGTACACCAGCCGCTCCACGCCGGCCTCGCCGCTGACCGAGGTGGCAACCTCGTGCGGGTACGGTGGTTCGGCACGCCCACCAATCTCCACCGCGTGTGGGATTCCGATCTCCTCGAGCATCAAGCGCTCAGCTATTCGGAGTACGTGGCCTTCCTCGACCACGCGACGGCCGCCGAGATGCATGCATGGCTCGACTCGGGCTATGTGGATTGGATCGAGGAGTCGCGGGCGATCCGAGAGGCCATGTACCAACGTGTCGGGGTGGCCGCCGGCCGCGAGCCCGATCTGGGATGGGACTTCGTCAACGAGATGACCCCGATCATGGAACGACGCCTGCGTCAGGCAGGCATCAGGTTGGCCGGGGTGTTGAACCGGGTGTTGGGGAAAGGGGAGGGTGCGCCCTAACCGTCGTCGACGATCGCCACGCTGAAGCGGCACGACGTGCAATGCACCTCGCGGGTCGGGAGCTCCGCCCCCGCGTCCGATGGTCCGAGCAGCAGCCGGCCGTGACAGCGTGGACAGGAGACGTCGAGCGTGGGGTCGGCGAGCATGCGGTGGATCGTGAGGGTGTCGTCCCACGAAAACTGATCATTAGGGGGGAACCGCCGCTCCGCCACCATCCGCCGGTCCCAAAGACGCCGTCGGTCGCTGTCCCTGCGCCGCTCGCGCTCGACGGCCATGTCGATCACGCGCCGGTCCGCCTCGCGCCGATCCGGTGCGACCCGCCGCTCGGCGACCCGCCGCTCGGGCAGAAACCGCTTGGGAACCTTCCCGGATTCCTTTGGTTGAGCCGCCATGGTCGCGTCCCGGGTCACCAGCTCGCGAATGGTGCTGCGCAAAGGTATGCAGCCCACCGGGGTTTGCAAAATCGGCCGACACGAAAACGGGTGGGCGCGAAGCCCACCCGTTCCATCACGGTGCCGTGTGCCGCGCCACTATGTCGCGTCAGTCACAGCTCACCGACCGCATCGCTAGGTCCAGCGTGCAGGTCAGATCGTTGATCGTAATGGGTACGAACTGGGTTCCGTTGAACTCGACCATGACGGTGCGCGAGCGTGTCATCATATCGCCCAGGCCGGACACGATCTCGACGGTCACGTGTCGGGTGATGGAGCCCGAGAGGGGCCATCCGCTTCCACGCGGGACCGGGATCACTACGGCCGCAACGGCGGTGCTGGCCGAGAAGTCGTACACGCGCTCACCGAACTCGTCCGACTGTCGCACGCGATTCACGTCCGAGTTCCCCGCGCCGTCCCAGATTCGCTCGGTTTCTTCACCAAGCAGATTGGAAACGGTGACGTCGCGGTGGCGGGCCACGGTAACCGACATGGTCCCGCGATCGCCGGTCCAGCTGCGCGAGCCCTCGAAGTCCACGACCATGTTCACCTTGGCCGTGAGCAACGGATCGTAGGCATCTTGGACGCCGTCATTCTCGTCGTAGAAGGTGACCGACCGCGAATAGCTGACGTTTCCGTCGAACGGCGGTGCCGCGGACGGTGCCGACCCTAACACCCCGTCGGCGAGCAGGGTCATCATGATGACGTCGTCCGACGTGACATCGGCCGCGTAGGCCATCACGTCCTGCGTGATCTGGGCTTCCTCTTCGGCCGACGGCGCCCCGGTGTCGCTACAAGCGACTGCCAGGGACAGCCCGGCCAGGAGCGCCAGCCCTCTCCATCCTCGATTGAACCGCATTGCCCACTCCTTGAGCTGAAGGACGTTCGTGCCGCGGGGCGGACACCGCCGGGGCGCGTGAACGTCAGACGTCTGCCTACCCCGGATGTTAAGGGCCTCGGGCAGAGTTGTCAAGCGTAAGTTGTTGCAAATAAAGGACTTGTGATGTTGGTCACGACTCCGGCATGACCTGCATCACGCGCCGTCGGAGGTCTCCGAAAGGGACGCAGCGGCAAAGTGGTGCGCCAGGGTCTGCTCCATCTGTGCAGCGAGGGCTTGGACCTCCCGGCCCGCCCTCTCCCCAAGGGAAAACGGGGTTTCCACCATGGTGTGCCACGCCGGACACGAACGGTCGCGGCGTCGTGGGCAGTAGTCGACGCGGAACGTGCTTTGGCCGGCGTCCCACACCAGACGGAACGACTCCGCCCCCTTTGTGAGCAGCGTGCACTTCGCTCCTGACGCGTCGGCATGGTGGTGCTCGTCGCTCACCTCGAACCCGCGTGCTTCGAGCAGGGAGCGAAGCCTAGCGGACAACTGCGTGTAGCTCTCGGCTAAGGCGCTCATGGGTTTCCCGACGAAGACGGTCAAACCCCAAGTTGTCCGTCAGCCGAGGCGCGGGCAAGGCTGCACGCCGTTGACACGCCTGGGCTCATGGCTCGCGCGGCAGCCGCTCCAGGACGCCGAGGATTTCCTCGTTACTCGGCCGGATCTTGTAGTCGACTTCCACGAACCGCCACCGCACGACGCCTGCGCGATCGATCACGAATGTGGCAGGATGGGTGATTTCCCGGCCGCGCGGATCGTCCTGGTTGAACAGCCCATAGCGATCGATGACTCGGTGGCCCGGATCGGTGAGAAACGGGAAGTCGGGCAACACGCTGTCGTCGGCGGAAATGCGGTCCACCATTCTGCGGAGATCGGCGGGGGAGTCGACGGAAACGGCCAGAATCTCCGTCGATGCCCGTTGTTCCTCCGTCAGCAGCCCTTTCAGCTTCCCGAGCTGAGCAGCGCAGTGGGGTCACCAGTGCCCGCGGTAGAACACCAGGACGACGTTCTTTGCCCCACGGTACTCGGACAGGGCAACCGTCGACCCGTCCAGGGCGCGGAGCCTGAAGTCGGGGGCCGTGCTCCCTATGGCGACGCGGTCGAGCTGGATCGGCGGGAGTTCGGCCCCGTCCAAGGGACCGAGCCGGAGGCTTCGCCCGCGATCGCCGACCAGGAGAATGGCCGCAGCGCTGGCCGCGGCGAGGACTCCAAGGATGCCCAGTGACTGTCCGATGCGCATGGCCGGGCGCCCTTTCTCGGTGGGTGATGGCTCAATTACGATCGGTGGGGCGGGGCCGTCAACAGCTGCTGAGAATTACCGGCGTTCGCCGCTCAGCCGTCGCGACAGCTCCCGGATGAGCGAGCGGACGTAGCGGCGGAGCCCCGAATCCTGTGAGCGGCCCGCTCGGGACGCGGTCCAATACGGCGAGCAGCTGGCGGTCGGTGCGGTGCCTCGGAGAAAGACCTCGGGTTCCCCCCAGCATCCGGGGCCCGCCCGGAGGCCGGTTGCGGCATCGATCTCTACGATCTCCAGTCCATCGGGCATGGTGAAATCGCGAGACACATCGGTCGTGGCACCGGCGAGAAATCGACCGAAGATGGGCATCGCGACCCGCGATCCGGCGAGTCCGATGCTCTGTCCGTCGTCGAAACCCACCCAGACGGCCACCGCCAATGTCGGCGTATACCCGATGAACCACCCGTCGCGAAAGTCGTTCGTCGTGCCCGATTTGGCGGCCACGGGCCCACGCACGCCCAACGCGCGGAGTCCACGCCCGGTCCCGCGCTCCACGGCCCCCCGCAAGGCTGAGGTCACGAGGTACGCCTCCGCCTCGTCAAACACGCGCTCACCGCGGGGCGTCAGTTGCTCGAGCACCGTCCCATCCTCGTCGATCACGGCCAGCGTGTGCTGCGGGTCAGCACGATACCCGCCCGCGGCGAACACCCCGAACGCGCGCGCCATCTCGAGCGGTGTCACGTCTGCCGCCCCGAGGGCGAGGCTCGGGACCGCCGGGAGCGCACTCTGGATGCCGAGCTTGCGAGCGGTGCGCACGATCCGCTCCGGACCGATTGCCAGGCCGAGGCGTGCGAAGGGGACGTTGAGTGACCGCTCGAGCGCCTCCCGTAGCGTGAGCGAGCCGCGATACTCGCGGTCGTAGTTCACCGGCTGCCATACCCCTGCCGGTGTCTCGACGGCCAAGGGCTCGTCCCGGAGGGTGGAGGCCAGGGTGAAGGTCGGATCGTCCCACCCGTCGTTCTCGGGCCGGGCGAGTGCTGCGAGGGCGACGATCGGCTTGAACGCGCTGCCGGGCTGCCGTTGGGCCAGCACCGCACGGTTGAACTGCGACGTGCCGTAGTCACGCCCGCCCACCATGGCCAGGATCTCTCCGGTGCGCGGGTCGGTCGCCACGAGGGCTGCCTGGAGCGGTGTGGGGTTTCTGGCTAGTCGTGGATACTGGCGTTCCAGGCGTCGCAGCTCGTTCCGCACGACCGTTTCAGCCAGCTGTTGTAGGCGGGGATCGAGCGTGGTGAACACGGCCACACCACGCTCCAGCACGTGCGCTCCCCGGGCAGTGGCGAGTCGGCTGGCGACATAGTCGGCAAAGTACCGTGCCTCCGGTGCCGACTCTGGCTGACGTCGCACGCCGAGCGACGCGCTGCTCGCCGAGCGAAACGCTCGTTCGGTGATCTCCTCGCGGTCGCGCATGAGTTGCAGCACGAGGTCGCGGCGCAGACGGGCACGTTCCGGCTGACGGAATGGCGAGTAGAGACTTGGCCCGCGAATGATGGCGGCGAGCAGCGCCGCCTCGGACAGGTCGAGCTGACTCACATCCTTGTCGAAGTAGAACCGCGCGGCTCGGCCGACCCCGCGGATCGCGAGTCCGCCGTCCTGACCCAGGTAGACGTGGTTCAGATAGGCCTCGAGAATCTGAGCCTTGGTGTACCGGAGCTCGAGCGCAGTCGCCATGGCTGCTTCGCGCAGCTTGCGCACCACCGATCGTCGTGAGGAGAGAAACAGGTTCTTCGCCAACTGCTGCGTGAGCGTGCTGGCACCTTCAACGATCCGGCCCGCCCGGACGTTTGCCACCGCTGCCCCGACGATCCTCCGAGCATCGAGACCGTGGTGCTCGTAGAAGCGCCGATCTTCCACGGTGAGAATGGCCGCCACGAGGGAGGGGGGGACTTCTGTCAGCGCGACCGGAGTCCAGTCGGCCCGGGAAGGACCACCGAACGTGCGGATGATCTCGGGCTCCAGTGCCACGTAGTCGTGCCGGATGCCATCCGCATCACGAATGTCGCTGACCTCGCCCCAGTAGCCCAGCCGAACGGTGACGATGCCACCCGGATCGAGGCGGTCGGCAAAGCGAAACGGTCGGCGGCCGATCACCCATTCCCACGATCCGGCGGCGTACTCGCCCACGCCAACCCGTCTGGCGCGGGTGCGACGGTACCCCAACCGGTCGAGGGCCGCCTCGGTCCGCGTGCGATCGAGCTCGCCGCCCCGCTCGATGACCAGGGGCCGCGCGTAGATCCGGGCCGGACGGTGGAATCTCGAATCGTCGATCCGAGCGCGGAACGCGGCCTCGAGCACGACGGCGGTGCCGAGGACGAGCGGTAGCCCAATGACACTGCCGAGCACGATGGACCTGCGGTGGCGACGCCAGTGCCGCTGGAGTCGGGCGAGCCGATTTCCCAGTCCCACCGCAAGCGATGTCACGTGCCGAGATGTCACAGGCTCCTCTCTTCAAGGAGCGATGCACGACGACCGCGAACCGTCGCGCCGTCTCGAGGCACTACGGGGGTGAAGGGCAGGGTGTTTCGGCGGTCAGCCTCCGTCGGGCAGCGGAGTGTGGGTGGGCCCGGGACCGGAATCCGGATCGGTGAAGGGATTGCGTCGATCCACGCCGCTACGCCGCTCGTCCACGCGACGATCGCGGCCCGACCGGCGGTCCCCGAAATCGAGCGCGTGATACTCCTTCCGCCGCTCCGCCTGGCGCCGCTCTGCCTGGCGCCGATCCGACTCCTGCCGGACTTCGAGATAGTTCATCCGTGCGGTCAGCTCGTCGGTGATCGTCTTCCACTCGGTATAGAGCACCTCCCAAGAGCGCCGCTCGTCGTCGGTGAGCACGCGGCCCAAGGCGCCTTCGAGCAACGTGTTGAGTCGCTCCGCGAGCTGCCGCTTCTCCTTGCGGAGGCGGGCCAACGCGCCGGTGTCGAACTCGCCGCTGAGTATGGCCTGCTGAACGGACACGTTTTCGGTCACCACGGGTTTGCCACACTCGTCGCAAAAGCGCGAGTGGACACCGATCGGGTGCTGGCAATACGGGCAGTCCATGGCGGCTGTCAAAAGAGGGTGAAGGATGCCTCGCCGAGTTCCACGGGCCACAGTGGGGTGAAGGAGAGTCCCTGGACAGTTTCCTCCAGCCCGCGCTCTGATTTGGCCACCGTTGAGATCGGATAGTGCCACACGGTCGTGCTCGGTCGGCATACGAGCGATGGATCGGCCGGCACCGAAATCTCGGGCGCGAACCAACAGTGGGTTGGAAAGGCCTCAGGGCGCCAAGTGTAGCGTACCGTCAACTGCCCGCCGGGCGCAAATTGAAGCTCCTTGCGGATCAGGCGATGGTCGTCGATTGGCGTGAGGCTGACCAGGAGCGCGTCGGCATCATGCGTCACGGTGATGTTCATCGGTGATCCTACCCACGACGCGACCGGTACGTAGTCAGCTCGGGCGTATTCGGCCTCGCCGAGATCGTGTCCGATCACCCGATCGACCAGCATGACCCGGTCGTGATGGTCCCGCGGCGGCATCGCGCGCCGCGGACGTGTCTGCTCGGAGTCGGCGTGCTGGCGCACCGCCGCGTCGGTCTCCGAATCGGAGTTCGGGCCGTGCGCGACCTCTCGGTGGTAGGCCTCGACACGACGCGTCAAGGTATCGGCGTAGTTCACTTCGTCCTGAAAGCGCGTGTATTCCTCGATCGCTCCCCCCCGCCTGGGGCTCACGACGGCCGAGAACAATCCGGAGTGAACCCACAGCTCGTCGTGCCCGTCGCCATGAAGGTCGAGCGTCTCGTGCGCCAGCGATTCCCCCGCACGCAGCTGAGCCTCGGCGCGCGCGAGGTGCCGCCAGAGGCCTGCGCGTAGGTGGGGGAGATACAGGCCCCCAAACACCCCATGCCAGTAGGCATCGTTGCACTGCGCGCGACCGATGTCTCGTCGGGGTCCGGGAGGGTTTCCCCGTTTGCGACACAGCTGCGAGAGCCGCAGCACCTTCTTGTGCATCCGGTTGGACTCGGGATACTTGGCCAGGAAGTTCCGCCAATGACCGCCGCGGATCAGGGCGCCGTCTCCCCCGGCGAGGCGGTCCTTTCCCCACTCGTGCTCGACGTGTTCTAGGCGGGTCGCAGCTCGGGGTGGGAGCGACCAGCCTTCCATCTCCCGATACGACGCCGTGGGGAGGTAGGCCAGACCGGCGCTCTCCACCTCACGCCACGCTTGCGAGGGGGTCACGAGTCGCACGACCTGCTCATCCCGCAGTCGTCCCATGGCGTCGAAAAAGGCGTCCAGCCAGCCGCGCTCGTACACCCACGCCTTCGTCCCCGGCCAGCCGCCGAACTTCTCGCCGTCATCGGCGAACACGGAGAGCTGTCGCCCGCTGTCACGCAGTCCGCGCAGGTAGCCTGCCGTAGCGCTCGGGGGCTGGAACGGGATCAAATACCGGAGGCGCTCGTCGATCGGGAGGAGCACCACCGTGCGCCCGTCACTATCTGTGCGGTACGGGGCGTGGAGATCGTCGCGCTCGAACCCTGTCACGAGGAAGTGCCGATCGTCCACCAGGACGCACTCGACCCCGGCGTCCACCAAGTCGGCCGGCAGCCCCGGTTCCCACACGCGCTCGGTGAGCCACAGCGCGGTGGCGTCGACCCCGAACCGGACCCGGAGCGCGTCCCGCATCCATCCGATCTGTTCCAGGCGATCCTCACGGGGAATCGCGATCAGAATTGGCTCGTAGAATCCCGCCAGCAGCAACTCGAGTTTGCCGTCCGCCGCCAGTCGACCGATGAGATCGAGATAGCGCGCGTCGTGGTGCTCCAGCCACTCGAGTAGGGGTCCGGAGACGTGGAGCGCGATCGGAGTGAAGTCTCGGTCCGCAACGGCCGTGAGGAACGGCAGATAGACGCCCTGCACGTGCTCCTCGAACACGTGGTCGAAGTTCCCTACCGGCTGGTGGACGTGAATGCCAAACACGAAGCGCAACGGTTCCATGGCTCAGGCGAATCCCATGCGATGCGCGACCGACCCGAGGGCACGTCGTCGATCGCCGTCCGCGGTTTCCCACACCCGGTAGAGCTGCGTCTGCGCGCCGAACGGATAGTGACGTTCGAGCAAGTCGAAGAGATCCAGTAGGTCGTGAAGCGGCCTGCAATCCTCAGCGCCGCCCGCCAGACGGTCGACAAGACGGATCAACACACGCCGTGCCACGTCCACCTGGTCCGCGCCCGACAGTAGGGCTCGGCGCTCCTCCTCGAGGTAGTGCGTTTGCACGATGGCGGCGTACAGCGCCGGCCGTACGGTGCGAAGGATGTCGAACGGCAGGTCGGTGACCGAGGCCGTGTACGTGGTGTCCGGGTCGGCACTGGAGACCCGCAGGTGCAGACGGCCAGTGCTCGGACGGGTCGTGCGGGCCTGCCACGTTCGGCTCGTGCCGGTGCGCCGGTCGGATACCTCGATAGTCACACCGTGATCTCCGCTCTCCACGGACCGCAGGTCGAACGGCCCGACGGCTGCGGGGAGGGGTATCCCCACGGTAAGGCAGGCATTCCCACCGGCAGCAACCCGAGCGTCGGCGGGGATCGCCGGGCGCCCCGCGTCGTACACGTCGCGACCGCTTCCGACGGTCGGATCGTTACTCCTGGCCGCCGCGAGGCGGTGCCGCAGCCCGTTCTCAAGCCGAGCAGCGTGACTGGTGCCGGCAAGGTCGATAGCCCGCGCGGCATAGCGCAGCACTTGGCTTGCCTCGATCCCCCCGATGTCGTCGTGGAACCACCCACAGGACGTGAACATCCTGAGGGCGTTGCGTTCCATCTCGAGCAGTTCGACCGCGCGCCTGCGCTGCTCGGGTTCGGTCGACCGCACGTGGCCGTCGGCGAACGTCCACCGCGTCCGGTCATCACTCACCACGGCCACTCCAAACTCGTCGCGTGCGTTCCACGGATCTCCGAAGAGCGGGCCACCTTCTCGTTCGAATACGGTGTGCAACTCCTCGGCGAGCCAGTCGAGGCTCTCTCGCAGGATGGAGCGCCATCGCTGCTGTGAGACGCGATCTGGATGCATTTTGCAGCCACAGTCTGCCCGCCATCGTTCGACTCCGTGCACGCAACTCCACGACGTCGGTGCCACGAGCTCGACCTCGTGCTGCGGCGGATGACGTTCCAGGAAGGAGGCGAAGTTCTCGACCTCCACGTCTGGCCGGTACTCGAGTCCTTCGAGCACCGCTGCCAGCGCCATTTCGCCGAACTTGTGATGGTGACCGTACGTCTCACCGTCGGTGGCAATGGCCACCAGGCGACGATCCGCGCCGTCCACCATGCGGCGCTCCCACTCACGTGCGTCGTGAAGCAAGCCACCGAAGGCCACGCCGTGGGAAGTCGAGCCGTCGTAGACGAACACGGCGATCGAGCGGCCCGTGGGTGTCCGGTAGAGGCCGGGCAGGCCGCTCGGCGGCGCGGCGCGCACCTGATGTGGTGCGACCACTGTGAAGCGAATGCCGGCTTCGGCCAGCACGTCGAGCGTATCTGGATCCACGGCGGTCTCGGGGAGCCACATTCCCTCCGGCTGCCGGCCGAACCGATGCTCGAAGTCGGCGATACCCCACAGGACTTCCGTCCGCTTGTCGCGGCGTGACGCCAGCGGGAGGATGGAGTGATGGAACGGCATCGCCATCGCGTTGCCGTGGCCCCCACGCCGCGCGCAGCTGTCGCGGTCGGCCTCGAGGATGGCTGCGTAGGTGGGGCCCGCCTCGGACGCCAGCCACGACAGCAACGTGGGACCGACGTTGAAGCTCACCGCTCGCAGCGTGTTCACGATCTTCGCGATTCGGCCGTCCGGGGTGGCAACGCGGGCCGCGACGACGGCGCGATAGCACTCGCGCTCGATCCGCTCGTTCCAGTCGTGGTGGGGTGCCGCTGACACGTGGTGTGGCACTTCATCGAGCCACGGGTCCTCGCGCGGCGGCTGGTAGAAGTGGGCGTGGATGATGGCCGAGCGCAGCGGTGGTGTCATTCCGAGACCGGATCGAGTTCCGCATCGAGGACGGCCTGGACGGACGCGAGCACGTCGGGGAACAGGTCGTCCCGTACGCGCAGGGTCGCGGCCTCGTCTGCGGCCTGTCGGCGTCGCTCCGGCGTGGCGTCGGGCTGCAAGGCGTCCACCAGCCCCTCGACAGCCTCGCAGTGGCCGATGAACCGACGTTCGGCGTAGTCGGCTGCGACGGCCGTCGAGATCACGAACTGCCAATCCGACGACTGCGCGAGGAGCAGCTCTCGTGCCGCCTGCGCCACAATGGGGCGGAGCTCCTCGATCCCGATCGCCGTGCGCGCCGCGCGCCAGAACCGGTGTTCCAGCGGCCATAGGCGATCCCACGTCCAGCGCGTGCCGTCGTTCAGCCACATGCTGTGGTCGCCATTCGCACCCCATGATCCTTCGGAGAGCCGAATGCCGGGTGGGCGGGGGTGTCGCCGGAGATGTGCGGTCCCCGTCATGGGACGCACTCCGCCGACCCGAGCGAGTGCGCGATAGAGATCGGCGATGAAGTGAATCCCCTCGAACCACCAGTGCCCGAACAACTCGGTATCGAACGGGGCCACGATCACGTCCCCGACGGTGGAGCGTTCGGCCGCCAAGTGCTGCAGCAGGTAGGCGAAGTGACGAGCGTGCTCGCTGGCTCGGGACTCTGCCGTCTCGGGAACGTAGGACCGCTTGCCTCCGAGATCGACGCGCGGGCCAGTCACACGCCATAGCTTGAGGCCGCCGGGCCACCGAATCTTGTGGAACTCGAGATACCACTCGTCGCCGGGATAACCGCGATCCCGACTCCACACCTGCATCGACGATTCGGGATCGCGCACGAAGGCCCGAACCTCGGCAGCGTCCGGCGCGGAGACCCGGTATGACCAGTACGGGGACCGCCTCCCAGCGCGGCCTTGTTTCGGCGCCGCGTCATCGTGACGCTCGGCGTCGAATCGTTCTGCACCCAGAGGCACGTCATGGTAGGCACCCAGCGGGGTCCCGGCGGCCGCGAGATGCGAGTCGGTGAAGAAATACTGGAATCCCACCGCCGCGAGGTGCTCCTCGATCCCGGGCCGCTCCGCCGTCGGCGATGCCGATACCGACCACGGTCCACGCGGGCGATAGGCACATTCCGGCAGCCAGCAGCCGCGGGGCGCTCGGCCGAACAGGCGCCGATGTTCGGCGTATCCCACGTGCAATTGCAGTCGAATGCTCGCCTCGGTGCCGAGGAGTGGAAGATACCCGTGGGTGGCCGCCGAACCGATGATTTCCAATCGTCCCGCGCTCTCGAGGCGCCGCAGGGCCGCAATGATGTCGCCGTGCGTGCGGAACAGCCGTCGCAGCCGCTCGAGCCGAGCCTGCCAGTAGGCTGCCAGCGGGATCAGGTCGTGATCACCGGTCTCCGCCAGCTCCGTCGGTGCCCGGTCGCAGGCCTTGAGCCGTTCGGCGAACAAGTGTTCCAGCTCGTCCACGAACGAGGGGTGGGCGAGCTGATTCGCGAGCACCGGTGTCACCCCGATGGTGATTGGGGCATGGACGTCTTCGCGAGCCAACTGGGTCAACGACTCGATGAGCGGCAGGTAGGTGTCGATGGCGGCCTCACACAGCCAGTCACTCCCGTGCGGCCACCGACCGTGATTGAGCACGTAGGGGAGGTGGCTGTGGAGGGTCAGCACAAAGTCCATGATACCGTCAGTGGTGGCGCCGCGCTCGTGCGCTGGCTCGGTGGTAGACCTCTTGGTAGCGCGCGGCGGATGGCCCCCAGCTGAAATCCTGACGCATGGCCTTCGTCATCATGGCCGTCCACGCTTCACGATCGTGATACTGGGCAATGGCCCGCCGTAAGGCACGCGCCAGCCCGGTCGGTCGATACTCGTCGAACAGGAATCCGGTCTCTCCGTCGACGATGGTGTCGCTGAGTCCACCGACCCGACGGGCCACAGGAAGCACGCCGTACCGTTGCGCCCGCATCTGGGTGAGTCCGCAGGGCTCGAACTGCGACGGCATCAACAGCGCATCGGCTCCGGCGAGCAGGCGGTGTTCGAGTCGTTCGGTGAAGTCGAGCGGCACCGCGACCTTGTCGGGGAGCGCGCTCGCTAGCTCTTGCAGCAACCGCTCGTAGTGCACGTCGCCGCGCCCGAGAAAGATGAACTGCGCGTCGAACTGCGCCAGTAGTCCTGGTTCGAGAATGAGGTCGAATCCCTTTTGTTCCACCAGGCGTGCGCTCATCACGAACACCGGCGTACGCGAGCGGCGTGGCAGACCGTAGACACGCTGGAGTGCGGTCTTGCAGCCGCGCTTGGGTGCCAGGTGATCGATTCGGTACTGCGCCGTGATGTCGCGATCCGTCCCGGGATCCCAAATCGCGTAGTCGATGCCGTTCAGAATGCCGACGAATCGGTCACCGAGTCCGATGAAATGATCGTGCAGCCCAAACCCGCCGTCCGGCGTACGGAGCTCGGCCGCATGGGTGGGACTCACCGTCGTCGCGAGGTCGGTATACGACAAGCCGCCTTTGAGCACATTCATCCGCCCGTACCACTCCATGATCCGCCAGTCATACATGCTCGGAGGCAATCCGATCGACTGCACCGCATGCTCCGGGAAGTGGCCCTGATAGGCGGCGTTGTGCACTGAGAGCACCGCACCCAAGCGATCGTAGGACGGCTGACCGGCAAAGGTGTACCGCAGGTACGGCATGACGAGTGCCGTGTGCCAATCGTGGGCGTGGAGAATGGCGCAATTCGGGACCAGGGTCGGTAGCGCGTGGAGTGCGGCCCGGCAAAGGAACGCGCATCGGCGAAGGTTGTCGGGATAATCCCCATGCTCGGTGCCGTAGAGGCCATCGCGGTCGAAGTGCCCGTCGTGCTCCACGAAGAACACCCTCACCTGCGTGTCCGTGCCCGTGTAGCGGTAGAGGCGGGCTTCCTCCACGTGATCGCCCACCGGGACGGCAAATGGTTCCATCGTTGGCGTGACCTGGTCGGTGAAGTCGCGGACGGATCGGTAGAGCGGCATGATGATCGCCGCGTCCTGGCCGACTCGGATCTGGTACTCCGCCAACCCTCTCACGGCCTCGGCCAGACCGCCGGTGCGCGCAAACGGCCAGTATTCGGCCGTGAGATGTACGACCGTCCGGTCTCGGAAGGGCACGATGCCGTAGGAGTTGGCACGGATCACGGGGCGAACCTACGCGGTAGGCGGGTCGGAGGACGGCGGCTCCGCCCGCATGGCGCGGAGGTAGTGCTCCGTGGCGTAGCGCTGCAGCATGGCCCGTGCGGTAAATCGCTTGAGTCCGTCGCGCAGCGTATGCCGCATTCGCTCCACCCAGCCGGTCGGCACGTCGTGTGCGTCACGTTCGAAGTACAGGGGAACGATCTCCGATTCCAGCAACTCGTACACGTGGTCGGCATCGTGCTCGTCTTGCCGGTCCCTCGGCCCCAGCGGAATGGCCCACCCGTTGCGCCCACTGTAGCCCTCCGCCCACCAGCCGTCGAGCGTTCCCAGCTGCGGCACGCCGTTGATCGCGGCCTTCATCCCGCTCGTGCCGCACGCTTCCATCGGCACCCGCGGAACGTTGAGCCAGAGATCCACGCCCTGGACCAGACGGTGCGCGAGGTGCATCTCGTAATCCTCGAGAAACGCGATCCGGCCCTCAAAGCTGGGATCATGCGCGGCATTGTACACCGTCTGCAGCATTCGCTTGCCGGGTTCGTCTGCCGGATGGGCCTTGCCCGCGAACACCATTTGCACTGGTCGCCTGGGATCGATCAAGATCTGCCGCAACCGGTCCGGCTGGCGGAAGATGAGGTCGGCCCGCTTGTAGGTCGCGAACCGCCGCGCAAACCCGATGGTGAGCGCGTCGCGGCCGAGGAGGGTCCCGGCCGACATGAGGTGCGCCGGTTCCTTCCAGCGGTCGCGCCAGCGTCGCCGGGCGTCTTCTCGAATGTACTCGAGCAGCCGATCTTTGAGTTCGAGGTGCACTCTCCACAACTGCCCGTCGTCCAGCGCGAGAACACGATCCCACATGGTCGGGTCGTCGAGCTGGTTGCCCCACCCGCTACCGAGGTGTCGATCCATGAGGTCCATCATGGGATGGGCCATCCATGTCGCCAGGTGCACCCCGTTGGTGACGTGCGTGATGGGCACGCCCATGGGCTCGCGCTCGGGCCACAAGACGCGCCACAAACGGCGTGTTTCTTGACCGTGCAGCTCCGAGACGCCGTTCACTCGACCCGAGAGCCGGATCCCAGTCACCGTCATGTGGTAGCTGCCGTGATCATGGTCCGGATGCCGCCCGAAACGGTAGAAGACCTCACGATCCATGCCTGAGTCGTCGAGGAACGGTCCGACGCAGCCCGCGATTTGGTCGCGCGTGAAGACATCGTGCCCCGCGGGGACGGGCGTGTGCGTGGTGAACACGCTCGTGGCTCGCACCGTGGCGATCGCGTCGTCGAGGGCGGTGCCGGCGGTGGTCAACTCGCGCACCCGCTCGACCAACATGAACGCGGCGTGACCTTCGTTGGCGTGCCACGCTGCTGGATCGATGCCCAACCGCCGCAGCAGCCGCACGCCGCCCACGCCGAGCACCCATTCCTGACGCAGCCGCATCTCGGGGCCACCCGCATACAACTTGAGGGACAAACTCCGGTCCTGCGGGTCGTTCACTTCGAGGTTGGTGTCTAACAGCAGGATCGGAACCGAACCGACCATCATGCGCCAAGCGCCGACGTGCAGCATACGGTCACCGATGGGAATCGTCGCGAGGTAGGGGTGGCCCGTCGTATCGAGCACCGGGGCCAGCGGGGTGATCGTCGGATCCAGGGGGTCGTCCGCATCCTCCTGCCACCCGTCCAGTCGAACGCGCTGATCGAAATACCCCTTCGTGTACAGCAGGCCCACCCCCACCAGCGGAACGCCGAGGTCGGAGGCCGCCTTGCAATGATCGCCGGCAAGCACGCCGAGACCGCCGGAGTAAATGGGAACCGAATTGTGCAGTCCGAATTCGGCGCAGAAGTATGCGACCGGACGAGCGGCGTGGTCCGGGTAGGTGCGCTGGAACCACGTATCCCGTCGGGATAGTGCTTGGTCGAGGTTGGCCACGACCCGATCGTAGGCTTCGAGAAACTCCGGGTCCTGCGCGCGAGCGACCAAGCGTGCCGGATCGACCAGTTGCAGGAACAGGATGGGGTTGTGGCGGGTACGTTGCCAGAGGAGTTCGTCGACACTGCGGAAGACCTGCCGTGCCTCGCGGCTCCAACTCCACCAGAGGTTGGTCGCGATGTGCGCCAGACCGCCAATGCGATCTGGGAGGTGGGGGATGCGCGGCTCGGTGTGGGTCATCGGCTGCGTAAGCTAGTCGGTCGTCCGCGAAATAAGCTAGCGGCGGTTCGAGGTTCACCGAGAGTTCACGGAATCTTCAGTTCGTTCCAGGTATACTCCCAGCCGGCGAGGTGTGTGGACATGAGGGGCAACCGATCACCCGATCCCGAAAGGGGGCAGCGAATGAAAAGCCATCCTGACGCCCCCAGGAACACGGGTGGCTTCTCGCTGGACGATGCGGGGCGCATTTTCCGCACGACGCTGCGGCACGAGCAGCGAATCGTCTGTCCCACGTGCCAAGCCGACCTCAGCCCCATTGTCGGGGACCGACAGTCGCACTCCGTCTGGATTCTCCGGTGCGATCACTGTGGCAGTGGCGTAGTATTTCGCCAGCTGGAGTGGCGGGCTCAGCACGAGTGACCGCGTTCGGCTGAGGCAGACTCGAGCGCCGCGACCCCGCGGCGCTCTGTGTTTCCACGACGCCGAGTGCGGCCGACGCCCTGCGGGATGGCTCAGGTGCCCGACGGCGGCGCCCGAATCGCCGCACGCCAGCTCGCGATGGAATCGAGCACCACGCGCCCCTGGCCGTTGGCATCCCGCAGGACCGACGCGAGTTGGTCCAGTGCCTCGACGGCGCGGAGCCGATCGCCCGACGCGGCGAGCGCTCGAGCCCGCAGTGGCCACACCTCGCTCCAGGCGACTTGATCCACGAACCCGGTCATCGTGACGAAGAGCCTCGTGGCGGCGATCACGTCGTCCGGGTCGCCTTGCGCCGCCGCGACCCGGGCCCGCTCCACATTGAGTGGCCAGAGCGAGGCTGCGAGATCGAACGTGACGCGATCGATCGCGAAGTGTCGGGTCGCGTCCCTCCACACCGTGAGCGCTCGCGCACTGTCGCCGCGACGAAGTGCCGCGTGGGCCTCCAGGTCGAGGGCGAGACTCCGGGCCAGTGGCATGGTGTCTCCCGCCTGAGCCGCGAGTCGTCGCAAGGTTCGCTCCTCCACCGGTTCTTGGGTCGCGTCACGCTGGCGCCGCCAGCGCGCGACCAACCAGAGCGTCGCGGCGTCGGCCGGGCCGGCCAGGCGTCGGGCGGCCGCCTCCCGCTCGCCTTCGGTGCCGAGGGCCGCGACGCCGGTCACGGCGGAAAGCAACAGCCACCGATCCAGTTCGACGATGGGCACGTCCATCTGCCGGCCGACCCGCAACAACGAGTCGGCCGTCCCGTGTCGGCCGGCGCCCAGGGCGGACGCCAGGCGCAGCCGGAACGCCATGACGCGATCCGGCTGGCTCGCGGCCCGGGTCCACAAGACGTCGGTTGCGCGATTTGCCGCGGTTCGGTCGAGGAACCCCTGCGAGAACTCGCCCGCGGCCAAGGCGATCATCTCGAGGGCGACCGCGGTACGGGACTCGAAGCTCCCGAGCACCCGCAGCGCTGACCGGTTACCGCGGTAGAGGAGGGAGTCCACCATGCGCACCAACTCGGCGGTAGCAGAGGCGCTGTCGATCCGGAGGTACTGGTCGATGTATCGCCGGGCAACGACCTCGGAATTCTGCAGGACCGCAATGCGCAAGAGATGGGCGGTGGCCGCCGCAAAATTCGGATCCAGCTCGTGCACCCGCTCGAACGCCACCCGCGCGGCGGTCCGCGAGGTCCCGAGGAGCCCGGCGAAATTCAGCTGGAGGTATCCGAGAATGAACCAGGCATCGACCGCACTCGGGTTGCTCTCGACGATCCGCGTGAATCGAACGATGGCGCCCTCCAGGTCTCCCTTCAGCACCAAGGCTTCGTATCCCTCGAGAAGCTCACGCGTCGGTGGGTCGAGGCGCTCCCGGTAGCGCTGCGCGGCGCCCAGCGCATCGCGCACGGCGCTACTGACTCGGGTAGGCGGGGTCCGCAACACCTCGGTCAGCATCCGCTTGAAGTGGGCGGGGGCGTACGTCGAATCCCGCTCGATGACCCGAGTGAACTGTTCCGCAGCGGCATCGTACGCGCCGCGCCGGAAGTAGGTCTCACCAAGGAAGAACGCGTTGACCGCGTCGAGACTGGCTGGAAGGGCCGGGCTCCAGCCGAGCTGCCGCTGGACAGCACGGGTGGCAAACGCCTCCAACACGGCGTCGTGGACCAACGTGGTGAAGTCGCCGACCATGCCCTGAACGCGTGCGTCACCGACCACGGTTCGCGTCGCCGGATCGAGTACTACGACATCGATACTGAGGAGGCCCGCTGGAGTGACCTCGGCTGAACCGCTGAGCAGTTCCGACGCGGAGAACTCCGATGCCACCGTGACCGCCAGGGAGTCGCGGTCCGGGCGCACGCCGCCAAACCGCTGGTCGATGAGCCGACGGACACGCGCGGGACTCACCACACGGTAGCCGGGAACGTACTGCAACTGGAACTCGAACGCCTCCGGTAGGGCCCGCTCGAGGTCGAGTTGGTTCGCCTGCCCGGTCATCGTAAACGGGAGCACGGCGATGGTGGGTGAGGGAGTGGGGGTCGCGGGGTGGCGGTCAGGGATGAACCAGCCGACGATCAGCGCAAGTCCGACCGCCAGCACGGCGCCAGCGCTGAGCAGCACGGGCGACCGCGACCGACGCTCGGCTGCCCGGAGCATCGTGAGCCAGGCGTCGGCCGTGGGTGGTCTCCGATCTCGTTCGAGCGCGAGCGGGGCCGCGAGGGCGCGCGCCACTCGTGGTTTCAGGTCGGGCCTCGCGCCGAGGAGTTGGCGATCGGCGCGCCCGGTGGCCGCGAGCGGCTCGTCGCGCTCTCCCGTCAGTGCTTCATGCGCGACCGCCGCCAGGGCGTAGAGGTCAGCACGACCGTCGATGGTCGAGGCGCCGGCGGCCTGCTCGGGCGCCATATAGGCCGGGGTGCCAATGACGGCGCCACTGCGCGTGAGGCTTCCCCGATCCGCCGCACTGATCGCCCGGGCGATGCCGAAGTCCGCCACCTGCGCATGGCCGTCGGACAGGAGGATGTTCTCGGGCTTGATGTCGCGATGCACGATGCCGCGTTGGTGCGCGTAGCTCAGTGCGCCCGCCACTTCGCGCACGATCTGCAGCACGTCATCGAGCAGCAACCGACCGTCTCGGTCGAGGCGCGCGCGCAGCGACTCGCCCTCGATGTACGGCATCACGTAGAACAGCAGCTCTCCGACGCGCCCGGAGTCGTGCACCGGGACGATGTTCGGATGCTGGAGGCCGGCCGTGATTTCGATCTCGCGGAGAAACCGCTCAGGCCCGACCAACACAGCGAGCTCGGGCGACAGGACTTTGACGGCCACGCGGCGGTGATGTCGCACGTCCTGCGCCAGGTACACCATGGCCATTCCGCCACGGCCGAGTTCGCGTTCGATCACATACCGGTCGGCGAGCGCGGTGCGCAGTCGCTCCAACATGTCGCTGCCGAGATTTGGCATGCCCGCCGGCGTGGGACCACGGTCGGCACTCCGGGTCGGGGTGCCGCACGTGGGGCAGTATCCCGCCTCCGGGGGGAGCGGGCTTGCACATCTCGGGCATGTGTCGGCGTTCGACGTCATCGACCCAGCGGGAAGCGGACGCCGAAAGATGGAAGTATCTGATGAGCGCGGGCAAGCGGTGCGGTGTTACGGCGCCATGCGGTGGACCGGCCTCAGTCGAACCTGGATCGAATCTGGATACCGATGCCAGGCTGCCGAGTGGGAGTTGGGCCTACGATCAACTCGAGCCGATCGAGGGGCACATCGAGCCAGCCGAGCGTGCGCGGCCGACACGTGACGTGATAGCCCGCCATGGCGCCCGCCACTGGCAGCGCCAGCATCGGACCGATGAACAAGAGGGCGGAGCGGTCGGGATCGCCGCGAGCGCCAGTCAGGAAGAGCACCGATCCGCCGGCTGCCCCCCCGAGCGTCGACACCAGCGACGAGGTCTCCCCGCCGGCAATGCCGGCCATGTAGACGCCGAGCCCTCCACCTACGGCCGCGCCGCCAATCGCGCTCAGGACGGCTCCGTCGAACGACTCGGCGGGAAGGGTCGCGACATAAGCCGCGGCGAGCGCCAATCCAGCTCCCGCGAGTATTTGGGCGGCTAACCTCCCGGTCCCGCCGCAGGAGCGGCGAGCCGGGAGGGGCCCGTAGACCTGTACGCTGCGCACCGCCGAGGCGGCAATCGGGACGGTATCACCCAGGATTGGCCGAGGGCCTCGGAGCACGGACACCACGAGGGTGTCGTGACGGAAGCTGAGCAGGCCGCCCGCAAGCCTGGTGCCTCGCGGGTGGTTCGGCATCTGTGAGACCCGTAAGCGAACCTGCGGAATCTCAGTGGCTGGCCCGGGCTCTTGCGCCCGAGCGGGTCGGGCGGCCTCCATCACTCCGGCGGAGGAGATCACCAACGCACTCGCTAGCCCGAGCGTGCTCCATCGTCGACGAGCGCCGGTGCTCGGTACGATGGCGTTCATCGTCATGTCGGCTTCTCCCCTTGCGACGGTCGGCCGCGCGATCGCGGAACAGGATTGACCGGGGAATCGACCTGCTTACGTTCCCACAGTGTCGTCCACCCGTTGCCGGCCCGTGCCGCGGCCGTGACTCGAGCGTTCCCGCTCCGATGATACGACTTCGCCTGCTGGGCGCCGCCGACCTTCGTGCCGCCGACGGCCGGGAGCTGACCGACGTGCTGCGGCAGCCCAAACGGCTGGCGTTCCTGGCGTACCTCGCAGCCTCCGCTCCCCTCCGCTTCCACCGTCGTGACTCACTGCTGGCCATGTTTTGGCCCGAGCTGGACGACGCGCATGCGCGCGGCGCCCTGCGGCGGTCGCTCCACTTCCTCCGGCGTCACCTTGGTGAAGGCGCGATCGTGGGCCGAGGGGATGAATTGGGCGTGGATGCCGACGCGCTGTGGTGTGACGTCGGTGCGTTCCGAGACGCGAGCGGAAAGACTCCTGCGGCTGCCTTGGCACTGTACCGAGGAGACCTGCTCGAGGGGTTCTTCGTGGCTTCGGCCCCCGAATTCGAGCGCTGGCTCGATCAGGAGCGGTCGGCCCTCCGATCGGTGGCGGCAGCGACCGCGCGATCCCTAAGTGAGCGCGGTGGGACGAGCGATCCCGATGCGGCCGTGTCGTGGGCCCGTCGGGCGGTGCAGCTCGCCCCCGACGACGAGACGGCTGCCCGCCTCCTGATCGCCGCACTGGATCGGGCCGGAGACCGGACGGCCGCGCTTCAGGCGTTCGACGACGTGGCGACACGGCTCCGGGAGGAATTCGGGCTGGAGCCGTCGGCGGCGACCGTCGAACTGGTCGACGAGATTAGGTCGCGGCATGGCCCGCGCCGAGCCGCGCCGGCTCCCAGCAAGCCTGTGACGCCGCAACCCAACCTCATCGCCGTGTTCCCGTTCAGTGTTCGCGGAAGCAACGAGCTGTCGTATCTCCGAGAGGGAATCGTCGACATCCTCAGCGCGAAGCTGGATGGCGCCGGCGAGATCAGAGCTGTCGACCCGCATGCGCTGCTGCGCTTTGTGGAGGCTCGCGAGCTTGGGGAGCTGGATCCGAGGGAGGCTCAGGACATCGCGGAGCAGTTCGGCGCCGGTGCCTACTTGTTGGGAAGTATCGTCGCGGCGAAGCGCCGGCTCCATGTGGCCGCCACCCTGTACGAGACGGCTCGCGACCGCCACGCGCGCGCGGAGGTCGAGGCGGATCAGGAGACCGGCATCTTTGAGACGGTCGACGAGTTGGTGCGCCAACTCCTGGCCCGCCGGAGCACATCACTCGGAGGGCAGATTGGGCGGCTGGCGGCGACGACGACGGCATCGCTCAGTGCGCTCAAGGCGTACCTACGTGGTGAGCGCGCCTACCGGGGCGGACGATACTTCGACGCCGTCACGCACTATGAACGAGCCGTCGACGAGGACCCGAGTTTCGCCCTCGGCCAGTACCGGCTGGCGGCCGCCCGTGCCGCGTGCGCATTACCCGACGGCGCCCGCGAGGCGTCGGTGCGGGCGTTGGAGGTGAGGGAGCGCCTCGCGCCACATGCCCGGATGCTGGTGGAGGCGCAAGCAGCTTGGTTGGGTGATGCCCCGAGCGACGCGGAGGCGGTCTACCTCCGGCTCCTCAGCGTCCGTCCCGACGACGTGGAGGCTTGGTTCCGCCTCGGGACCCTATTATTCGATGTGAATCCGCCCCGGGGGCGTTCCGCGCTCGAGGCGAAGCGACCGCTGGAGCAGGCTGTAGCACTGGACCCCACCCACGCGGCCGCCCTCGCGCACCTGGCTCGCATCGCGGCAATGGAGGGCCACCGGGAGGTACTGCGTTCCCATGTGGCGCGTCACCTCGCCCTCAGCCCGACTGGCGACCAGGCCCTTCCGATGCGCGGCCTCCTGGCCTTCGCGACGGCCGACTCGGATGAGCAAGAGCGCGTCATCAAGAGCCTGGCGGTCGCGCCCCCAGTGGTGATCGCGACGACATTCTCAGACGTCGCGCTCTATGCGGCGGATCTTCCGACCGTCGAGATCCTCGCGCGCCGCATCGCCGAGGTGGCTCCCGTCGGCCTCGTCGGGGCCGTAGCGCGCCTCATGGTGGCGTACGTGGCCGTCGCCCGCAGGGAACTCGACCACGCGTGGGGATCGGTGAGGGAAGCGGAGCAGCTCAACCCGCTGATCGGACTCGAGCACCGGGGACTGCTGCTCATCCTTCCATTCGTCGAGGCCAAGCGAGCGCTGCTCGAGGCGGCCGTCTCCGACATCGAGGCGACGGGAACGCCGCCACTTGCACCGCCGGTGCGTGCGAACTTGGCGCTTGCCATCCACGATCCGATTCGCCCCCACCTTCGCCAATACTTGCTCGGACATCTCGCCGCCCGGTTGGGCCGCCACGACCGGGCCCGCGAACATGCCGACCGGTGCGAGGCGCTTCCCGTGCCCGACCGCGCTCCGAGGATGGCTCGGAGTCTGGCAGCGGCGATTCGGGCCCGGGTGGCCGTGGAGTTGGGTGAATGGACCGACGTGCTCACGCAGCTCGATGCAGTGTCGCCATCCGGCTGGTGGGAGTACGCCCTTGCCTCCCCGGTCTACAGTTTCGCACTCGAGCGGTATCTTCGCGCCGTCGCCCTGCTCCGCCTCGGGCGCACGGACGAGGCGCGAAGGTGGCTGGAGGGGTTGGCTCAGCGATCGCCGTGGGAGCTCGTGTACCGGGAGCCCGCCGCGACCCTGCTCGCGTAGGCGACGGGTTCTAGTTCCCTCGGCCGGAATCCCGAAGTGTCATGAGTTCGACGGGATAGGGCTGCAGATACCGTTGCTGCCGGAGATAGCCTTGGTCGAACCGGGCGATCCACGACTGCACGAGCGCAAGCGGACCGCTCAGCGTGGTGCGCCCGACGCGGTATTCCTCGAGCAGATCCAAGAAGTGTCGCTTCTCGCTGCTGCCCAGCCCTTTGGAGAAATACCCCAGGGCGTGCATCAGTACGTTGATATTCGACGTCGAGCGCGCCGGGCGCGCCGTCGCTGTGGCGAAGTGCTCTTCATAGGTCGCAATTGTGTCAGCGAACGGCTTGCGGTCTGCGTTTGCCACGATGCGTCCGAGCACCCGCAGCTGCCCCTGATGGTACGCCATGAGGGTGAGCTTCTGCTCAGTATGGAATCGCACCAGCTCTGCCATGGCACCCGACGCTCGCACGGCCCGCAGGTCCGCCAGCGCGAACAGCTTGGTCAGGAAGTGATGGCGGAGGCGGAAATTGGTGAGGCGCCCCTCGTCCTCGATGGCCGCGTACGGAAAGCGTTCCAGCACCGCGCCTCCAAACAAGCCGGGTCCGCGATCCGATGGCTGTGTGCCTCCCTCGCCGCTGTAGATCTTGGTGTCCTTGATGCCGCACGAGGGCGACCGGCTCTTGAGGATGAAGCCGTCCACGGCACCGAGTGATCCGAGATAGCGATCGCTGAACTCGTGCATGTCTTGCGTAACGTCGCGCCCCGACGTCGGCTGCAGGAGTTGGAGCGTTCCCTTGAGCGAGACCAGTCGAATGGGATCTCGGGGGATACCGAGACCGATCTCCACCTCCGGACACACCGGCTTGAGCTCCACGAAGGGCATCAGCATGAGCACGAACGGCGCGCGTATGAGCTGGCCATTGTAGCGGCAGGCCTCGAGCTCGAGACACTTGCTCATGACCAAGGTCGGACGCGGGTGCGGTGTCACGGTGTGCTCAGCTGCCGATGGGTGACGCTGGCGTCCGGGATCGACGGTGCGGACCGTCGCCCGCGGCGGGCTGACGGGCAGCCCGGATCGCCGCGCGAGCGAGACCTCGAAGCATACCGCGAAAGACGGGTGTATGCAGTGGGTACAAGACGTACCAGTAGAGCAGGCCAAGCAGGCCGACCGGGTCGAAGATCGCCGTCTGGCGAATCGTCGATCCCGCGTCGGTCTCTCGGACTTCGAACTGAAGCCACGCTCGGCCCGGGATCCTCATCTCGGCCGAGAGCCTGAGCAGGTGGTCCGATTCCACCGCCTCCACGCGCCAGAAATCGATGGCGTCTCCCGGCACGACCCAGTCCGGATCGCGCCGGCCGCGACGCGATCCTACACCGCCAACCAGGAGATCGAGGAATCCACGCAACCGCCATAGTCCGTTTCCCCAATACCAACCCACGTCGCCGCCAATGCGGCGAACCGCGCGAAACGCGTGGCTCGGATCAACTGGTACGGTTACGCTCCGCGAATCGACTATCCTGGAGCCGAACCGGATTCCCCCCCACTGCCTGGCCGCGCCTCCAGATGACAACGCATCGGACCAGCGGGTGGTGGCAATGTCTCGATCCTCGTTTCGCAGTGCCCGCGCGATCGCCTCGGATACCCCACGCGGCTGGATCCCAAAGGCCTCCTGAGCACTTGGGTCGTGCACGACCGTGGGATTCCTGAGGCTGTCGACCAGTTGGCGACCAACTCGGGCGTAGATGGGTGTGACGAGCCCGAGCCACAGGCTCGACAGTTTGGGGGTAAGGAGCGGGACGGGAATCATGAGGCGACGGAGGCCTCTCTGCGCTGCGTACTCGCGCATGATGTCGCCGTAGCTCACCTGGTCGGCCCCGCCAATCTCGTACAGATGACTGGCTGTCGGGCTCATGTCGAGGGCCGCTACCAGATAGTCGATGACGTCCTCGATGGCGATGGGTTGGGCCACGACCCGTACCCAGCGCGGGGTCACCATGATCGGCAGCTTCTCGACGAGGGCACGGATCATCTCGAAGGACAGCGAGCCGGAACCGATCACAATCGAGGCGCGGAATTCGACGGTCGGGACCCCCGAGTCTCGCAGAATGCGGCCAACTTCCTGGCGGCTGGCGAGATGCTTGGACAATCCTGGTGGCTGCCCTAGCCCTCCCAGGTAGATGATCCGCTTGACACCTTCGTGGCGCGCCGCTGCCGCGAAGTCCTGCGCGGCCTGCCGGTCCTGCTTTGCGTAGTCACCGGAGGCGCCCATACTGTGGATGAGGTAGTAGGCTGTGTGCACGCCGTCGAGTGCCGAGCGCAGCGAATTCGGATCGCTCACGTCGCCCTGGACGACCTCTGTCGTCGGTTTCACTTTGGAACGGAGGAATTCGGGCTTGCGAGACAGGCATCGGACGCGCTCGCCGCGCCCCTCCACCGCTCGGAGGAGCCGTCCGCCAACGTATCCAGAGGCCCCGGTGAGAAGTATGAGGTTGCTTTTGAATGACATGTTGTCTAATTTATGTCCTACACACCAATATTACAAGTCCGTGTGGAAAACTAGCACGATTCAGGGCGTCGCAAGCCGAACGGGCCTGACGAGTACTTGCAAATTCACTTGACAAGTACGTTCATGTCCTCGACTGATCTGATATGATATAATACTTGAGCTGCGACATATAAACGATTGTATTGAAAAGAGTAAGAAGTGAGTCCTGATGTCAGATAGAGTCAGAGCTTTCTCCAGCGCTCAACCATCACGTGAGGGCGAGTTCATCCTTTACTGGATGATCGCGGCACGCAGGTCCACGTGGAACCACGCGCTCGATCGAGCAGTGCATTGGGCCAAGGAGCTCGGCAAGTCGCTGCTCGTCTTCGAGCCGCTGCGCGTAGGATACGAGTGGGCGAGCGACCGGCTACACCAGTTCGTGATCGACGGAATGGCAGACAACGCCAGCCGATTTGGCAAGGCGGGGATTCCGTATTTTGCATATCTAGAGCCGAGTCCTGGAGCGGGGAAGGGCCTGCTTGAGGAACTGGCCGGCCGGTCAGCAGTCGTGGTGACGGACGACTACCCGGCGTTCTTCCTCCCACGCATGATCGAAGCGGCGGCGCGTCGAGTCGGTGTCCGGTTCGAAAGCGTGGACTCCAACGGCGTTCTGCCCATGAGGGCGACCGAACGAGTGTTCACTACCGCTCATCAGTTTCGGCGCTATCTACACCATGTTTTGCCTGATTATCACGCGGATTCACCAAGTCCGAATCCGCTCTCGAGGCTCAAGCTTCCGAGGCTTGCTGGTCTGCCGACGGCGGTCACGAGGAAGTGGAAACCGGCGAAGCTGGATCGGGTACGCGCGGGAAACCTAGTGGGATCGCTCCCCATTGATCACTCGGTGGGACCTGTGGCAGGACAGGGGGGCACGACGGCGGCACGCCGGACGCTGCGCCGGTTTCTGACGTCGCGACTCGGCCGGTATGCCGATCACCGCAACGAGCCGGGTGAGGAGGTGACCAGCGGCTTATCGCCATTCCTCCATTTTGGCCACATCTCGGTTCACGAGGTGCTGGACGCCGTTGCTGATCGGGAGCGGTGGTCGCCAGCCAAGGTGAATCCCGGTGCGCGGGGGAAACGGGCGGGGTGGTGGGGGATGAGTGCCAGTGCCGAATCGTTTCTGGACGAGCTGGTGACCTGGCGCGAGGTCGGATACAACATGTGCGCGCTCACATCGGACTACGACCGATACGAATCCCTCCCGGATTGGGCCAAGAAGACCTTGAAGGAGCACGGGCGGGACCCGCGGCCTTACCTCTATGACCTCGAGGCGTTCGAAGCCGGCGGAACGCACGATCCGCTCTGGAACGCGGCGCAGCATCAGCTCGTGCGGGAGGGCCGCATCCACAATTACCTCCGGATGCTCTGGGGGAAGAAGATCCTCGAATGGTCGTCGACGCCGAAGCACGCACTCGAGACGATGATTCACTTGAACAACAAGTATGCGCTCGACGGTCGGGATCCGAATTCGTACAGCGGTATCTTCTGGGTGCTCGGCCGCTATGATCGGGCGTGGGGCCCGGAGCGACCCATCTTCGGCAAGGTACGCTACATGACCTCGGCGAACACGGCCCGGAAGTACGATGTGAAGCGGTATCTGGCCAGATACGGGACAGATCAGGGTTGAGCGGTGGGGGGCGGGTGT
>JBFIHA010000012.1:0-72627 GCA_041602035.1 Gemmatimonadales bacterium | reverse complement strand
GGTCCACGAAAAGGCCTCCGTGGAGCGATAGGAGCGCACGTCCAGCCTGATGCGCACGTCAGCCGCGACCTCGATGGCGCCTTCGCTGTACCCGCCGGTCTCGAAGTGCGGCACGATCACGAAGTCCGCCACGTTGGTGTCCGCCGTGCCCGCGAGCCACTGGATGGACTCGGCGTCGGTAACCCGCAGCACGTCCGCGCGCTCGAACGATTCGGTGATCAAGTCCGTCAGCGCGGCGGCGGCGGACGCCCCGAGGCGGTAGTTGTAGCGGTGCATCCCGGAGGATGACTGGGTCGAGTACATCTCGAACGACGGCGTGATCAGCAGCAGCGCATGGGACCGCAGCGGCGGTTCAACCGTCGGGATCTTCGCCGGCGTGATCTTCGGATTGACGTTGTGCGCGCAAGCACTGAGTGCGAACAGCAGCGCACCCGACAACGCGATTGGGCGGCTCATGGGCATACCTCCACGAGAAGAAATGCCGGACGAGTCAGTTGCAGACGACCGCGAACCAAGCAGAAATCCTGCTGCCCGCTGAAATCGTGGCCTGTTGGGGATTCGGGCCCGTCGACGCACCGTTCGCCTCGTCGGTCGCGCAGTTCGCCTGGATGTCCGCCAGCGCCACGGAATGGACCCCGACCGCCAGCGTCCACTCGTCCCCGACGTTGAGGGCGATGCGCTTGGCGTCGCCGCCATTGATGGTCACCACGTAGCCGTCAGCATCCAGGTTCGCGCCGAACGTACTGTTCCCGACGGTGAGCACACCGGTCTGCGGCCCGGAATCGCCGCACGCCACCATTGAGACACACGCTGCGAGCATGAAACATCGGCACAGTCGCCCCATGGAACCTCCGTGATGTGAGACGAACCAGGTGTTCGTCATTGGACGTTGTCTCGTTGTGGAGCGTCCCACGCCAGGACAACGCGGGGATGCGTCATGTTCGGTCAATCGAAGTCGAGCAGGCCACTGATCAGGGAGTCGAGGATGTCATGGCCAAAATCAAAAAACATGTCATCCAGCCAATCGCCGGACCACCTCCGCTCCCTCGCGTCGTTCTCGGTCGCGTGTCGGCGCGTTTCGGCCTCACGATGCGCAGTCCATTTCTCGCGCACGGCGGCCACCACGCCGACATCGATGAGCATGCCGCCACATGTGGCACAGCGCGCCAAGGGTACGTCGCGCCACGTGCCGGGTTGCAGTTGCGGCGAGGCACAGCCCGGGCAGGTCGCGGCCATCGCCAGCGGTGGTCCCGGCGGCCGTTGCGGTGGGGAGCTCGTAATTGCGGATCGCTGCAACTGTAGGTAGGCCTCGAGCTCCTGCCCATCGAACCACACCAGGTGGCACGGATTACAGTAGTCGAGCGTGAGGCCCCGAACCCGCGCGGCGCGAAGGTCGGCGTTACAGCGCGGACACAACATGGTCGTGCTCGGGGCGGTGGCGCGACTTCCAGCGGGAGGCGCCGATAGCATGCGCGGCTGGGAGAGGCATAACCGTGGGAGCGCCGGCGCAGGCGGGAGAGACGACCGGCAAGGCGAACCCACGACAGCAGCCGCGCATGGCTCACCAGAACGGGAGGCGTTGGCGCAACGCTAAATCGGACTGTTCTGGTCGTCAATAGCCCGCGGCCAGGGGTATCTGCAGCAACTGCCCACGGTGCAGGTGGGCTAAGTTATTTCACTGTAACGACGTAGCTTGTGTTGCAGGGATCGGGGGCAACGCGTGATCCGCGCTCACCCCCCGCGCCGACGGCGGTAGACGATGGCCGCCACCGCCCCCAGCGCAATCATGATCAGCCACCAGTAGGCTGCGAGAATGTCACGCATCGACAGGCCTCCTCGGCGCCATCCGCAGACGGGTGTGCGTCCCGGCTAGCGCCCTTGCAGGAACGCCAATACCGCTTCGTTGAATGCGGCCGGCGTGTCGAGGTTCACGAGGTGTCCCGCGCCCGGAATCGTCATGAGCGTGGCGCCCGCAATTTGTTCGTCCAAAACACGCGCGATGTCCTGGATGTGCGGCAGGTCCCGATTTCCCACGATCACGAGGACGGGACACGTGATCTCTCCCAAGCGCCCGATGGCCGGGGGCGAGAGCGGCTGCTCCGTGCGGCGGAACGTCCACAGGCCCGCGTTGTCCATCACCATCGACGTCACCGTGTCGGTTGCCGCGATGTTGGTGTACAGCCTCATGATCGGTGTTTCGGCCCACCGGCGCGCCGCCCCCTCCACGTCGCCCGCGGTGAGGGCGTCCGCCACGGGCTGGAACCACGGCATCGGCGGCGGCGTGTAGCCGCCGAGCCCGGGCGCGGCGAGCACCAAGCGCGCCACCCGCTCCGGGTGCGCGATCGCAAAGTTGATCGCGAGTTCCGCACCAGCCGACAGGCCTACCAGCGTGGCACGGGTGATCCCCAGCGTGTCGAGTAGCACGCGCAGATCGCCGAAGCCGGTGTACGGCACTGTGGGCGCGGCAGACCGGCCGTGTCCGCGCAGATCGTAGCGGATCACCCGAAACTGGTCCTGCAGGGCGTGCATCTGCGGTTCCCACATACGCCGGTCGAGGCTGAAGCCGTGGATCAACACCACGGGCTCGCCCTTGCCGCTCGCCTCGTAGAAGAGACCGGTGGACGTCGTGCCCGACACCGTCTGCACGGGATCGGTGCATCCGGAGAGCAGGAGTGCGCACAGTGCTGCAAGCGAGAGGGGTAATCGCCACGTGGTTGTCATGGTCGCCTGGGGAGTGACGGGATGGATGCGAAGGTAACCGCTCACACCGAATGCGGCAGAGGGGGAGCCCACCCGCCTAACCGCTTAACCGCCGAACCGTCTAACCCTCGAAACGCGTATCCGCCTATTCCATTGTTCCGACCGCCGCCCAGCCGCATATTCCGACGTGCCTGCCCCTTCGATTCGCTACCTGGTGCTGTCGATCACACTCCTGATCGGTGGGATCGTTCCGTCGCGGGGCCACGCCTCCCCCGACTCCTTGTACCACGAAACGCGTTCCTCCATGGGAACGACGGTCGCGATCTATCTCTACGCGTCGACTCGCGCACGTGCCGCGGAGCTGTTTGAGGTTGCCTTCCAAGAGATCGATCGTGTGGAAGAGGCCTTGAGCACGTACCGCCCAACCAGCGAGATCTCACGCATCAACGGCACCGCTGCGCGCGAGCCGGTCGTTACCGATCCGGAGGTGTTTGGCCTCCTCGAGCGGGCACTCGACTACAGCCGCCTCACCGGCGGCGCCTTCGACATCACCGTCGGGACGCTGGTGCGGAGTTGGGGGTTCTTCCGCAACGATGGGCATTACCCATCCCCAGACGAGCTGGCAACGGCCCGCGCGAAGGTCGGCTGGCGGCAAGTGGCGCTGGACCGCGCGACGCGGACCGTACGGTTCCTCACGCCGGGCATCGAGCTGGAGCTGGGCGGCATTGGCAAAGGATTCGCCCTCGACCGCGCCGCCCTGATCCTGCGGCGACACGGCGTCACCGCGGCACTGCTCGGCGCCGGACAGAGCAGCTACTACGCGATCGGCGCGCCGCCGGACGCGGAGGGATGGCGGGTCGTCATCCCGGACCCGCGCGATCCGGATCGAGCGCTCTCGACCGTGTGGTTGCGCGATCGCTCGCTCTCCACGTCGGGGAACGCGCAGAAGTTCTTCGAGCTGGACGGCAGGCGCTACAGTCACATCATCGACCCGCGAACCGGCGAGCCCGCGACCGGCACGCTGCGGGTCACCGTGACGGCCCGGACGGCGGAGCAGGGCGATGTGCTGTCGACCGCCTTGTTCGTGCTGGGCCCGGAACGGGCCGCCCGTCTCGTCGAGCAGTATCCCGAGGTCGCGGCACTTCTCGTGACCGACCACGACCACCGCGATCCCGTCGCCCTCGCGTGGGCCGAGCCCCTCGCGCCGTGGCGCAGGTGACCGGCGTTTATCGGAGGACAGGGAGGTTAAACGATGAAGCGAAGAACGTTCGTTGCCGCGTCCGCGGCCGCCGCCGGCAGCTCCCTGATCGGCATCGACGCGCTCGCCGAAACCCTCACGACCCGGAGCGGTGCACCGTCGGACGAGCTCAACGTCGGCGTCATCGGGGTGGGAAGTCGGGGGCAGTATCTGATGCAGCTGTTTCTGCGCCTCCCCGACGTGCGGATCGCGGCGTTGTGCGACGTGTACGAGCCGCGGTTTGCGGAAGGTCGGGAGATCACGGGCGAGGAGACAGCGGTGTATCGCGACTACCGGCGCATGCTGGATGCCGAGCGCGAGCTGGATGCGGTGATCGTCGCGTCACCGTTGAGCTTTCACCGCGAGCACATGGTCGGGGCGCTGGAGCATGGCCTGCACGTCTATGGGGAAAAGGCGATGGGGCACACCGTGGCGGACTGCAACGCCATCGTCCGGGCGGCGCAAGAGAGCGGGGGCCAGTTCCAGACTGGCCTCCAATACCGCTACGCCCCATGGTATCGCGAGGCGATCGAGCGGATCCGGGGCGGCGAGATCGGACGCGTGACGCACGTCTACGGCTACTGGCACCGCAACTACAACTGGCGGCGACCGGTTCCCGATCCGTCCCTCGAGCGACTGATCAACTGGAGACTCTATAAGGAATACTCGGGCGGGCTGCTCGCCGAACTGGGCTCACACCAGATCGACATCGCGAACTGGATTTTCCAGGAGATACCGACGAGCGTGATCGGTACGGGTGCGATCACGTTTTATCATGACGGACGAGAAACGTTCGATAACGTGCAGGCGGTGTTCACCTATCCCAGCGGTGGCACCCACGTCTTCAGCTCGATCATCGGGAACCACAACGTGGGCTACCAGGTCAACGTCTACGGCACGGGCGGCTCGGTGAAACTGACCTTGGAAGACGGAGCCTTCTACTACGAACCGGCACGCGCCAACTCGGCGGTGCCGCAGGCGTTGATCGAGCGGGGTGTCCATACGAGTGCCACGCTGAGTACGAGTGGGGACATGCCGTATCGCGGGCCGGGCCTGCCAATCGTGATCCCGGAGCACGAGGCAGGCAATCCGAACTTCCTCGCCGTGGCGTCGTTCGTCCAGAGCGTGCGCAGTGGCACGCGTCCCGTCGCGGACGAGCAAGTGGGGTGGAACTCTGCCGTGGCCGTGGCGCTGGGCAACGAAGCGATCAGAGGCGCGCGATACGTGGAGTTCGCCGATCACCTCGGAAGCAAGGAGTGAGCACGGTGAAGATCGAGCGTTCGATGCTGGTGTTGGTGCTGGCAATCGTGGCATGCCGCGCTCAGGAGCGGCCGGCCGGGCCCGCCGAGTGGGTTGCACTGTTCAATGGGGAGTCGTTCACCGGGTGGCGGGGCGTCGGTCTGGACTCCGTGCCTGCGGGACACTGGATCATCGAAGACGGCGCCATTCGCAAGGTGGCCAGCGGGGCTGTGCCGACCGCGCCCGACGGTCAGCCGCTCGAGGGCGGTGACCTCATGACCGTGGGCACCTACCGCAACTTCGAGTTGACGCTCGAGTGGAAGGTCAGCCCCGGGGGCAACAGCGGAGTCAAGTACAACGTCTCGGAGGCGATGTCCACCGGCTCGCCACCCGTTCACGCCGCACTCGGCTTCGAGTATCAGATCTTGGACGACGCGCTGCACCCCGACGCGCAGAACGGTCCCAATCGTACGGCGGGCGCGCTGTACGACCTGCTGCCGCCCGGCCCGACCAAAGCGCTGCGTTCCGTGGGCTCGTTCAACGAGACCCGAATCGTGTTCAACGAGGGCCATGGCGAGCATTGGCTCAACGGGGTCAAAGTCGTGGAATTCCAGCTCGGGACTGCGGCGTTCGACTCCGCCTTCGCCGTCAGCAAGTACCGATCCATCGAAGGGTTCGCCGAGCAGCGGAGCGGCCACATCGTGCTGCAGGATCACGGCGACGACGTCTGGTTCCGCAACATCAGGATTCGGGAGATGACACCATGACCGACACCATTGACCGCCGGCGCTTCGTTGTGGAGACCGGCACAGCCGCCCTCGGCTTGACCGCGTTGGGCGGATTCTCGCCGCTGCGCGCTTCCGTACAGCAGAGCGACCGGATCGTCGCGGCGGTGATGGGGGTGAACAGCCGGGGCAACGAGCTGGCGACGGCATTCGCGCGCGCGGGGGCACACGTGCAGTACATCTGCGATGTAGACGGGCGTGCGGTGGAGAAAACGGTGGCTGACGTGGCGCAATTCCAGGACCGCCGTCCCGAAGGCGTGACCGACTTTCGGCGCGCGCTGGACGATCCGTCGCTCAACGCGCTCGTCATCGCGGCCCCGGACCACTGGCACGCGCCGGCAACGCTTCTCGCCCTCCAGGCCGGCAAGCACGTGTACGTCGAGAAACCCTGTGGCCACAACCCGCGTGAGGGAGAGCTGCTCGTCGAGGCGCAGCGGTACCACGGCCGAGTCGTGCAGATGGGCAACCAGCAGCGCTCCTCCCCGGAATCTATGGACGCCATCCGACGGATTCGGGACGGCGTGATTGGCAAGCCCTATTTTGCGCGCGCCTGGTATGGGAACACGCGCGGCAGCATCGGTCGGGGTGTGTCGGCCGAGGTTCCCGCATGGCTGGATTACGAGCTGTGGCAGGGACCGGCGCCGCGAATCCCGTTCCGTGACAACGTGGTGCACTATAACTGGCACTGGTTCTGGCGTTGGGGCACCGGCGAGATCTGCAACAACGGTACGCACGAGATCGACGTGTGCCGCTGGGCGGTCGGCGTGGACTTCCCGTCCAAGGTCACGTCCGCCGGAGGGCGCTACCACTTCGACGATGACTGGGAATGTCCCGACACGCAGATTGCGTCGTTCGAGTTCGAGGGTGGCGCCACCATCACCTGGGAGGGACGGAGCTGTAACGGGCGTCCCATCGAGGGCCGTGGCCGTGGCGCCTCGATCCACGGGACGGCGGGGACCGCCATCCTCGATCGGTCGGGATACGTCATCTACGATCTCGACAACAATGAAGTCGCGCGCCGCGTCCGCGGCGAGACCGTCGACGCACTCGACACGCGTGGCGGCGGCAGTCTCACGGACCTGCACATCGTGAACTTCCTGGGCGCGATCCGGGGCGAGGCGACCCCGACGGCCCCCATCGACGAGGGGCACAAGAGCCAGCTCCTGTGCCACCTTGGCAACATCGCGCAGCGCACGAGCGGTGCGCTGCAGTGTGATTCGCAGACCGGGCGGATCGTGGGCAACGCGGAAGCGATGGCGCTGTGGAGCCGGGAATACGAGCCGGGCTGGGAGCCCAAGGTGTGACATGACCGACTATGACGAGAGCAGGAGAGATCTCCTGAAGGCCGCCGCGGTCGGCGCCGTGGGGCTCACCTTTCCCCTGCCCGCGTTGGGACGCCCTGAGCGCGGACGAGCGGCTGTCGCCAACGGCATCAAGCTGGGGGTAGCGAGTTACTCGCTCCGCGAGCTGGGTCGCGCCGACGCGATCGCGGCCATCCAGGCGCTCCGCTCAACGTACGTAAGCATCAAGTCGTTTCACCTGCCGTACGAGAGCGCACCGGAGGAGCTGGCGCGCGGCCGGAAGGAGTTCGAAGACGCGGGGCTCACGATTGTCGGTGGCGGTCTCATCACGCTGCAGCAGGACGATGACGCCGACATACGGAACTGCTTCGAGTACGCGAAGACCGCCGGCATGCCGATCATGGTCATCGCACCCACGCCGACCACGCTGCCGCGCATCGAGCGGTTCGTGCGCGAATACGACATCAAGGTCGCAATTCACAATCACGGACCGGAAGATCCGTACTTTCCTGGCCCCAGCGACGCGCTGCCCCTCATCCGGGATATGGATCCTCGCGTGGGCCTGTGCGTGGACCTCGGCCACACCACCCGCACCGGGGTCGACATCGTGGACGCCCTGGCCGAGGCCGGCGATCGGGTGCTGGATATTCACGCCAAGGACCTGAAGGACCTGCTGGTGCGCGACAGCCAGTGCATCGTCGGCGAAGGGGCGATGCCGATACCGGCGATCTTCAAACAACTGGTCGCGATGGACTACGCGGGATGCGTCAACCTGGAGTACGAGATCGACGCGGAGCATCCGCTGCCGGGCATGCTCCAGTCATTTGCGTACATGCGCGGCGTCCTGAACGGACTGGGCATTCCGGAGCGATAGGGTGGGCGGAAGGGTCGTCGAGCATCATGCGTTTGCACGGGCGGGACTGCTGGGCAATCCTTCCGATGGCTACTTCGGCCGCACGCTTTCCGTGGCGCTGCGGAACTTCAGCGCGACGGTCACCCTCGAGGAGTCGACGGAACTCCGTATCGAGCCGGATACCGCCGATGACAATGTCTTCCGGAGCGTGGAGGACCTAGCGGCGTCCGTGACCTGCCAGGGCTACTACGGCGGCGCGCGACTGCTGAAGGCAACCATCAAGACACTCCACGAGCACTGCAACCGACACGGCCTCGTACTCCCGGCCCAGAACTTCACCATACGGTATCGGTCGTCGATCCCACGGCAGGTTGGCCTCGCGGGCTCCAGCGCCATCGTGACGGCCGCCCTTCGCGCGCTGCTGGCTTTTTTCGAGGTGGACATTCACAAGGAAGAGCAGCCGAATTTGATCCTGGCGGCCGAAACCGAGGAGTTGGGAATCACCGCCGGGTTACAGGACCGGGTAGCACAGGTATATGAGGGTCTCGTCTACATGGACTTCTCGCGGCATCTGATGGAGGATCTCGGGCACGGTCTCTACGAGTCGCTCGACGCGGGGCTTCTCCCAGCCCTGTTCGTGGCGTATCGGACGCAGCCGGCGAAGGTATCGGGGCGGGTCCTGAACGATCTCCGTTCTCGTTGGGAACGGGGTGATGCGGACGTCCTCGAGACGCTCGACCGGATCGCCGAACTGGCGTCGCGGGGCAGGGACGCGCTGCTCGAAGGGAGCCACGACCGTTTCGCCCCGCTCATGAACGAGAACTTCGACCTGCGCCGCCGCATCATGCGCATCGACGAGCGCGATCTAGCCCTGGTCGAGGCAGCGCGAGCGCTCGGCGCGTCGGCGAAGCTCACCGGCTCCGGCGGGGCGATCATCGGGGTGTTCGTGGAGCATGCCATGCAGGAGCGCATCGCGGAGCGACTAGGTGCGCTCGGCGCGCGGGTGATCGAAGCACAAACGACATAGGGGACCCTCATCAATGATCACGAAGGCCGTCATCCCGGCCGCTGGCGCGGGCACCAGACTGCTCCCCGCCACCAAGGCCCAGCCCAAGGAGATGCTGCCCATCCTGGATACGCCGGCGATTCAGTACGTCGTCCAGGAGGCGGTGGACGCGGGGATCGAGGATATTCTCTTCGTCACCGGCCGCGACAAGCGCGCCATCGAGGATCACTTCGATCGGAACGTCGAGCTGGAGTCACACCTCGAGAAGCGCGGGGACAGATCCGCTCTCGAGGCGGTGCGCGGTCTCACGCAGCTTGCCAGGATCCACTACGTGCGGCAGCCGACGCAAACCGGGTTGGGGGATGCGATCCGATGCGCCCGAGCCTTCGTCGGTAATGACCCGTTCGCGGTCCTCCTCGGCGATACGGTGATCGATGCGCCGGTACCGGTGACGCGCCAGCTCATCCACGCCTACGAGGTGGAGCACGGCCCCGTTCTCGCCGTGGAGGACGTGCCGGTACAGAAGATCGGTCGCTACGGGATCGTGGAAGGCACGCGGCTCAGTGACGGCAGGATCCGCGTCGACCGGTTGATCGAAAAGCCCCGCCCGGGCGAGACGACCTCCACCATGGCGATCGCCGGGCGCTACGTGCTCACCCCTGAGGTGTTCGACGCGATCGAGGCCGCGCAACCGGGTCGAAACGACGAGATCCAGCTCACGGACGCGCTCGCTGGCATGCTTCCGCAGACCAGGATGCTCGCCGTGCCGTTCCAGGGACGGCGCTACGACATCGGCGACAAGCTCGACTACCTGAACACGATCCTCGCGTTCGCCCTCAAACGGGACGAGTTCGCCGGAACGATTCGATCGTTCGTCTCGTCACTCCAAGACACGAGACGCGTCGAGTGAGGGGCGCGGCTCGGATCACGACGGTGGCGCTCGCACTCGCGGCGGTCGCGGGCTGCCGAACGCCGGACGCCACGCGGGTCCTGAAGCTCGCGCATGGCTTGGATGTTTCGCATCCCGTGCACCTGGCGATGGTGCACATGGCTGACCGTCTCGCGCAGACCTCGGGTGGGAAGATGCGTGTTGAGATCCACCCCAGCGGCCAGCTGGGAGAGGAGCGCGAGCTGATCGAGATGCTCCAGATTGGCAGCATTGCCATGACCAAGGTGTCGGCGAGCCCACTCGAGTCGTTCGTCCCGGACATGGCCGTGTTCAGCATCCCGTACGTGTTCCGGAACGAGGCGCATCTCTGGCGGGTGCTGGACGGGGAGATCGGCCGCGGTCTCCTGGTGGCCGGCGAGCCGTACTACTTGAGGGGTCTCTGCTACTACGACGCTGGACCCCGAAACTTCTACACCACCGGCACGGCGGTGCGAACCCCCGAGGACCTGAGCGGACTCAAGATCCGGGTGCAGAAGAGCATCACATCCTTGCGCATGGTCCGGGCGCTGGGCGGGTCGGCCACGCCCATCGACTGGGGGGAACTGTATTCGGCGCTGCAGCAGGGGGTGGTGGATGGTGCCGAGAACAACCTGCCGAGCTTCTTCCTCTCGGGGCACTACGAGGTGAGTCCGTATTACACGCTGGATGAGCACACGTGGGTCCCCGATGTGCTGCTGATCAGCACTCACGTGTGGCAGCGTCTCTCGACCGAGGAGCGCGGCTGGTTGGAAGAGGCCGTTGCGTCCTCGGTGATCGAGCAGCGTCGCTTGTGGCGGGAGGCGTCCGAGCATGCGTTGGCCGAGATCCGCGCGGCGGGTGTGGAGGTGATCACGCCCGACAAGGCGACCTTCCGCGGGGCTGTGCAGCCGATGTTCGACGATTACCGTGGGACACCCATGCACGATCTCCTGAGCGCGATCGACCGCATCCCGTGATGCCGGCCAATGGGTTCGTTGCTCTTCTGACGCTGGTCGTCGACCGCGTCGAGCGGACGCTAGCATGGCTGCTCGTGCTGCTCATGGGCGTCATGGTCGTCGACGTCACCTGGCAGGTCGTGTCCCGGTTTCTACTGCGCGCGCCGAGTTCGTTCACCGAAGAGCTTGCCGGCTTCCTCCTGATTTGGGTTGGGATTCTGGGCGCGGCGTACGGCTTCCGGACGCGCGCGCACCTGGGGATCGATCTGCTCGTGTCGCGCCTCCGCAGTGGGGCGCGGCGCGCCGTGACCATCCTCGCGCACACGGTCGTCGTGCTGTTCGCGCTTTCAGTCATGGTGATCGGGGGCACCCTGCTCGTGCGGCTCGCCTTCCAGCTCGACCAGATTTCGGCGGCCATGGGCATCCGCGTCGGCTTCGTGTACCTGGTCCTGCCGCTCTCGGGGGTGCTCATCACCCTGTTCTCCATCGAGTCGATCGCGCGGGCGATCGCCGTTCCGGTCGAGCGCTGATGGACGCCCCCGTCGTCCTGCTGGTCGTGACCTTCCTCGCCTGCCTGGCGATCGGCGTGCCGATTGCGGTGAGTATCGGCGCTGCTACCGCGGTCACCATGCTCGTCACGATCCCACTCGAGCCGGCGGTCACGACGACGGCACTGCGAATGGCGACGGGCATCGACAGCTTCGCGCTGCTGGCGATCCCGTTCTTCATTCTCTCGGGTCGCCTCATCGCCGAAGGGGGAATGGCCCAGCGGCTCATCGATTTCGCCAAGGTGTTGGTCGGCGGGTTTGCCGGTGGGTTGGCCTACGTGAACGTGCTGGCCAGCATGTTCTTCGGCACCATCTCGGGCTCGGCGGTCGCCGCGACGTCGGCCGTGGGCGGGTTCATGATTCCCGCGATGGAAGACGAGGGCTACGAGCGGGAGTACAGTGTTGCGGTCACGATGACCGGGTCGGCCACCGGCCTCATCATCCCACCGAGCAACATCCTAATTGTCTACTCGCTGGCGAGCGGCGGGGTCTCGATCGCGGCGCTGTTTGTCGCTGGATACGTTCCCGGCATCCTGTTGGGTCTCGCGCTCATGCTCGTGGGCGCGGTGATTGCCAAGAGGCGTCGCTATCCGGTGGCCGGTCGCCCCGGGCTGGCCGAGGGCTTTCGCGCCTTCCTGCGCGCCATTCCGAGTCTCCTGCTCATCGTGATCGTGATGGGCGGAATCATTGCGGGGATCTTCACCGCCACGGAGGCGAGTGCGGTCGCCGTGGTGTATTCGCTGATCCTCGCCGTGCCGGTGTACCGGGAGGTCCGTGTAAGCGATCTCCCACAGATCCTCCTCAAGTCCGCGGAAACGACGGCGATCGTGATGTTTCTGATCGCCACGTCGACCGCCCTCGCCTGGATCCTGAGCTACGAGAACCTGCCGCAGGACCTCGCTGCGTTTCTGCTCTCGCTCACCGACAGCCGAGTGCTGATTCTGTTGCTCATCAACCTGTTGTTCCTGGTGGTGGGCACCTTCATGGACATCACCCCGGCCGTGCTGATCTTCACGCCGATCTTCCTGCCGGTGGCGCACGAGCTGGACATCTCCTCCCTGCATTTCGGCATCATGATGGTGCTCAACCTGTGTATCGGGCTATGCACGCCGCCGGTGGGCTCGATTCTGTTCGTGGGATGCGGGATCGGCCGGACGACCGTGGCACGGACCACGAGGGCGCTGTTGCCGTTCTACGCCGTGATGGTCTTGGTACTGTTGCTGGTGGTCTACCTGCCGTGGCTCACCGAGGCGCTGCCGAGGTTGTTGGGGTACTAAGCAGCGCTTGGCGCTCGGCGCGTGCGTCCTCCCACGTCTGGCGCCAGGAGTCGAAAGCGGGCGGCTCCGGTCGCAAGCGGAAGTACAGGTCGTACTTCGCGAGTGCTTGTTCGGTGGCACCAGCTGCTGCCAACAGCCGGGCCTCCTCGAGCACGAAGTCGATGTGAAAGCCAAACAGTCCCCACAGACCCGCGCGGTAGGGTCGCCGGGCGACTGCCTCCAGTCCGATCTCCGGGTACCCGAGCGTCAACAGCGCCCGGCCAAGTTCCAGGTTGGCGGCAGCCGCGACGCTGATCTCCACGTTGATCATGCCGTCACCGCCCCCGAGATCCAGCGGCCGCAGCCGTAGCACATCGTTCAGCCGGCGAGTCGCGCCCGTCACCGCGTCACGGTCGCTCCCGCGCACCAGAAGCAGGTCCAACAGCGGAACACACATGCGGGAAACGGCAAGTGGCCTGACGTCCGGATCACGCGAGAGATAGGCCACCGCCTCCCCCAACGCGGTCGTGTCTCCGCGTCCGACCCGCAGTTGCGCACGTGCACAATGCGCCGTTGCCAGCGTATCCGGGCTGCTCCTTGGCGTCCGGTCGATGACACCGGAAAGCATGGCGTCGTACGCATCGAGCACGGAGTCCGGTTCCGGCTCCGCAAAGTAGGCCCACTGCCAGATGATGTCGTGCGCGACGAACACGTCGAATCTCGTCGTCGTGTACGCCAACTGGAGCAGCTTGTCCCGCAGCTCCCGATACTGCGCATGGCGACCGCGCTCACGCGCCAGCACCATGGGCTTGAGTTGATAGGTGTTTCCCGAATTCAAATCAAAGCTGGCGGCTCTCTCGGCGTCCTCCAAGTTGAGGCCGGTCAGGATCGCGGTCGTGACCACGCGCATGCTGAGGAAGTCGCGTTGCTCGAACAGGCGCTGAATGCGCTGCTTCTCGCGCGTGCGCTCGAGTGCCGTGGCCGCGAGCCATTTCCCGTACCAGGCAGTATCCGGCAGCAGCGCCGCGTATCGTCGGACACGCTCGGTGTCACCGGTGAGAAAGGCCACCTCCAACCCCTGCTCGAGGAACTCACGGTCTCCGCGCTGCAGCAGTGAATCGTGTGCCTCGAGGGCGCGGTCCCACCAGTTGCGGTACAGCTCGCTGCACCAGCGGTAGCATTCGAGCGTGAGGCCACGCCAGTGCGTGACACGGTCGGGCGCCACCTGCACGGCGCGCTCCCATCCCGCGACGTGCCGTGCCGCGGTGTACTGTGGGATGAAGCGCCATCCTACCAGCGCTTCCACATACACCCGGTCAGCGAGGCTCAGGAGCCGCCGATTCTGCCACGCCGTCGCCGCAATGGGATGCCAGGCGTCTCCGACGTGCTGGTTGTAGTAGTCGGGGGATGCTTCGAGTAGCGCCACGGCGCCGAGTGCAAAGGTGCTGTCGCGCTCGAGGGCCTCTCGCAGCAGACGTTCGCGCCCTGCAGCCCCCACACGGTGGGCCTCGAGGTAGAGGCGCACCGCGTCTGGATCGTAGGTGTCGAGGGTCGCCACGCGGTCCTCGGGGATACCCTGCGCACGGGCAACGAGCCGGGTAAGCAGTGCCCTGGCAGATTTCCTGAGGTTGTCCTGCGAACCCGTCACACTCGCCGCGGCAACGGAAGCCCCGTCAGCGGCGTTGGTCAGCGAGGCATGGAGCTCGATATTCTGGCCCACCCGCGTTGCTCGGCTTGAGAGCGTCAGGCCGGCACCCAGCCGCGCGGCGATCTCGCGCAGTTGCGTCTCCGTCGGCGCGTCGTGGGGAGATCCTCCGGCGCGACGCCACAACTCCGTAACAGCGCTCGCCGTCGGGGATTCGAGCAGCTCCCAGTCGGCCACGGCCGCATGCAAATGCGACGCTACGAGGGTAGAGAATGTCGTATCCAGTCCGACGGTCTGCGTCGGCAGGATGACGACTCGGCTGGAGTCGTGGCCGCGCGTGATGCGGGCGCGGACCGCCATCGTCGCCCCAGAGACCAGGACCGTGACGGCGGCCAGGAGGAGCACGCGCCGAGGCCACCGGCGGCCCCGTGGGACGACACCGGCGCTGGCATCCTGAGACGTGGCCTGCTGATCGCCAAGCTCAGTTTGTGCGGGGGACCTTCCCTTCGCCGGGGACAACGAACCGACGGCCCCGGCGGGCGGTGGCGAGGTGCCGACGCCGCCCGAGTCGCTCCCGTGGGACGGATCGATCCCGAAATCGCCTGACTGGATGATGTCCATGATCGCCCGGTCTGGGTCGATCCCGAGCTCCTCGCGCAGTCGCTTCGCATGATCGCGCAGGAACTGCACGCCGTTCCCTCGATCGCCTGACGCTGCAAGCGCGCGAGCGCACGCGAGCGCCACACGGGAGTTGAACGGGTCGTGCTGCGCGGCTCGCTGCCACCAGGCAACTGCCTCGGCCGGGCTCTCTTCCTGTTCGACTCGGGCCGCGAGCGACTCCAGCGCCTCGAGGCACCGCACGCTGAACCGTTGACGCTCGTCGTCCACCCACCGCCCGAACTCGGCCGCTCCGGTAAGGTGGAATCCGTCGAGGAACGGTCCCTGGTACAGGTCGACGGCGTGCCGGTGGTCGCCCGCTCGCATGGCATGCTCGAACTGCTGCACATCGGCCGTCACGATGTCGGGACTTAGGCGGACGAAACCTCCCGCCGTGAGCAGCGCCTCTCTCCCGAGCACGCGCCGGATCTGATGCACGAGTGCCGAGAGTGAGTGCCGTGCGTGACGGGAGTCCAGATCCTGCCACAACAACCCCACCAACTTGTCGCGGGTGCAGCCGTCCGGCCCCGCGACGCTCAGACAGGCGAGCAGCGCGAGCGCACGCGGCTGCGAGAGGCGCTCACCGGCCTCCCCCGCAGCGTCATCGATCCGTGCGGTCCCAAGAAACCTGAGTGTGTACATCCCCCTTATCGACGCCTCAGGTCGGAACTTGACGTTGGATTGATACCCGAATGATCGGCTCCCTCGATCATACGGGCAGGCAACGGGTGTCGCCAGGACCGTGCCACTCCCTCGCCGAACGGTCCGTGGTCGGCGATGCCGACACAGACGATCTCAATTCACAGGAGGCCCGACATGCGTATCAGCAAGATCGCAGTCCCGTTGGTCGCGACCGCGCTCATGTTCGGCTGCGACAGCAACGCCACCGCTCCCACTGCAGCTCCGGATCTCCGCTCCGCGCAGGGTGACCGCTCCGGATGGGTCCTCGTAGCCGAGATCACCCTCCCGGAGAGCGAGGCGGTACCAAGCGGCTTCTACTCCTGCATCAACGGAGGGCTCGGCGAGGAGACCGTCAATTTCGGCGGTCCCTACGGCATCTACCTGAAGACGGTGGCTACTCCCTCAGGCAACGTGATCAGCCAGGGATGGATTCGAACGGACAACGACGTACTGCGCGGCGTGGAGAGTGGTGACTACTGGGTTGCATCGGCCGATGCCAAGTACCGCGAGTTTGTGCGCGCGGCCGACGGCCATCTGCTGCTCCACGAGCCGATCGTCGAGCACTTCACGAACCAGCGGACAGGCGAGCGCGTTCGAACCGTCGTGATGTTCCACCTCGAGTTCGACGAGATCGGCAACCTGGTCGACAGGAACATCCGGTGGGGGGACGTCCTGTCGTGCCACGCCATGAAGTGAAGTCGTGAATGCCGCTGCGTTGACCGGTGCCCTTGCAACTCCTTTCAGGAGGTACCCATGCGCTACCTACGCCTCGCCCTGCTCCCGCTCGTGTTCGCCGCGTGCACCGAGCAGGCACCAGTTGCGCCGATCGAGGACGGACCAGCGTTCGACTGGATGAACAACCCGGACAACGGGAACCTCAACATCTTTCGGTTCTCGCACGCGTGGCGAGTCTGCTGGACGGACCCGACCAACGGGCTGCGAGTCTGTCACACGACGGTGCCGTTCGGCCCCAACCCCCAGACGGAATGCGACATTCAAGGGGAAGGCGACCCCGTCTCGCACCAGGATGTAGGGCTCTCGAGCGGCGATTTCTTCCACTCGGTCCATCAGGGGGAGACTTTCGTAGTCATCCGTGACATGACCACGCCCGGCGACTGCTACGGCCGCGCTTTGGTAGCCGAGGGCTGGGGAAGGCTTACGGCTACCGACAACGATATTTTTGGGTCGACCGACCCGAATACGAACACGTGGAGCTTCCGTGGACAGGGGCAGCTGGAGGCAACCGACGGGAGCAAGGTCCACTACAACGGGGTCCGTCACCTGCAGTTCGGTCCGAACATTGTATTCCGCGTCCTGAAGTCGAAGGTCAACCTGAAGTGAGGCGTACGCGAAGCTCGGCAGTTGACGACAGCCACCGCCCGGCCCCGCGCCGGGCGGGGTGGCTTGCATCAGCGGCCGCCACACGATGGTGCCCGATCGGGGCATGCGCGCGAACCAGCCCCGAATCTTGCAGCGGCCTTGTGCCGTAGTGAAGACACATCCCGTAGGACGACACCCTCCCGACGACGACAGCCATTCGGCACCGTGATACGCGTGCCGACCACTGTGGGAGGGACCAGCGTGAGACACCGACACCCAACCCGCCGCGATTTCGTGAAGACCGGTGCCGGCGTGGTGCTCGGCACCGCCGCCGGCGCGTTGACGCCGTCCTGGCTCGCGGGCCGTTCCGCGCTGGAGAAACCGGTCGTGAGCGTGGTCAAGATTCGGAACGCCAGGGTGGATCTGGCGGTCGAGAAGGCGATCGATCTTCTGGGTGGGATCGAGACGGTGGCCAAGGGCAAAGACCGCATCATGCTCAAACCCAACCTGGTGGCCGACGGCGTACCCTTCACCACCAAGCCGATGGTGGTCAAGACGCTCGCCCAACTCATGCAGCGGTCCGGAAGGGAAGTGGTGATCGGCGAAGGATCGGCGGCCGGCACGGGGTTCAATGTCCGGGGCGAGGTCACCTACCGGACGCGGAACCGCGAGATCCTCGACGGGATGCAGCGCTACATCTTCGACGCCTTGGGCTACACCGATCTCGCCCGCTCGCTTGGCATACCGCTCGTCAACCTCCACTCGGGCGACCTGGCCGAGGTCGAGGTGCCGAACGGCCTTGCGTTCGACACCATCACGCTGCACCGGTCGCTGACCGAGGTCGACCTGCTGTGCTCCGTACCGATGATGAAGACCCACGTGCTGGCGACCGTCACGCTGGGCATGAAGAACCTGATCGGTCTGTATCCCGGAACGGTCTACTACTCGGTCCGGTCATGGCTGCATGACCAGGCGGCCATGGCCGAATCACCCGGTATCGCGTTCGAGACGATCGACATGGTGCGCGCCAGCAGGCTCGGGCTCACGGTGGTGGACGGGTCGATGGCGATGGAAGGTGACGGCCCGACGGGCGGGCGGCTGGTGCCGATGAATCTGATCATTGCGGGAACGAACCAGCTGGCTACCGACATGGTCGCCGCCGACGTCATGGGATTCCGGGCGCACGAGGTTCCCACGTTCACCTGGGCCTACCGCGCGGGCCTGGGACCCGCCACGGTGCGGGACGTCGAGGTGAGGGGAGAGCGGCTGGACGACGTGCGGCGGGCGTTCGTCAAGCCGAACGTGATCTCCTGGGAGAGCATCTCCAAAGCGTGGGGCGTGCAGGAGCTGTAGTGGCCGCCTGGCGTGAGCGCAGCGCGAGGAACTGCTGCAAGTCCAGCTCGGTGATTACGCGCGGATCGTTCCAATAACTGGTGTCCACCGCGTTGAGCCACCCCAAACAGGCGGTGAGGTGGCCTGGCGATGAGGCGGACGGCTCGGCACAGCATCCCCCAACTGCCCAACCGGCTAACTGCCCAACCGCTTGCCTCACACGCTCGGCCGGCTCGCTCTTCGCCTTGTGCAATGGGATTTCGGCCCGTTCTTTGGAGGGAGTTTCTCGTTCCCGCGAGTTACCCATGTACCGCTTCCTCGTAGGGCTCCTGTTTGTCGCACTCGTCCCCGGTCCGCTCCAGGCGCAAGAAAGACCGACTGTCCGTATCGGGATCGTGGTGGACGGCCACTGGGCCCGCAATGCGGAGGGTCTGGCCCTCCTCGAGCGGGAGCTGACCGATCTCCTGCGCGCGGAATTCACTGTCGAGTTCCCGGCCTCGGCCCAGCTGGAAGCGGACTGGACGCTGGCCGGGGTGCGGGCGGCCGCCACACGGCTCCTCCAGGATCCGAGCATCGACCTGGTGATCACGTCGGGAGTGATCGGGTCGGTCGACGCGGTGCGGCGAGGCGCGCTGCCCAAGCCCGTGATCGCGCCGTACATCCCGGACGCAGCCCTCCTCGGCGTCCCAGAAGTGGATGGGGGGAGTGGCATTCCCAACCTCGTCTATATCACGCACCCGACCCAGGTGCTGCGCGAGATCCAGGCCTTCCGTGAGGTCGTCGAGTTCCAGCATCTCGTGATTCTCACCAATCCGTACTACCTCGAGGCCGTCCCAGAGCTGCGCCAACGGCTGGACGAGGCGATGCAGGCGGTGGAGATGCGTGTCACACTCCTGCCGCTCGCCGAGGTGACCGAGGCGTCGCTCGCTCGCCTTCCGGATGACGCCGATGCGGTGTTCCTCGCCTGGCTCACGAACCTCCAGGAGGGCGAGACGGAGCGGCTGCTTACCGCGCTGCGCGACCGAGCGCTCCCCACCCTGTCGTTCTTCATCGAGGACGTTCCGCGGGGCGCGCTCATGAGCTTGAACGGGGAGTCCTACTTCCCTCGCATCGCCCGCCGCGTGGCGCTCAATGCGCAGCGCATCCTGCTGGGTGAGGAAGCCGCGACAATACCGGTGGAGTTCGCACGAGACGAGGAACTCACCATCAACATGGAGACCGCCCGTGCGATCGGCGTGTTCCCGACCTTCAGCGTTCTCACCGAGGCCACGCTCATCAACGAAGTGCGCCAGAGTGTCGCGCGGGAGGTGACTCTGGAGAGCGTCATGAGGGAGGCGGTGGATGCCAACCTCCAACTGGCGGCGCAGCAGCGCGCCGCCGCGGCGGGGGAGAAGGACGTGACGCTCGCGCGTTCGACCCTTTTGCCGCAGGTGGACCTTCGCGGTCACGGACTCATCATCGATGCAGACCGCGCCGCCGCGAGCTTCGGGGCGCAGCCTCAGCGATCGCTCACCGGAGGCGTTTCCGGAACACAGTTGCTGTTTGCCGAGGGAGCCTGGGCCAACCTGTCGATTCAGGGATCGGTGCAGCGAGCGCGGGAGTACAGTGTCGAGACGCTGGAGCTCGACATCGCGGCAGAAGCAGCGATCGCCTACCTCAACTTGCTGCGCGCGAAGACATTCGAGCGGATTCAGCGCGAGAATCTCGGCGTGACGCGGTCCAACCTCGATCTGGCGCGCGTTCGGGTGACCCTCGGCAGTGCCAGTCCTGGAGAGGTGTTCCGGTGGGACGCGCAAGTTGCCAATGGTCGCCAGGCCGTGATCACGGCGAACTCGCGGCGCAACGTCACCGAGATCGACCTCAACCGTATTGTGCGACGACCGCTGGAGGAACCGTTCATCCCACGCGAGGCGACGATGGACGATCTCCCGTTGATGCGTGGCACGCCGAGCGTGCATGACTACATCGAGAATCCCTACAGCTTCCGCGTGTTCCGCGCGTTCATGGTGGAGGAGGGGCTCGCGGCGTCGCCCGAGCTCATGGAAATCGATGCGACCATCGACGCGCAGCAACGGCTGCTCGCGTCCGCCAGGAACGCCTTTTGGGCACCGACCGTGGCGCTGTTCAGCGACCTGGACTACGAGCTTGCCGCCGGTGGAGCGGGATCCGATCCCGCGGCGGGACTGCCGCCCGGTGCGGCAGTGGCGGACGATCTGGACTGGAGCGTGGGGGTGAGTGTGAGCCTGCCGCTCCTGGCGGGCGGTGCACGTGTGGTCGACGTGAGCCGGGTGAGCCGGGAGCTCGAGAGCGTCCGGCTCCGGCGCGCCGAAATCGCGCAGCGGGTGGAGCAGCGGATTCGATCCGCGCTCCATCGGGCCGGGGCGTCGCACGCGAACATCCAGCTTGCCAGGGATGCAGCCGCGGCAGCTCGGCGGAGTCTCGAGCTGGTGACCGACGCGTACTCGAGGGGAGCGGCCCGCCTGGTCGATCTGCTCGATGCGCAGAACGTTGCCGTCGTGTCCGAGCTCGGTGCTGCCACGGCTGTCTACAACTTCCTGATCGATTTCGTGGACGTCGAACGGGCCGTGGGCTGCTATCAGATCTTCGCCGGCGAGGACGAACGGCGGGCGTTCTTCGAGAGGTTGGACGCGTATTTCAGGGATGCCGACATGGGCACGCCACGCTGATCATGTGAGGGTGTTTGTCATGAAACGATCATTCGGTCTCCTGGCTGTCGGTGTTGCGGTCGGCTCGCTCAGCTGCGGCGGCGGCGACGCCGAGGACGAGCCGATCGTGCGGCCGGTTCGCTATGTCGAGGTGTTTCAGAGCGGGGGCGTGCGGGTGCGACGGTTCTCGGGCGTCGCGCAAGCGGCAGTCGAGGCGCCGCTCAGTTTTCGCGTGGGCGGGACCGTCCGGCAGGTTGCCGTGAGTGTGGGCGACCGCGTCCGGCCTGGTCAGGTGATCGCCGCGCTCGATCCGGAGGACTACCGGCTGCAGCGGCAGGATGCCCAGGCGGCGCTCCGTCGCGCCGAGGCGGAAGCGCGGAACGCCCAGGCCAGCTACGACCGGGTCCGCGGGATGTACGAGAACGACAACGCGTCGCTCACGGACCTGGAGGCGGCGCGAACGGCCGCGGAATCCGCCGCGGAGCAGGTGCGGTCGGCGACCAACCGGCTGGGACTTGCACAGCGGCAGCTCACGTTCGCGCGTTTGACGGCACCGCAGGCCGGTGCCATCGCGGCCGTAAACGTCGAAGTCAACCAAAACGTTCGCGCCGGGCAGACGGTCGTGCTGCTCACGTCCGGGTCCGATCTGGAGGTCGCGGTCGCGGTACCGGAGGTGCTCATCGCGGAGGTTCGGGAAGGGAGCGCGGTCACCGTGACGTTCGATGCGCTTCCCGGGCAAACCTTCCCGGGGATCGTCACCGAAGTGGGCGTGGCGGCGACGGAAACCGGCGCCACGTTCCCGGTCACGGTGCGCCTGGACGAATCCCTGGAGGGTGTCCGATCCGGGATGGCGGCCGAGGTGGCGTTTCGATTCACGGCGCCGGGCGGCAGCGACGTGATCGTCGTGCCCCCAGTGGCCGTGGGGGAGGACCAGCACGGGCGGTTCGTGTTCGTCGTCGAGCCTGAGGAGGCGGGATACGGGATCGCCCGTCGCCGCTCGGTGGCGGTCGGCGAGCTCACGACCGACGGGCTCGAGATCCTCGACGGGCTCGAGGATGGCGATCGCGTCGTGACGGCGGGGATCGGGCAGATCGTTGACGGCCTCCGCGTGCGCCTCTAGCCGGGAGACCCGATGAGCATCACCCGTCTCGCCATCGAGAAGAACCGCATCACGACCGTGGCCCTGGTCGTGATTCTGTTCGCCGGCCTGTCCAGCTACTTCGGTCTCCCGCGTGCGGAAGACCCGGGCTTCGTCATACGGATGGCGCTGGTGCAGACGTTTTTTCCGGGGGCCAGTCCGGAGCGCGTCGAGCTACTCGTCACCGACAAGCTCGAAAAGGCGGTCCAGCAGCTCCCGGAGCTGGACTACGTCGCGAGCGAGTCCAGGACCGGCGCCTCCTTTCTGTTCGTCACCATCCTCCCGCGCTACACCGAGATGCGGCCGATCTGGGATGATCTCCGCCGCAAGGTGGAGGCGGCGCGTCCCGATCTTCCAGGGGGCATCATCGGGCCGATCGTGAACGACGAGTTCGGTGACGTCTTCGGGACCATCATCACGATCAGCGGTGAGGACTTCACGTACGCGGAACTCAAGGATATCGCGGACGCCGTACGTGATGAACTGCTGCGAATTCCGGAGGCGGCGAAGGTCGATATCTACGGCGACCAGGAAGAACGGATCTTCGTCGAGTTCAACAACGCCCGGCTGGCGGAGCTGGGACTCTCCCCGGGGCAACTCCAGGCGATTCTCGAATCGCGGAACATCGTCATCCCTGGTGGCGAGATCAACACGGGTGATGAGCGCATCTCGCTCGAGCCGTCCGGGAACTTCGAGACGGTCGAGGATCTGCGACGCAGCGTGATTCGCCTTCCGGGATCGAACCAGGTCATCCAACTCCAGGACATCGCCATCGTCGAGCGCGGATACGTGGACCCACCGCAAACGCTGGCGCGCGCGTCGGGCACGCGCGCGTTGGCGCTCGCGATCTCGCTGCGTGAGGGTGGGAACATCGTCGAGCTGGGTGCAGACGTCCGAGCGGTCTACCACCGGGTGCAGGCCGAGTATCCGATCGGCGTCGACTTCGATCTCGTCGCGTTCCAGCCCGACGTCGTCGAAGGGAAGATCGACGACTTCGTGGGCAACATGCTGCAGGCGATCGCGGTCGTGATCTTCGTGGCCCTGGTGGCCCTGGGCCTTCGCACGGGTCTCGTCGTGTCGTCGCTCATTCCCATGACGATGCTCACGTCGATGCTCGTCATGGCGATCTTGGGTATCGGGCTCGATCAGATGTCACTCGCTTCCCTCATCATCGCGTTGGGGATGCTCGTGGACAACGCGATCGTGATGTCGGAGTCGATTCAGACCCAGATGGGGGAGGGCAAGGGACGGCTCGAGGCCGCCGTGGATTCGGCGGCCGAGTTGCGCATTCCGTTGCTCACCTCGTCCCTCACGACCGCCGCGGCCTTCTTGCCCATCTTCCTCGCGGAGTCGGAGGCCGGCGAGTACACCGCGCCACTGTTCAAGGTGGTGACGATCACGCTGTTATCGTCCTGGGTGCTGTCGCTCACCATGATTCCGATGCTAGCCCATCGGTTTCTTCAGGTGCGTCGTCGGGCACCGACGGGTTTCGACACGCCCCTGTATCGGCGCTACCGCCGCACGTTGCTGTGGGGACTCCGACACCGACCGGCCGCACTGGCCGGCATCGCGGGGACGTTCGTCCTGGCCATGATGGGGTTCCGGTTCGTTCCCAACATCTTCTTCCCGCCGTCGGACCGCGCCCTCCTGACCGGCGACATTGCCTTGCCCATTGGCACGCCCATCCAGCGCACGGAGCAGGTGGTGCGCCAGCTGGACCGGTTCATCCAGGACGAGCTGCATGGGGACGGGGGCGCAAACGACGGACACACGGTGGAGAACTGGGTGAGCTTCATCGGCGAAGGCGCACCGCGGTACGCACTGAACTACGCGCCGGAGCAGCCCAGCTCCGAGTACGCCTACGTCATGCTGAACACCAGCTCGCGCGCCGCCGTCGAGGCGATGATTCCTCGGCTCGAGCGGTTCGTGCTTGACCAGATGCCCGATGTCACGGCGACGTTCAAGCCGGCCATCCTGGGACCGCCGGTCAACGCCCCGATCGAGATCCGCGTGTCCGGTCGCGAGGTTGACGTGATTTTCGATCTGGTGGACGAGGTCAAAGCACAGATCAACGGGCTGGCCGGTACGCGCAACGTCACCGACGATTGGGGGCGGCGGACCAAGAAGATCCTGGTCAACGTGAACGGGGCGCGCGCGCGGCGGGCGGGTGTCTCGAACCGGGATGTCGCCGTCTCGCTCCAGACCGTACTGTCCGGCATTGAGACAACACAATACCGGGAAGACGACAAGATCATCCCTGTGACGCTGCGATCGGTCTCGGCCGATCGCGAGGATCTCGGCAAGATCGAGGGACTCAACGTTTACTCCCAAGTGACCGGGCAATCGGTGCCGCTCCGGCAGGTGGCCGATCTCGAGGTCGTGTGGCAACCGTCCAAAATCCTGCGTCGCGATCGGCTGCGCACCGTGAACATCCAATCCGAGCTGGAGCCCGGGGTCACGGCAGCCGCCGTCATGGCCAAGCTTCGGCCCTGGCTGGATGAGCGAGCCGAGGCGCTGCCGCTCGGATATCGGTTCGAGGTCGGCGGCGAGGTGGCGGAGTCGACCAAGTCCCAGGCCTCGATCAATGCCAAGATGCCCATTGCGCTCCTGATCATCGTGATGTTGCTGGTGGGGCAGTTCAACTCGCTTCGCAAGCCGCTGATCATCGTGCTGACGGTGCCGCTGGCGCTGATCGGCGTGGTGGTAGGGCTGCTCGTCACCCAGTCCTACTTCGGGTTCATGACGTTCCTCGGCGTGATCGCGCTCATCGGCATCGTGATCAACAATGCCATCGTGCTCCTGGACCGGATCCGCATCGAGGAGACGGAACACGGGCGGGCGCCGGCCGACGCCATTCTCGAAGCGGCGCAACGCCGCCTGCGGCCCATTCTGTTGACGACTGCGACCACGGTTGGCGGCCTGCTGCCGCTCTGGGTAGGCGGGGGACCGATGTGGGAGCCCATGGTGATCGCCATCATCTTCGGGTTGGCGTTCGCCACCGTCCTCACCTTGGGGTTCGTGCCGATCCTGTATTCGTTGCTGTATCGGGTGAGTTTCGAAGCTTGAGACGGGGCGTCGGGCGGTAGGGTGGAACGGCGGTAGGTCGGAGGGAGGAGGAAGGAAGAGGGCGGTGGTGCGAACCCGCGCCCGTTCTCTCGCGGCGCGGGTTCGCCTCGGGGGCACCTAGCCGCCCCGTCTGAGTGCGATGTCCCCATTCATCGTGGAGAGCTTCAACAACGGCCCGCCGCCCCCGATCGTGCCGCTCCGGTCGCGCGGCGACCCCTGGGTGAGCGCAAAGTCGGACGTGATGCTGCCCGACATGACGCTTGCCTGGACCCGCGCGTTGGTGGCGGCGGGGATGGTGACCGTGACGTCGCCGGTCATGGTGGTGAACTCGAGGTTCCGTCCCCAATCGGCGAGCCCGATGGAGGCGATGACCGATCCCGACACCGATGTGGCGGTGGCGAGCCGCGTGGTGCTGACACGGGCGTCCCCGAACGTGGTGCTCACGAACGCGTCGCTGTGGAGACCGGTCGCCACGATGTCGCCGGTCACGTTGCGGCCGACGAAGGTCACGCCGTCGGGAACCTCGACGGTGAACTCCACGTCCACCCCGTGACCATTGTCCCGGACCGACATGTTCCCGCCTAGCCCCGGCTCGCAGCTGTTGGGCGGCAGGCCCGCGACGTCGGGGTAGACGGCGCAGAGCGTGACGCCGAGCGCATGGGACACGACGTCGATGCTCACGGCCGCGACGTCGCTCGGCTGACCGATCTTGTTGGCCTTGACCACCACGTCACTGCCCGCCGCCCTGACGGCGCGAATGTCTCCCGAGATTCCTTTGATTTCGATGTGCCTACCCGGCGCGACCTGGCCCTGCCACTCGAAGGGCACGCGCACCTGACCCGCCGGGTTGTCCTTGGGCGGCCACGTGGGCCAGTCCGGTCCATTGATGTTGACGTCGCCGCACGCCATCGACCAGGCCATCACGAGGGCAATGCCGCCCGCTTGGAGTGTCCGTCTCATCGTCGCCTCCCTGCTGGTGTTCACTTGAAATCGTCGGTCATGGGGTGAAGATCTGGCGTACATGGTGACCTCCTTGGCTTGTGCCGTCTCGGCGTCTACCTTTGCGACAGGCTAGGCGAGCCCCGTCTCCAGGCCGTCTCCCCCCCGTCTCCCGGGAGGGCCACGTCGGATGCAGGCCTCTTCGCGCGACCAGTTGATCGAGTTCCGAGCGCTCGGGCCGGCTGAGCTGGTGGCGCCGGAGCAAGCCGACACGGCGGCGGTCCTGGCTCGGCCCAAGCTGCTGGGGCTCCTGTCCTTTCTCACCGTCGGTGCCACCCGTGGTTTCCACCGTCGCGACTCCCTGATCGGGGTCTTTTGGGCGGAGCTGGAGCAGGACCGCGCGCGCAGCGCCGTGCGCCAGTCGCTCTACCGTCTGCGCCAGTTTCTGGGCGAGGGGGTGATCGTGACGCGGGGCGACGATGAGGTGGGCCTGTCGGAGCATGCGTTCCGGTGCGACGTGCGAGCGTTCGAGGACGCGCTCCGGCGCGGAGATCGGGGGGCAGCGCTACAACTGTACCGTGGTGACTTGCTGGCCGGCTTCTACGTACCCGATGCGCCGGAGTTCGAGCGCTGGCTCGACCAGCGACGCCAGGAGCTGAGGCAGCTGGCGTCGAATGCCGCGTGGGAAGTCGCGGAGCACGAGGCCGCGCAGGGGATGACCAACGCCGCCGGCCGGTGGAGTCGGCGTGCCAGGGATCTGGCGCCACTCGATGAACGGTTGCTCCGTCGTGTCATCAAGCTGCTGGACCGCATGGGCGACCGGGCGGGGGCGGTGCGCGAGTACGAAACGTTCGCGAGGCGCATGGCGGACGAGCTGGAGCTGGAGCCGTCACCCGAGACCCGGGCACTGGTCGAGCGCGTACGGGAGCGTGCTGAGTCCGTGGTGGATGGGCCGACGGCGTCCAATCCGCCGGAGTCGTCGTCGCCCGGCTCGCCCGCACCAGCCGTCCCCCGGAGTGCCCGAGAGGCGGGCTTTGCTCGGGCGGTCGCCGATCGGTACCGGATCGAGCGTGAGATCGGCGTGGGCGGCATGGCTACCGTGTACCTGGCGCGCGATGTCCGGCATGAGCGGGACGTGGCCATCAAGGTGTTGCATCCGGAGCTGGCGGAACATTTGGGGCCGGCGCGCTTTCTGCGCGAGATCAAGATCGCCGCCAACCTCACCCACCCCCACATCGTGCCGGTGTACGACTCCGGCTCCGCCGACGGACAACTCTACTATGTCATGCCGTTCATCGCCGGCGAGTCGTTGCGGGACCGGCTCGATCGTGAGGGGCAGGTCGAGGTCGACGAGTCCCTGCGCATCGCTCGCGATGTGGGCGAGGGGTTGGCCTACGCCCACGGCCAGGGCGTCGTGCATCGGGACATCAAGCCGGGGAACATCCTCCTGGCGGGCGGCCATGCGCTGGTGGCGGATTTCGGCATCGCCCGGTCCCCGCTCCTCGCGAGTGACTCCCGTCTCACCACCGCAGGAGTTGCGCTCGGGACGCCGCTGTACATGAGCCCGGAGCAATGCATGGACAGCGGCGAGATCGACGGCCGGAGCGATGTGTACGGTCTCGGGTGCGTGCTGTACGAGATGCTGGGCGGAGAACCGCCGTTCACCGGACCGATCGCCGAAGTCATCGTGCGACAGCACGTGAACTCCGCGCCGCGCCCCATCGTCGACCTTCGGGCCTCCGTGCCGAAGCACGTGTCGGCGGCGATTGCGAGGGCATTGGCCAAGGCGCCCGCGGATCGATATCGCACCGCGTCCGACTTCGTCGCGGCGTTGACGCGTGAGGACGCCGGTCTGGGTCGGGTACGGCTCCGCGTGCCCCGACGGATCGTGGTGCCCGTCGCCGTTTCGGCAGCGGTCGTCCTGGTCGCAGCGATCATCGTGGGCGTGAGCCAAGGATGGCTGAGTGGGACGGCTACCCTCGACCCGAACCGCGTGGTGGTCGTGCCGTTCCAGAACCGGACGGGCGACCCCGGTCTGGACGTGCTGGGGAATCTGGCGGCCGATTGGATTGCGCAGGGCCTCCAGGAGATCGAGGTGATCGAGGTCGTGCCCACCGCGACCGCGATCCATCCGGGGCCCGACCTCGCCAGCGTCGCCGAATCATCCGATGCTGGGACCGCCCGGGCCGCGGGCGAGGCGGCCCGGGCCGGGACCGTCGTGGCCGGGTCCTACTATCTCCAGAACGACACGCTCGAGTTCCAGACGCAGATCATCGATGTGAGCGAGGAGCGGCTCCTGCGCACCGTGGCGCCGATCGCCGTCGAGGGCGGTGCGTCGAGCGTGGCCCTAGACTCGTTGCGGCGCCGGGTGGTGATGGCGGTCGCGGCCGCCCTGGATCACCGGCTCCTGCCGTCCCCCGCCTCCAGCAAACCGCCGTCGCTGGAGGCGTACCGGGCGTATCTCGAGGGGCATCGCGCCTTCTACCACGGCGTGCCACTGCGCATGCGCGAGACGCTCGAGTTCATGTACCAGGCAGTGGCGCTGGACTCCACGTTCGCCGATCCCCGGTTCTTCATCGTCATGGCGCACGCTAACCTGGGGGAGCGACGAGCCGCGGATTCGAACGTGCGGCTGCTGGAACCGTATCGGTCGCGGTTCAGTCCGTATCAGCGCGCGGCTCTCGATTGGCTGGCCGCGGGACTCCGTGGAGACCGGGTGGCGGCACTCCAGGCCGCACGCGCGCGGGGCTCGGCCGTCGACCTCGCCGTCGAGGCGCTGCGGTCAAACCGGCCGAACGAGAGCATCGAGATCCTCACCGACATCGACAACCTCTCGACGTTCTACTTCCAGTGGCAGACGCTCATGGAAGCGCTCCACATGGTGGGAGCGTACTCGCGCGAGTTGGCCGAGACACGGCGCGGGCGTGAGGTCTACCCCGACCGGCTGCGGATATTGAACCACGAGCTCCGGGCCTTGGCGGCGCTCGGCAGGTCCGACGAGGTGGAACGCCGGCTCGGCGAGACGCTGCTGCTGCCGCGCGAGGACGTGGTGACGGCCGTGGGCGTGATGGTTGAGGTGGCGGCGGAGCTACGGGCGCACGGCTTTCGCGAGGCGTCGCTCGGCGTGGCGGAGCGAGCGGTGCAGTGGTTTCGCGCCCGCCCGGCTGAGGAGGCCGCGACTGTTTATTACCAGGTCGGCCTGGCGGTCGCCCTCTATCAGGCGGAACGCTGGGACGAGGCCGAAGCGCTGTTCCGCGAGGCGGCAGCGGCGACGCCGAGGGACGTGATGGTACAGGGGTATCTTGGCCTGCTGGCGGCGCGGCGCGGGGACCGAGAGGAGGCACTGGCGATCAGCGATCGCCTCGACGGGATGGCCGACCCGTACGACTTCGGACGAGAGGAGTACGTGCAGGCATCGATCGCCGCACAGCTCGGCGACCTGGATCGGGCGATGGTGCTGCTCCGTGACGCGTACGCCCGGGGCCGACCGTTCGAGATCTTCCTGCACCGGGACATGGACCTCGAACCCCTGCGTGACTATCCGCCGTTTCAGGAGTTCCTCGCGCCCAAGGGATGAGGGCCACAGAGCCGATGCGTATCACCATGCTCACGATCGGATCGCGCGGTGACGTGCAACCGTACGTCGCGCTCGGCGTGGGGCTCCGAGCCGCGGGGCACGAGGTGCGGCTCGCGACCCATGAACCGTTTCGCGCGTTGGTGTCGAGTCACGGACTCGAGTTTGTCCCGCTGCCGGCCGATCCGAAGGAGATCATTGCCGGTCGCCATGGGCAGGCGTGGCTCGACTCGGGTGACAGCATCATCCGCTTCGTCAGCCGGTTCCTGCGGCTGTTCCGGCCACTGCTGAAAGCGTACCTGGCCGAAACCTCGCAGGCCTGCGTCGGATCCGATACCATTATCTACTCTCCGCTGGCGTTTGCCGCGTACCACGCTGCCGAGGCGCTCGGCGTCCCTGCGTATCAGGCGTCGATCCTGCCCGTGACGCCGACGCGTGAGTTCCCGGTCTTCCCCATGGCCGGTAAGCGCAGCTGGGGCGCCACGTACAACCTGCTGAGCTATACCCTGTACGAGCAGGGGAGCTGGCAGGCGCTGCGATCGGTCGTGAACCGCTGGCGTACGGAAACGCTCGGTCTTCCGGCGCTGCCCGTGATCGGGCCGTTCAAGGAGTTCCGCGCCCGAGGCATTCCTCACCTCTACGCTTTCAGTGCCGCCGTGATCCCCAAACCGCGGGATTGGCCCGAGTCGGACCACATCACGGGATACTGGTTTCTCGATCGTCCGGCAGCGTGGCAGCCGCCGGCGGAGCTCGTGGCGTTCCTCGACGCCAGTCCGTCGCCCGTGTACATCGGGTTCGGAAGCATGATCGCCAAGGATCCCGCGGAGCTGTTCGACATTGCGGCTGATGCCCTGCGTCGTGCCGGGCGCCGGGGCGTGGTATCGACAGGGTGGATGGGTGCCGGGCACGTCGATCCGACCGACGACGTGTTCGGGATCGAGGACGTTCCGCATGACTGGCTGTTTCCACGCATGGCAGCCGTGGTGCATCACGGTGGTGCCGGCACCACCGCCGCGGGGCTCAGGGCCGGCGTGCCGTCGATCCTCGCGCCGTTCTTTGCGGATCAGCCGTTCTGGGCCCATCGCGTGATGCAGCTCGGCGTGGGCCCGCCGCCCGTGCCGCAGAAGCGCATCACGGTCGAGCGACTGGCCCACGCCATCCGCGCGGCCACGAACGACGATGGCATGCGGCAACGTGCCGCCGCGCTGGGGGAGCGCATCCGGGCGGAAGACGGAGTGGGCACGGCGGTGCGGCTTATCGCGCAGGCGGCGTAGGGTCGACGTGACCGAGCAGATTGCATCCGCGGAGTTCTTGGCGCTTCAGGAAACCGTCGCGGGCCGGTACTCGCTCGAGCGCGAGTTGGGCCGTGGAGGCATGGGGATCGTGTTCCTTGCCCGCGACGTCGCGCTGGAGCGGTTGGTGGCGATCAAGCTGCTGCCGAGGGCGCTCGCCGCCATTCCGGAAGTGCGATCGCGGTTTTTGCGCGAGGCGCGTACCGCGGCCGGCCTGTCGCACCCGAATGTCGTTCCGATCCACAGCGTCGAGGAGTCGGATCGGCTGGTCTTTTTCGTCATGGGATTCGTGGATGGCGAGACGCTCGGCGCCCGGGTGCGGCGGGCGGGACCGCTCGCTCCCCGCGAGGTGATGCGGGTGGTCCAGGAAGTCGCCTGGGCGCTCGGCCACGCGCACGCGCGCGGCATCGTGCACCGTGATGTCAAACCCGACAACGTGCTGCTCGAGCGAGAAGGCGGGCGGGCGCTGGTCGTGGATTTCGGCATCGCGCGAAGCATCGAAGCGCGCACCCCGGCTGGCGGGGTACGCGCCGGCACCCCGCAGTACATGAGCCCGGAGCAGATCGCGGGTGGTGCGGTCGACGCGCGGAGCGATCTCTACTCTCTCGGGGTCACTGCGTTCTTTGCAGCGACGGGACGGCTCCCGTTCGAGTCGCATTCCAACGCGGGGTTCATGACCCAGCACCTGTCGGCCGCGCCGCCGCCGCTCGCGAGCCTGGTCCCCGCGCTGCCGACGCGGTTCGCACAGGCGGTGGACCGGTGCCTGGCCAAGGATCCTGCCGCGCGGCCGGGCTCGGCGGACGAGTTCGCGCGCGAGGTCGAAACGGCACGCGGCGCGCTGGTGCGCGTCCCGCAGCCGCTGCAACGGTTCGCGCGGGAGGCGCACGCGGTGGGCTCGGAGGCCGGCGGGTACCTGGTCGGCATCGGCGGGGTGGTGCTCGGGTTCGAGATCTTTCAGGTGATCGAGGGCGACATCCTCGGGATCGTGCGACTGATCGAGCTGTTGATGGTCACCGTGTTCGCGGGCCTGTCGGCCACCCGCATCGGCCGGCTCGTCGCGATGGCTCGGCAGTTACTGCGAGAAGGGTACGATCACCGTGCGCTCGCGGCCGTGCTCACGCTCGAGGACCGCGCGACGGACGCCGTCGAGCTCCCCAGCCGGCCGACCCGCCGGACCGTGGTGACCACGGTCGGCCTGGGCGTGGCCGCGACCGCGTTGGGTCTTGCAGGCATGACGACCGAAGGGAACCTGCTCGTGACGCTCGGCACCGCGACGACGATCGCCGCTCCCCTCATCACCGTGCGCCGGTTGTGGGAGAACTTCGGTGGCGGCAGAGTGTTCAGCCGCTTGCTGCGCGGCCGCTTGGGCCGGTGGATGTTCCGCCTGGGAGGTCTCGGGCTACGGGTGCAGCCGGCGCTGCCCGCGGCTGGCGAGCGCACGGAACTGGCCATCGGTCGCGCCGTAGAGGATCTCTACCGCGGCTTGCCCGACGCGGAACGCACCCGTCTCCGCGAGGTACCCGCCGTCATCGAGCGGCTCGAAGCCGACGCACTCGCCCTGCGTGCGAATGCCGGGACTCCCAGTGGGGCCGCACGCCTCGCGACAGCGGTTGCCGCGCTCGAGACGCTGCGTCTCGATCTCCTGAAACTGCATGCCGGCACGGTCACGGTGGACGACTTGACGCGCGACCTGGATGCGGCCAGAGCACTCGGGCAGCGGGTGGATGCGCAGCTCGAGGCGGAGGAGATCGCCGAGGAGTAAGCGGCTGATCGGCCGAGGCCCTCGCCTCCCGGCCAGGAGTCCGCCGAGCACCACGACGCCCCACTTCGACCCGCGGTCGGACTACTGCGTCCGCGCCGTCAGCTTCCCCTCCCACGGACAGAACTGCTTTACCGTGTCGACCCAGTACTCGAGATCGGCCTCGACCATGCTCGGCCGGCCGTCGCACAGCTCGATACTGAAGTCGACGACCTCAACCGTCGCCGGCACCAGGTGCCAGCTCCACGGTTGGTTGAACCCACCGTCGCCGTGCGCCAGCGTCCCGATTACGATGCCCACGCCGCCGTCGTCCCGCATGCGGCGCTCCGCCTCGGCAATGACCGCGGCATCGGTGACGGACACGTGGAACGTTTCCCCGCCGACGTCGACCTTGAACACCGCGTCGTTCGCAGGCGCCGCAGCGTCGGTGCACGCACCGACCGTGAGCAGCAGCACCGTTCCCAATAACGGAGAGTGTTTCATCCGGGCCTCCCTCCTCCGTAACTCGCCGGCGGCCCCACCGTCAGCGTCCGGTGTTGACGTGGCCGCGCGGCGATCGGTGACGCCCAGCCAACTGTCTATCTCCAATACCCATTGAGCCGTGGCAGCGTCACGGACCCTGGTGGGTGGTCAGCCCGGGTTGGGGGTTCGTCGAGCTAGGGAGGCGGCAGCCGGTGTGCCACCGCGTACTGCATGATGGCGTCATACTGCTCCGCCGGGGCGCAGCTGTGGATGATCTCCTCGATGTTGAGCAATACGCCGCCGACGCGAACACCGGGTCATCCAATGGCAGGAACATCGTTTGATCCGGAAACGACTCGACCATCACACGGAGCAGTTCGTTGGGCGGTGACGCGTCGTGCACGTCGCACACGAGAACCGTGCCTCCGCTCACCGGCAGGATGGAAGCCGCCATGACACCGATGACGAATACCGAGCCGTGTACCACCGTGCTCCGGTGTACGAGATACTCGCCGAGCCACTCGATGTCCGTTCTGAACAACCGAGCCTTCTGGACGTGGGTGGCGCCGAAGTTAATGATCGTCCCGTCGGTCGACTCGCCGATGCGCGTATCGGCGAGCTGCTTGATCACGTCCTCCCGCATCAGCACCGAGCGATCGTAGTCCGAGTCCCGGAGGGCACGAACGTCGACCGTAGTCGCCCTGGAGGAGCGTCGCGACCGGTCCAGCGGTGGACAGGTAACCGACCAGTCCCCCCAGGGAACTCCGGAACTGGGCGGCGCCGCCGTACTCGGTGAGGTTTACGTCGATCCCGCGGACGCGCACGCGCTCCGGCTCAGCGAGAGTCGCGTTGAAGTCGCGGATCGCCTCGAACATGCCGAGCATGAGTCCCGGCCAGCCGGACTCGAGGGGGGCTGCCAGCGATGAAGTCCTCGAGAACCCAATTCGCGTAACTCGGCCACTCCACGAGCAGTTGTCGGAAACCGCGTGCGTGGGGGTGCGCCGGCTATTTCCGCCAGCGGTCGTGCAGATCCCGCAGGACGAATGCCAACGCCACCACCGAAAGGATGATGAGCCACCAGTACGCTGAGAGCACGTCACGCATCGATCAACCTCTCCTCACACCTCCGGCCGCTGCGTCTCGCTGCGCTCGCCCGCCGCGGGATTCCGCTCCCACACCTCCTGCACCGTCGTCGTCGGCTCTCGGCAGATGACCACCGGGACGTCGTTCTCCTCCACGGTCCACTCGGCTTTCACCCGCGTGGCGACCTCCGCTGACGGGCACGTATCGTTGACCCATTCGCGTTCCATGCCGACGAACAGCATGACCTCGCCGGACTGGTCGCCGGGGCCGAAGAAGTAGAAGCTCCCCGCCATGCTCACCACGGGCGGGAGGCCGAGCGGCGGGCCGTACAGATCCAGCGCGCCCGCCTCCCCGTAGTTGGCGCCGTAGAGCACGGTGCGCGCCTTGTCTTCTTCGGGCAACGCGTGGTACACGCGCGCCACCCCCTCTACCAGCTCGCGCCAGGCGAGCATGTCGCCGTAGTCCTGCGGCAGGCGGAGCACCACGCCTCGGTTGGTGGTGACGGCGGGGGTGATGCCGGTCCATGCGGCATAGCGCGCCATCGTCGCGGGTGGGAGGATGGGCAGCCCGAAGGGCAGAGTGAACACGCCGTACGCGATCACGAGCGCTGCGATCCCCCACTGTGCGATCTGCCGCACGCGGTCGTGCGCCAGGTCCTGCAGCGTCACGGCGCCGACGGCGTAGAGCACGGGGTAGATCGGCCCCACGTAGTACGCTTTGCCCTTCAGGGCTGCAAGCACGGCGAACGCGGTGATCGCGATCCACGCCGCCATGCGATGGCGGCTGAGATCCGGATGCGCGAACAGGCCGATCACGCCGATCAGGGCGAGCAGGAAGCTCGGGCCCAACAGCACCTGCCCACCGACAAAGTCGCCGAGGGTGGTGCGCTGGAGTTGCACGCTGCGGAGGTCCTGCATCTGCCCCACCACGGGGAAGCCGAGGTTCACCTGACCCACGATGCTCGGCATACCGATCACCACGGCCATGAGGATGGCAATCCACGGCCAGGGGCCGGCAAAGGACTTCCGCTGGTCGGTGAGCAGCAGGCCGACGAGGACCGCCACGCCGAAGAATAGGATGCTGAACTTGGTGAGGAGGCCGAGTCCACCCGCCGCGCCCAGCACGAGCCACCAGCGCGGGTCCTCGGTGTTACGCAGCTTGATGAGCGCGTAAAACCCGAGCGTCCACCACAGCTGATCCAGCGCCACCGGCTGAAACAGGTTGGCGGTGCGGAGAAACAGCGGATTGAAGAACAGCGCCGCCGCCGCGAGCAGCATCGCCCCCTTCTTGCCGCCCAGTTCCCGCACGATGAGCAGCATCAGGAGCATGATGACCGTGCCGGCGAGCGCCGGCACCATGCGCACCGCGAAGAGCGACGTGTCGCCGAACACCCGCGCCGCGTTTCCGAGCAGGGCCATCATGGGCGGGAAGTCCATGTGCAGCGGCCGGAAGTGCGTCCCCATCGCGAGGTACAGGAACTCGTCGCGGTGGAACTCGTACGGGGTGACGATGTTGGTCACCACATGGGCGGCGAGCTTCACGCCCAAGAGCATGGAGACGGTGCCGAGCGCGAGGCGCGGCAGGGCGGCGCGCGGGCCCGGGTCGGTCAAGGCCCCCTCCGAGAAGACCCCTCGCTCGGGGCAGCCCCGTTCCGGAGCTGCGGTGGCGGGCTGCTATGAGAGAGCCGCGCGACCATGCGCTCGGTGACGTCGCAACGCTCCTGCAGGTCCGCGATGTCCGCGCGGAGCTGCCGAACCTCCGCTCGCAAATCCTCGGGCTCGCCACGCGACGCTCCCCAAAGGCGCTCGGCCAAACGCCGACCGGGAGCGGTGCGGGTGAGGAACTGCGCGGCACCGACTACCACCGCTGCCACCACGCCGACCTGGAGAATTACCACTACCAGGATGGAGAATACTTCCACTCGAAACTCCTCAGGCCGTGATGGACAATTGACTCCGGGAAACTCCGGACATGCTCACTGGCCGTCGACATCCCTCGACGCTCAGCTACTCGCTTGTCCGACTCCTTGTATCCGGCCGCGCGATCACCGCGATCCGGCCGTCCGCCTGCGCCACCAGCAATTCCGACCCACGTGCGGCAAGCCCCACCGGGCGCTCGATGCCGGGCACGGCGTAGGCCGCGGTGACGAGCTTCGTGTCGAGATCGATCACCAGCAGCGTGGAGTATGCGGCGCTCACGGCATAGAGCGTACGGTCCACGGCGACGGCGCCCGTGACCACGTACTCGGCGAGCGTGCGACCGGAGTCGCTCGGCGTGAGACTCGGAGCGAGGCGCGGCTCGAACTCCGATGACAGCAACCGGTCCCCGCGGTCGAAGCGTGACACCACCATGCGCCGATGCCGCGGTGAGGGGACGGTGACCGTGATCAACTCGTCCGCCTGGCGGTCATAGGCCAGCGAGAGCACGTACATCTGCCGAGCGCGCTCGGTGGCGAAGCGCGAGCGGCGCAGCTCGGTGACGCCGCCGTCGGTCTCCCGGAAATGGCGCCACTCGCGGTCGGGGTCGGCCGCGGGATCAGGCCGCAAGAGCACGTAGCTCTTGTTGGTGGCCAGCACGGCCAGCGTGTCGCCCACGAAGGCCGCCCCCGCGAGCGGGGTGAGATCGATGCTGTACTGGTGATCCAGCAGCACGCGGTGCTCGGCGCGCGACAGCGTGCTGTCGAGCACCAGCACGCCGTGGTGATCGGTCGCCGCGAGGAACCGGCCCGTGGCGGGATCGCGGGCAAACCCGGTGAGCGTGCCACCCATCGGTGCCGTGATCGTGAGCCGGCGCTCTACCTCGAGCACCGGCAGGTTCGCGAGTGGTCCGTTGGCGGGGTCGGTGTCGACCTCGACCGCCGCCGGGTTCGGCCTCGGCACGGTCCACGATCCCCGGGGCGAGATGCGCCCCCGGATCTCGTCCTCGTACATCCACACCCAGTGCTGCGGATTCAACGAGAAGCGCACCGGATCGGCCTGGCCGATGAACGGCGGTGGCCCGGTGGTGATGAATGCCTGGAGCGTGTTGGCTCCCACCACTACCATGAACAACACGAAGGCGAACAGCCCCACTCGGCCCGGCTCGCGCGGCCCGTAGCTGGGCGCGTCCTCGCGCAGCAGCAGGAGCAGGACCGCAACCGCGACCAGCACCACGAAGTGGATGAACCCGGCCCAGGCGTACGTGTGGACGCCGAAGTACGGCGCGGCGAACCCCTGGCCCACGTCGCGCGCCAGGTGGAGCGCCGAGTGGCGGAGTGCCATGTACACGCCCCACGTGCCGAGCAGCACCACCAGGCCGATGTAGCGGGGGCGGGGGCCGTAGCGCAGCACGAACAGGCCCACGAGGGCGATCAGCACCATCGACGTGCGTTGCGCCCAGCACAGGATGCAGGGCGACTCCCCGTACACCACGCCGAGCCACACCGCCCCGCCCACGGGCACGCCGATCAGCGCGATCACCACCCACGCGAGCACGGTGCGCAGCCGGTCCTGCGACAGGAGCGTCACAGGTTCAGCCCGGGGATGAGCGACGTGTGGGTGCCGATCAGGAACAGTACGGCCATGATGAGGCAGCTCACGATCAGTAGCGCGAACGCGAGCCGTTCCTTCTCCGGCCGCCGCCACAGGAGCCAGGCAGTGACCAGGATGATGAGGAAGTTGAGGAACTCCATGGGAGAAGAATTGTGCGCGGTTGGGGAGGATCGCAAGCCTCGAAAGACGGTAAGACGGTAAGACGGTAAGACGGTAAGACGGTACCGTGCGGGAGCCTACCGTCCTACCGTCTTACCGTCCTACCGTCCAAGCAGCTGCACGTCGTGCTCGCGGCTGAGCACGCGTCCGTCGGCCAACCTGATCGATACTGCCAGCGTGTAGCTTCCGGGTCTGAGGTCGGGCACCGTAATGTCGCGGTGCCGTCTGGTCGCGGGACCGCGTGCCGCCTCGTCGAAGCTCACGGCCACGGGTCGGTCTCGCCCACCCAGCAATCCTCCGATGCCGCCGGCCTTGCGCGAGAGCGAGATCCCCACCGTGTACGCCGTCCCCTCGGCCAGCCCGCACACGTCGTAGTAGATGTCGAGCTGGCGGCCAACCGGGCGGCTCCCGATCGGATCCAGCATCACGGACGCTTGCGCCGCGCCCTCCGGGCACCGCGACCGGTGCATCACGGCGAAGTGCAGCGCCGTCCGTGTCCCCCACACCAGGCCGATGCCCGCGAGCACGACGATAATTGCCCGCCGCGGCGTCCGCGTGGCCCAGCGCACGACCCGATAGCGGCGCAGCCACTCCGTGCGCTTGGAGATTACCCGGCCTGCGGCGGAGCGAAGACGCCGCATCGGGCCAACCGCGCCGCCCTCGCCGGGCTCCGAGGTCGGGAGCACCTCAGTCGTCGCGGCGGACACCCGGTCCACGACCGCGTCCGTCTTGCCGGACGCCGCCCGGACCACGTCGTCGCCGGTCTGCACCCGCCCGTTCGGATCCTTGATTAGCATCTGCTCGATGATCGCGAACAGGTTGCGCTCATCGGGCGCGGTGAGCGTCGGGTGCGGGAGCGGCTCGTGGACGTGCGCGTAGAGTGTCGCGACGCCGTCAGGTTTGTCGAACGGCGGGCGTCCGGTCAGGCAGTGATAGGCCACGGCGCCGAGACTGTAGATGTCCGACCGACCGTCGACCACCTCGCCGCGCGCCTGCTCCGGGCTCATGTAACGCGGCGTGCCCACCGTCGTACCTGTCTCGGTGAGCCGCGCCGCTTCCGCCGATCGCGCGATTCCGAAGTCGCTTACGAGGTACCGACCGGACTCGGCTTCCTGCAGGATGTTGTCGGGCTTGATATCCCGATGCACCACGCCGCGGCGGGCGGCGTAGGCGAGCGCATCGCCGACCTCACTCAGGAGCTTCCGGATTTCGGACACCGGGAGGGTGTGTCGCTCCTGGAGGAGGTGAGACAGCGACGATCCGCGGACGAGCTTCATGGCGAAGTAGATCACCTCGCCCGCTCGTCCAACGCGATGGATCGGGATGATGTTGGGGTGCTCGAGTTGAGCGGCGATGCGCGCCTCGCCGAGGAAGCGCTCGACCGACGCCAGTTCCCGGGTCCGGGTGAACGGCAGCACCTTGATCGCCACGTCCCGCTGCAACCGCCGCTCGCGCGCGCGGTACACGACCGCCATACCGCCGCGCCCCAACTCGTCCAGCACGTCGTACTCATCCGTCAGGGCGGCGCGCACGACCTCGAGGTCGTCGGGTGGGGGCGATCCCGTCTCCGTGACCACCCCGCTCTCGATGTCCGCCCCGCAGATCGGGCAGATCGCCGCCGGCTCCGGTAGGAAGGTCTGGCAGCGGGGACAGCTCGTGTTGGGCTCGCGCATTGGTCGTACGCTAGCCGTGCGGGCGATGGCGCTCAAGCCGGGCGGTTGTCTAAGACGGTACGCCCGCCGGCCTACCGCCCTACCGTCCTACCGTCTTACCATCTTACCGTCTTACCGTCCTCCGCCCCGAATCCGCGCGATCATCCGTTCGGCGTTCGTGTTCTCCGGGTTGAGCGCGAGCGACCGCTCGTAGGCGCGGATCGCTTCTTCATTGTGGCCCAGCACCATGTGCGCCTCGCCCAAGCTGTCCCACGTATTGAACGCATCGGGGAACACACGAGTGTTGAGCGCGAACACCTCCAGTGCCTGGTCCGCCTTCTCAGACTGGAGCAGCAGGTACCCCACGGCGTTCACTTCCAGCTCCACCCGCCGCGCCTCGGTCTCGACCGCGAGTGACTGGACGCGCTGCTCCGCCACCGCCTCGCGCCCGGCCAGAAGATCGGCCACGGCGCGTCCCACCGCGATCGAGGTTCCGCCCAGCGGATCGCCCATCGCGAGCAGGCGGTCGGCACGGTCGGGTTGCCCGTTCGCCGCGGCCATGATCCCGGCGGTCACGATCGACTCCAGGTCGGCGACGCCAGCGAGCGCCCCGGCCTCGTCCCGCACCGGCACGTAGCGCTCGTAGCTGTCTTCGGAGTGGAGCGTGCCGTCGTCCTGGAGATAGAGCCGGAACGTGCCGCGCACCGGCACGTCGAGCACCAGGTGGCCGTCACCCGCGGTGATGCGCCCGGTGGTGCGCGCGGGTAGACCTAGCGGCGGGGCGGGGTAGACCCACGTACCCACGAAGTCTTGGAGCCGCTCGGTCGCGAGATGCGTGATCAACGGGTCGGGGCGTCCCTCGAGCGGGACGAGCGTCGGGTCCGGTGCCGGTGTGCCGGTTCGCGCCGTGAGGACCTGGTCGATCAGGTTGAGCAGCGCCGGCATCGGCGTACCCTGGCCCTGATACGTGTTGGCGCGGTTTACGATTACCATGTCCAGCTTGGGCAGCACCGCGATCATCTGGTTCCCCACGCCGAGGGCCGCGTACATCCCGTGTTTGGCGAGCCGGGGGTCGCGCAGGATCCACCAGTAGAAGCCGTAGCCCATGATGTCGTTGTCGATCGAGTAGAGTGCCGAGCTGCGGCGCACCCAGTGTTCGGACAGGATGCGCTGGTCGGCCCACATCCCCTCGCGGGCAAACAGCAGTCCGAACCGCGCCGCGTCGCGGGCCGACAGGCGGAACGGGTAGGCCGGGTACTTTGACTTGTCGCGCTCGTAGTGGTAGTAGCCGTCGGAGAGGCGCCAGTCTTCCATCGCGAGCGGCCGGGCGAAGTAGCGGTCGAACGCCTCGAACACGTCCTCGCCGGTCTCCTGCATGAGGATCGTCGCCGACGTGTTGAAGTCCCAGTTGTTGTAGGCGAAGTAGCGGCCCGGTCCCTCGCTGCCACGCGGCCGGGAATCCGTGCGGCCCGCGTAGGCCGCGGGATGGAACACGCCGGAGCGCGCCTTAAGCAGGTCGAGGATGCGCGCCTGTTGCTCGGAGTCGTACAGCGTGTCCGGCTCGTCGTCGATGCCGAGGTCGGCCAGCGTCTTGTTGAGGTCGATCTGGCCGCGGTCCCAGTAGATCCCGTACAGGGCGGAGAGGAAGCTCTTACGCACCGAGTGGCACATGAACCGCCGCTCCACTTCGCCCCATGCGGCCACCACCGCGCCGTCGGCGATCACGAGGAACGCCGAGGACGGGAGCAATTCCCACGTCTCGCGCGCCGCCTCGAGGGCCGCGGGGTCGAAGCCCGCCTGCCGCACGTCCGCGTACTGCATCCAGCGCTCGTTAGGCACGCGGGCGCCGGCGTCTTGCGCCATGCTGGCGCCCGGGATCGCGAGTAGAACGCCCGCGGTAAGGCCGAAGAGGACCGCTCGTCGCGCTCGCTCGATGGTGCGTCGCATCACTCGCTCCTTGGATCGCTCATGAAAGAAAGGCTCGATGGTGCAAGAAACCGGAGGGCCACATGCTGTCAATACGGTCGGGGCGGTCGCGAGATTCATGGGAGTCTGCAGGGCCCGCGCACCTCAGCCGGATTCCCTGCTGTCGAACACCAGGCGCCGTTCCTGATTCAACTCTCCCCGGAACCGGAACGTCTGCGCCACGGCGAGGGTGTCGGGATCGTTGGACCGGCTAGGCTTCGTGCTCCGCAATCCCTACCCGATGGTAGTACACCTGGCCCAGATGCCACCCAAGGTGCCACACAAGGTGGATGAGGAAGCCCTGGGTCGTGCTCCCCTGGAGCCGCGGCGGGGTCTTACCGGGATACGTGGCGGCGAGCGCGGCGTCGTCCAATCCTTCCAGCACCGGGACGATCACGTCTCGGCACTCCCGAATGCGGCGCACCACCTCGTCGCGCGGCACGCCGCGTCCGCTGAACTCGCGCTCACGGTCCCGCACGTACCCCGTGCCCCCCAACGCCGCCCCGATCATGGCCAACAGCCCACCCACCACGTGCAGCGCCAGCGCGCCCGGCGGGTTCTTCTGCGCCCCCACGGTCGACCACAGCTCCGCATCGCTCCGATACTCGGCGACCTCGTTCGCCAACCGATCCAACTCCCGCCCATAGATCCGCGCGAAATCCTGACCCAAACTCATCGTCCCTCGCCTTCATTTAGATGTCCAACCGCCTAACCGCCTACTCGTCAACCGCCTAACCGCCCCCAGTGGTACCGCAATCAACGTCACCGCCGCCGCCGTGAGCGTGCCCAGGATGACCGCCATCCCGAACCGCTGCGTGGGGGGAAACGCGGACAGGCTGAAGATGCCGAACCCCGCGCACACGATCAGGCTCGCGCCCAGGATGGGCCGCCACAGCTGCGCGCGTGCCTTGAACCACGGGTCGAGTGGACTGGTGTTATCCGCCCGCAGCCGCCGCGCCCGCACCGCCAGATGGATCATCGAGTCCACCCCCATCGCGAGCGACACGTTCACCGCGGGCGAGGCGATCATGTCGAGCGGGACGCGGAAGTGCCCGAGCACCCCGAGGATCACGAGCGGGATCGACGTCAGGCACGCCACCATGATCGCGGAGGCACGCGACGAGCGGGATACGATGAACGCCACCGCGATGAACAGGAGCAGCAGCCCGCCGATCGCGTTGCGCAGGCTCCAGCCGATCAGGCGGCCCAGCTGCGCCTGAAGATCGTACTGCCCGCCCACCATGACGAGCTCGAGATCCCTCTCGCCCACGTAGCGCGTCATGCGCTCGATGATATCGGCGCGGGACGCGTCGCGTCCGGCTTCCCGCATCCGGAGGTAGAACAGTCCCTGGTCGTGCTCCGGGGTCACGAAGCTGAGCGCGATGCGGCCCAGTCGCGGACTCTCGAGGATACGCAACAGCTGGCGCCAGCCCAGGAACCCGGCGAGCGGTGCCCGCTTGGCATCCGCCAGGAGCACCGCGGGCGACAGCACCACGCCGACGGACGGGTCCGCCTCCAGCGTATCCTGGAGCGCCCACATCTTGTCGTAGGCGGCATCGGTGTCGATCAACCCGTCGTTCGTCTCCCGCACCACCAGGTTGAGCGAGCTGCTACCGCCGTCGCGGTCGATCGCTTCGAGGCCGGCGCGGATGTCGCTACCGTTGGCGAAGTAGGACAGGAGACTGGGATCGGTCGTGAGCCACCGCATCCCGAGCCCGGCGATCACGACGACGACGGCGGTGCCGGTGAGCCAGCGCGCCGCGTGCGTGCTCGGTAGGAACGCGCCGACCCAGCCGTCACCGCGACGCGCACCGACGGCGGACGGCACGGTGCTCTCGCGCAGAAACGGGGGGTACACGCCGTAGGCCACCGCGAGGGCGGTGAGGGTGCCAATGGCGCCGGCCATCCCCAGCTCGCGGAGCGGCTCAGCCGTGGCGATGAGCAGGCTCAGGAACCCGCACAGCGTGGTGAACATGCACCAGAAGGACGGCACGATCGTGAGGCGCATGGCCCGGGCGACGGGATCCGGTGATGACGCGTCACCATTCGGCTGGGTCACCTGCCAGTTGGACGTCAGGAACACCACGTGCGACAGCGTGATCACGAACACGATGGTCGTGATGTTCGCGGTCAGGAGCCCGATCGCGATACCGGCCAGCTGGGCGAGCGACAGCGTGAGCGCACAGGCCGTGAGACACGCCGAGAGTGCCCCCACCACGATGCGCCCGCGGCGATACACCACGCCGATGACGAGCCCGAACACCACGAGCGCGGCCGAGCTGAACACGAGGAGGTCGCGGAACAGGCTGCGCCGAATCAGCTCCACCACGTACGGTACGCCCGAGAGTCGGAGATCCAGGTTCGGTCCGGCGTGCCGCTCCACCACCGCCTCGATCCTCGGCACGAGGGCGGCGGGGTCGGTGCCGTCGGTGCTGAGCACGATGTTGGTCGCGGACCCGTCCGGTGTGAGGAGCAGCCGCGACCACAGCGGGCTCGTGAACGCGTCCTGATTGGCCGCGCTGTACACGCCGATGAGGCCGGGCACGTTCTCGAAGTCGGCGGTGAGGTCGCGGATGGCCGTCTCGTACCCAGGGTCCGAGAGATCCGGGGGCTCGGCGCGTACGATGATCTGCGGTGGGGAAGGGAAGCGGCGGTCGATCTCGATCGACGCCTGGAGCTGTGGGTCTTCTTCCGAGAAGAAGAACTCGCTTTCCACGCGGGGTGAGAGATCGACATACTGCACCACGACCAGGATGCTGAGCGCCGCGAGGCCGGCGTACAGCACTTCGGGCGGGAATCGGCGCGGCGCGCGGTTGCGTGGCGGTGCCGTCACGCGCGGTCCCTCCGGCATGCGGCACCTGGCGAGCGGCGACCGGTCACGTCAGCTTTGCCGTAACGAGCAAGGGAGCCACTCTCATGTCCATGACACGTTGGATGGTCGTCTCGATCGTTCTCACGAGCCTCGTTTTGCCTGCGACCGGCCAAGCGCAGAACGCCGACGTTCGCGCCGCCATGACCGAGACACTGGCCGCGTGGAGCGCCGGCGATTTCGAAGGGCTCGCGCAGTTCTACACCGCAGACACGCGAGGCTTCCTGTTTGGGGGGGCGCTGCTGGTGAGGGGGTTCAATCCGGCCGCGCTCCAGGCCGCCTACGAGGCCGGCTTCCGCGCGAGCTTCACGCTCCGCGCGCCCGACGTCAAAGTGCTGGGCGACGTGGCGATCGCCGTCGCCTACCTGGACGGCACGCTCACGCTGCCGGGCGGTGAGGCGGAAACCGGATCCTGGCGTTACTCCGAGACGCGGGTCCGAGACGGCGGGCGCTGGAAGATCGCGCAGTATCACTTCTCCAAGGTGACGATGCCGTCGCGGTAGGAGCATCACGGACGTTCGGCACCCGCCGCGTTGACGTAGCTGAACAGCATGAGCGCGATCAGCACGACGCCGAGGACGGTGGAAGGGGCGATTCGCGAGACCGGGAACAGTCCGATCGCCACGCTGTAGATGCCGCTCGCCATCAGCCCAAGGATGACCAGTACGGTGACCGGCAGCACGCCGCGCCGTTCGACCGGCTTGCGGTCAGCCCAAAGGAGTAGCACCGCCCACGCGATCATCAACGAGGCGGCCAGTCCCATCGGGTAGCGGAACCCCGGCAGCCCCATGCGAGAGGGCACCAGCGTGAGCACGCCGATCAGCACGTCGGCGATCGCGCCGGCCCAGTAGCTCGCCCGTAGCCACGCCACCCGCGTCATCGTCCCCCCAGTCCTTTGACGGCTCCGGCCGACCTCTCCCGCAGTCAACCGCCAATATGCGGGAACAGCGGGAGGCGGCAACCCGTAACTCGTACCACTGTGGGTCTGGCTCGAGGCGACTCCGCCCCAACCCGCCCTCCCTGCTACCTTTACGGGCGTTCCGCGCCAACTCGGCCAGAACGCCGCGCACAACCCCAGCGCACGCACGGAGCACCACGAGTGGGCACCACCAAATCCAAGATGCCGCCCGACACCCCGCGCCCCCAGGGCCGCGACTTCATCCGCGCCATGGTCGAGCGCGACCAGGAGAGCGGCAAATATGGCGGTCGGGTGGAAACCCGGTTCCCGCCTGAACCGAACGGCTACCTCCATATCGGCCACGCCAAGTCGTGCTGTTTGAACTTCGGGCTGGCCAAGGAGCACAACGGCATCTGTCACCTCCGGTTCGACGACACCAACCCCGAAACGGAGGACATGAAGTACGTGCGTTCCATCCAGGAGGACGTGCGCTGGCTCGGCTTCGACTGGGGTGAGCACCTGTACTTCGCCTCCGACTACTTCGAGCAGCTGTACCAGTACGCCGAAAAGCTGATCCAGGATGGAAACGCCTACGTCGATTCCCTGAGCGAGGACGAGATCCGCGAGTACCGCGGCACGGTGACCCAGGCGGGGCGGGACAGCCCGCACCGCATGCGCTCCGCGAAGGAGAACTTGGACCTGTTTCGCCGCATGCGGGCTGGCGAGTTCGCCGACGGCACCCACGTGCTCCGGGCCAAGATCGACATGGCCCATCCCAACATGCTGATGCGCGATCCGATCCTGTACCGCATCCGCCACGCGAGCCACTACCGCCAGGAAGACGCGTGGTGCATCTATCCGCTATACGACTTCACCCACTGCCTCTCGGACGCGATCGAGGACATCACCCACTCGCTCTGCACGCTGGAGTTCAAGGACAACAACGCGCTGTACGAGTGGGTGCTGGATGCCGCCGGGTTCGCACACCCCCGCACCGAGCAGACCGAGTTCGCCAGGCTCAACCTGGACTACACGGTGCTCTCCAAGCGCAAGCTGATCCAGTTGGTCGAGCGCGGGCACGTGTCGGGCTGGGACGATCCACGGATGCCGACGATCGCAGGCCTCCGGCGCCGAGGGGTGACGCCGGAGGCGATCAGGAGCTTCTGCGACCTGGTGGGCGTGGCCAAGACCGACAGCCGAGTGGATATCGAGAAGCTGGAATACTGCGTACGGGACGACCTGAACACCCGGGCGCCGCGCGTACTGTGCGTGTTCAAGCCGCTCAAGGTCACGATCACTAATTATCCCGAAAGCAAAACCGAACAACTCGACGCGCCCTACTGGCCGCACGACGTGCCGAAGGACGGATCGCGGACGATCCCGTTCTCACGCACGCTCTACATCGAGCGCGACGATTTTATGGAAGATCCGCCCAAGAAGTTCTTCCGCCTGGCGCCGGGACGCGAAGTGCGGCTGCGCTACGGCTACTTCATCACGTGTACGGACGTGGTCAAGGATCCGAAGACCGGTGAGGTGACCGAGCTTCTGTGCACGTACGATCCGGCCACGCGCGGCGGCGACGCGCCGGACGGCCGCAAGGTAAAGGGCACGATCCACTGGGTGTCCGCCGCCGAGTCGCTCCCCTGCGAGGTGCGGCTGTACGACCGGCTGTTCCGCGTGCCGGATCCGGACGAGGTGGACAAAGGCCCGGACTTCACCAGCAACCTGAACCCCGAGTCGCTGGTGGTGCTCACCGGGAGCCGCATCGAGCCCAGCGTGGCAAACGACCCGCCGGGCACTCAGTACCAGTTCGAGCGCCAGGGCTACTTCATGAGCGATCCGGTGGACTCGAAGCCCGGCCACCTGGTCTACAACCGGACCGTCACCCTCCGCGACACCTGGGCCAAGATCGCCGCCAAGCAGTGACTCGGAGCCCGTTCCTCCTCCCGACCCCGGAGCGTCAATGAACTCGGAGCCGTTGTTCAACGAGATGATCGGTGTCATGGCCGTGATCACCATGATCCCGGTCCTGTTCATCTGGCTCGAGAAGCGCACCAAGTGGAAGATCTTCAATATCCTGCCCGCCATCATCTGGATCTTCCTGACACCGATCTTCCTGTCCAATCTCAACGTCATCCCGCGCTCCACCCCGATCTACACCACGTTCCGGTCGTTCGCGGTGCCGATGTTCATCGTGCTGATGCTGCTGGACATCAACATCCGACAGTCGCTCAGGGTGGCGTGGCGCGGCGCGGGCGTGCTGGTGCTTGGCGCGTTCGGGATCGTGATCGGTGCGGTGATCTCGTTCTTCCTCTTCCGTGAGGGCCTGCCGCCCGACACGTGGCGCGGCTACGGTGCGCTGGCCGGCAGCTGGATCGGCGGCACCGGCAACCTGGCCGCCGTGGCCGAAAGCCTCGACACGCCGGGTGAGATGGTGGGCATGGTGGTGCTGGTGGACAACTTCGTCTACGTGCTCTATTTCCCGCTCATCCTCACGTGCAAGCGCTGGGCGAAATGGTTCAACCGCTTCACCGGCGTGTCGCAGGAGCAGATCGACCACATCGCCCAGGCCGATGCGGAGATCGAGAAGAAGTCACACGAGGTGCACTTCCGTGACGTGCTGGTGCTGATGGGCTTCGGGTTCACGGCCATCTTCGCGGCCAACCAACTGGCCGCCGTGTTTCCGGTCATCGATCCCGTCTTCACCCAGAACACCTGGGCCATCCTGCTGGTGACGACGTTCGGCATCGGGCTCTCGGCGACTCGACTCAAGAACGTGCCCGGCACCGAGCCACTCGCCATGGGGCTGGTGTACATCTACATGACCATGCTCGGCGCGCAGGCGGATCTCACCAAAATCGGCGGCGCGCAGTGGTTCCTAGTAGCCGGCTTCATGTGCATCACCGTGCACTTGATTTTCGTCGTGATCGGCGCGCGGCTGTTCCGGATCGACGTGAGCATGGCTGCCACCGCCAGCGTGGCCGCGGTGGGCGGGGCCGCCTCGGCACCGGTCGCGGCGGGATACCACCGCGAAGAGCTGGTGCCGATCTCGATCATGTTGGCGCTGATCGGCTACGCGCTGGGCAATTACCTGGGGGTGGCTACGGCGTACCTCTGCCAGCTGATGGTGTGACAGCGCGGTAGTGTGTTCGGCGCGCAGCGTACAGCGTGCAGCGTACACCACCAGTGATCTCGCAGACGTGCCCTCCTCCGCGACGCCCATGGGTACGAGTAGGCCGCCCCGACTACGAGGTACGCGCCCCGGCGAGCACGTCCACTCGAGCACCAGTGACAACTCACAACTCACAGCTCACAGCACACAGCCACCCATTCAGAATTCCGCCCGGACACTCCCCGTCACCAGCCGCCCGATCCGGGGTGCGCCCACGAACTCCCGGTGGGCGTTGTCGGTCAGGTTGAGCGCGTTCATGGTGACTGTCACCGTCGGCGCGAACGGGAGCCGATAGCCGACCAGCGCGTCCACGACCGCATATCCCGATACGTCACCGACGTACACGCCGGAGCGGACGGGAAAGCCGTCCACCCAGCGAAAGCGCACCTGCGCGTTGACCCCCCAGCCGTCGTGGCGGAACAGCACCGTGCCCGAGGCGCGATTGGCCGGTGCGTTGAGTGGCAGACTGTCCACCTGCCCCGCCGGGTCGGCCAGCGCGAACATGTCTTTGCTGGTCCACGAGTACGTGCCCTGCACGGCAATCGTGGGTGTGAGGATCGCGCCCACGTCCAGGTCCGCGCCCCAGTAGCTCGCCTCGCCGAAGTTGCGGTACGACACCAGTACGTCCCACGGATCGCGCGCTTCCACCGGCGTCACGGTGCCGGCCGGTACCTGGCCCACGAGTCCGGCGATGAATTGCGCTGAGTCTGCCGACATGAAGTTCGCGAGATACGCCGCCAACGAGACCGGATCGAAGAACGCGTTCGGGGTCTCGACGCGCTCGGCGCCCTGGAAGTCGTTCTTCCAGGCCTTATACACGTCGACGCCGAGTGACACACGGTCTCCAAGCACTCCGCGGTAGCCCAGCTCGATCACGTTGTCGATGGTGGGCCGGAGCGGCGGGATGTCGCGCGCGTCAGTTACTGGCCCGAACGTGCCGGTGCCGATGTCCAGCCTGCCCAACGCTGTTGCGACGTCGGCTCCGGTGGGCGGGGTCACCGCCGAGAGGTCGATGCCACGGTTTCGCAGCGAATCCACCAGCATGGGCCACAACAGCGTCACGTCGAGCGGGAGATACGCGGTGTCGCCGCCGAGCGCGCCGGGCGTGTAGGGCGACCGCATGCACAGCCCGCCGTCGCAGTCGTGCCGAAAGCTGAAGCCGTCCTTGGGTACGCCCACCAGCCGCACCGGGATCGGGACAGGGGTGGGAAGCACACCGGCGATCAGGTCGAGAAACAGGTTGTTGGTGTTGGGCGTGCTGAACGCACGGTTGTATGTGAGCCGGAACGTGTGGGATTCCTTCGGCTGCAGCACGAGCGCTGCCCGTGGCGAGAACACCAGGTCGGTCAGCCGGTTGTGGTAGTCCACCCGCGCGGCGGCGACGGCGCGGAGCATCGGAGTCAGCTGCACGTCGGCGTGGAGATACCCACCCGCCTCGTCGATCGTGTCGTCGTCCTCGTTCCTGCCCGTGATGGTGCCCTCGGTGCGCGGCTCCGTGCGCTGGAGGTCGAGCCCGTAGGTGAGGTTGAGACGCGACCCCACGACGCTCCCATGCTGAAGCTGTGCCACGATCATGCGCGACTGATCGGTGATGGGCACACCGGTCCGGAGCAGATACGTATCGCCCGAGCCGCTCGTATTGATGAACGCCTGCCCGAACAGCCGTCCGTGCCGCACGCGGATCTGGCCGTAGGCGGAGCGCCAGTCGTCGAGCTGGGCCGCGCCGAGCGGGGTCAGCTCGATGTGGCGGAGCGCGCCGTTGATGCCGACGGCCGCGGTGACCGTCGTCTCGGTGCCGGGCCGCCAGTCGATCCGCGCCTCGCCGCCCACGCGCTCCACCGTGGTGTCGCGCTTTCCGATCAACAGGGTGTCCGGATCCGCGCCGGTGCCGATGGCCAACAGGCGCGCCGACTGCTCGTCGGGATCCACGTACGGCCAATCGCGGGCGCGGAGGTACTGTGCCGAGAGCTTGAGCGCCACGCGCCGGCTCAGCGACTGCGCCACGCGGAGCTGCCCGTGCAGCATGCCGCGCTCGCCCCCGGTGAGCGTGAGCGTGGCCGGACGGGACGCAAACGGCGAGCGGCTCAGCACGTGCAGCACGCCGTTCGACGAGTTGGGACCGTAGAGCGCGGACCCCGGTCCGCGCACCATCTCGATGCGCTCGATGTCGTCGTCGGTGAGCGGGATGAAGCTGAACACGTTGATCCGGAGCGACGGCACCGAGGCGTAGCGCCCGTCGGTGAGCACCAGCAACGCACCCGACGACACGTTGTTGAACCCGCGGGACACGACCTCGTGCGCCAGGATGCCGGTGGTCGCCACGTCCACCCCCGGCGTGCCGTACACGTGGTCGATCGGGGTGAGCCCCGGCCGCTCCGCGATGGAGCGCTCGTCTACCACCGTGACCGACGCGGGCGCATCGAGTGCCTTCTCTTCGGCGCGCGATGCCGATACCACGACTGGATTGATCACGTATGCCTGCGGCACCAGGCGCACGGTGAGCCGCCGAGTGGAGCCCGCGGCGATGGTGATCCCGTCGAGTCGCACCGGCCGGTAATCGAGGCGTGCGACTACCACCGTGTACGTCCCGGCGCCGAACGTGAGAGTGAATGCTCCGTGGATGTCGGTCACCGCGCGGGCCACCGCACGCTCCCTGGCGATCACGTCGACGCGCGCGCCCTGCACCACCGCTCCCGTGACGGAATCGGTTATGATGCCGGCGAGCGTCGCGTCCTGGGCTCGGAGCGGTACCCACAAGACCGTGACGCACCCCAGCAGGGCGACGGTCAATCGAATCCCGGGTGACGCTGCCGTCATGGAATCATCTCCTCCCACCTCACCGCGCGGCGAGAAACCGCTGTCGCTGACCTTCGGTGATCATGTCCTCAGCGACGACGTGGCGCGCGATCGCGGCGACGAACGCGTAGCCGCGCGGCTCGGCCGCGAGCCATCGTTGCCACTCCAGCTCGTCGAGCGCCGCCTCGAGCGCCTTGCCGGATACCTGCGTGGCCTTCTCGAGCCCGGCCGGCGCCACACGGTCGCCCAGCACGGCAGCGGCCGCAAGCACCTGCTGTGCGTCGGGGCTGAGCCGCCGGAACCCCACACGTATCGCGGCCACAATGCTGTCCGGCAGGTCGGACGGCAGTGAGGAGTCGAGCGTGTGGAGCGGGGAAGGCCACGCGCCGGCCACGCGCCCCAGGTCCATGCCGAGCGCCAGCGCGTGTAGCAGCTCCATGGCGAGGAGCGGGAAGCCGGCGGTGTCGGCCTCGAGCCGCCGAGTGAGCCGGTCTATCTGCTCCTCGGTGTACTGGGGCATCGCCCACGCGGTGAGCCGCCGGAGCGCGGCGGTGTCGAGCGGGGCCAGCGTGCACGTCGTCCCCGCGACGTCGCGTCCCAATCTCGAGCGCAGGTCGTCCAGCTCGGGACGTGAGGGTTCGGCCTGGGTCGCGACCAGGAGGAATACCGGTGTTCCCGTCAGGTCACGCACGGTCGCGATCGCGGCCCCCATCGACTCAGCGTCGAACCACTGGGCGTCGTCGATCAGCACGGCCACCGGTTGTTCCAGCGCGATTGCGCGCAGCACCTCGGTGAGCGCGGCGCCCGGTGAGATCGTGTCGGTTACCCCACTGCCGAACCGGTCCTGCCACTCGGTGATCTCCTTGGCGAAGGCGCCCAGCGCGCGTGGGGACGCCGCAGCCAGACCACGTGCCTCGAGCAGGCCGCCCCGCGCGAACCCGAGCGTGCCGCTCCACGGCTGATCGAGATCGGCTTCGACGCACCGTACCCCGGCGACCGCCGCGCCGGCCAGGCGGGCCCGGGCCATCACCTCGTCAGCGAGGCGCGACTTGCCCAGTCCCGGTGCGGCCACGATGACGCCGACGGCGGGCGTCGCCTCCGATATGCATCCCTCCAAGGCCTCCACCAACCGCGCCAGCTCCGTCTCCCGTCCCACCAGGGGCGCGCGGCGCGACTCGGCGCCGCCCGCAGGCTCCACCGGAACGGAGTCGGCCAAGTGCCACTGCCGCTCGCTCCGCACCCGCTCCGCCAACTCGGCGGTCTCCCGCTCGGGCGCGCTACCGAGTTGGTCCAAGTGCCGCCGTAACCGATCGTACCAGGCGAGCGCCGCGGCCCGGTCGCCGAGCAGGGCCGACGTCCGCATGGCCGTCCGCGCCGCCGCCTCGGACGCGGGATCGATGGTCAGGGCCCGCGCCGCCACCTCAACCGCGGCCTGCAGCTCGCCGTGTTTCGATAGATCGTCGGCGCGGTGCGAGAGCGCACGCGCGCAGCGGCCCTGCCAGTGTCCGCGTTCGGCCTCGAGCCAGTCCTCGAAGCCCGACGCGTCCGGAATGCCGAACCCTTCCATGAACCCCCCGGCCACGACGGCCGCGGCCATGTCCCAATTGCCCGATCGCTCATGCCGCTCGAACTCGACCAGATCGAGCTGGACATGGCTGGGGTTGAGCCGGACCTGATCGTGATCGGTCACGAGCCCGTCGTCGCCCAGACACTTGCGCAGCACGCGGATCGCCTCGCGCAGCGAGTGACGGGCTGCCTGATCGGGCTTGTCGGCCCACAAGAGACCGGTCAGGTGATCGCGGGTACGCGAATGCCGAGGGGAGCGGGCGAGGTAGACGAGCAAGCCTAGATTCTTGCGCCACAGCAACTCGGCGGGCGGCGCGCCGCCGTCGACGCCGATCTCGACGGGTCCGAGGAGCCGGCAGGTGATCATCTTCACACACGCTACGGTCCGCCGAAGCGAACCGTCAAGTGCCTGCGGGGATGAAGGATGTCTTGATAACACGACGGCCCCCGGAGGATCCCGGGGGCCGTGTTGGGGCGCTCGATCGAGCGTGCTGCGTCAGCCTTATTTCGGCAGGAGCACCGTGTCGATCACGTGGATGACGCCGTTCGACGCCGCGATGTCGGTCTTCACGACCGTCGCGTCGTTCACCTTCACGCCGTTCGACGTGTCGATCCAGAGCTTTCCGCCCTGCAGCGTCTTGGCCTCGCTCAGCTTCACGACATCCTTCGCCATCACCTTCCCAGAGACGACATGGTAGGTGAGAATCTTGGTGAGCTTTTCCTTATCGTTCAGCAGGGCCTCGACGGTGCCCTTGGGCAGCTTGGCGAACGCCTCATCCGTAGGAGCGAACACCGTGAACGGACCCTCGCCCTTGAGCGCGTCCACGAGGCCCGCAGACTTGAGTGCCGTCACCAGCGTCGTGAACGAGCCGGCCGACACGGCGGTCTCGACGATATCCATTTTGGCCATCGTTTCGGACTTCGCCTTGGCGGCGTGGTCCTTGGTGCTGGAGTACTGTGCCTGAACTGGGCCTGCGCCGGCAATCAACGCAAACGCAGCGGCGGCGGTGATGATGCTGATCCTCTTCATGGTTGTGCACTCCTCAGTCGTAGTGTGATGCTCTCCATCTGACATCTGTTGCTGGCGGACAAGCCTTCCCGGTCACCAGACCGTCCTTGTGTCCAACCCGTGTCAAATAAAGTAACTGACCAATAGCCATCTGTCAAGATTTTGTCTAAAGTTTTGCCAGGACTGGGGTTGTCCAGATATTGACTGAATCCCGACGTGGTCAAATCTTTCATTGACATGGGATGGACAGACCACACAAGAGGGGGGCGGAAGGTGACGGGCCAGCAGAGTCATCCAATCCAGGTGGTGGTGCGGCGGACGGGGCTGTCGGCCGACGTGCTGCGGGCCTGGGAGCGGCGCTATGGGGCCGTCGTACCCGGCCGGTCGCCGACCGGGCGGCGCGTCTACTCCGACGACGACATCGAGCGGCTACGGCTGCTGAGCCGCGCCACCCAGCGCGGCCGCAGCATCGGCCAGATCGCCCAGCTCTCGACCGCCGCGCTCGCCGACCTGGTGCGGGACGACGAGACGCAGGAAGTCGAAGTGCCGCCGGTGGATGTGGCGCCCGTCGCGGGCGCTGCGGAAGCGGCGTATCTCGAGTCCGCCTTGCGCGCGGTGGAGGATCTGGATGCTCCCCGTCTGGAAAGGATCCTCGGGCGGGCGACGGTCGCGCTCAGTGCGGCTGACCTGCTCGACGGCGTCGTGGTCCCCATGCTCACCACCATCGGCGATCGCTGGATGCGCGGCGAGCTGACGATTGCCCACGAGCACGCGGCGTCCGCCGTGGTACGGCAGGTGTTGGGCGACCTGTTGCGCGCGTCCGAGACCCTGAGCGATGCGCCGACGGCCGTGTTCGCGTCGTCGGCCGGCGACCGGCACGAGTTCGGCGCGATGATGGCGGCGGCCACCGCCGCGGCGATGGGCTGGCGCGTCCTCTACCTCGGCGCCGACGCGCCGGCCGACTCCCTCAGGGTGGCGGCGACGCGCCACCGCCCCCGATTGGTCGGGCTGAGTTTCGTGTGCGGCGAGGGTTCCGAAGTGCGGGAGCAGGTCGCTGCGCTCCGCGCGTCGCTGCCGCCCGACGTGACGCTGGTAGTGGGCGGGCAAGGTGCCACCTCCCGGGCCGCCGCGCTGACGGATGCCGGCGCCGTGGTAGTGGACAGCCTGGCCGGGTTCCGGACCTTCCTCGCCAGAGCGGGGAACGGGCCGGCGCGGTCTCGCCACACGGCTTAGCCGAGGGACGCCGTGCCGGGAATGGTGAGGGCTCTGGGCCCCTTCCTTCTTATTGGCACGAGTGCACTCGGTGCACAGCAGACCCCGCCCGATTCTGTCCGCCGCGATTCCATCCCTGTCGCACGCCTGGCGCCGATAGTGGTGACTGTGGCCCGATCCATCGATACGCTGGCGCAACTGCCCCGCGCGGTGTCGGTGATCGAGGGCGCGACACTCACCCGTGCCCGCACGACCGAGGGTCTCGACGACGTGCTCCAGGCCGTGCCGGGTGTGCTCGTCCTGAACCGCTACAACTACGCGCTGGATCAACGGATCGTGGTGCGCGGCGCGGGCGCCCGCGCCGCGTTCGGTGTGCGGGGCGTGCAGGTGCTGCTGGACGGCATCCCGCAGACGCTGCCCGACGGCCAGGGGCAACTCACCAACGTGGACATGGTGGACGTCGAGCGAATCGAGCTCGTGCGCGGCGCGTCGTCGGCGCTATACGGCAACGCGTCCGGCGGGGTGGTGGAATTGCGCACCGCCCTCGATCGTCCCGAGCGACCGGCACTCCGCGGCCGAATCCATGGTGGGTCCTTCACGACGGGCAAGGTGGTAGGGTCGGTTTCGGCGCCCGTCGGTCGGGGGGCGCTCCACGCCACCGGATCGTGGCTCACGACGGACGGGTTCCGCGAGCACAGCCACGCCGAGCTGAGGCGGGCCACGGTACGCACCCGCGTACCGCTCGGCGCGGCTACCCGGCTCACAGCCATCGGTGGCCTGGCCCACATGCCGGAGGCTCAGAATCCCGGCGCGCTCACGCAGGCGGAACTGGATTCGCTGCCGTCGATGGCGGCGCCGCGCAACGTGGCGTTCGACGCGCGGAAGTCGGTGTGGCAGGCGCAGGGTGGGGTGGCGGTGGCGCACGCGTTTTCGTCCCGTGCCGTGGCCGAGGTGTCGGCGTTCCTGCTGCGGCGTGATCTCGACAACCCACTCACCTTTGCCACTATCCTGCTCGACCGGTGGGCGTACGGTGTGCGCGGCGCGATGACCGTTGGCACTGGCGTAGCCCAGACCGCGCCACGGATAACCGTTGGCGTAGACGCGCAGTGGCAGCGGGACGACCGGCGTAACGTGTCGACTGGCGGCACCGCCCAGCTGCTCGATCAGTTCGAGCGAGTGGGATCGGTGGGCCCATTCGTGCAGGCGCGGCTCGCTCCGTGGTGGCCGGTGCGTCTCGTGGCCGGCGCGCGCTACGATCGCGTGACCTTTGCGGTGGACGACCGTCTCCTCGATGACGGTGACCAGACGGGCGCTGAGACCATGGACGCGCTCTCCGGATCGATCGGTGTGTCGCTCGCGGGCCTGAAGGGAATCGCGCCGTGGATCAACCTCAGCACGGCGTTCGAAACCCCGACAACCACGGAACTGGTGAACCGCCCCGACGGCAGCGGCGGGCTCAATCCGGAGCTGGGCCCACAGCGCACCGTGAGCGTGGAGCTGGGCGTGCGCGGCACCGTGGGAGCGACGGTCGGATTTGAGGTTGTCGCGTACCACGCCACGGTCCGCGACGCGGTCGTGCCGTTCGAATCGCCCACCGTGCCGGACCGGCAGTTCTTTCGCAATGCGGGGCGCCTCAAGCATCGCGGCGTGGAAGTGGCGCTCGACGCCGCACCCTGGCCCGGGGTGACGGTGGCCGGCGCCTACACGCTGGACGATTCCCGTTTCTCCGAGTTCCGTGTGTTGGCGGACACCCTGGACGGCAACAGGGTGCCGGGCATCCCGCGCCACCGGTTGTTCGGCGTGGTGACGGTTGCCCGGCCCTCGGGTCTGTGGGGATCACTGGAAGTGACGCGCGTATCGCACATGCCGGCCGACGACGCGAACTCGGCGGCGGCGGGGGCGTCGACCGTCGTGGGGGTGCGTGCCGGCTGGGAACGCATCGGTGGGCCGCGCGGCGTGTCGCCGTTCATCACCGTGATGAACGTATTCGCCGCGCGCTACGTCTCGTCGGTCGTGGTCAATGCGGCGTTCGGTCGGTACTTCGAGCCCGCGCCGGGACGCACCCTGCTGCTGGGTCTCACGGTCGGTGGGTAGGCAGCCTCACGCCGCGGCGGGCATGGTGCTCGCGCCAGTCACTCATCTCCTGAATGCGCTCGTCTGTTGGAACGTCCGCTCGGCGATGTCGGTGGCCTGTTGGATCTTGGCCATGGTAAGTGAATCGGCACGCATGGTCGAGTCTTCGGCGGCCTGGAACGACAGGTATTGCGCGTAGCCGGCGTACATCAACGCGTAGAGCGACAGGATCCCTTCCGACGGCGGGTCAGGCCATCCCTGGGGCCGGTCACGAGCGGCGCTCTCGGGGTGATAGACCTGAAACAGCAGCGTATCCGTTCGCCCCACGTCGACCCAACCCAGCGTGCGCAGGTTGACAGTGTCGGGAGTGGCCTGAATGGGCTCCGGCATCACCTTGCGGACCATGCCCTGCCCGAGCAGGTACGACGTGAATCCCAGTCGATCGGCCCATCCGCCCGTGGTGCGCGAGATGTAGACCGGGCGTTTGCCGAGATTCTGTTGAATGAGATGCAGCGTGAGGATCTCGGCCCGCTCGAGGTACTGGGTGCCGATCGCCACCCGGAGGCTGCCGGCCGTGAAGACCGACCGATCCGGCACGCGCTGGATGGGGGGCAGGCGGTCGATCTCGTCGTAGCTGAACCCCACGGCCTCGTACGTGGGCGCCTCCCACATCTGACCCCGGTAGATTGGGATGGCGGCGGCGGAATCGAAGGGAAACACGGGCCGGCGCTTGAGTTGACGCACGTGCCACTCCGTGTTGCCGAGCGACGTGTTCACCAGTAACACGTCCTGGCGCACCCCCTCCACCTCCTGCATGTACCACAGCGGGAACGTGTCGTTGTCCCCCGCTGTGACCAGAATGCCGTACGGCTCCACCGACTGGAGGATGTCCCACGCGAAGTCCCGCGGCAGCCACTCGCCGGCGCGAGACGCCGTTTGGCGGTTGCCTACGAGTGGAATCAGCGCCAGGGCCAGCACCGGCGTGGCCACGGCCCAGGCGCTCCGAGCATCCGTCCGCGTGCGGAACATGCGGGCGAGACTCTCCAGCAGGACTCCCAGTCCGAGCGCGACCCACACGCCCCACAACTGGAACGAGGCGATGAAGAAGTAGTCGCGCTCGCGCACTTCGCGGAGCAGCTGCTCGTCGGGTCGGATGGAGAACCCGTACTTGAAGTCGAGATAGAAGACGAGCAGTACGGTCACGGTGACCATGAGCGCGGTCATGGCCACCGCGCCCCGGCGGTCGCGCTGCCAATGCCGTACGGCACCCACCAGACCGATCACGCCGAACAACACCGCGAGCGCATTGCGCACGCGCTGGCTCCAGTCGTGGGCGAATTGCCACGTGAAGTACTGCACCCAGTTCAGGTACTGCCATACGATGTCGGCCTGCCGCGGCAGGAGCGGTCCTTTCTGGTACTGTTCGCGAGCCAACACGCGCTTGAGCGCGTCCCAATTGGTGGGTTCCCCCTCGTTGATGGGCGGGAAATGCGCGGCACGGATGCGGAGGAACACCCAGACGCTCACCCCCACGGCGATGGCACCGAGCGAGATGAGCACCAGGCGTTGGTGCCCCCCGCGGTACACCACGGTCGCCAGCAGTCCGACCAGCGCGGCCGTCGCGAGGTACAGCAGCGGACGGCCGTCACTCCACCCGCGTTCGGCGATCATGGCCGCCATCCCCACCGTGCCCAGGGCGAGCAGGATGCGGGTCGCGCTGCTCGTGGTACCCGTGAACCCATACCACACGGGAGCGGCGAGCAGCAGCATGGCAAGGAGCAACCAGGCGTCGTTCTCGCCGTCGAGCCAGCTCTTGAACAGGATTGCCGCGGCGCCCGCCAGCACGAGCAGCGCCCCCGTCGTGAGGAGCCGCATCCAGAAATCGTCTTCGGCTTCGGCGGCCTCCACGTACACCAGCACCGCCGGCGCTGCGAGCAACCCCATCAGGTGGTTGGTGGCGCTGAGCGCGATCGTGTAGACGATGAGTACGAGCCAGTGGTCTCGGCGTTGCCCGGCGGGCTCGTCACCCCAATGGACCGCCAACCACAGCACCAGGGCGATGGAGAGCAGGCTCACGGTATAGACCTTCTCGTTCACCACGGACTGGTTCCACACGGTGAACGACGTCGCACCCACCAGGATGCCTGCGGCGGCGGCCGCCATCCGGGCCCAGCGCGGGGTGACGACACTGCGCAGGAACCGGTCGGCCACCAGGAAAAGGAAGCCCGATGCGAGGGCGCTGGTGACGGCAGCGAAGAGGTTGATGCGGAGGGCATAGTGTTCCACGATGGGCAGCATGCCCCACACGTTGGCCAGCAGCACGAACAGCGGATTGCCCGGTGGGTGCGGAATGCCCAGCACCTTGGCGGCGGCGATGTATTCGGCCGTGTCCCAGAACTGGGCCGTGGGCGCAATCGTCACCACGTAGATCCCCAGCACCACGAGGAAGACGATGCCCGCGGCCAGGTAGGGCGGTCGCTCCCGCAGCGGTGCCGCGGCGGCTGCCGGGGTGGGCATCAGTGGCGGAACTGCCGGCGGCCGGTGACCACCATCGCCATGTCGTGCGCGTCCGCGGCAGCTTTGACCTCGTCATCCCGGATCGATCCGCCAGGCTGAATGACCGCGGTGATCCCCGCTTCAGCCGCCTGCTCGATGCCGTCGGCAAACGGGAAGAAGGCGTCGGAGGCAAGCACCGCTCCCGACGGGTCGTGTCCGGCGTCCCGTGCCTTGTGCACCGCGATGAACGAGGCGTCCACCCGGCTCATCTGCCCGGCGCCGATGCCGATGGCGGCCTCGTCACGCGCCAGCAGAATGGCGTTCGACTTGACGCTGGACACGGCCGACCATGCGAACCGAAGGTCCGGCCACTCACTGGCCGTGGGCTGCCGGGCGCTCACCACCTGCCAGATCGATTCGTCACGGTCCAAAGCGAACCGATCCTGCACCAGGAACCCGCCGCGCACGCGCTTGAAGTCCAGGGCGGGTCGGCTGTCAGGCAGGGGCAACTCCACCACTCGGATGTTCTTCTTGCGTCCGAAGGCGCTGAGCGCTCCGTCATGAAACCGCGGCGCGACGACCACCTCGACGAACAAGTCGTGCATCGCCTCTGCGGTGGCGGCGTCCACCACGGTGTTGAACGCCACCACCGAGCCAAAGGCCGATTTGGGGTCGGTGGCGAGCGCGCGACGGTAGGCCTCTTCGGCGCTCGTGCCGAGCGCGATGCCGCACGGGGTGGTGTGCTTGATGATGGCACACACCGGGCGATCCGGCCATGGCACCACGGCAGCCGTCGCCGCCTCCACATCGAGCAGGTTGTTGAACGACAACTCCTTGCCGTGCAGCTGCCGCAGCTCGTCAAAGCCACGTCCCTCACCCGAGGTGTAGAGCGCCGCCCGCTGTTCCGGGTTCTCGCCGTAGCGCAGGACCTGCATCCGCTCCAGCGCCAGGCCCATCATGGTGGGAAACGTATCCTCGTCCTTGCCGAGGTATTGGGCGATCGCCGCGTCGTAAGCCGCCGTATGCGCGAACACCTTTGCCGCCATCTCGAGCCTGAATTCCTGCGACAGCGACCCCGTCCCGATGGCCGCCAGCACGCGGTCGTAGTCATTGGGGTCGACCACGACCAGCACGTGGGAGTGGTTCTTGGCCGCCGAGCGCAGCATGGACGGTCCGCCGATATCGATCTGCTCGATCGCTTCCTCGAGCTTCACGTTGGCCCGGCCCACGGTCTCCTGGAACGGATAGAGGTTCACGGCCACGAGATCGATGGGCACGAAACCGCGCGCCTCGATCTCGCGCATGTGCGCCGTCACGTCGCGTCGCGCGAGGAGCGCCGCGTGAATGGCGGGGTGCAGTGTCTTGACGCGGCCGTCCATGATTTCCGGGAATCCGGTTACGCGATCGACGGGTGTCACCGGCACACCGGCTTGCTCGATCACGTGGGCTGTGCCACCGGTCGACACGATCTCCCACTCTTGGTCGGCGAGCGCCCTCGCGAACGACGCCACACCCCGCTTGTCCGATACCGAGATCAACGCGCGCGGCATCCGGCCTCCTGAACGTGATGACTCATCTGTGATCTTCGACCGATTCGAGGTGATCTCCCACCTCCACCGATCCCGCTCGGGTGGCGAACTGGTGGTCCGCCGCCGTCAGTGGCACGGCGCGACCTGCTCGGGCCGCCGCCAGCACGACGGCCGGAAGGAGTTGATGCTCTACCGCGAGAACGCGCGCGGCAAGGGTCTCCGGTGTGTCGCCTGGCGCGACCGGAACCGGCCATTGGGCGAGGATCCGCCCCCGATCGTATTCCGCGTTGACGAGATGTACCGTGGGGCCGGAAATCGTGGCGCCCGAGGCAAGGACGGCCTCGTGCACCCGTCGGCCGTACATCCCGTGGCCGCCGAACGACGGCAGGAGCGCGGGATGAATGTTGATCATGCGATCAACGTACGCGTCCACCACGGTGCTGGGAACGAGCTTGAGGTATCCGGCCAGCACAACAAACTCGACACGGTGTGCTTCGAGTACACCGAGCAACTCCGCGGCATCGCGGTGGTCCGCGAGCACCGCCGTCGGCACACCGGCCCGTCGCGCGCGGTCCAGCGCACCCGCATCGGGTTTGTTGCTGATCACGACTACGATGCGCGCGGCGGCGTCGCCACGGCAGTGATCCAACAAGGCCTGTAGGTTCGTGCCTCCGCCCGACGCCAATACCGCGACGCGCATGCCGACCCTCCGCTACCGACCTCGTCCTTCGCAGGCCGGCTGATCGGTGGTGGGGGTGATCCCCTCCGTCACCTGGAGCTCGTACGCGCCGCTCCCCCTCTGGCGGGCGAACACCAATACCCGATGCGGGCGATCGTCCTGCGGTGTGTGGCCGATACGCGCGTTGCAGTTGCCGCCACCGTCATCGTTGTCGGCTACGGCGTCACGCAGCCCCCGCACCAATACCATCGCCGGGTCGAACGTGTCCGATAGCAGATCGATGGTGATGGGTACCCGACGCTCGTTCCGGATCAGGTAGATCTCGAACAGCGAAGAATCACTCAGCACGCGGTCGCCGGCGGCCAATTCACCCGTGATCGCTTCGCCAACGCCGACTGTGCCCGTCACCGGCAAGTAGCCCTGACAGCCGGCAGTGCTCTCGGGTGGCTGCATACCGCTCATGAGCGAGAGCCGATACTGTCCCAACTCCCCCGGGTCGGAAGCATTCACGAAGATGTAGTATCGGCCGCCTCGAGATAGGGTCAAGGAGAGGTGTGCGTTGCAGTTGCCGCCGCCGTTGTCATCGGTCTCGACGACGTTATCGTCGGCGTCCGTGATCAGGAGGTGAGCGTTGAAATCGGGAGACGTGAGAAACACCGAGACCACGGCGCCTTCGTTGCCCTGAAACGCATACGGCTGATACAGGGATCCGTCCTCGAACGTGGCATGCTCCACCGTGAGGTATCCCGTGACCGTCTCACCGATGCCGATCGTCTGCACCGGTGGAACCTCCTGCGCCGCGAGCGCGCTCGACCCAGCGAGCGCGAGGCTCACGAGGACGGGAAGCGAACGAAGGTGGTGCATAGCGCTCCGGTCTCTGGCAGGTATCGGAATGTGCCCCGAACGAAGGGAGTATACACAGGGGTCCCAGTGCGCGCGCGGCCAGCGGGCATACCCTTACGTGCCGGCGAGTCCGTGCCAACCCGCTTCCCGCGCCGCCTCGGCCACGATCGCGAATTCGTCATTCCTCACCGTGCGGACGTCGAGTACAACGCGATCATCAGCCGCGCGCGCGACGACCGGCGGGTCGTGCTCGCGGAGGGCACGCAGAAACGTGTCGCAGTTCTCGACCTCGAGTGCCACGAGCGTGGTGGGCAGGTCGCAGTTGGGAAACGACCCGCCTCCGACGGCAGAGAGTCCCGGAAGGGTACGGGCTCCAGGGATCTTCCGTGCCAGCCGTCGCGCCCGCCGCCGAAGGTCCCGGGGATCCGCGGTAAGCATAGCCAAGACGGGAATCGCCGTGAGTGCGCGGCCCGGATCGCGATAGAGCCGCAGGGTGGCCTCGAGCGCGGCCACGGTCGATTTGTCGGGGCGGAGCGCGCGGGCGAGCGGGTTCTGCGCCAAGCGTTCTACGATCGTGCTCGGCCCCACGAGAATCCCGGCCTGCGGACCGCCGAGCAGCTTGTCGCCCGAGAAGATCACCGTCGCGCCGGCCGCGACGCCGTCGCGCACCAGCGGCTCTCCAGTGAGGCCGTAGGCGTCGAGCGTCACGAGGAGCCCGCTCCCCGCGTCGTGTACGACCGGGATACCGCGTGCCGCACCGAGTTGGACGAGCTCGTCCACCGTGGCCTCCGCCACGAACCCGGACATGTGGAAGTTCGACCGGTGCACCTTGAGCAGGACCCGCGTTCGCGGGCTCACGGCGAGCGCGTAGTCCCGCACACGGGTTCGGTTGGTGGTGCCCACCTCCACCAGGACGGCCCCGCTCTTGGTCATGATCTCCGGAATGCGAAACGCGCCGCCGATCTCCACTAACTCACCGCGCGAGACGATGGCCTCGCCGCCCTCGGCGGTGCTGTTCAGCGCCAGCATGAGCGCCGCGGCGGCGTTGTTCACGACCAGCGCCGCCTCGGCACCTGTCAGCTCGCACAGGAGCGGGCTCAAGTGGTCTTGCCGGGACCCGCGTTCGCCTTCGTCCAGACCATACTCGAGCGTGCTGTAGGCCAACGCCTCCTCAACGGCGCGGCACGCTTCCGCCGCGAGCGGCGCTCGGCCCAGATTGGTGTGCAGCACCACGCCGGTCGCGTTCACCACCCGTCTGAGGGAGGGTTGCGCGGCTGCCGTGACGCGCGCGGTGATGGCCTCAACCCATCCACCATCGGGAGCGGCCCCACCCCGATGCCGCGCCTCGGCGAGCGTGGCGCGCACCGCGCCGAGCAGCTCGGCGCGTGACGCCAGCTCCGTGAGCCCGGCGCGCTCCGCGTCGGTGAGCAGCTGATTCACCGGGGGGAGGGCGCGGCGCGGATCGCTCACGTGGAATCGCGCGGGGCTGGGAGCACCAGGACCGAACGGGAGTCGGCCGTTGCGCCATTCATGTTAGTGGCGGTCGCGTCCACCAGGTAGCGCCCACCCGGAACCAGGATCTCGCTGACCCGCACGACCCAGATGGCTCGGAGCGTTGGGCGTGTGGCGAGGAGCAGGGCCGCCCGGGAGCTGTCAGGTGCCGCCTGCGGGGCCCCAGCCGCTCGGCCGCGCTGCTGCGCCGGTGGCGGCGCTGGAGCTTCCGGAACGGTGTCGGCGGCTGCGGCGATGGAGTCCCGCTGGGCCCGCTCGCGCGCCTCGACTGCGATGAGCGAATCGTAGGTGGGTTGATCGAAGAGCGCGCTCACCGCGATTGGCACCGTATCGGGCAAGGCGAAGACCCGGATTGCCCCGGTGTCCGGTCGCCCGGGCGCGAGCTTCTGCGTGAACTCGAGGCGCATCGTCACGCTGTCCAGTGGCACCACCTCTCGCAGCACCGGCCCGACCGTGTCACGCGCCAATGCCCAGAACTGGTGAGAGGCGATCGAGTCCAGCTGAATCGTGATGGAGTCGAACGGCTCGCGGGGCTCACGGCGGTTGTTGCTGTTCCCGTCGATGCCCGCGACGATCCAGTAGGAGCCGACCGGAACCTCCGAGAGCACGAACTCGCCGACCGAGTCGCCGCGCGTGGTGTAGACCAGCGAATCGGGCAGGAGCACGGCTTCGATGAGAGCCTGCCGGCCGACGCGTCCGTTCTCCCAATCGAGCACGACGCCGCTCAGCTGCGTGGTCGGGATGTCGCCCCCCGTCGAGAACACCACGGTACGTCCCACTTCCATGCGGTTATTGCGGAGGTCGGCGATGCCCGGCAGCAACACGACGCGATACACGGCATTGGCGCGCCAGCCGGAGGACGGCTTCACCTCGATGGCCGAACGCTTCCACGACACGTCCACTTGCGTGGTGCGCGGCGAGACTTCGATGAGCTTGGCGAGCCCTCCTCCCGACTGCTCGGCGATCACCTCGTCGAACTGGAACCGGAGGCGCCCGTCGAACGCTGGGACCACGCTCCCGGAATCTGGCGTGATCTCGACGATGGTGGGAGCCGTGAAATCGGGCGGGCCGCCAGGAGGATCCTGCATGACGGCGCACGCGGTGACCGCGTACGCGGTCAGCAGCCCAAGGCGTGCAGCTTGGCGGCGAGCGTCTCGCGCTGCTCGCGCCATGACGACTCCTTTTCCCGTTCGCGCTCTACGACATCCTTCGGGGCCCGAGCCACGAACTGTTCGTTGGCGAGCTTGGCCGCGACGCCGGCCACCTGGCGCTCGAGCCGCTCCATCTCGCTCCGCAGACGGGCGCATTCCTGCGCTACGTCGATGGCATCGCCGAGCGCCACAAACACGGCGGAGCCGTCGGACAGGACGGCGTGGCCACCAATGCCCTTGGTGGGTTCGTCCACCGCCAGCCGGGAAAGCTTCGCGAGGCGCTCGATCGTATCGTGCTCGGTGGCGACCCCCCGCCGTGCCGTGTCCGAGCCGATGGTGACCACGGCGGGCACGTCCGCGGATGGCGGCACCCGATACTCGGCGCGCATCGCTCGCACGGCGCCGATCACGACCTGGACCAGCGCGAACTCGGCTTCGGCGGCCTCGTCGATCAGATCGTCGTCGGGGCGCGGCCACTCGGCACCGGCGAGCAGTGCTCCGCGCTCACCGGGCAGGTGGCCCCAGAGCTCCTCCGTGATGAACGGCATCACCGGATGGAGCAGGCGGAGCGACGTCTCGAAGACGGTGACGAGAATGGCCCGCGCTCCTCCGCCGCCGTCAACCGAGCCGTAGAGCCTCGGTTTCACCTGTTCGAGGTACCAGTCCGCCAGCTCATCCCACACGAAGTGGTAGGCGATGTTGGCGGCGTCGTTGGGTCGGAAGCGCTCCAACGCGAGGGTGGCCTCCTGCACGGCGCGCTGGCAGCGTGACAAGATCCATCGGTCGGCCAGCGTGAAGGCGCCGGGATCGAGCGTGTCGAGCGGCGGCGGCGCGTCTCCCAGCTGGGACAGAATGAGCCGTCCGGCGTTCCACAACTTGTTGGCGAAGTTGCGGCCTGCGGCGAACGTCGCATCCATGTCGCCGCGATCCATGATCACGTCGGTGCCGGCTCCGGCGCCGGCCACGATCGTGAATCGCAGTGCGTCCGCGCCGTAGAGGTCCACGACTTCGAGGGGGTCGATGCCGTTGCCGAGCGACTTCGAGAATGCACGATGCTGGGGATCGCGCACGATGCCGTTCAGGTACACGGTGTCGAACGGCCGCTCGCCCAGAAAGTGGTAGCCCGCCATGACCATGCGGGCGACCCAGAAGAAGATGATGTCGGGTCCGGTGACCAACGTGTGTCCCGGATAGAAGCGCGCCAGATCGGGCGTCTCGTCCGGCCAGCCCATGGTCGCGAACGGCCAGAGCCAGGACGAAAACCACGTATCCAGCACGTCCTCGTCCTGGCGCACGGATTCGCCGCAAAGTCCGCACGCGTCGGGCTCGTCCATTGCCACCGTGATGTGGTCGCACTCGTCGGCCTCGCAGTACCACGCCGGAATGCGGTGCCCCCACCACAGCTGGCGCGAGATGTTCCAGTCCCGGATCTCGGTGAGCCAGTGCTCGTACACCTTGCCCCACCGATCCGGCACGAAGGTCAGCTTGCCGTCGCGGTACGCCTGGAGCGCGGGCTCGGCAAGCGGCCGCATCTTCACGAACCATTGATCCGAGAGCCGCGGCTCGACCACGGTGTGGCACCGGTAGCAGTGACGCACCGCGTGCCGGTACGGCTCGACCTTCACAAGCAGCCCCACGGTCTCGAGCTCCGCGACAATGCGCTCGCGGGCGTCGTCGCGATCCAGGCCGCGCAGGGCCTTCGGCACCCGCGGCTCGTCGGCCATGCGGGCGTCGTCGGTCATGATCACGGGCGTGTCGAACTCACCCGGGAGGGCGGCCGCGATATCGAAGTCGTTGGCGTCGTGTGCCGGGGTCACCTTGAGCATGCCGGTGCCGAACTCCCGCTCCACGGCGGTGCTGTGCTCGATCGGGATCGGCACCGCGGAGAGCGGGATCGCGACGGTCGTCCCGCGCAGGCCCTCGAAACGGTCGTCGTCGGGGTGGTACACAAGGCACACGTCGCCGAACATCGTCTCCGGCCGGGTGGTCGCGACGACCACCCCCTCCCGATTCGCCGATCCCGCACTCCGCTGATCCTTCGGCCCCACGAACGGGTAGCGGATGTAGTACAGGTGGTCGTCGCGCTCGCGGAATTCCGCCTCTTCGTCAGACAGGGCCGTCAAGCAGCGGGGACACCAATGGATCACGCGATGCCCGCGGTACACGAGCCCTTCCTCGTACAGCTGGACGAACACGCGGCGCACGGCGGTCGAGTAGGCGTCGTCGAACGTGAACCGAGTGCGCGACCAGTCGCATGAGCTGCCGAGCGCCTTGAGTTGGTCGATGATGCTGTCGCCGGTCTCCCGCACGTGCGCCCACACCCGCTCCACGAACCGCTCGCGTCCCAGATCCTGCCGCCGAAGCCCTTCGGCGGCGAGCGCCCGCTCCACCACGTTCTGCGTGGCGATCCCGGCATGGTCGGTGCCTGGGAGCCACAGCGCCTCCCGGCCGGTCATGCGCCGGTAGCGGATGAACACGTCCTGGATGGTGTTATTCAGCCCGTGCCCCATGTGGAGCACCGACGTCACGTTGGGTGGCGGGATGACGATCACGTACGGTTCCCGTCCGGTGTCGACCGCGGCCGCGAACACGCCGGCGTCGATCCAGCGATCGTAGACGGCCCGCTCGATGGCGGAAGGATCGTACTTCGTGGCCAGGTCCGGCAGGGTCATGGAAGGGCTGGGGACGTGGTTGGCGTTTAGTGGCGAACGCGTGCTCGTGCGAGTCCGACTCAGCCGGCCCGGGGAGGCTTGCGTCGGCTGGACCGCGGTGTCTCTCCCTCGACGAGGATGCGGTTCACGACGACGGCCGATCCCGCCACGCCCCGGGCGATGGTGGCGGCGAGGGCGCGGGCTTCCGGATCTGGCGCCGTGCCAGTCAGCTCGACGATCCCATCGCCAATGGCGTGGGCCCTGACCGCCAGGTGGCGCGTGGTGGCGTTCTCACTGAGTGCGCCGTTCACGGCCCGCTCCACGCTCCCCCCGGTGTCTGCATCCGGGCCAGGCGTGGATCGTCCCAATCGGCCCACGGCGTCGCGCACCCGCTCGGTGTCCACGCCCCCGAGCAGTTGCCCGATGGCCAAGCCGGCAAACATACCCAGGCCCACACCGGCCGCGGCCGTGAGGCCAAGCCCCACCCAGTCGCGTCGCTGGCCGTGCACGCGAATCACACGACGTCCCCGTAGCACCCGCAGATGGTCCATGGTACAATTATACGTTTGATCGTAATCCTTTGGTATCCATGTATCTTGGACCACACAACGGCTCTTCTCCACCCTCCGCGCAACCACGCATGCCCAAAACCATCAGCCTGACCCTGCCCGACGGAACCGAGCGATCGGCGCCACCCGGTACCACGGCGCGCATCGTGGCCGAGTCCATCGGACCCCGGTTGGCCCGGGCGGCGCTGGCGGCGCGGGTGGACGGAGAGGTCTGGGACCTCGATCGTCCCATCCCGGCCGATGCGGCGTTCGAGATTCTGACGGAGGATCATCCCGACGCGCTCGACGTGATGCGCCATTCCGCGGCGCACGTGCTGGCCACGGCGGTGCGGCAGCTGTTTCCCGAGGCCAACATCGGCTTCGGCCCGCCGATTCAGGACGGCTTCTATTACGACTTCGAGGTGCCGCGCCCGTTCACGCCCGAGGATCTCGAGGCCATCGAGGCCAAGATGCAGGAGGTCGCGGCGGCCGACTATCCATTCGTGCGCGAGGAGATCGAGCGTGCCGAGGGCCGGGGACGGTTCAAGGACGATCCACTGAAGCTCGAGCGGCTCGAGGAGTTCTCCGACGACGAAGTCATCTCTGTCTATACGGACGGACCGTTCGTCGACCTGTGCCGCGGGCCGCACGTGCCGAGCACCGGGCGGGTGAAGCACTTCAAGCTGCTGCATGCCGCCGGCGCCTATTGGCGCGGCGATTCGCGGCGACAGATGCTGCAACGCATCTACGGCACGGCATGGTTCTCCAAGAAGGATCTCGATGAGTACCTGCGCCGGTTGGAAGAGGCGGAGCGGCGTGACCATCGGGTGCTGAGCAAGCAGCTCGATCTGTACAGTGTGCAGGAGGACGTCGGTCCGGGGATGATCCTGTGGCATCCCCGCGGCGCCACCGTGCAGTTCGAGCTGCGCCGCTTCATCGAGGATGAGCTCAGGAAGCGCGGCTACGAATTCGTGTATACGCCGCACGTGACCCGCGAGGATCTGTTCCTCCGCTCCGGCCATCTCCCTCTGTACGAGGACCAGCAGTTCCCGGCCATGGGGTCGGCCGGTGGGGAGTCCGAGGACGTGCGGTATCGGGTGAAGCCCATGAACTGCCCGATGCACACGCTGATCTACGCGGCCAGGCAGCGCTCGTACCGCGACCTGCCGGTCCGGATGTCGGAGATCGCGAACGTGTACCGCAACGAGCTGTCGGGGACCCTGCACGGGCTGTTGCGCGTGCGCATGCTGACCATGGACGACGCGCACGTGTTCTGCCGCGAAGACCAGATCGAGGACGAGATCTACCGCATGCTCGACCTCACCGATTTCGTGCTGCGCGAGACGTTCGGCTTCGAGTACCGGCTCGACCTCGCCACTCGACCCGAGAAGAAGATCGGCGGCGACGCCCAGTGGGAAGTGGCCGAAGTGGCGCTGCGCCGGGCGCTTGAGCGGAAGCAGCTGACGTTCGGTCTGGACGAGGGGGGCGGGGCGTTCTACGGTCCCAAGATCGACGTCAAGCTGAGGGACGCGATCGGCCGCGAATGGCAAGGGACCACGATCCAGCTGGACTACCAGCTCCCGGAGCGGTTCCAGCTCGAGTACACGGGCGCCGACAATCGCCCGCATCGGCCGGTCATGATCCACCGGGCCATTTTCGGCACGATCGAACGGTTCGTGGGCTGCTTGATCGAGCATTTCGCGGGCGCGTTCCCAGCGTGGCTCGCCCCCGAGCAGGTGCGGGTCATCCCCATCACCGAGGAGCAGGCCGACGCCGCCAGGGCCGTGACCGATCGGCTCGCCCTCGCTGGCATTCGGGCCGCGCTCGACGACCGGAACGACACGCTCAACTACCGAATTCGCGACGCGGAACTGATGAAGGTGCCGTTCATGGCCGTGGTCGGAAAGCGGGAGGTGGCGGACGGCACGGTGGCGGTGCGGGCGCGCGGGGCGACCAAGAAGCAGGAAGTCATCGCGGTGGACCGGTTCGAGGAGCGTGTGCTCGCGCTCATCCGCACGCGGTCGCTGCACCTGGCGTAGCCTCGATTCGCCCAGGGTTTCGGGCGAGAACGTTCCTTGAGCCGGTCTCACTCCGCCGTTAACTTCCGCGGGTAATTACTGCCATCGGTACGACCCTGGGAGGGGAATGGGAGGCTTCCAACCGTGAGCAAGGCGACCACCCCCGTCATCGTGAGCGCCGCCAGAACCCCCGTGGGGCGGTTTCTGGGTGGGCTGAGTCCGCTGACGGCGACGTCCCTGGGGGCCAGCGCGATTCGCGAGGCCGTGGGCCGTGCCGGTGTGGACGCCGGTGCGGTGGACGAAGTCATCATGGGGATGGTGATCCAGGGCGGCGCAGGGCAGGCGCCCGCTCGGCAGGCGGCGATGCACGGGGGCGTACCCGACACCATTCCCGCCCTCACGGTCAACAAGGTCTGCGGGTCGGGTTTGAAGGCCGTCATGCTCGCGTCCCAGGCGATCAAGGCGGGTGATGCGCGGTGCGTCGTGGCGGGCGGCATGGAATCGATGTCCAATGCGCCGCACTACCTGTATGGCTTGAGGACAGGCGTGAAATATGGAGACCACAAGCTCGTAGACGGCCTGCAACTGGACGGGCTGTGGTGTTCGTTCGGCGACAACGTGATGGGCAGCTATGCCGAGTACACCGCCGCGAAAGCCAAGATCTCGCGGGCCGAACAAGACGAGTTCGCGCTGAACAGCCACCGCAAGGCGGTGGCCGCCATCGAAGGCGGGAAGTTCAAGGCGGAGATCGTGCCGGTCGAGGTACCGGGGCGGAAAGGGCCGACGGTGGTGAAGGCCGACGAGGGCCCGCGCGCGGACACGTCGCTCGAAGCCCTGGGTAAGCTCAAGCCGGTGTTTCAGAAGGATGGCACGGTGACTGCTGGCAATGCACCGGGATTGAACGACGGGGCCAGCGCGCTGGTAGTGACGTCCGAGGCATTTGCGACGACGCACGGGCTCTCGATCGTGGCGCGCATCACGGGCTATGCGGCCGCAGGTGGCCCGCCCAAAGATCTGTTCTTTGCTCCGATTGGCGCGGTGCAGGCGTTAATGTCCAAGACGAAGGCCACGATCGGTGACTACGGGTTGATCGAGGCGAACGAGGCCTTCGCCGTGCAGGCGCTCGCCGACGGGAAGGGCCTCGGCTGGGATTGGGATCGGGTCAATGTGCATGGTGGTGCCGTGGCTCTGGGTCACCCCATTGGCGCGAGCGGAGCGCGCATTCTCACCACTTTGCTGTACGCGATGCAGGATCGCGATGAATCGACGGGCCTGGCGACGCTGTGTTTGGGTGGCGGCAACGCCGTGGCTCTCAGCGTGGAGCGGATCTGATGAACGACATGCAATCGACCGTCCGGCTGGTCATGACGCCAAGTACCGTCGTCCGCCGGGCACTCGCCGTGCTGGCGGGCGCGATCCTCGTGGCCGTCGCGGCGCAGGTGGCCGTGCCGCTTCCCGGCACCCCGGTGCCGGTGACGCTGCAGGTGCCGGCGGTGCTCATCGTGGGTGCGCTGCTGGGGCCGCGTCTGGGTGCCACCAGCATGGTCGTGTATCTGGCGTTGGGTGGTGCCGGCCTGCCCATGTTCGCGCCGATCGGCGTGCCGGGGTTCGCCCGGCTCATCGGGCCGACGGGCGGCTATCTGCTGGCCTATCCGCTGGCGGCCGCCCTGGTTCCGGTGCTCGCCGGGAACGGTCGCTCGTGGGGACGACTCGCCGTGGGTCTCGTGGCGGGACTGCTCGCCATTCATACCGGCGGTGTGGCGCAGCTCGCGATCCTGACCGGCGACGTCTCGGTGGCGTTGGCCCTGGGCTCGATCCCGTTTCTCCTGTTGGATGTTGTCAAGCTCGTCATCGCCGGGCTGATCGTTCGGCGGTTTGCTGAATCGACGCGGGCGCG